>NZ_JAQFFK010000002.1 GCF_027594145.1 Methanococcoides alaskense | reverse complement strand
GAGACCTCTGCAATGGGTGGGGACAGTGATATCTGGGTAAAGGACAATCACGTCAATATCGGTCCTCGCAGGGTAATTCCTCTCTGCCGTGCAGCCGACCTCTATCCTGGCTTTCTGGACCAGCTCAGGGCAAATCCAATGCCTTCCAGGGGTCTACTTGGGATAAACTTCCAGCCCACCAAATTTTACATCAGGACTGGCTATGATCCCATAGACATAAGCTCACAGGAAATGGAGGTTTTCAGATTTATCTCCGATGAGCCGACTTCCATAAGGGAGTTGCATAGCAGGATGAAGAAATATCCTTCGTCAAAGCACCTGGATTCGCTTTTGCAGAAACGTCTGATACAGACAATAGGTTTCACTCCCACTGATGCACTTCATGTTCTTAGGGACTATACTGAACATACCGTCGAAGCTTCTGAGATCGGTGCCAAATACCTTGGTTCATTGTGCAAACGTGATGCTTTTGAGTTTGCATCATTTGTAAAGCAGGAATTTGCAAAGAACATGGCATCTGATCTTATGTCCTTCTTCCTTGAAGGAATTTCCAAGACGGAGATACGTAAGATATTCGATATAGAATCCCCTACGAAATTCAAGGTGGATATTCCGGTCGTGCTCATAGGTGGCCCTGTGATCGCATACCTTGAGGACCTGCAGTCAATATTGGATGCAAAGATCATCGTGCCTGAATATTCAAATGTGGGGAATGCTACCGGTGCATTGGCAGCAAAAGGTATTCGCAGAGTGGATTTCCTTGTGAGACCTGCATCAATGGCAGCACCTGACTGGGAGTTCTATGTCTTTTCCGAGAAAGGACGAGAGAGCTTCTATGAATATGAAGAAGCACTTGAGTACGCTTCGAAGACCGGGAGGGAGACCATTATGCAGTATATGATGGATGCAGGTATGGATTCCGAGCATGTGAGTGTGGATGTAGAGAAACAGGAGATCATCCCTGATGGATGGTCGCATCCTCTTGAAACACGTATTCGTGTGATGGGTGTTAGTACAAGTCTGGTTGAAGAGAGATGCTAAAAGGCATTCTGAATGTTCTTCTCTTCCTTTTCTTTTTTTTCTGATATGATGATCTGGTCTTTGTTGACCTTCCTTATCTACAAAGTGGAAATGCTTTCCTCACACAAACGTTGATGTAGTTTCAACTCTTTCTTTAAAATTGTAATGTCTTTAGCATAATATGGGGGTGTAATGCTAATGAAACTCTGTTGTTCGCAAGAATGTATGGAAAGGATCACCTGTACTTCGGTTGGACTGGTGGCCCTGATAGTTATCAGTGTACTGTTTATCTTGATATACGAGTTTGTAATATCAAAATTCCTTCTGACAATGTTCGGCCTCTGACCGTACAATATATTGATATAAAAAAGTTAAAAGGAATGTAAGGTTTACTCTGCAGTTTATTCTTCGTTCATCTTGTTCCTTTCATGGTTCAGTATTCTCCGAACCACCAATTTCTTCTTCCCCAGCCCCATGTTCAGAACTTCCGGATATTTTTCGGTCGCATAGGTATACAGTTCATTTGTACCCATATCTGTAAGATTATTTTCCAGCTTCAATAGTTCGGCCATTTCCATTTTCCTTCCTCCGTATTTCTTACTCTAATGGATTAGGAGTTAAATATTTAGAGTTTGTGGTTTTGTCCTTTTCTGAGCATTGATGTGCATTGTTTCATTTTGTCTATAGAAATGATTATAATTGAAAGATACATCTAATAACAAAAATACGTTAAATGAACTTTTGAGGATAATCCCATGACCAATAACAGTTTTGAACCGATACCAAGCTCATTTATGTTTAAGAGCCTGCTTGATAAGAACACGATAATTATGACTGCAAATCCTCGTATCGCCCTTGTGACAAAAGGCATCATGCGAGCAGCAAAAGAAATGGATGCGCCGCTTATTCTTGAGCTGGCAAGATCTGAGTGCAATCTGGAAGGTGGCTATGCAGGTCTGACCCCTGCTGCGATCTCCAAGATAACAAGAGATGCCGCAAAAGAGCTTGAGTTCGATATGTGGGCATTGCATGCGGATCATATCGGAATCAAGAAGGGTACTGATGAAGATATCGAGGAGACGAAAAAGCTTGTGGATGCACAGATAGCGGCTGGTTACACTTCCTTTGCCATTGACGCATCCCATTTGTTCAATTTCCAGGGTGGCAATCTACGTGAAGAACTTGCGAACAATATCGATGCAACAACAAAGATCGGGCTCCACATCAAAGAGGGTATGGGCGATAAGGAATATGGTCTTGAGGTCGAGGTCGGCGAGATCGGAAGGGAAGATGAGAATGGCAGGGTTCTGACCCAGCCGGAGGAAGCTGCTACTTTCATCAAGGCATTGAACGAGAACGGTGTTTATCCTCACTTCCTGGCAATTGCTAACGGTAGTGCTCATGGGAACACTTATGATACCAATGGTAACCTCATCGAACAGGTATCTGTAGATATAGAGCAGACCATTGCAGTAGCACAGGCACTGAAGGACAACGATCTTGATGTAAGGATCGCACAGCATGGTATCACTGGTACCCCACGTGACCTTATCCACAATCATTTCCCTCATGGCGATATTGTAAAGGGCAATGTAGCAACCTTCTACCAGAACATCGTCTGGGATATTTTCAAGGTCTATGAACCGAAACTCTACAAGGATATCTGGGATTGGACAATTGCAAATTATCAGGAAAAGGCTCCGGAAAAGAACGACAATGAGCTATTTGGCAAGTTCAGTAAATTTGCTATCAAAGAGTTCTTTGATAGGATCTATTCAGTGAGCGAGGATACGCTGGAAGCAATTGATGCAATGTGCTATGTTGAGACCCTTCTTTTCATCAAGGCCTTCAATGGTGAGGGTACTGCTCAGGCAGTCAGGGATCATATGGCATGATCCCCCTCTTATTTTTTTAAAATAGTTCAATACTTTTCTATTATTCGATAATTCTTAATTATCGGTTTTTTTACTTACAGCCCAATAAGGCTTTTTATGCTGAATAATATTGATATTCCGATGGGGATCATAACTGCTATTGTTGCGTTCTTTATGGTCATGTTCCTTGCATGAACAAGGCCATATCTCCAGATGTTAGCACTCCACAGATTGATGATAATTCCTATTATGGTAATCATTTGTATGGTTGGGTCTGCAAGAAGGGTCCCCTTTATGTTAGCGGGGTCTTGTGTGATCATATCTGCCATTGAAATAACGCTTGACATTACATAAATAGTTAGTAAGCTGCTAACAATGGTTGGTATAAATCCGTATGCAACGAATTCAAGTGTTCTTTTAAAGTCCCCTTGTCCTCCAAGGAATGACGATAAGATGTAGAATATTGCTGTGTATATTACCCATCCTATCAGTGTGCCAGCGACTGCTGCTATGGCTCCGAATACAATGCCAACACTTCCCAGAACTGCAAGTTCTTCTGGTATGACACTCATGATCTGTTGGGTTGTGATAATGGCACTTATGGCAGCTAATGCTCCGATAAATAGCATTACAAGAATGGGAGTTTTAAATTCAATTTCGGTATTTATCTTCTCTTCAAAAAAACTATTCGAATCTTTAAGAATTTGTGTCAGTGTCATTGCTATTTATGTGCAGACAATAATATATATCTTTAATGGTTTCTGTTTATCGGCAGAAGTATCTACTATTTCATCAAGACAATATCAAGTGCTAAAACCACTTTTCTGTGATCAGGTCCACTTATGACTATTGTCTTCTTTGAGTTCTTTGCACCGGATACGATCATAATATCCCTTGAACTGATGTTAAAAAAGTCTGCCACGATCTCTATAAGCTGTCCGTTAGCCTTCCCTTTCTGTGCTGCGGATGTAAGTTTGATCTCTATACGTTCCCGCCACTGGTTGTAACCTGCAGGAAAACAGGCTTTCTTTGACCCAGGGGTAACTTCCAGATCGATGGCGATACCATCTTTTGTTTCTTTAATAGCTTTTTCAAAAGATGTGTCCATAGTAAGAACTCTTCGATAGGTGTATTTAGAAAATGTCGATAATGCTGTAACCTGGCCCACTAACTCCGAAAGTTCATCCTATTGGGATTCCCGCTGTCCCTTCCGGTTTCCCTCGTGTCAGGCTTATATTGCATTATCGTATGTGCCGCATTGAGGTTGTCTATACAATCACAGAAAGGCTCTGCCATATTCTCATGCAAGGACCTTACAATGCGCCAGAGTACAGTACATGGTAGGATGATATAAAGATAACGTTTTGTCTGTGTTTAATTTTCATAATAGTTGGTGCAAGGAGACCACCCATTTCAATGGGTGGTAATTGACGTGTTGTTCTTTTGTCATCGTACTCTGGTCGTATGGTATTACGCAAAATGGTTTGCAAAAAGGCTTCAAATAGCTGTTATATTATGTGTTAGCTTTCATTTCCTTTCTGGAACTACTTCTTTTTTCTGATACGCGCAGTGATCTTGAAGCTCTGGATTCGATGTTTTCCATTCCTCATGACCGGCTGTGCCTGGGGGTTTGGGTTGTCAGGATAGTGGATCCCGGTTCTGTGGGGCAGCGAAGGGATGGGCGTGTCGGTGCAAGTTGTGGAGTTCTGGACACTCGTTTTTTCACTGTGGGATCCTTTGATGTTGGCTATGATGTAAGGCCGGTAATTGGAAGGTAGGGGAAAGGATGCCCTGTTCAGATGAATTGGTGGTAATTCCAAGACATGACTATTAAAATAAAGCGCTATAGGATGTTTTCCTCTCTTTTTTTATTTATTTATATGCTTGCTATAACGCAATCTATTTATATGAGATAGCGGTAATAAGTATCCTTGTCAAGCTACGGGATGTAATGGTTACAGTCTTGGTGGCAAAAATGACTATATATTAATAAAAAAGATTAGGGTTGCATAAGTTTTTTTATATGTACCTATTACAATTTAAAAAACTAAACGTGAGGTAAAATAATGGCAGAACAAAACCCATTTGAGAATGCAAGAAAGCAGTTACAGAAGTGTGCAGATATCCTTGAGCTCGATGAGGGCATTCATGATATCCTGAAGAACCCAATGAGGGAAATGCATGTGTCCCTTCCTATCCGCATGGACGATGGAAGTATCAAGGTCTTCCAGGGATTCAGGGTACAGTACAATGATGCAAAAGGTCCAACAAAAGGTGGTATCCGCTTCCACCCAGACGAGACCGTTGACACTGTCAAGGCACTTGCAGCATGGATGACATGGAAATGTGCAGTTATGGACATCCCCCTCGGTGGAGGTAAGGGTGGAGTTATCTGCAACCCTAAGGAAATGTCCCAGGGTGAACTTGAGCGCCTTTCAAGGAAGTACATTTCAAGCATCTCAATGATCGTAGGTCCTGACAAGGATGTACCTGCTCCTGATGTCTACACCAACCCACAGATGATGGCATGGATGATGGACGAGTTCTCCAAGTTCTCTGGCAAGAACCAGTCTGGTGTCATCACCGGTAAGCCACTCAGCATTGGTGGTTCCCTCGGTCGTGGCGACGCTACAGCACGTGGTGGTCTTTACGCAGTCCGTGAAGCAGCAGCAGAGATCGGTCTTGAACTTAAGGACGCAACTGTCGCAATTCAGGGATACGGTAATGCAGGTTATTTCGCTGGAACTCTCTGTGAAGAGCTCTTCGGATGCAAGGTCGTCGCTGTAAGTGACAGCCGCGGTGGTGCTGTCAACATGAACGGTATCAGCGCAGAAGCAGCACAGGAGCACAAGAAGGCAACCGGTTCAGTTATTGGTCTCGCAGGCACAGAACCTATCTCCAACGAAGACATCCTTGAGCTTGATGTCGATATACTTATCCCAGCAGCTCTTGAGCACGTCATCACACACGATAATGCAGACATGATCAAAGCAAAGATCGTTGCAGAACTTGCAAATGGTCCAACCACCCCAGAAGCAGATGAGATGCTCTTTCAGAAAGGCGTACACCTCATTCCTGACTTCCTCTGTAATGGTGGCGGCGTGACAGTATCTTACTTCGAGATGGTGCAGAACTTCTACATGTACCGCTGGAGTATAGAGAGGGTCCACAACAGACTTGACGCAAAGATGACCAACGCATACCACTCTGTTCTCGAAGCTTCCAAGCAATACAATGTCAACATGAGAACCGCAGCATATGTCGTAGCTGTCAACCGTGTAGTTGAAGCAATGTCAGACCGCGGATGGTTATACTAAGCATTGTAGATATTTTCGAAAAATAACTCTTGGTTTGAAGGGAGGGGGTGATCTTCTCCCTTTTTTAACCTGTGATGTCCTAAAACATTTGCATTATATTCAATAATTCTAAATGTTCGTCATTGGATATCGCATTCTACTTATCAAAAAAGATATAACTAACTTGGGAGATTAGAGGTCATTATGAAGATCGCAATCCTTGGTGGAACTGGCAATATTGGTAAAGGCTTTGCCCTGCGCTGGGGTAAGATGCATGATGTGGTAATAGGTTCCAGAAATTCTGAGAAAGCTATTACAGTCGCAGAAGAATATACTCGTATCCTGAATGAAAGGGGTTTTGATTCCAAGATCGAAGGTATGGACAACAAGTCCGCCGCAGAAGTTGCAGATGTGATAATCATTGCAGTTCGTTATGAACAGGTTCCTTCTATCATCGAGCTCATAACACCTGTCCTCAAGGACCAGATCGTAGTTTCAGTTGTAGTTCCTATGGAAAAGGACCGCTGTTACATACAGCCTGATCCAACCGTTAATGGACACATTACTATCGATGCTTCCAAGTCCGAGTATAATGCTGATTACTTCTGTTACACGACTCCCGCAGCTGGCAGTGCTGCAGCAGAGATAGAAAAACTTTTGCCAGCTGATATTGAAGTTGTATCCGCGTTCCACAACGTTCCTGCAAAGAAACTTGCAGACCTTGATGTCGAACTTGATTATGATATTGCAGTATGTGGCAACTGCATGCATTCAAAGAAAATAGTGTTCGGACTTGTAAATGATATCTCTAACATGCGACCTTTAGATATCGGTCCACTTGAGACTTCCGGAATGGTCGAATCTTTGACACCATTGGTGATCAATATCGCCATACGCAACAAGATGCATGATGTTGGCATTAGATTTGTTTAAATAAAAAAAGAGATTGTATCGGCATGAATATTGATCACCAATGATTATATATCTCATCCCTTACAATATCAAATATCATCTGATAAAGGGCAACTGAAGGGTTCCAACCGTCAAAATTGATACTGGATTCATAAAAACGAAAATATTCCGTCCCCTCAAAGAGAATCCTCAGTTCCCCTTTTTCTTATCATTTCTACTCTTCTACCAAAAGAATATATATAGAAAGGCAAGTTTTAGAGCATAATATCTTATTATACTCTATATCAAAACAGCATAAAACGATCCATGATGTGGGTGATGCAATGAATATCAATACTAAAGAAGATGTTCTCAAAGCAATTGAGAGTAACAATGTTAAGTTCATAAGGTTACAGTTCACGGACATTCAGGGTGTCGTGAAAGACGTGGAAATTCCTGTAACACAGATCGAAAAGGCTCTTAGTGTAGGGATATCCTTCGATGGTTCTTCTATTGAAGGGTTTGTTCGTATCAATGAGTCTGATATGGTTCTAAAACCGGATGCTTCTTCCTTTGCCATCCTTCCATGGAACCAGAAGAAGGGTGTCGTTGCAAGGATGATATGTGATATCCATCTTCCTGACGGAACTCCTTTTGAAGGGGATCCCCGTTACGCACTCAAAAAGGTCATCAAAGAGGCGGAAGAGATGGGATTCTCACTGAATGTGGGCCCTGAACTCGAGTTCTTCCTTTTCGAAAAACAGGATGGAAAAGCAACAACTATTCCTCATGACTTTGGCAGGTATTTCGAGTTTGCACCGGCAGACCTTGCAGAGGATATCCGCCGTGATATCGTATTAACTCTCATGGACCTTGGATTTGATATCGAAGCTTCACACCACGAAGTTGCATTTGGTCAGCATGAGATCGATTTCAAGTATGGCGATGCCCTTACGACCGCTGACAACGTAACGACCTTCAAGTATGTTACCCGTACCATCGCGAAGCTCAACGGATTGCACGCAACTTTCATGCCAAAACCGATATTTGGTGAGAACGGCTCCGGTATGCATGTAAACCTCTCCCTTTCAAAGAATGGCGAGAATATATTCTATGATGCTGATGGTGATATGCAGATAAGTGATGAAGCACGCTACTTTATCGGTGGTCTTCTCAAACACGTAAAAGCTATAACCGCAATTTCCAATCCACTTGTAAACTCCTACAAGCGCCTTGTTCCGGGTTATGAAGCTCCGGTCTACATCGCATGGTCTGGTGCCAACAGAAGCTCTCTTATCCGTATCCCTGCGGCAAGGGGCAAGGGTACTCGTGTAGAGCTTAGAAGCCCTGACCCATCATGCAACCCTTACATCACTTTCGCTGCCGTTCTTGCAGCAGGTCTTGATGGTATAAGGAACAAGATCGATCCTGGGGATAACAGAGAAGAGAACATCTTTGAGCTCACTGATAAAGGTCTCAAGGACTTTGGTATCGAAACCCTTCCATCAACACTTAATGATTCTGTAAAGTATCTGGCAGAAGATGAGCTCTTAATAGAAGCACTCGGTACTCATGTGATCAATAGTGTCTTGAGTCTCGCAAAGGCTGAATGGGATTCCTATCGCATTCAGGTACATCCTTGGGAGATCGAAAGATATCTCAATACAGTGTGAGAGTTCATACTCTCACTTCTCCTTTTTTTCTTCGCTTGTTTATTTGTTCTAGTTCAAAGTTCCATAAATGTTAAATCGATTCATGATAAGTTCTTTTCATGACAGATGTGATGCTACTTTGGGATAACCCTTTACTTTTTGAGAAGCTCTTTACAGAGAACGGTCTTAAATGTCAGCGTGTTCTTTCGACTTCAGTCGGAACCCCTTTTCTTCCTCCCTGTAAGTGTGTGGTCATACCTACAGGATTTGCAAATCCTGCATACACTAAGATATGTCCGGGTATAGAGAATAATGCCAGGTCCTTTGAGAGATTTGTTCGCTCCGGCGGTATTCTTGTGGTGTTCGGTGCACTTATGCCTGAATATGTGCACGATTGGCTGCCCATGAGACTTACCTATATAGAAAAGCACGGGGAGGTCGGGCTGGTGCAGGTGTCATCCCACGAGGTATCCTGTATTGCAGATGTTCAGGATAATGTGGAATGTGATGGTTATTATTCAGAGACCGATGGGAGGGTCATAATAGAGAACAGTGAAGGAAATGCGGTGCTGGTAGTAAAGGAAATAGGGGATGGGCTGGTAATAGCCACGACCATCCATGAGTTCCCTTCGTCAGCATTCCTCAAATATATCAGTGAAAAAGCAAAACGATCGAAGATATGATTATTTCTGGCTATTGCGTAGCTGTTCGATATCTTCCTTTGCGTCAGGATATCTGAGAATGTATAGGCCGCTACATGGTTTTATGAACTGGAATATCAGGTCGTCTCCTTTTATTCCGATGGGTATGGAGTCTCCTCCGCGGAGCATGATCCCATGTAATTTGTAGCCGCCTTTGACGTGATAGACCTCATCACATTCTTTCTTGATGAAGTCTTCACATTCCTTAGGTGTGGCTCCTTTGAGGAGGATCTCATAGGGGATATCGTTTATACAGGACATATTTCACACTATCTGAAGGTCGCGTACACGAATGCCGCTTTCAACTATCTTTCCGACTATCTTTCCACCTGTCATCTCTGCAGCCTTTTCAGCATCTTCTTCAGGTAAGATAATGAGGAATCCCATTCCCATGTTGAATGTGCGGTACATCTCAAGTTCATCCACATTGCCTTCTTCCTGCAGGAACTTGAATATATTTCCTGGCTCTATGGGGTCAGTGAAGTCAAAACCAAGGTCTGTTACCCTTTTAAGTTTCAATAGTCCGCTTCCTGTGATGTGTGCGAGTCCGTGAACGTCACATTCCTTTATCACATCAAGGACTTCCATGTAAATGCGGGTTGGGATAAGGAGCTCGTCCCCTAATGTGGTCTCTGTGGCGTAAGAGAAATCCTCGTGGTAGGAATGTCTTGATTCCTTGACTATATTTCTCACAAGGGTATAGCCGTTGCTGTGAACACCATCACTGGGAATTCCCACAAGTACATCTCCAAGCTGAACTTTTTCTCCGGTGATCACTTCATCCTTCTTGACCATTCCAAGACATGTGCCTGCGAGATCGAAACCGTTCACGATCTCCGGCAGGGTTGCAGTTTCGCCGCCTACGATGCTCATTCTTGAGATCTCAGCGCCTTTGACAAGTCCTTCTCCTATCTGGCTTGCAAAGTCATCAGAGTGTTTCTCAAGGGCAAGATAATCGACAAAACTGATGGGTTCTGCGCCGATTGCAAGAAGGTCGTTGACGTTCATTGCGATACAATCGATGCCTACAGTGTTCCAGCGCTTCATCTCATTTGCTATAAGCACTTTTGAACCGACGCCATCGGTTGCCATTGCAAGTGCATATTCGCCGAAATCGATAAGTCCTGCGTAGTGACCGATGCTTGTAAGAGGGGCACCGAGACCTTCGCGTTTGTAGGTCATTCCATTTGTAAGTGCCTTAATTGTCGATTCCTCTTTCTCGATGTCGACACCAGAATCTGCATATGTAAGATGTTTCTCGTTCATTTAATTCCCTCTTTTAGTTGCATCCGTTCTTTTTTCCGAGACCGAAGTCACGATGCAGAACTCTCACGGCTTCTTCTGCATCTTCTTCCTTTACTACAAATGAAATGTTATGCTGGGACGAACCCTGGCTTATCATAATTACGTTGATCTTTTCTTTTCCGAGAGCACCAAAGATCTTCCCTGCAACTCCTGGGCTGCCGTCCATTCCAGCACCTACCACAGCGACCACACAGACATCTTCATCGTATGCAACCTCTCCGACAACACCTTCATTGAATGCATGCTCCAGAGCTTTAATGGCCCTTTTCAGGTGGGCCTGCTCAACTATGAGTGACATGTTCGCTTCAGATGAGCTCTGGCTGATCATGATGATGTTAACTCCGGCGTTGGCAAGGGTGGAAAAGATCTTTGCAGCAGTACCAATGGTACCTACCATGCCTGCACCGCATATGTTGATGGCTGCTACCTTTCTAATCAGTGTCACTGCTTTTGCTACTTCTTCACTGCAATTCTGGTCTGCAACGATGAGGGTTCCGGGGAATTGTGTGTCAAACGTGTTCTTTACACGTACCGGTATGCCATGGCTGATGGCAGGCTCTATGGCTCTTGGATGAAGCACCTTGGCACCGAAATATGATAGTTCCATTGCTTCGATGTATGATATCTGTGATATCGTGGATGCTTCCGGTACTATTTTAGGGTCAGTGGTCATGATGCCGTGAACCTCTTTCCATAACCATATCTCATCTGCCTGGACCGCAGCGCCGACAAGGGATGCAGTAAAATCGGAACCTCCGCGTCCGAGAGTGGTTATGATGCCATTCTCGTCCTCTGCAATGAATCCTGTGACGACCGGAATTGAATTTTCCACAAGAGGTCCTATGGTTCTCCTTATCTGTGCATAGCTTTTTTGCAGGGGTCTGGCGTTTCCGTAGTCCTCTGTAGTGTTGATACCTGCCTCTCCGCCGGTAAATGGTTTTGAATCTGTGCCCAGGGAACGTATCGAACCACTGATTATGGGGACTGCCAGACGTTCTCCGTAGGATGAGATATAATCTATGGAACGCGGGGTCAGTTCTCCAAGGTAACAGATGCCTATAAGGGCCTTTTCGAGTTCATCGATGCGGATGTCGATGGTCTCAATGACCTCGTCCGCGATCCTTTCATTATCGATGGCATCACTGATCGCATCATAGTGCTTCTTTGCAAGGTCTGTCATGAACTCCTTTACCTGGGAGACCTTGCCTTTTTGTGATGCTTCCGCTGCGTTTGTAAGAAGCCCATCAGTAACACTGCCGAGTGCTGAAGTGATAGCTACGACCTGGTTGTCTTCCTCTTTATAGCTTATCAAAAGTTGTGCAACATGGCGTATCTTCTTTCCATCTGCAATGGATGTTCCGCCGAATTTCATTACATATCTCATAGATGATCACATTTGTAAATTGAGCTTGATTTGAATGTGGCTATAAGGACAGCAGTGTAATATAAAGATTATGAACGAGTATCCTGGCATTGTTGCCAAGATAAAAAAGGGAATCAGCTGAATTCCCTTTTTAAGAAGAATGCAGTAAGTGCGATCAGTATTGCAACAACTACATAGCTGAAAACGCTTGATCCTTTTACATCATCGGTAGAGTCTGAAATTACCTCTGATACAGCATCAGTTACATTCTCGGTGTCTTCTATCACTTCATTGAGTTTAGTCGTGTTCTCTACGTCTAAGCTCGTCTCTTTTATTGAGTTGCTCTTCTCGACAGTGAATGAGCTATCCTCTGAATATACGGACCCATCTTCAGAAACAATGGTTACTGTGACCTCATATGTTCCTGTATCCATTTTGTCTGTGATCGATGCGTATTTTCCTTCATCCACTTCTTTGCGAGTATCTATCCGGTCATCATCCACATATACCTTTATTTCGGATGCATCATTGTCAAGTTCATAGTGGATTATAGCGCGTTCGTTTTCCCTTATCACATCTCCGGCAAGGCCTTCTATCGTTATTTCCACATTACTTTCTATTATGACATCTTCTCTTTGTGAAACCTCTTTCAGGAAAACGATAGTTTCGCTGCTATCAAAGAACTCATATATGTTCGCAATTACAATTGTTGTTATCTCTCCGTTAACTGTCTTGTAATGGCTGAATATCTCGCCTTTTTCCATATCATTCATCTCTTTGACGAGGTGACCGTTCTTTTCCAGTGTTATGGTGATGGTCTCTTCCTCGTCGTCATAGTTGGATGCTTTTAGTGAGAATCCTTCTTCCAGATCTAGTTCTTCTCCTACATTGACAGACCTTGAATCGTCATATATCAAAAGGTCATTGAGGTCCTCTTCAGGGTTGTGGAACTGCTCTATCCTTATCTTTGCAGAGGCAGGGTCCTTGGAAACGACATCCTTTGGCGTGACCCGGAACACAAGGTATTCCTTGTCCTCTTCATCAGCATCTTCTGCTTCAACTGTCAATATGTATTCGAAAGGGTCATCTTCTTGTCCGGCCCCATCTCCCTCTTTGACAACCTTTCCATCACGCAATACCTCTACCCAGATATCTCCATTGTTCTCGTTGATATCTGATATATGCAGGGTGTATCCCTGGTCAAATGTAAGTTTGGTGCCAATATCTATCACACTTTCAGAGTAGTGTATTATTGGTTCGGTCGAGTCAAGTGCTGTTGCAGGGGTTATTGCAAGCAGCATGGCAAAAAATCCTATGATTACAAAATGTATATATTTCATTAACCTCACCATTCACGAAGATACTTTAATATTGCTAAAAAAGGTAACAGTGTTTATATCTTTATCGACACATTCATTTGGTCGTTTTGGTTTTTATTATGAAAAAGAGGTGTATAATTGAAATATATTATTCTCATTGGTGATGGGATGGCCGATCATCCGCTGGAATTGCTTGGTGGCAGGACGGTCCTACAGAAAGCAAACACTCCTAATATGGACCAGATGACAAAGAACGGTCTTGCGGGGCTTGCGATAAATGTTCCTGAGGGTTATCCTCCGGGAAGCGATGTTGCTAACATGTCTGTTATGGGCTATGACCCTGCTTTGTATTATTCGGGACGTGCTCCCCTTGAAGCTGCAAGCATGGGCATCCCCTTAGGTGCGAAAGATGTGGCTTTCAGGTGTAATCTTATCACTATCAAGGATGGCCTTATTGCAGACCACAGTGCCGGTCATATTACAAGTGAGGAAGCAAAGGAACTTATCGAAGCTGTGGATGCTGAGCTTGGAAGTGAGGAATTGAAATTCTATCCGGGTATCAGCTACCGTCATCTCCTTGTTGCATCCAATGGCCTTGGGGCAAATGCGGATTGTACTCCTCCTCATGACGTTATCGATGGGTATATGGATGACCATATGCCCAAAGGGGATGGCAGTGATGTACTTGGAAAGCTTATCGAGGACTCCATCCCGATACTGGAAGCTCATCCAATAAATGAGAAGAGGATATCAGAGGGTAAGAATCCTGGTAATTCCTTGTGGTTATGGGGGCAGGGGTATGCACCGAGCTTCCGTACGTTCGAGGAGCTTTACGGACTTACAGGTTCGGTAATTTCAGCGGTGGACCTTGTAATGGGACTTGGGATATATGCAGGTCTCGATGTGATTGAAGTTCCCGGAGCTACCGGATATCTTGATACCAATTATGTGGGTAAAGCGGAATTTGCCATGGCATCCCTGAAGGACAAGGATTTTGTCGTGGTCCATGTGGAAGCTCCGGATGAGGCTGGGCATATGGGCGACCTTGAAGCTAAGTTGCAGGCGGTCGAAGATTTCGATGAGAATGTAGTGGGTACGGTCCTTCGTGCTGCAAGAGAAAGTGATGAGGATTACACTATAGTTGTTCTTCCTGACCATCCGACCCCCATAGCTCTCAGGACGCACACTTCAGAACCGGTTCCTTTCGTGATGTATTCCACACTTGAGGATGAGGTCGATGATGTGGAGACTTTCGATGAGGATGCTATGAAAAAAGGTTCTCTTGGAATTGTGCGGGGTTGTGACCTCGTTCAGCTCATGATGGAACGGGCAAAGCAGGCTTAAAAGCAAAGTTGGAATATGGTGTATTGGCCATAACGCTTCCAAAGACAAAAGCTGAAGAAAAAACGAAGATAATGATCGAGTGATCTATCTTCCTCTCTTTTTACCCACCGATGATAGTTTGCGGCATCAGTCAGAGTTTATCGTCATATTTTGCTCGGTCGGGGTAACTCTCATCATCGCCGCAATACCGTTTATGTGGATAGTATTATTTACCATGTTATTATTATTTTCGATACAATCTTGATCGAGGTATCATTTTGAAGATGGAACTTTTTACTGTGGATGATCTACCGCTTATCAAAGAAGGCGACAATATTGCGGCTATGATATGTGAGCGAACACAACTTGAGTCACATGATGTGGTCGTCATTGCATCTACCATTGTTGCAAAATCAGAGGCAGCAATGGTCCTTAAAGATACGATAACTCCATCCGAACGTGCTGTTGCAATGGCAAAAAAGTGTGGGACCGATCCTGCGCTCGTGCAAGTAGTGCTTGACAACAGTGTTGAACAGCTCGTTGAATTCCCGGTACTGCTTGTTGAGAACCTTAACGGTCATGTAAGTATAAATGCGGGTATTGATGATTCCAATGTGGATGATAAGTATTTCCTGGAGATGCCGCATGATCCGGATGGGTCTGCAAAGGCCATTGGAATGCATGTTGCTGAGCTATGCGGCAAGGATGTCAGCGTAATTATCACTGATACGAATGGCCGATCCTTTAAGATCGGGCAGACCGGTGTTGCGGTGGGTGTCTATGGTGTTCACCCTATCAAGAACTGGCGGGGTGAGAAGGACCTTTTCGGGAAAGTGCTTGAGATAACCGAGGAAGCGGTGGCTGATGAGGTTGCTTCGGCTGCGAACCTGTTGATGGGTGAGGCTGCAGGTGGGACCCCTGTGGTCATTGTGCGTGGTTTTGATCTGTATAGCAGCGATGATGTGTCCGTAAAAGAAATGTATCGCCGGGAAGGCGAGGATATTATTAGAAAAGGGTTGAAGTGTCTTCGTCATTCCTGAGATGGAATGTACACCATTTCAACACCTGCTGCGTTAAAGAATTCCTGCGTGTCGGTGTCAGGGTATGGAGTGCTGTATACTACCTTGGTTATATTGGAATTAATTATCATCTTTGCACAAAGGATGCATGGCTGGTGGGTGCAGTAAACTGTTGCGCCTCCTATGCCTACTCCGTGAAGGGCTGCCTGTATGATGGCGTTCTGTTCCGCATGTACTGCCCTACATTTC
The DNA here is from genome assembly GCF_027594145.1 of Methanococcoides alaskense. Lineage (GTDB taxonomy): Archaea > Halobacteriota > Methanosarcinia > Methanosarcinales > Methanosarcinaceae > Methanococcoides > Methanococcoides alaskense. The sequence goes on along the minus strand of NZ_JAQFFK010000002.1, from coordinate 63,381 downwards.
TCATGGCAGGTTCCTGATGCGATATTGTTCTGCTGTCTTATGCAGCCGATATCAAGACAATGTTCCATATTGCTTGGTGCGCCGTTGTAGCCGGTCGAAAGAATTCTCTTGTTCCTTACGATGACGGCACCGACCTTGTTCCTCAGGCAGGTGGAACGTTTTGAGACAACTGATGCTATCTCCAGGAAATATTCATCTATGGAAGGTCTTTCAGTCATGTGTTAAATGAAAATAGCAAGTAGTATATATAAGTTGTAGTGTATGATTCTGAGAATAGTAACGATTATTATATTGTGACATATTTTTAATAATGGAGCATTAAGAATGGCAGCCATTTTAACAGAGTATCTTGACTCTTTTGTACGAAGTTGCGATGATAAGAAATTGATCGCGATCCCACTTGCAGTGTTGGTGCTTTCCCTTTTAGTTTCGGGGTTCGTATTTGCGACGACCGGAGCACCGGTGAAGCTTGGGATGGAATTTGAGGGCGGAACGATGATCGCTTTTGAGACGCAGGAATCTGCAGAAGCCCTTGAGCTTGCATATTCAGCTCATTCCATTGTCGATGCCCGTAAGACCGGAGACCGTGCTATTCTACAGTTCGGCCCGATGGATGGCGAATCTCAGTCTGAGATTGAGAAGGCAATAACTTCCAAGTATAGCAGTGTGGAGATAAAACAGATAGGTGCATTGTACGGTAAGGAATTGCAGACACAGGCTTTGATAGCTCTTTGTCTTTCGTTCATAGGTATGGCCCTTGTTGTGTTCCTTATTTTCAGAACGGCGGTACCATCACTTGCTGTGGTGCTTTCCGCATTCTCAGATATTGCCATAGCTATTGGTTTTATGAACCTTGTAGGGATCGAGCTGTCCCTTGGAACTGTTGCAGCACTGTTGATGCTGATCGGTTATTCGGTAGACAGTGATATATTGCTGACCACTCGTGTCCTTAAGAGAAGGGGCAGTCCTGATGAGAACATCGGGCGTGCGATGCATACCGGTATCACCATGACAACTACAACGCTTGCTGCGTTGGTCGTGATGTATATTGTTTCCACCTTCTCTTATCTGGTGACCTCTTCTGTTTCACAGATAAATCTGCTTTCCGACATTGCGATAGTCCTTATATTTGGACTGGTTGCCGATCTGATGAATACGTGGCTACTTAACACTGGTATTCTGAGATGGCATGTTCGCCGCAGTACTCCAAGGAGGAGAAGGACATGAGGGAAGAGGAAGTTCCGAAAGGATTGAAGAATGATATACGTGTCTGGTTACTGATCGCGGCTGTAGTTCTCTCTGTTGTGATGATAGGTCCGGGCTACTCTGCTGAGGAGGGTCTGAACACTGATCTTAATTATGGTCTTGATCTTGAAGGTGGTTCATGGATACAGATCAAGTTGCAGGGTGCCGTTACTCAACTGGATGCCGACATCTCAATGCTGGTAACCGAAATAGTGGAGTCTGCGATCGATGCTCCTATAGAGATCATAAGTGTTACAGGGGATGAAGGTGAGGGATATTCCAATGATGGCAATACTGTCACTTTCACGACCAGTACATATGTCTCTGGCCTCCAGATGGACCTTTTGGGTCTTGGGGCATCCGATATCTCATTTTCTGATGATACAAGTAGCATCGTGCTTTCCACTAACAAACAAACCCTTATAATGCAATATCTTTCCAAGGCTCTCAATACTGAGGTTGTTCCTCTTTTTGTTGGGGATGGTGTTGAGTACGAGATCCGTACAGCTGTCTCTCTGGAAGAATTACAGACATTGATGGTCCCTGTTGGAGGCAATGTCCTTACAGGAAGTGGCGGGGATGTGATATTCAGGGAAGGTGTCAGGACAGAGACCCGGGACATGACGCGTGATATCCTTAGTGAAAAGCTGAATTCCCTTGGTCTTAAGGATATACCTGTGCGTACGGTTGGCGAGGAGTATATACTGATCGATTTTGCAGGTACTGATCTTACTACGGCAAAGGAGATCGTAGAGAAGCCAGGCAAGTTCGAGATACGCATGCAAACCACTGGAAATGAAAGTGTGCATGTACTTTATGGCGATTCTATAGAAAAAGTGGGTATTGTTACCCAGATGGATGGTCACTGGAACACTCCTTTCACTCTCGATGAGGATGGTGCTTTTGCTTTGCAGAAGATCGCCATTGAGACCGGGGCTATCGCTGATCCTAATTCTCATCTGCTCTACATGTACCTGGATGACAATGAGGTATATGGTGCACCATTGAGCTATTCCGCGGCTTCAGCACTGGACGAACATCCTATCTATTCCTGGCAGGCTTCTACGGGTGCCGATGAGGATGGTAAAACTCAGGCAGACCAGCTTCAGATACATTTGCGTGCAGGTGCGTTGCCTGTTAATGTCGTGCTCATGGGCTCCGGTCAGGTGGATGCAGCATTAGGTGATCAGTTCAAGAGGCAGGTGGTTTTAGCAGGGCTTTTCGCATTGTTGGCAGTGGCTGTAGTGGTGTTCAGGAGATACCATCAAAAAGAGATCCTGTTGCCTATGGTGGGTACTTCTCTCTGTGAGGTCATAATTATACTTGGTTTTGCTGGCGCTGTTAACTGGCAGCTTGACCTTCCGGCAATAGCTGGTATTATTGCGGCTATCGGTACGGGTATCGACCATCTTGTGATCATCACGGATGAAGTTCTGTATGAAGGCAAGCTTCCATCCACCAAGGTCTACATGGAAAGGATCTCCAAGGCATTTGCTATTATATTTGCAGCTGCAGCGACAACGACAATTGCTATGTCACCTCTGGTGGTCATGGGATTCGGTGCTCTCAGGGGATTTGCCATCACTACAATAATTGGTGTGCTTATCGGTGTGCTTATTGCAAGACCTGTATATGGCAAAGTGATCAAAGTGGTCCTTGACAAAGCAGAGTGATGGTTGTTTGGAGGTTGTTCAATGAAGGATCTATGGACTGTAAAATACCGGCCTCAGAAGCTTGAGGATATTGTGGGGAACGGTGAATCTGTAAATTCTCTCGTTCGTCTTGTGGATTCGGGCAACCTTCCCCATCTTGTTTTTCATGGGCCGGTGAATTCCGGTAAGTCTTCCACAGCGTTCGCTTTGGCATACGAGCTCTATGGGGAATACTATGAGAACAATTTCACTTACTTCAATGGTTCTGATTTCTTTGATCAGGGGAAACGCTATCTTGTGAGGGATAAGCGTTTTGTTCACATTATAGGTACCGATGACCCCAAAAAGATATATTCCAGTGTTATTTCCATATTCAAGGAAGTCATAAATGAATTTGCAGGCATGGGTTCATTAGATGCAGATTATAAGATAATCTTCATCGACAATGTTGAATCTCTGGAAACGAGTGCCCAACACGCTTTAAGGCGCATGATGGAAAAATATACCAGGACCTGCAGGTTCATATTATCTACCACGCAACCTTCAAAACTGATAGCTCCTTTGCGTTCCAGGGGGCTGGAACTGTTCTTTACTTATGTGCCGGACGATGCACTCCGGGCATTTGTGATCTCGGTGGCAGAGAAGGAAGGCATCTCTATATCGGATGATGGTTACGATGCTCTGCTTTATTATGCAGGGGGTGATATTTCCAAAGCCCTTCTTACACTTCAGTTCGCGGTCATGAACCATCCTGGGAAAACCATCACAGGGGATATTCTTTATGAGGAAGCGTTAGTCGATGTGTCCAAAAATGTGACCGAGCTTCATAATGCTGCTATTGAGCATGATATACTGAATGCACGAAAACTGATAGATACGCTTCTTATCGAAGAAGGTTTTACAGGGGGCGAGGTGTTGCAACAGTTACATTCTGTGGTAGTGGATTCTGGTAGGGGCGAAAGTGAGATCGCAAGGGCCATCTGCAGTCTAGCTGATACAGATGCCATGGTCATCGACAGTGCGAATCCACGGATCCATCTGGAGAAGTTGGTCCTGGAACTTTATTAAATCTGGTTTTGAATATGACATCGGAAGTTAATGATAATTTCAGGGTTGCATGCCGAAAGTTGCTGGACATGGTGCTTGACGGGGATATCTCTGATGAGAAGCAATTGACCAAAGCGAAGAAGGTTATCAGCAAAGAGTACAAGCTGTCCACTCTTCCTAAACATCCTGATATTATCAGGGTAGGGACGGATGAAGAGCAGAAGCTTGTTCGTGATCTTCTTCGCCGAAAGCCTGTTCGGACGATCTCGGGAGTGGCGGTCATAGCGGCAATGACATCTCCATGTGAATGTCCTCATGGGGTCTGTATACCTTGCCCGGGGGGCCCGAAGTCCTCTTTCAATTCCCCTCAAAGCTATATGGGCAGGGAACCTGCCACAATGAGGGCGATGCAATATGAGTACGATCCTTATCGCATTGTCTCTGGCCGTCTTTCTCAGTTAAAGCATATAGGTCATGATGTGGGCAAGGCAGAGCTTATTGTCATGGGTGGTACGTTCTCTTCACGTGCTATCGATTACCAGGAATGGTACACTAAGAGATGCCTTGAGGCCATGAACGATTTTTCCGGTACACAGTGGCGTGAAGATGTAAAAGTTATCGGGGATTCCATTCCTTATGTGACGGTCGAAGATGTCCAGAAGGCGAACGAGACCGCCATGGTCCGTAATACCGGTATAACCTTTGAGACAAGACCGGATTGGACTAATGCCGATCATGTGGACCGGATGCTTAAGCTGGGTGCTACCAAGGTCGAGATCGGTGTGCAAAGTGTATATGATTTCGTGCTTGAGAGGATGCGGAGGGGGCATAGTGTTCAGGACTCGGTGGATTCGAACCGGGTGCTGCGGGATAGTGCACTGAAGGTAGGTTTCCATATGATGCCTCATCTTCCGGGAATGGACTCTGCAAGGGACCTTCGGGGATTCAAGAAGCTGTTCTCTGATAGTAATTTCATGCCGGATTATCTTAAGATATATCCTACACTGGTGACGGAAGGTACTGAGCTTTATGATATGTGGTCGAGAGGGGAATATGAGGCTCTCGGTGACGAGGAGGCTATCGAACTTCTGGCGGATATCAAGGCAATTATGCCGAAGTGGGTCCGTATGCAGCGTATACAGAGGGATATCCCGTCCCCGCAGATATTCGCAGGTGTGAAGAAAAGTAATATAAGACAGCTTGCGAAGGAACGTCTTGAGTCAAGGGGTGTTAAGTGTAAGTGTATCCGTTGCAGGGAAGTCGGTCATAATTTCCTCAAAGGGAATGAACCTGATGTTGATAGTATAGAGCTTACCATCGATACCTATGATTCCTGTGGCGGAAAGGAACATTTCCTTTCGTTCGAGGATGTAAGTACTGATATTCTGATAGGTTTCTTACGTCTTCGGTTCCCGAATACGCCTCACAGGGAAGAATTGCAGGATGCTGCACTGGTAAGGGAGCTTCATGTGTATGGTTCTATGGTCCCGGTGGGCAAAGGTGCTGAGGGCATGGACTGGCAGCATAAAGGCTATGGTGCCGAACTGTTGGAAAATGCAGAACTTCTGGCAAAGGATGCAGGTTACTCAAAGATCTCTATTATCAGTGGCATTGGTGTAAGGCAGTATTATCGCAAGTTTGGTTATTATCGCGATGGTGTGTATATGTCTAAAATGATATGAAGGGTTGCTAATATCTTTCATTCATTTTGTTTTTTTTTCAATCTGTTGTATTACTGTAAGCCTTCAATACATTTATATTAAAGAATGTCGTAATTGGTATAATTGTTCCTTAATTATATCTGTAGTATCCAATAATAATGTTGGCGGGATCATATGACCGATAATTCATCAACTGAAGAAATGATCAGGCTCCTTCGTGAGATCAGTGGCAAACTGGACCGTATCCTTATACAGGGGTCAGTTGATAAAGAATCGGATGATGGTATTTTAGATGTTCTGGATGTTATGACATTGCTCACTTTGCCAGACCATTTACGTACGACTGCAACAGCCCTTTTTGAGCTGGGTTCGGCTACGGCAGACGAGCTTGCAGAGAGAACCAATAAAGAGAGAGCTGTTGAAAGCAATTATCTGAACCAATTGGTACGAATGGGCCATGTTGCAAAGAACAGGAATGGTAGGAAAGTATATTTTAGTATTGGGGAAGGGCTGGGTAAGTGAAACGAGCTCAGCAATCTGATTATTGAGTTGAAATATGATGTCATTTATATCATTTTAAGTAAAGTAAACTTTATTACTAATCAATTGTAATTTTGAATTATTTTATATACAAGTTTAATCATTTATCTAATTGCAACTCTACAATATTGAAGGGATATGGATATGGCAGTGACAATTGCGATACATTCTTATAAAGGCGGTTCCGGTAAAACCTCGTTTGCAATTAATCTTGCATCTGCATATGCATCTGTTGGAAAGAGCGTATGCCTTCTGGATGTTGATCTAAAGGCGCCTAGTTCATTCAATTATCTGCTTCCTGAAGGTAAACACTGGGTCAATGATATCTTTGAAGGGCGATACGGTGTCATGGATGTGGTCAAGGATGTCAGCAAGGAAATGGGTACCAAGGGCGCGTTCTATGTTGGCTATTCTAATCCTGATATTCTTGCTGTACGTGAGGTTTCAAGCAAGGATCGAAAATGGCAGTCAAAAGCATTGAAACTCTTGATGGCTGCTAAGAAGGACCTTTCGAATGCAGGTATAGATGTTGTTATTCTGGATACTGGCGCTGGTGTGGATTTTACTTCCGTCAATGCAATTGCAGTTGCAGACCATGTTATCTCGGTGGGCAGGCCGGGGGCTTCCAGGCAGAGGTTGATGGAGCAGGTCATTGGAGGTGTCTATATGCCTCTGGATAAGGATTGTTATATTATTGAGAATATGTGTCATAGTGACAATCCTACTGATATTTCAGGTAAAAAGTTCGATCTTCCGGTTCTGGCATCTATCTCCTGTATGTGTGATGTTGCTGTCCGGGGTGATAATGAGGTCCTGGTACTTACGGAACCGGGCCATATGTTCTCAAAGAAAATTTACGATATCATGGAATCTCTTGACAAGATAACTTCCTGATCATCAACAAATATGGTTTCTCTATTTTAACGTTTGAGCGGGAAGCCCCCCTCCTCAAGCAGCCGAAGGCTGCTAGGTAGGGGATGAAAGCGATTCTAACTATATGAAAACAGCATCTGATGCCAGCATTTTAATAGTTTTGTAACATTTATAAAATCTGGAGATATTATTATATGCAGTTAACCCTACCGATTCAGATCCATCCTACTTTAGAACAGGAGACTGTTCTATGGAGCCTTTCTGAAAAGTGTAGATTGATATATAATTTCGGGTTAACTGAACGACGTGAAGTATATAAGAACAAATCCAAAATCAGTTACATTAAACAACAGAACGATCTACCCAAGACTAAACAAACTTATCCTGAATACACATGGGTATATTCAAAAGTCTTACAGGGTACATTGAAGTGTCTTGATAACGATTATAGATCGTTCTTCAACTTAAAGAAGAACGGTGATAAGAAAGCAAGATCACCTGGGTTCAAAGGTAAGCATTATTTCACGACAATGCTCTACAATCAATCGGGATTTGAAATATCCGATTCAAACGGTCATGTTGTTGTACGAAAATCAATGGATACCAGGATCAAACAACCAATATCAACGTATACTGAACACGATCAACTGTATATTGATCTTTCACATAAACATCCATCCAAAATACCATTGAAATTCGAACTTCCTGTTGAATTATTAGACAAGAGAATATTCAAGCATGCTGTGACAATCGACCAGGTCAATGTTTATCAGAAAGACAACAAGTTTTACATTTCAATTACATACGGTGTACCATCGATCCAGTTCAACAACAATGATACATATCTTGCTATTGATATTGGTGTATCCAAACAGACCATGGTTGATACGGACGGTAATTTCACTGAACTTATTAACCGACGACCCGATAAATACTGGGAACCTAAAGTTCAGCAGGTCCAATCAAGACGGGACCATTGCCTGAAGAACAGCAGGAAATGGAACTTGTTACACGGTAATTTGAAAAAGATGAAACGTAAATCATCTGATCAATTGAAAGATAACCAACATAAGATTACCAAACGTATCATTGAAAATAACGATGCTAAAGTGATCATCGTAGGTAAACTGGATGTCAAAGGTATGGCATCAAGTAAACCTGATGATAAAAAGTACAATAAAAGTGTACACCGAGGTACCCATAACTCAGGACATATGGGACGATTTGCTCAATTCTTGACCTACAAAGCTGAACAAGCAGGTAAGAGAATAATAAGAATTGATGAATCATATACTTCAAAGATGTGCTGTGTATGTGGATCCTTAAAAGACATGTCACTTAACGATAGGACTTACGAGTGTGAAGTCTGTGGCAATGTTCTTAACAGGGATTGCAATAGTTCAGTAAACATCATATTGAGGTACTTCAAACATAATGCTCTGTGGACGAGCTATCAACAAATAATTGATAATCTGCGACAAACAGGTTTACTGATCGGGATAATTCCTAACGGATTAATCTCGAAATGACGTAAATACTCGCAGGAAGCTCCTTCCTCAAATCAACGTGCCTTCGGGACGGTGATTAGGGGGGAGTAGTTCACATGAGATCATTTGCTGTTCTCTTTATCGATGAGATCTTTTACATCATCAACGTAACTGAATAGCTCATCCCTTTTTTTATGTTCGACCTTGTCCTGAAATGTCTCTGATTCCATTAGTGTGCTCTGGAGTGCAATAATTAAAAGATATACGATCGCAGCAGCAGCAAATGCAAGTGTTATCCTTTCAATTGGATAGATGGTCACCACGGATGCGAACATCTGTGGGGGAATGTCAAAGAGAATTGCCGCTGTTATGCTACCTGCAAGGTGGTCTGCAAGGATGGCAATTAGGGTCGTAAATAGGAGAAATGCGAATGTGTATACATTTCCTGTCCTGTTACGATATTTATGGTGAAATAGGATAAAGCCGCCAAGAACTAAAATGTGGAACCATGGCCAGTAGAATAATTCCCTTCCTATTGGGGTAATGTACCACCCAAGGATAAGTATGCTGAACAATACCATTGCAGCTTTCTCTCTTTTTGAAATGCACAGTCCTGTCACAACGGAAGCCATTGCTACGAAGAACGGTGTGAGGAGATGGAACATATCCGGGCTTTGATCTCTTATGATCACATGTCCCATTATGCCGGCAAAAGATGCGATGGCACCCCAGAATGGGCCCAGGAGAAATCCGTTCAGTGCACCAAATGATACCACTGAACTTATTCTGGCACCTTCTATGCCGATGAGGTTCTCAAAATCAGGTAGCCAACTTGCGAAATATGTGGCTACTATTGCGGATAATAGGTACATCAATGTAAGTTTCCTTTTTTTAATAAGGTTGTTATATATATCTATTATCACATTATTCCATTTGTTCTACAAATATATATAATGAATTAGGAATGCCTTTTTTATATTTTATGCCTTACTGCAAATTTTCCATCAGAACTAATATATATAGTCATAGCAATTTAGCGCATTGATAACTATGATGTTGATCGGAGAAGCACTAATCGGCGAGGCACCAGAGCTCGCACACGTTGATCTTATGATCGGGGATAAGGAGGGGCCGGTAGGGCAGGCATTTGCAACGGGAATGACCCAGCTTTCAGCAGGTCACACTCCAGTTCTTTCTGTCATCCGCCCGAACTTACCTACAAAGCCATCCACTCTTATCGTTCCAAAAGTGACCGTTAAGGGAATGGACCAGGCTTCACAGATATTCGGTCCTGCACAGGCTGCTGTTTCAAAGGCAGTTGCTGATGCAGTGGAAGAAGGACTGATCCCTAAGGAAAAAGCAGAAGACCTTGTCATCATTGCAAGCGTTTTCATTCATCCGCAGGCAGTGGACTATAACCGTATCTACAGGTACAACTACGGAGCTACAAAATTGGCACTGAAACGCGCACTTGACGGTTTCCCTGACATTGACACAGTTCTTCATGAGAAGGACAGAGCTGCACACGCTGTCATGGGATTCAAGATCTCCAAACTTTGGGATGCTCCATACTTGCAGGTTGCACTTGACAATCCAAACCTTCCTGTTATCCTAAATATCATCAAGCAGCTCCCAAAGAGCGACCACTTGATACTGGAAGCAGGTACACCTCTTATCAAACGCTATGGTGTGGATGTCATTTCCAAAATACGTGAGGTCAGACCTGACGCGTTCATCGTTGCAGATCTTAAGACCCTCGACACAGGTAACCTTGAGGCACGTATGGTAGCTGATGCAACCGCTGATGCTATTGTAGTATCCGCTCTTGCACCTATCGCAACCCTCAATAAGGTCATTGAAGAGGCACACAAGACCGGTATCTATGCTGTCATGGACACATTGAACACTCCTGATCCGGTAGCTGTCCTTGAACAATTGGACGTACTTCCTGATATAGTTGAACTACACCGTGCAATTGACATCGAGGGCACTGCTCACGCATGGGGCAGTATCGAAGGTATCAAGGCACTTGCAGTGAAGCGTTCTTCCAAGGTCCTTGTAGCAGTCGCTGGTGGTGTACGTGTTGACACTATCTCTGATGCACTTGGGGCAGGTGCTGATATCCTTGTCGTTGGCAGGGCTATCACCAATTCAAAGGATGTCAGGCAGGCAGCTGACCAGTTCATTGAAGGCTTGAACAAGCCTGAGATCGACCAGTTCAGAATAATGACCGATTTCTAAGCGTGCGATCTTTCGCACGTTCTTTTTTTTTAGGGGTGGTAGTTTGAAACCTTTGATAGTATTGAACCTAAAGACATATCTCGAAGGTACCGGAGAAGGTGCCGTAAGGATAGCTCGTGCCTGTAAAGAGGTTGGTGAAGAAAGCGGGATCGAGATCGCTATCGCACCTCAGTTCTGTGATATTTACAGGGTTGCATCCCAGGTAGATGTTCCTGTATATTCCCAGCATCTCGATGGTGTCGGAGCAGGCAGTTTTACCGGACATGCTTTTGCAAAATGCATAAAGGATGCCGGAGCTGTGGGTACGCTCATCAATCACTCGGAGTGCAGACTGAAACTTGCTGACATCGAAGCTTCTGTGACAGCAGCAAAAGGCGAAGGTCTTCGCACGATAATCTGTACTAACAATATTGCAACAACAGCAGCAGCAGCGGCATTAGGTCCTGACTATGTTGCAGTTGAGCCTCCAGAACTTATAGGCTCTGGAATTCCTGTTTCAAAGGCAGACCCAGAGGTTGTAACAGGTTCTGTGGCAGCAGTTGAGAGGATCGATACAGCAGTGAAGGTGCTTTGTGGTGCAGGTATCTCCAAAGGAGAGGACCTTAAAGCTGCAATAGAACTTGGTTCAGTTGGTGTGCTTCTCGCATCAGGCATCGTAAAGGCCAAAGATCCAAAAGCTGCGCTTGAAGATCTTGTCAGTCTTATCTGAAAAAGAATTTGTGATGCCGTAAGGCATCAATATACTATTTGATCATATTTACTTTATTTTAACTCACCAGGTGGGAAGTCTCCTTGCGTAAGCGTGGAGTAGTTCACAGGAAATACACTGCGATTGCCAACAATAGTGTGGAGAATCCCACTTTTATTCCCATTGTGAGTTCCATATGGAGATTGCGGGCAACCATATTGGATATCCCTATAGGCGGTGGTGATATCAGCAGTGCTGCACCGAACAGGCAAAATCCTGGAATGTAGTTATTTTCTACAATGATAAGATAAAGTCCCTGTATTCCCAGGTATATCCCAAAGACGGAAATGAAGAACAATCCCATCTTGTAGAATCGGAGATACTTCTCGATGCCTCCGGGAAGCACATTGGCAGCTTTAAGCCCTTTGTTATTAGTTTTCAAAAAATCACCGTAGGTATTGTTCTATTTATGTGGCTATTTGTTCTGTCCTCATAGCATATATAAGAGAGGTTCATCCGCGTATCTCGCAACCAAGTCCGCAGAGGAGTTTTTCAACATCGACCTGCATCTTTGTTGCGTTGCTCTCTTCAAGTATGGTAATACGGAACGTAACACTTAGTCTGTTATCGGAAAGGCCTGAATAGGTATCAATTACCTCGGTCGAGGCTATCCTTTCATCATTATCGATGACCTTCTCAAATACTGATGCATCAGCTCCTGCAGGTATCAATACCGAAATATCCCTTTTCGGATGGGGGAGATTTTCCACTTTCCAATCCTTAAGTTCCTTCTCGGTGTACAACCTGACATTCTCTGTCTTCAGGTAGATATCCTTTCCGCCCTTGGAGATTATCACTGCTCTTGGTGTCACTTTCTTGATCGTCCCCACATGTGTGACGCCAGAGTAGTTATGGTAAAGGCCTCTTTCGACTCCCACAGATGCGATCATCTCCTCGAATTCGGATATTTTCGCATTGATGAGCTTGTCCGATCGGTGAAGTGCGGATGGTGTGTCCTTAAAATGAGCAGCAGCCTCTGTCATCTTGTTGCAGAATGCTTCAATGTCCTGTTCCCTGACTATCTCAGAGAGGATGTTACATTCACTTATGAATGTCTCATGGACCTTTAGCACCTGTTCGTTCTGCATCTGTATGTGGGCGTACAGGTAAGGATTCTGTCCAAGTATCCTGCCAACGAAATCGACCATTATCTCATAGACAGGGCTCATGAAACGCCGTGACATGCTAACATCAAAATCAAGGCTTTTGAACGTGTTCCCTATTGTTATGTATGCAAAATGGGTCAGACCCTGAACAACAGAGACGAACTTATCGTGTTCTTCAGGCTTGATGATCTCTATATGCGCACCATTTTCCTCGAAGAGGTTTCGCATTATGGGGAACCATTTCTCAGATCGCCCTTTCGTAGGGCTCATTATCACTATCTGTCCCTGTAATGTCGGAATGGATGGTCCGAACATGGGGTGTGTGCCGAGGATCTCAACGCCTTCGGGTGCTGTTTCTCTCATTGCCCTTACAGGTTCGGCCTTTATGGAGGTCAGGTCCATCAGCAAGCTTCCCGCTTTCATTTTCGGAGCGGTCTCCCTGATCACATCTGCAGTAATGTCTATTGGTACGGTGATGATCACTACATCCGAGGTTCTTATTGCATCGTCAAGGTCTGATGCAAATTCAACTCCCATTTGTTTTGCTATCTCGGTCTTTCCGCTGCTGCCCCAGACCACAACTTCGTAACCGTGATCGGTAAAGAACTTCGTGAACCACTTCCCCATCTCTCCTGTGCCGCCGATGATGAGCATTTTCATATGTCCAATGCCTCCATGACAGTTCTCTTCATGATCTCTATGGGGGGTTCTCTTCCAGTCCAGATACGGAAAGCTTCAGCTCCCTGATATACGAGCATCATAATGCCTGTGATGGGTCTCGCACCTGCGGTCTCAGCTTCCTGCAAAAGTTTCGTCATAAGCGGATTGTAAACGATATCAAAAACTGCAAGGTCTGAATGCATCTGCTCCGCGCCCACAAGGGTTCCATTGGAATTACCCAGTCCTACGGTGGTGGTATTGATAAGAATATCAATCTCATCAAGGCCCTTGTCAACTATATCAAGGCCGTATCCCTTTGCATCCCCCATCTCTGCAGCGAGCTGAATGGCACGTTCAGGGGTTCGGTTGGCAATGTTAACTCTTGCTCCTGCTTCTGCAAATGTGAATGCGATGGCTCTTGCAGCACCGCCTGCTCCGAGGATCAGGACATTTTTGTCCTTGATCTCGACACCTTCATCCTCGATCGTTCGTTTTGCACCAATTCCGTCAGTGTTGTAACCTTTGATACCGTCCTTGAAGTCAATGGTGTTTATGGCACCTATCTTTGCGGCAAGGGGATCTGCATCAACGAATTTGAGGGCGGTCTCTTTGAGGGGTACTGTGAGGTTCAATCCTCCGAATCCCATGGCCTTTGCACCCTGCAGTGCGTGTTCAAGGTCGTTCTTCTCAACTCTGAATGCATGGTAGGTGCAGTCCATGTCCAGGGCTTCGAATGCTGAATTGTGCATGATGGGTGATAGTGAATGTTCTATGGGATCCCCAAGGACTGCAAATACCTTCTTCATTCCACCATCTCCATTGCTTTTTTCAGGTCTTCCACTTTCAATTGCCCTGGTGCCACTGCATCGGATACGCTTGCATAGGTAAGCTTTGAGCCATATAGGGGGGCAATGATGCGAGTGTGTTTTCCCATCTGTCCCATGGATATCGTGCAGACATCGTCTACTTCCAGTGTCACTTCCAGCAGGTCCAGTACATCCTGCATGCTCTCAGGCATCACTGCAAGCTTTGCAATATCGGCACCTGCGTTGTGGGAGTGGTCAAGGATGCTCTTCAGTGTGGCTTTGTCAGGCGTCCTTTCAAAATCGTGCGAGGAGATTATGACGGTCTTCTTTTCCTCTTTTGCTTTTTTGACTATCCTGTCCCTGAGCTGGTCATCTGTTTCAAGCTCGATATCCACGGCATCTGTAAGATGCATGATATCTTCCAATAGGGCAATTCTGCTCTCTTCCGTGCCTTCCCAATTTCCGCCCTGGGTTTGTAACCTATTGGTTGCAATACACGGGAGGCTGGTCTTATCTTTGACCGTTCTCAACAGGTCTGCAGCCTCTTTGGGGGTAGTTATCCCAAGCAGGTCGAACCTTATCTCAAGGATGTCTGCACCATGTTCGGCTGCGGTCCCGGACTGTTGTAAAGGTTCGTTGCTGATGGCAGCGACGATAGCTGCCCTTTCTTCCAGATCGAACTTCCCTATTTTCAGCATTCTCATTTCTCGATTATCGTTTCTTCGACCTTCATTCCGAAATGCCTTGCTCCGCCTTCATAGTAGACCATTACTTCATCTCCGGGTTTCAGGTCGGCTACAGAGATGGGTTCTCCGTTCATGCCCACCAGTTTGATGGTCTCGGCGTTCTGGAGGATGTTCTTTATGATCTCTCCATTCACTTCGGCTTCTACGAGCATGAGTGGCCGTCTTTCGATCTTGACCCTGCCCACAATGCCGGTTCGCTGTTTTCCTTGTGAATTGATAATGGTGACCTCGTCACCGGAGCTGAGCTCGGAAAGATATCTGGTCCTGTCTCCCACTTTTACGTAGGCATGAACTGCTCCGGCATTGACACGGAACGGACGGGATGCAACGTAAGGGCTTTCTTCGGATTCTGAATGTACCAGGAACATTCCGCTTGCCTGCGAACCCACAAGCATTCCTTCACCTTTGGTCATCATGTTGCAGGTATCCACACAGACGCGGTCTCCCATTCCCACAGCTTCGACCTTTGTGACCTTTCCGGGAACAAGCTTAAGGTCCTCAATGCCTGAACTTTCTGCCACTGCAACCGTGGCCTTGATGGCACTGGGGTCATCGGAGTCCAGCAGGACACCTTCTGAGCCGTGTTCCATGGTCTCAAGGGCAAGTTTTGCTTCATTTTCGTCACGAACACCGGCAATGATCTTCACATTACTGTCCTGAAGTCCGGCAATGAGGTTCTCAAGGGGGATGACCTTCCAGTCAGTACCGACTATGATAAGGAAATCGCATTCTTTGCCTATCTCTGCGGCAAATTCTTCGTATTTCTTGTTCTGTATCACTACGTAGGCTCCGACGGTCAATCCTTTTTCTTTCAATCGGATCGCAGTGACCATGTCCAGGGAACCAATGGGGTCAGGTGATAATGGTTTTGTTCCGTCTCCTTCTCCGCCCTTTCCAACAACAACGATGTCAGCACCGGACTTGTCGTCATAGGTAAATGCAGCTACCTGTATGTCGCCAAGTTCCCTTACTTTTTCCACTTCGTCAGAGTTTACAAGCACACAATTGGCACCGGACTCAAGTCCTGTTGTTATTCTGTCCTTGTGAGCTTCCCAGTGGCCCTTGTCGGCCTTTATCCAAATTGTCTTATCCTTCATATTATACGCCATTGTAGTTTATCATTTAAGTGTTTGTAGTGCCTCTTCGACACTTATCTTGTGGTGGACGATCTGCGTGATAGCTCTTGTCATCTTTATGGGGTCAGGGTGCTGGAACACATTCCTGCCGATCGCAACTCCTCTTGCGCCTGCTTCCATGGCTCCGCTGATCATTTCCAGGAATTCCTGGTCGGTCTCTGTTTTTGGTCCGCCTGCAATGACAACCGGTACGGGACAACCATCGACGACTTCTCTGAAACTGTCCACATCTCCGGTGTAGACCGTCTTGATTACATCGGAACCTAGCTCTGCACCTACTCTTGCTGCATGAGCTACCATCTGTGGGTCATGAGGATCTGTTATATTCTTTCCTCTGGGGTACATCATTGAGAGCAGAGGTATGCCCCATACGTCACATTGTTCTGCAACGGATCCGAGCTTCTTGAGCTGTTCTGCTTCTGTTTCTGATCCGATGTTCACATGGATGGAAACTGCATCAGCGCCCATTTTCATTGCTTCCTCTACCTTGCAGACGAGGACTTTGTCATTGGGGTCAGGTCCAAGGGATGTGGATGCACTCATGTGGACTATGAGACCTACATCGTGGCCGTATCCCCTGTGACCATGGTAGACCATTCCTTTTTGCATTAGGATGGCATTAGCTCCGCCTTCAGCTACTTTATTGATGGAATCTGCGATGTCTATCACTCCTCTGATAGGCCCATCGGACAAACCGTGGTCCATTGGGATGATGACCATGTTCCTGCTGTCTCTGTGCATAATTCTTTCAATTCGTATCCTTTTTCCTATCTCTGCCATATATATCACTCTCTGTTATTTGGTTAATATCGGTATGTATCTTCGCCGTGTTACTATGTGACATAGTAGCACGGATTAATATTTAAACTTTGTTATTTGTTTCCTTTTGAAATGTGGAATAGTCTTATATATAGATTCATCAATATTTCGAGTATCGACCTTACCGGTGTGATCATCATGAAAGAGTTAAAGATCCTTGTTATCAACAACTATGGCCAGTTCTGTCACCTTATTCATCGTACGGTGCGTGACCTTGATATGGATACGAAGATCGTGGATAACACCACTTCCGTAGAGGATATCCTTGATGAAGAGCCGGATGGCATCATTCTCAGTGGTGGTCCTTCCATGGAGCGTGTTGGGCTGTGTGAGGAATATGTGGAAAGCATCGACATTCCTATTCTTGGTATATGCCTCGGACACCAGCTTATAGCCCAGACATTTGGTGGGCATACCAGTGCAGGGAAACTTGGTGGCTATGCAGCTATTGATGTTGAAGTGATCGAAGAGGATGATATACTAAAAGGACTTGGGCCCAGAACATCTGTATGGGCTTCACATGCTGATGAAGTTACAGTGCTTCCTGATGAGTTCATTCACCTTGCCCGTTCAGATGTTTGTGAGATCGAAGCGATGCGTCATGAGGAGAGGCCTATTTATGGAGTGCAGTGGCATCCTGAGGTTGCTCATACAGATAAGGGTGAGGAACTGTTTATGAACTTCTTTAAGGTTTGTGAAGACTATTGATCTTATTATTTGCAGGTTTGTGATATTTGGCTTTTATTGTTAAGTGCAAATATCTTAACCAACTTCTTTTTATGAACTTTTTTTTATTTAGTATCTTCATTTATGATCCTTTGGCCCTTGCACAATAACTTTACATTACAACTTTTTCCGCATGCTGCAACATCATTATCATTATAACAACTTACTTACATTTTGGGGCAAGTTAATATATTTGTTGTCATATACTTTAAACTACTATAATATTTACTAATTAGGTGGTATTCCGTGAAAAATAAAACTCTAAGTAAAACATTTGTTGTTCTACTAAGTCTGTTGATGATTCTTTCGATATCATCTGCAGGTGCTACTGTGGTTGAACAAGGTACAGCTGTTGAAAACCCTTCGGGTCCTGTAATGAACTCAGTAATGTCTGTTGCTCCAACTTCACTGGCACCATTTGTGACGGAGACTGGCAAAATTAGCCTTTCCATTGATGGTCATGGGGATCACTTAACTCCCGTTGGATCAATTGATGTCGAAAAACCTGCTAATGCAACGGTCAGATCAGCATATCTATTGACTGCAAGTCTGTGGAGTGGTGTCGAAATTCCTGATGGTGGTGTAACACTTGCAGGTATTCCGGTCAATTGGGATGATGTTGTCATGGGAACTTATTCTGGTGCTCCACACAATCATCGTGCAGATGTGACCAACATTGTCAAACCAATTGTTGACGCAGCTCCTGCAGGGAGGATCTCAATTCCGATTCAAGAATCAGATGTACTTAATGTTGAGGGAAATATTCTTGCAGTGATATTTGATGATCCCAATAAAGTAGAGGATAATACTGTTGTTCTATTGTTCGGTGCTCAAAGTATCACAGGTGATTCGTTCAACATTACGCTTGCAGAGCCTGTAGACAAGACCGATCCTAACTTTGCTTTGGATATGAGCCTTGGAATCTCTTTTGGGTTCCAGCCTAGTAACCAGTACAGCCTTGTAAATGTCAATGGACTGCGCCTGACTTCTTCTGCAGGTGGATATGATGATGGTACGGATTACAATGGCGGTTTGATAACTGTTGGTGGTCTGGATGATAGCAATGCAAATCCTGCTGACCCAAACGCTCCTCCGGGAAATTCCCGCAGCGATGATGAGTTGTATGATCTCATCCCATTCGTTAATGATGGCGATACTGGCATCAACGTCTTTACACAGAACCCTTCCAATGATGATAATATCTATTTCGCAGCTTTCTTTATGGGTTCTACAAATGCTATTGTTGGTGAAGGCATCTTACTTTCCCCGGATTCTGCAATAAACAATCTTGGTGAATCCCACGAAGTTACTGCGACTGTTCAGGATGATAATGGTGCTGCAATAACTGGCACAATGGTCCACTTTGAGATCACTTCAGGTCCTAATGCAGGTACTACTGCTGATGTCCTGGCCGATGTGAATGGAGATGCTTTATTTAGTTTCACCAGTCAGGCGGTTGGTACGGATGTAATTGTAGCTAGCTTCGTTAATTCAAAGCAGGCACTAGTTCTCTCAAATGAAGTTTCAAAGAAATGGATCGTTAGTGAGGAGATCCCTGAATTTCCTACCATAGCACTGCCTGTGATGGCAATTATGGGACTGATGTTCCTGACAATGAGAAGAAGGGATGAGTGATCCCTTTCTCTTTTCCTTTTTTATCATCATTTCATTAAGTGATTTTTCTTTTCCAGGTTCTGCGGACTTGACTTTTAGTGTATGCATTTAATGTTCTGAAAGCAAATATTTTCAATTATATTGTTCTCTGGCATGCCCTTAACGATCAGTGCATTTGGGCTATATGTAGAATTAGTATCGATACAATAATTATTATGTGGAAAAAGTCAAAGAGTGGGATTCACTCTTTGTTCTGTCTCTTTCTGTAGAACACAAATGTTCCTGCCATAATTACCACTCCTGTGATAAGGGTGATCAAATTAGAATTGAACATCGTTCGTTTGATCGAGCTTGAGTTCTCCTGATACGAATGCTCTGTCTCTGTGTCGAGGTCATAAATGCTCTTCTGGGTGTCCTTGTTCTCCATCCCTACGATAGCAAAGGGTGAGAACGAGTCCGGTTCTGCCTGATAGTAGGCAATACCTTCAAGTGTCTCAATATATGTCGTCGGGACGTTTTCCCATTTATCGGTTTCAGAGTTGTAATGCTTCATGAAGACCTTTTGAGGGTCGATGTTGTTCTCTTCAAACCATGCAGTATTTACATTGAACTCCAGTATTGCGTCCTTTATGTTCTTTGGGACCGCGAATCCTGCATAGCCTACCCATATGTTCAGGTTCTTGTAAATGGTTCCTTCAGGTGTTTCTTTTACAAGTTCTGATGTTTGTTTAAGGACCTCTATGGTGACGGGTACACTATTGGCTGTTACGCCGGATGTGAACTTTATGTATGTAACAGGGTTCGCAGTTCGTTCAAAATGATGTTCTACAGGTGTTCCACTAGTTACTCTCAGGTTCGCAAAATCGGTTGTCAGGACGTTTTTTGCGTCTTTGTCAGGACTTGTTCCGGCACTGCTTCCGGCGGAGCTACCACCTGAACTTGATCTGTCGCTTGAGGGTTCTGCTTCATTGGATGAGGGGTTCAATTGTATGATCTTTGTTTCGCCATCGACGGTCAGTGTGAAATCCCCCTCTGGCATGGAACTGGTCGAGTACTTGAATTCGTAACGTTCTTCCTTTACCGGGATCTCGCTTGTTGCGGTGATCTTCATATCAACGGCCGTTTCATCAGGCTGGGCTATGCCTGTTAGTTTTATGGAGTAATGACCCTTTGGGAACGTTAGACATTGAATAGGAGGCTTTTCCGTCGGTTGCAGAGGGGTGGCCTGCTGTAAGCCAGAACATGAGCTTTGTTTTGACCTCCAGGTCCTCAACATTGCTTGCTTCTACAATGAATTTGTTCGGGCCTTCAGGGATGGCAACCTTGCCAACATAATATAGATATTCCCCATCTTCGACCGGGACGGTTTTAGTGAAAACTATTTTTGCAGGTACCGAGCTTGTTGGTGAGTTTCCGGTCACTATGATCTCTTCGCCAACTGTCGGGTTTATGGGCGTTATCTCATAAGCACCTGCGGAAGGGATCAATAGGAAAAGGCTTAGTGTGATGCATACAAGTAAGCATATTTTTGTTTTCTTGGTCATATGTACCACCAGTTGATAATTTTATAAGCGTTGTTGAACGTTGCAGGGAATGTTCTATATATTTTACTTTTAATAATATTTTTGAGCATATCTCTCTTCTTTGAGTTTGTTACACTATACTTAAGGATTTCCGGTATCTGTTAAAATATATATAAAATTTATATTGTGGTATAATTTTATATATATTTTATATATAACATACTGTAATATGTCCTCTAAACATGTTTATAAATCATGAACAAAATGTAGGGTATTTATAATTAATATTAAAGAGAAATTGAGATGTCTGATAAGAATAATGTTCCCTCTGATATCGTGATCGTTGTTGCACTGGTATCACTTACCTGTGTGTTCATACTGCTTCCTTTCTTGAGCGACACTCCTATACGTACGATCCTGGGCTTGCCCATGGTTCTTTTCCTGCCGGGATATGCACTCATTGCAGCTCTTTTCCCAAAGAAGGATGATCTCGACGGGATCGAGAGGGTGGCACTTAGTTTTGGTCTGAGCATTGCAGTGGTACCTCTTATCGGGCTTGGCCTTAATTATACTCCGTGGGGGATCAGATTGTTACCCATTCTGGTGTCTCTGTCATTTTTTACTGTTGTAATGTGCGTGGTGGCAGTGCTTAGAAGGCGTGTCTTGCCAGAGGATGAGGAGTTCAGCGTTCCGTTTAGTGCTGCCTATCTTTCTTTGAGGGAAGAATTGTCAAAAAAGCCGGACAACAGGCTTGACAGGATCCTTTCTATCATCCTTGTCCTGTCCATACTCGCTTCGATAGTGACCCTTGCTTATGTGGTGGTGACGCCAAAGGAGGGTGAGAAGTTCACCGAGTTCTATATCCTTGGTATGGATGGTATGGCTGATGGCTATCCTACGAATTTTACTTTGGGGCAAAGTGGCAATGTGCTCGTTGGTGTTGTGAACCATGAGTATGAGATCACTGATTATTCCCTGGAGCTATTGCTTGAGAACGATTCATCCTCTGTGGAGCATGAACGGCTTTACCTGACCCTTGGACACAATGAGACCTGGGAAGGGGAGCTATCATTTACGCCGGAGAGTGTCGGAGAGGACATGAAGTTACAGTTTTTGCTCTATAAAAATGGCAATATGACAGTTCCATATAGGGATCTCCACCTCTGGATCGATGTGATGGAGGGCTAATATGGGTTCAGATGATCTCTATAACTTTTAATGTAATGATCCATGCAAAAGCGATCAACAGTGGGATCATGATCCCGTTGAGATATGCACGAACCGATTTATTCCAGTACTTCGATGCTGATAGTATCTCTTTTGCATAGAGTAAGATTATAAGTGCTATCACTACAAGTACACCATACTCAGACAACCCTATGTCCGTTATCATTGACAATGCCGTAGATGCTGCTGTTCTTGTAGTTGAAATTATGCTCGTAAGCATTCCATATCGTCTCCTTGGAGCAATTGAATAAATTATTGTGTGTTATATATAGCTTTTGAAATTCTGTATATATTTTTGAATAAAAGAGATCATAATGATCTCTTCCATTCATCAGTTGTTCTTTTTCCTTCTGGCCAGCAGAAATAATCCGATTAATATTATCGTCTGATCTTTAGATTGTTGTTCTGTTAGTAAATACTGGTTTCGACTGAAAGTTCTTTAAATTTCCATAAGGACCCATCTCGTCCTTTCGTTACCGTTCCTATGGATCTTAGTTCGAGAAGGTCTTTTTCAAAAGAAGGGCATCATCTTCAAGGTTCGGGCTTTCGCATATGACAAGTCCCTTTATGTGGAATTCACGAAATGCTGTCATCATGTCACTATAGTTAAGGTCTGACTCCTGAAGCACCAGATGGTTCTTTTCCCCCTTCTCTCCATAGGCTATACCGGAGACATGGCAGTGCATGTTATCCAGCCCATCCCTTCCGAGTGCATTTTCCACGCTTTCAAGGACGCTTCTAAACTCTTCCATTGTATTATACTCTCCGCAGCTGCGTGCGTGCAGATGGGAGAAGTCTATACAGGGCATTACTCCCTCTATATCCGTGGCCATCATCAGGGTCTCCTCCAGACTGCCGAACTGTGTCGCTTTGCCGGTGGTCTCCGGGCGAAGCACCACATCGATGCCCTCGTCAGTCAGCCTTGAAGTAAGACCTTCGAGCAGCCCGTTGACCTTCTCCATTACCTTTTCGCTGCTCTGGCCCAGATAGTAGGCAGGATGGAATACAATGGATGACGCTCCGCAGAGGGCACCGATGCGTGCTGACTGATATATACGCTCAATACTGGCCTCGATCTTCTCTTCTTCGGCAGAGTTGAGGTTGATGTAATAAGGTGCGTGCACACTGAGGGCCACGTTCTCTTCCTCGGCGGCCTGCCGGACATTTGCAGCGGTCTCTTCTTTCATGCGAACCCCTCGCACGAACTCCAGTTCCATGCAGTCAAGACCAAGCTCGGCTATACGCCTGATGCCCTCAATGGAGCCTTTCTTCTTTGAGCTTAGGGGAGCCCCTGCCGTCCCGAAGAGCAGTTGCTTCATGCCATCCCCAGATGGAGACGCAGCTCTTTTGCCCGATCCTTTGAGACCTTTTCTTCCACAAGCTTGAAGAACGTGTCCACGTCCTCATCCTCAAGGGACCTTATGTCCTCTTCCCCTTTCAGGGCGAGACCTACGAGGTACTCAAGTTCTTCTCCGGTAAGTCTTTCAAGCCGCTCCCTGAAATCATCAGAGTCCTCTACGAACTTGTGAGATATCGGTCTCAAAATGAACGGATAAGGATGTCCCATGGGAGACATGTGCGTACCGCCGTTCTCAGGTGCAAGCTTGTTAAAGATCTCTTTATCTTTGTCTGAAAATTCTCGTCCCATGAATTATTGTATGATGGACTGATATAAAATCGTGTCTTTTTTTGTTGGATGTGTATCTTTGTTTATAATGGTGGGTATATGGGTTCTATTTAGACACTGGCCTTTTTTCACATTATATATTATTAGTTATATAATTTTAGCATATCTTATATGGCGAATTTACTTCTAATAAATTATATATAAGAGTTTGTGTTCATGCGTAGTTCATGTATTGGGTTCGTGTATCTTATAATCGTTATTAAGCGGCATTATTTTTATTTAATGATATAACTGTGTTCTTGTAATTGGTAGATATGTTTATGTATATTGAATTTTATATATCTATAGTGGCGGGGTGATCTGGGGATGTCTCTATTTGTATTCACTGATCTAATTATAATTCATACGTATTCAAAAAAAGAGCCTGAGGTATGGCAATGACCGTAGTGGCAGCCATTCCTGCATATAATGCTGAGGTCTATATCAAGAATATCATTAAAAGGACGAAGCTCTATGTTGATCATGTAATTCTTGTTGATGATGGTAGTAGCGATGCTACTGCTTATATTGCTACTAATATGGGTGCACAGGTGATCAGGCACGGGAAGAATCTGGGCAAGGCTGCTGCACTGGCAACGGCTTTTGAAGAAGCGAAGAAACTAGATTCTGATGTGCTTGTGACCATCTATGCGAATGGTTTTCACAATCCTGATGATATCCCCTCAATATTGAAGCCTGTACTTTCAGAATATGCAGATGTTGTGAATGGTGATTATGTTACTTCACCAGACATTGTCATTAATAGTACTCCCGAGGACGTGGAGGCTACAAACGGTGCTCATCTAACCAAGGACAGTGGCTTCCGTGCTTATTCTTCAAAGACGTTCGATGTTTTAAAGTTCATAAAGAGCGATCATGCCATTGAGAGTGAGTTGATAGATGATGCTATAATTGCCGGTTTTAGGGTATTTGAAGTGCCTGTTAAGATAATTGATCCGGTCAGGAGAGACCTGTTGGCAAGCAAACGCATAGGGGTGATCGTGCCTGCATACAATGAAGAGAAGCTTATCAAACCTACCGTTGAGGGTATTCCCCAGTATGTTGAACGTATCTATGTGATCAATGATGCGAGCACTGATGATACTGCAAAGGTCATCGAAACCCTTAACGACCCGAGGGTGTTCGTGAAAACACATGAGACCAACAAAGGCGTGGGTGCTGCACTTATCGATGGCTACAAGACAGCATTGAGGGATGATATGGATATTGTGGCTGTGATGGCTGGTGACAACCAGATGAACCCTGATCAGTTGTACAAATTGATCATCCCTATCATAGAGAAAAAGGCAGATTATACGAAAGGCAATCGCCTGCTGGACATAGAATACCACGTAGGGATGAGCAGATGGCGTAAGGTCGGTAATGCAGTGCTGACCATTCTGACTAAGATCGGCAGTGGCTACTGGCGCATAATGGACCCTCAGAACGGTTACACAGCTATCTCAAAAGAAGCCCTTATTGGTATTGGACTTGATGAGGTTTACACTTATTATGGTTATTGCAATCATATGCTTGTGAGGCTGAATACCTTTGGTTTCAGGACCATGGACATAACCATGCCTTCCAGATATGGCGAGGAAAAATCCACTATCAAGTACAGTCCGTACATGTTGAAGGTGTCTTCGATGCTGTTCAGGAGCTTCCTCTGGAGACTTAAGACAAAATACGTAGTGATGAGCTTCCATCCTCTGGTATTGTTCTATCTCCTATCGATGATCCTGATACCTTTTGGAGTGGTCTTTAGCTTTTCCATTGTCATTGCAACCCTGAGTGGGATCGCAGTCCACATGAACTATGTTCTGCTGGATGCACTAATATTCCTTTCAGGTATGCAATTCCTCCTGTTTGCGATGTTATTCGATATGCAAGAGTCGGACAAGGATATGCGACAAGGCAGCCGCCTGTCCCAGCAGTAATATCTGGACTACTGATAATATTACAATACTGCCAATACCCAGATCCAAATAAGCACATATTACAGATCACAGAGCACACTGGCCAGGATCGGCCACAAACACAGACAGTCCAACATACAGAATAACGATTATCTGGCCCACAGGGTCCATCAGTAGCGCACGAACATAACTCCAAGGACCAGCCACCCGAAAAGCTTGGCAACGAGAACCCATACGAAAAATCAGGCACATAAGAGAGCGTGGTAATATGCAACAAATGATCCCGGAAACTCCCATAATTGTTCCCTTTAGGGAACCCTCAGCCCAGCATCGGCCAGAGGAGGAACATTGTGACTCTGGCAGGGGGTATGCATTTAAAAAACTTCACAATTGGATGAAAGCGCAGTGTGGTGATCTCTGATGCTGAGTATTGATGACCATGATTTCACTATCCATAAGTTTCGCCACCTCTGTGAGGCAATAGCCACAACGTATCCAACTATCACAATGGCAGAATACATGGATAAGGATCATCCTGCCAGGTTCGTGCTGATGCGTCATGATGTTGACAGGATGCCAGGAAATGCACTGGAAACCGCGCGGATCGAGCATGAACTGGGCATCAAGGCAACATATTATTTCAGATCGATAAAAAGCGTGTTCAAACCCGAGATAATGAAGCAGATCCTGGATATGGGTCATGAGATCGGTTACCACTACGAGACATTAAGCGAGGCAAATGGTGACCCTGAAAAGGGTATTGAACTATTCCGATCTCATCTCGAGAATTTCAATGATGTCTGTAAAGTGAAAACAATATGCATGCATGGAAAACCCCTATCAAAATACGATAACAGGGATTTGTGGAAGACTTACGATTTTAAAGACTATGATATCGTTGGTGAAGCCTATCTCTCTGTGGGACATGAATTAAATTATTTTTCAGATACTGGACGAAGCTGGAATTCCAAAAACAGTTTGAGAGATTTCATTCCCAACAAGACCGAAGGTTTCACCGCCGACACAACGGATGACCTGATCGACCTGGTCGAGGGTGGAGAACTGGATAATCTCTATATTCTTACGCATCCGGAACGCTGGTCATTGAATGTAGTTGAGTGGGGGTTGTATTGTGGTATGGATATGGCGGTCAATGTGGGGAAGAAGGTTATAGCTGCGGTGAGAACATGAGGATCTTATTCAATATGGCACATCCCGGTCAGATCCACTTATTCAAAAATGCGATATGGGCTCTGGAAAAACGAGGGCACGATTGTAAGATCACCACGGTTGACAAGGACGTTTCTTTGAATTTGCTTGGAGCATATGGATTTGAATATGATGTTGTTGGAAGTGCAAAGCCTTCCTTATTTTCAAAAGCCACAGAGTTGCTGAAAATAGAATATAATCTGTACAGGATCGCAAGATCATTTAAACCCGATATTCTGGTTGGTGGTGTTGGTAATGCCTATGTTGCTCATGTAGGTAAGATCATCCGAAAACCTTCCATCGTTTTTGATGATACTGAACATGCAAAAATTGAACACATATTAACTGATCCTTTTGCATCTGTTATTTGCACTCCGTCTTGCTATAAGGCCGATCTTGGAAAAAAACAGATACGATACGATGGATATCATGAACTGGCATATCTTCATCCTGATTATTTCACTCCCAATCCAGAAGTTCTATCTGAACTCGGGTTAAATGAAGATGACACTTTTATAATTCTACGCTTTGTTAAGTGGGATGCAGATCATGATATTGGACAGTATGGTATCCAGAACAAGATCGAATTCGTGAATGAACTCGAGAAACACGGGCGTGTGTTGATCACATCTGAAGGTGAGATGGACTATTCACTAAAAAAATACCGTATTAAAGTTTCTCCGGAAAAACTGCATGATCTGTTATATTATGCAAGTCTGTATGTGGGAGAAGGAGGAACCACTGCTGTTGAAAGTGCAATACTGGGGACCCCTTCTATTTATGTTTCATCTCTTGTTGGAACAATGGGTAATTTTACTGAGCTTGAAGAAAAATATGGATTGCTTTTCAATTATAAGGATTCTGACAAGGCCCTGAATAAAGCAGTTGAACTGATCCACGATCCAAGCACCAAAGAGGAATGGAATAAGAGGCGTGAACAACTCTTGCGCGACAAAATTGATGTAACTGCATTTATGGTCCGGTATATAGAGAATTTTAATAACCTAACTTCCAAACCTTTAAGCGCATAAACCCAATTGTGTTGGCACAAGTTCAGGAACTATGGTATAGGTCCACAGCAGTATTTGAGTAGACTTTGTTGTTCCCCTGCAGGTAAGTGTACAGTTGAATTTGATTTTCAGATGTTGGGAAATAATTCCCTTCTTCAAATGCCAGCTTTGTATCTAAAAATTGCTTTTCTCTGATCAGTATGTAACCTTCGTAATCCGGGATACCCTCGTAGGTGTTTATCATATAACTCCTATAATAGGGAAGCTTCAGCGCATCTGATTCATCAAATTCTCGTTGTGTAAAATATCTCGATGTCTCATAATCTGAATGTAGGCTAGATCCAAATGGAACATGGCCGGAAACATGGTCATATCCTATCAATTCTTCCTCAATGAAATACTTGCGGTTTGTATCCGATTTAAAATAATTAGAATCTTCTGAATTTGATATTATGGAAGAAAATGAAAATATGCTAAATAAAACCAATACTATCATAAAAGCAGAACGTATTTTTACATTTTTAGACCTTAAATAATATAAAAAAGCAAAAATTCCTGCACTCATCACGAACGACATAAAGGGAGCAAGCATTAGCATAAATCTATCAAACCTGAACAAGATCATAGATTGCCATAACAATTGAATCGGGTTCGGCGTGTATAGGACGAGTGTGGATAAAGCAAATAAACTAAATACACGAGCATATTTCTTATTTTCTTTCCATAGTATATATCCGATACCGATCAAAGCAAAAAATAAAAAAATCGAAGAGTCAATGTTGTTAACTAAGAATGACCATTCGTTACCAGATTGAACAGTAGCTTTCACCACCGGGGTTTCGAAATACTCTGGCCTGATATGCGATGCTATCACACTTCGAGTAAATGAATATGCACCATAGAACCAGTATCCAATAAACGTGACATTAACCAATACAAAAAAATTGGTGCTTAAATATTTTTTATTACCTGCGATTCGTTCACAGACAAGTAGAAAAAGCATCAGTATAACCATTTGAATTATTGAGACCTGGTGTGCAAGTATGACGAATATAGATAAAAGTATTGCAAGAGACCTGTAAACAGCTTCATTTTTTTCACTGTGACCTTTATAAATTAGATATATCATTATGATAAATCCTACATAGGCTACAGTTCTGGTTATCGCATATGCGCCATAGAGTATTACCACAGAAGTTACTGAGTATATTAAACATGTAAGAAGCGACATTTGTGAATTACGTGTGGTTAAATTAAATAATTTGTAAATAAAAATAATTAGGATAACATAAATAGGAATTGCTATCAAGAAAAGAGTGTTTTTAAGATCTAAACCCAATAAATAAGAACTTTCAGCGATCAGTATATGGTATAATGGGAAGTTCGCATATTCTAAAAAGTAATCCATTGGGAGTGTGTGCCCGGATAGATATGTTATCTTAGCGAAAAATAAGTGCGGTAAAATATCAGTCCAACCAAAATATAGTGGATACTTTAGTGTCATCCCGCAGATTACACTGGTCATAAGGAGTATTATTTCAGACAATATCATCAATACATTTGCATTTCTTGAGAAGATCTGCGTAAATATTAGGGAATACAATATCAAAATTAGCACAAAATAATACCATGGTCTAAATGGAATTAACAATAATATCAATATAGATACATTGAACAATATCCCAAAAATTATCATCAAAGTTCTTTGACTAATAGCTAATGTATTTGACGAAGAAGTTAACTCGATCTCTCTTTTATGATAGATCATTACTAAAAAGAATGATGCTAAAATGGCTGGGAGCCCTGTCGCCAGACCTCTTATTGCATAATCAGGTCGATCTATGGCAAAAGCTAATAAAAATCCACTTACTACCGTCAGAAGTATCAATACAGGTAATGCAAGCGCAAAAGAGTGTAATCTATTATCTTTTGTTATAAATTTAAATTCATATGATTTCATGTGTACCTTCTATACTGATCATATGTTGCCACGAATATCATCTATTAGTCCAGATTGATAAATGATAGTATCCCACATAAAATTTTTGGAGAGGTCTCTGTTGTTTGTGCACATTTTGTCATATAGTTCTTCATTATTCAGGAGTATATCGATCTTTTCAGCCAGGTCCTTTGGATTACCAGACTCGTATAATAGACAGTTTTGATTTTCGATCAACCAGGACTCTCGTCCCTCTACGTCTGAAACTACGATCGGTTTCCCGGCTGCAATGTATTCTTTTGCTTTTCTTGAAGAGAAATAATCTGGATAAAGGGAATGCTTGTCATCTTTATCATACGGTAGTATGCAAATATCAAATTTGTGCAGTAGTGCATAAACATCTTCCCGCTGAAGTCTCCCGGTGAAAATTATGTTTTCAGTGTCACTATATTTGTTCATGATGTGGTCGGCTTTATACCCCATCCCAATAATCACTCCTATACAATTATTTGCATATTTCAGACATTCACACACATCTTCTATTTTCATAAATTGTTCCCAGTTGCCAATAAATCCAATTATCTTTTTATTGCCGGGTAATTTTATTGAACATGCCTGATCATTGCCATTTATTGTATGAATGTCAATACCATTGGGCAAGTATATGCATTTATGTTCGTATTCTTGTATCTGGGTTATAACACCACCACTTACCACAATGATCCTGTCTGCCAAATATAGTGACAATCTTTCAATATGACCAACAAATAAAGCTCTTAAATGTCGATTTTGCTGATCTAATTCATTTTTATACTTTCCATGATAATCCGTATATATTTTGATGTTAAGGATCTTTAGAAAAGGGTACAACAAGATGGTATCATATCCTCTGACAATTACATAATCAACTCTTTTTGAAACGATGTGCCATAGTGAAAGAAGAGTTATTTGAAGTGTAACTACCATACCCTTCAAAAGCTGAAATCTTTTTGAGATTGGTATTATGGGTTTAATTTGGATCAAGTTTTCCAATTCGATCTTTTCTTCCTCATTCTTTCGCATAATTATGTATGTATCTGGAAACTGCTCTTTCAGTTCTTTGAATATGTATAGGGCTCTTGAAGATTGAACGATGCTGAATGAAAATTTCACACCCATCAATATAATTATGCCTTTTTTTTGTTCCATGGAATCAACTTTCTTATATTAACTATTGGACTTTACATATTTATATTTTGAGACTACATATGTATAATATTGAAAAACTCTGATAAATCCAATAAATTCGGAGGTAAAATCATGGAGAGGCGGAACACAGCAATTCCTACCATATTAAGAAAATGATCAAGTACGCTCTCAGAATAGATGTCCACCAGCCTCCCATACAAAAATAGGGCAGAATAACTCCATGGTGCTATTCACACGCTGTTTTCAAACAGCTGAAAAAACAAGTGCCTTATACCTAAAATATGCGCGTTCCTTTACACTTTCCATAGTGATCGCAACCCAGCAAAGCATAAAAAGAAGGATACAAGTGCATTGCCAATAAGGCGTCTATTTGTGATGGATCTGGCAAAGATCTCCGGCCAGTAAATTTATCGAAAATATCTGGCTGCGGACTCGAAAGCCATGTAGTAGTGATCAAGATGCCTCTGGGTGGTGAAAGGATGCGATCAAGTAGAAATAAATCCCATGTATGACTTCGAGATAATTAAAATGAGCGTTGTTTGCCTTGCAGACTCATATTTATAAAAAAGATTATATTCTGGTAAGTTTTTTCATATATGCTGACATCTGATAATGAATCATAAAAACTGTAATCCCAGACTCCTTAAATTTCGCTAAGTATGTGAATAAATAGTCCGAATCTATTCAATTATGGCTGTAGTGGAGTTTTATCTCACCTGACCCCCCAGTCCATCATAAAGCTGTGAGATATTCTTACAAAATGAGTATTGTTTTGACCATCTATCAACTATGGGTACGCAAAAGTGAGGTACTATAATGTCAAGTTTCATTAACAACGTATCAAAATTGGTATTTGGGAGTTTGCTGGCGCAGTCATTGGGGATCATGCTATACCCAGTCATTGCAAGAATATACTCTCCGGCTGATTTTGGGGTCTTTCAACTTTTTCTATCGATATCAACTATTCTTACTATATTCACTTGTTTTTCTTATCAGCTTTCTATTATGCTCCCAAAAAATGATGAAGATTCTGCTAATATTGTTGTACTTTGTATAATTCTTCTAACATTTGTATCTATTATTATTGGTTTTATATTTGTCCTTTTCCCGGAGCAAATAGGCAGTTTCCTGAATGCCCCACAACTTTCTGATTACCTCATATTCGTTCCTCTTATTGTATTTTTAAATGCCCTTTTTTTGGTGTTAAATTTATGGACATCCCGGAGGGTCATGTATGGAACTGTTGCAACAGCAAGGGTCGTTAATTCATTATCATCCAAGGTTACGCAAATTGGGATCGGGATAGTCAGAACATCACCTATCGGATTGATCTCTGGTTATATGTTCGGCTATTTGTTGGCAGATCTCCTTATTTTGATAAAAATAAGATCAGAACTGCATCTTTTCAATAACATATCTCTTAAAAAAATGTGGGGCTTAGCGGTCAGGTATAAACGATTTCCAATATTTTCGATGTGGTCTCAACTTGCAAATATGATATCCCTTCAATTAACGCCGTTCATGCTCGTATATTTCTTTAGTTCTACCGTAGTTGGATACTATTCAATGGCAAATCAATTGTTAGTTCTACCTCTGACACTGATAGGAGATGCCACCAGTCAGGTATTTTTCCAGAAGGCCAGTGAAGTGAATAACATTACCGGCAATTTTAAGAATATACTAACTGATGTTCATAGAAGATTGATATCGATTGGCATATTTCCGATGATTATATTCATGATCATCGGTGAAGAGCTGTTCAGCTTTTTCTTGGGATCGAACTGGTATACTGCCGGGATCTATGCCAAGATATTGGCACCGTGGATCTTTTTGCGATTTATCTACGCCCCTATATCATCTGCTTTCAATATACTTGAAAAACAAAATGTAGCATTAGGTTTTAATTTTGTCTTTGTTATTTCGATTTTTGGTGTGCTCTATATCGGAGGTACCTATGGAGACCCAATCATAGCACTTACTTTACTTTCGGCTACTGCGGTGCTGTTGTGGGGAGCTGCTGATCTCTATATATTAAGAATGTCTGATGTTCAATGTATCGAAGAAATTAAAAATGTAATGGAATACCTGATAATAGCACTTGTAATTTCTCTTCCTCTAATTGTGGTGAAGTACCTCTCTTTATCGGTATATGTCATCTTCATTGTTGCATTCGCAGTTACGTTTGCTTATTATCTGGTAGTTATGTATAAGGATATTACATTGAGGGATCAATTATATGGTATATTAAAGACTATTAAGAACAAGTTATGAATTTGCTATAAAATCAATAGTTCGATCAAAGAAGTAAGGTATGGATCTACAAAGTCTTGAGTCATATCTCAATGTTATTGTAGAAGATGATAGTAATGAGAAAAACAACTGTCGCAATATTGTGTATACTAATATTGGTTCTGTTACTGGGTATCACAACCACTTTACGTAGTTCGGCTGCATCAACAGTATATGTTGCTACAGATGGCAGCGGTGACATCAATTGTGATGGTACGGATGACCAGGTTCAAATAAACCGGGCAATGGACTTCGTAGTAAGCCATTCTGAATATACAACTGTTCATCTAAAAAGTGGTACTTACATTATAGGCGATACGATCTTCATTCATAGTAATACAATACTTGAAGGTGAGCCAGGTGCTGTGGTCAAATTAAAAGATGAATGTGGATGGCCTGGTCGAAAAGGTTTGATCGAACCATCTAGTGTGGGTGCCCATAGTTTTAAAATCCATGATTTTGAAGTGGATGGGAACCTTGACAAGCAAACATATGTAGTAACCCAGATGGGTGAGCCAAGCATACATGGTCGGGGATACCTTGATCTCTTCTTTGCGTCCAGTGGTGCGAATGGAGATCACAGTGCTCCATACGATGTTGAGATCTACAATATGTACTTCCATGATGGTGCAAACGATGGTATCAGGATCAGAGGGGATGGTACAGATGCTGATCTGAAAATTCACGATAATACGTTTTATCGGACAGGTCATGATGATATATACATTATGTATACAAAAAATGTACATATTTATGACAATGATTTCACATGGATCTATGGCGATTGTGGCGTGCGAATTGAAGACACAAGCGATGTTGTCATCACAAACAATACTCTGTATACTAAAACGTCTGATCCTCGTGGATTATCTGGTATTTATTTATCCCTTACTAATAGT
This sequence comes from Methanococcoides alaskense, assembly GCF_027594145.1. Lineage (GTDB taxonomy): Archaea > Halobacteriota > Methanosarcinia > Methanosarcinales > Methanosarcinaceae > Methanococcoides > Methanococcoides alaskense. The sequence goes on along the minus strand of NZ_JAQFFK010000002.1, from coordinate 29,408 downwards.
TTACACACATCTAACAATTATACCGTTGCGTACAATACAATAAGAGATGTTCAGGAAATGGGCATTGTAGTTTGTAATCGTGTGGCAGGAACGCCTGATATTGACAAAGCTAAAGATCTGTATATCCACCACAATTTGATCTATGATGCAATCGGAAGTCATGGATACGGTGGTGGAATCCAGATAAATGGCTGGAATAATACTGTGATCGAAAACAATGTGATCGATGGCTGTAATGGTGATGGGATCGTTACCAGAAACAGATTTAAAATGGGTGACACGACTGGCTACAAGATATACATCAGAAACAATATCATCAGTAACACAGATTATTATAGTGGTTTCTCATCAAGTGGGTATGGGATCAATAATTATCTTGCCTCAAGGCATGATCTTATCCTGGAAAACAACAATTTATGGAGCAACGAAAAAGGTAGCTACCGCAATGTAGGTTCATATGCATCCGATCTCAATGTAGATCCATTGTTCGTTGATCGAGGGAATCATGATTACCATCTAAAACCGAATTCACCGATCATTGATGCAGGTATGGGTGTGTATGTAAGTGCTGATTCTACACCAGCACCCATTCTGAACACGATAGGCAGCAGGACCGTGGATGAAGAAAGGAGCTTAAGCTTTGTGGTCAGTAGATGGATAATCGATTCTATAACAAGTCTGCTCATCGATGTGGGATACTCGGGGTCGGACTACAGTAATGCTTCCGCCGGTCTTGACCGCACAGTTTCTACTGGTGAGATCGTGACCTTGGACGGCTCTGCATCAACAGACGATGTTGGTATTATATCCTATACATGGGACTTCGATGATTCTGACGGACTCCAGCAGGATGCCGCTGGTATCGTTGTTCAGCACTCCTATAGTTCAGTGGGAACATATACAGCAACACTGACGGTGACAGACGCTGAGGGTAAAATCGATTCGGACACTGTTCTTTTAACTGTACAGGAAATTCCATCGGACACTGACTGCGGAAATTTAGACATAGTACGCGGTACAGCTACAATCGATGGTGATCTAAGTGATTGGCAAAACACAGTCGGGATTACAATTTATGGAGTCTCCGACAGAAATCCAGAAGAAGACAATATAGCAACAATAAAGGCAATGTATGATGACACGTACCTTTACTTTGGATGTGATGTGAAAGACACCAACCTCCGGGCAGATGGGGTAAGTGATGACACTAGTCTACATATGGATGATGGCGTTGAGATATATCTTGACACTTTGCACAACAATGGGTTCGCAATGCAGACAGATGACTACCACTTTATCATAAACCTGAATGGTGCAGTGGTGGATGATGTGGGTACTGGTAGTGGGAAGGATTACAATTACACCAGCAATATTCTCAAAAGCGTGAGGTTGCAGGGCAGCAAGAATGATGCAAGTGACAAGGATAGGGGCTACATGATCGAGGTTGCAATACCATGGAGTGACGTCGGCGGACAACCTTCTAACGACATTGTTGGTTTGTTCCTTGCCATAAATGACTTGGATAATGCAGGTGATTTATATTTCTTTAATTGGTGCAATCTAACAGGTTCCTACGCTGTACCTGAATACTGGGGAGATGCGATCATTACAGGTGTGAACTACTCCACGCTTACGCATGGAACTTCCTGTTTCATAGCTCGTTCCATCGAACGCAACTTCACAGGCTCTTCCCCTCGTTCCGAAGGTGCTTCAAATTCCAATTAAGTTCTGTTTATTAAGTGCAAATTTCTTAATGTTGATAGCGGCATTAATATCTCTATCGTGAATTGAATTGCATTCGGGACATTCCCATTCTCTAACCGCAAGTGTCATGTCATTTTTGTAGTGACCGCACACGTTACAGATTTTAGTTGATGGTTCGAATTGTCCGATGCGGAGAACGGTCTTTCCACACCATTCTGCCTTTATTCGAGCATGGATACAAAGGAACTCCACGAAGCATCTGCAATATGTTGAGCAAGGTTGTGATTTTTTATCATCCCTTCAACATTCAATGTTTCCAACGCTATAGCTTGGTTCTCGCTTAATAGTTTAGAAGAGAGTTTGTGTTGGAAATCATTTCTCTGGTTTCTGACTTTCTCATGGAGTTTTGATAATGCAAGTTTAGCTTTTGTCCTATTATTTGAGCCCTTTTGTTTCTTGCTCATCCTTCGATGTAGCACATTCAGTCGTTGCATAGAGTTTTTAAGATACTTAGGATTCTCGACTTTTTCACCATTGGAGATAACAGCGAAATCCTTAATCCCCACATCAATGCCGACAGTTGAATTTTCATCGAAAGAGGATTTAACAGGCACTTCTTTACCATCATCAACAAGAATGCTGATATAGTATTTTCCAGTAGATGTTCTGGAAACCGTAGCAGTCTTTCCGTTACCTGTAAATTTACGATGTAAAATAGTCTTGACAAACCCTATCTTTGGAAGATAGACTTTATTATCATCAAAGTCCACCTTATAGAATTGTGGTACAGAAAACGATTGTACAGGTTTCTTCTTCGATTTAAATTTAGGAAATCCAGTCTTTTCCCTGAAAAACTTCGTATAAGCTTTCAAGATTAAGAGTAGCACCTTGTAGCGATTGAGAATTTACATCCTTCAACCATTCATGTTCTACCTTTAACTCGGTCAACATTTTGTTCAACGTGAACCTTGATGTTGACTTGCCCTCCGTTTGATAAGATTTAATCTTGTTATCCAAAGCCCAATTATAGATGAACCTGCATGAACCGAAATGTTGAAAAAACATCTCTTCCTGCTCTTTTGTAGGATACATTCTATACTTGAAAGCTTTTAACATACTTGTCCCTATACGACTTAACCGTACTTATGCTTTGAGTTAAATAACAGTTATCATCATGTCAGTACGCATTCATCCCCTAGCTTACGCGGGGTGTTCTGCTTATTATGATAAATTTAGCAAAAATATCATGGGACTCTGCTGTAAAACGATCGTACACAAAAAATAGTGTCTGATCTTTAAATTTTGAACGTCCATGCTAATTTCTTATAGTGCTCCTCTATCGGGATCAATGTACGAAGGGATAAATTCGTGATCTTCATGCCCCTCCAAATCCAATTCATCATTCTCATTGAGAAATTTGTACAGATATGTAAGTTTGTGCTTTCTTTTTATCTTAATTCGTTTTTTCAGTATTTCATCCATTTTCTGATCGATAGGCCAGAATACTGATGCAGCAACATTATGTATTTTTGCCATGTCCATTGAGAACGCAATTAATGATAGAACTATCTCTTCTTCGAATTGTGGTATGTATGCATCTTTCAGTTGCATGGTCTTAATATCTTTTTCAGAACCTGCAATATCAAATACAAAATATCCAACTAGCTTATCATTTTGGGTATCGATACACTTGATCACATATCGCTTCTCAGCGACAGCTTTTGAGAAATATATCCATTTAAGTGTCTCTGCATCCCGGCACAGTGTTGTTGCATTTTTTGTTCTGCTGTTTTTCCACAATTCTGTGAACGAATCATCACAATCTGTGCATAGAGAACATTTGTAATGATTCGGTTGTAACTTAAATGTTCTTTTATCCTTGAACCATCGAACAAAAGGTGAGATCAACTTTATGGGAGCCACTGAAACTTTTCTTAAAGGTAGCAGGCTGTGAGATGTAATGTTCGTTTGTATGTATAAATCACACATTTGTCCATAATCTCGAATATACCAGTATTCTAGATTATTAAACGGGACATCGATATCAGAAAAACCCAATTTGGAGAATATTTGTGTCGCGGTCTTATTTGCCGTGGTGTTGAGCAGGAGCTTAATATTTTTCTGTCTGGCAAATGCCAGTATCAGCTGAAGGCTGATAACTCCTCGTACCGAAGGTCGCACATATAGTGATGTACCGGTTGCAGCGATATCATCTCTCCCCTTTATCTGATATTTTACAGGGATATTCCCCATAAAACCAACAATTTCCGATTTCTCGTCTTCAATGACCCAGCCAAACGGGATGGATGGATCCATCCAGGGATTGTTTTTCCACCACATATCGAAACGACGTTGCCAAATCTCAGGTGGGTAGTGTAACCCCTCTCTCAAGAAATCTGCTAGTTCTGAAAAGTCCTTTTCCTCCAGCGTGCGTATCTTTGTTGATGGCATGGTATTCCTATTAATTATTTGTGTGATGATTACTTATATTATTGTCTGATTTAGTTGCAAAGTAAAAGTTTTAAGTTATTCAAACTTTAAAAATACCAGTATTGATCTGTAATTATTTTATAACGATGTTTATTCTCCACCTTGAATGTTATGGTACCGTCCGGTTTCTGCTCCCATTTGACACTCTCTCCTAAGGCATCATCATAAACTTTGGTGTTCCTGCTGGCACTTATATTGACATTAGCAAGTGCATAAACACCATTTGTAAATGCTTTGAATGTTCTTTGCGGCAGGACAGTTCGGCTCGATACAGTGTTATTTCATCATGTGACAAATTTTATGAGATACCACCACAATCCACTTGCTTTGACCAATACTTCGTTGCTGTCTGAACCATCTCGAATACTGAAGCGTTTCAGTTTGAATATATCCGTATCCTGGGAATTGAATCCTACGTCAACGGTGACCCCACACTTATAACCCTCTTTTTTAGCAATTGAGATCTCTCGATCTGAGTAATCACCATTTGGATAGGACAATGCATATATTTTGAGTCCATATTTCTCTTCAAGGTCCTTCTTTGACTGTGAGATCTCCTTGTATGCTTCAGATGTGGTACAGTTCGGCAGGACAGGGTGGAATGCAGTATGGGATTGGAAGTCTACCATAGCCTTCATATCTTCGATATCATTCTTTGATAATGCCTGTCTGTCATCGAACTCTTTTGTTTGCTCGAACCCAAATTCTCTCAAGATCTCCAATCTCTCCTTATTGGGAATCTTTTTCAGATCCTCAAGACTATAATCATTGCCTGTCTTGTGGGACCACCAAAAATGGCGGTTTGTGTCTACTATGCCGCTGCACAGGAATATAGTGGCGGGTATATCATATCTTTCCAGCAGGGGTTTGAGCTCATAGTTGCTCTTATGTCCATCATCCATTGTTATGATCAATGATTTTGGTGGCAGTTCATCAACTGTTCCTGCTTCTTTTGCTCTGACATAATCCTGCAGGGGGATTATATTGTACTTGGAGCTTAGTATTCTTAGGGTCCTGTCTGCTTTGTCAGGACTTATATCATGAAAATTCACGATTGTTACTTTTTTTCTCTGGATGACTTCTCTGATGAATAATGGTATCCCTGTTAGCCGCAACAAAAGGAATGGTATTTTTACAAGCATTCTGTTTCCCCCACATTTAAAGATAAGTTCCGCAGCATATATGGTTTTTTATTACTTTTTGTTGAAGTCGAGTAACATTTTATATTTCATCTGTGGAGGTGATTTATTTACGCATTTCATCCAAAGTAAATTAAGCAAAACAAGTTTCTATTTTCCTGACATGCAATTTTTGATGCAATACTAACAAAAAATTATCGGATAGCTTTATTGACTACGTCGATTCACACAACAATCCGCAATCATCTGATATAATAATCTCTTCACTCCCACCATTATAAGTTGCAACCCTGCAGGCTTCCCACAAGCCATTGCTTCGATCAGACCTCCTCCTAGTCCCTCAAACCCGGCAATACAAACACAGTACAAGCATTCATTAAGATGGCCATCTCATCGTGTAGATCGGTACCTCTAAACTCTAATTAATCCACAACTATGCCTAATTTTAATCCAATTTCAAAGTTTCTAAATGCTTATTTTGAGATCGCATTAATGATAGTATTCCACACGTTTGTCACACTTTCTTCATTCAGGTCGCGAACACTTTTTGCTGCATTATTCGAAAATTCCAATAAAGTTTCAGGATTTTGCAAAAATTCAAGGATTGCTTCAGCAAATGAAATGTGATCTTGGTAATCATCAATAATAAATCCGTTATATCCATGTTTTATGATATCTGAAACATTTCCACAATTAGAGGAGATGACCGGTAAGCCACAGCTAAGAGCTTCGACAACTGAATAAGGGAAACCTTCTCTTTCGGATGTTAATATCGACATTTTTCCTTTGTTGTACCAATTCCATGAATTAGATTGATACCCCGCAAAAAATATGTTCTCCATCAGACCAAGTTCTCTAGTAAGCTCTTCTAGCTTTGTTTTACACTCGCCATCCCCTACTATTGCAACCCTTACCTCCTCATACGTACGTCTTACGATATCAATTGACTTTATTAGTGTCTCAACATGTTTTACGCCAGCCAATCTTCCAACAAACACAATGTCATATTCTTTAATAGAATTCACATGCTTAAATTTATTATCTACTGCATGGGGAAGTACAGAAATTGTATCATTTTTGACACCTTTATTTTCCAAATATTTTTTGGTATAGCTTCCAGTGACTGTTATAATATCACATTTGTCTAGTATGTGTAAAAATATTTTTGCTGAAAAATTCAAAGGTGGTAGTGGTCTACAGTATGAGTATTTACCTATTGGACTCCTTCCTGGGGCATAGAGTTCTACAGGTCCTGCAAGTAACGATATTCCCACTTTCTTCCTTGTTAATTTGCCTACTACAAATGCTAAAATACCATGTGGGAACATAAGGTAACCATGGATCAACTCTGGTTTTTCCCGAATGGATAGAATGATCATTAGCACAAATTTATACAATAAAGCGATTATGGGGATCTTCAAAGTCCAATATGGGGGGCAATGGTACTGAAATTTGTTAATATCAGGGCCTTTTGTATCTCGTACAACTATCAACTTATCTACTTCATCCAATAATGTTATTGGATAAAGATGGTGCATCATGTTTCTATCGGCCAATTTCAATGTAATTAATAATTTCATAAGATCACCATCATTTTTTGACAAAGTTTTCAAGTATCTGGCATAGGTATGTGAACTTATATCGATAGAAATTTGTAATCAAGTGCTTAACAAGAGCCAAACGATATTGACCTCTACAATTCCTTACTTCCTCTTGATACGTATCTTTACTAACACATTCTATGAACTCATTATTAATTTTCGACAAGAGGGTATCTTTATCTTTCCTATAAAGAGGGCAGGGTTGGTAATGATCATTGATAAATACAGGAATGATCTCGAAATCTACAATACCATTCTTAGAGAATTTACATGAAAATATCATAGATTCCCTCATTTTCCTTTGCCACATATCAAAAACAAAATTACCCATACTATATACTATAACTCCATTATTGTATCTCTCGACACCCTGTAACACATGTGGATGATGTCCCAGAATAAGATCTGTACCTGCATCAATTATGTCATGGGCAAGAGAAAATTCGTCTGGTGATGGTTTTCTAACAAATTCATTACCCCAATGAAGTGAAACAATCAAAATGTCCACATCATCTTTGACTTTTTTGATATCACTGACAATATCCTGGGGGTCTTCAACAGAGCAATAAGAGGTTTCATCACGCACAAGACAATAAGCTAGGAAACCAAAAGAAATTCCATTTCGATCTAAAATGACCAAATCCCTGGATCTCTTTTTATTTTCAGACACACCTACTGTCTTGATGTCACTATTAGATAGTAATTCCTGAGTTCTTATCAGTGATCTCTCGCCATGTTCCAAAATGTGGTTATTCGCTATAGACATCACGTCAAAGCCTGCAGAAATGAGGCCATCTACCGAGCTTTCTGAACCCCGCAATTGTACCGATTTGATGTTAGCGAGATCGATTTCAACATCGGATAGGACTGATTCTAAATTTCCAAATGTAATATCTGCTTTTTTTAATATATCTGAAACATTCTCAAATATAAACTCGGATCCTTTTTCTTTGATGAGACTTCCCACACCGTGACCAATGCAGATAGGATGGTCTCCCAGCATAACATCGCCAACGGCCATAAGTGTTACAGCATCATTATCTGACATCATACCAGCTCAGAGATGATAAACTTGTACTTTCCAGCTTTTGTCCTTTCTATCTCATCAACGAACCTGAATTCAACGTCCCATTCGTTGGACTTACTTTTAATGATCTCTCTGATCATGTCCAGTTGTTTTTCATCAAAACTATCGTCTGTTACGATCTTGATGACAAGCTTATCAACCTTTGTCTGTACTACCTGATATTCTTTTATACCCTTTCCATATTCCCAGAAAATATATAGCAGAAAATATCCATGAACATGCCTTCCGTCAGGAGTTAACAGAATATCAACAGTCCGCCCCATGACTTCTTTCAACAACTTGGATTTTCTTCCACAACCACATTCGTCATTGAGAAGATGTCCTATATCTCCCGTATCATACCTGATGAAAGGCATCGCATAATTATGAAGACTCGTTGCCAGGATCCTTCCAATACCCTCTTCCAGCTGCCTGCCATCATCATCCACAATTTCCATAATGCTTCGTTCGGTATCTATATGCAGTCCATTGTGTTCTGCACATTCGTAAGCACCCACCCCACCATCGTTCAGACCATAGGCATCATAGACCTCACATCCAAACCTATCTTCAATGTTTTTCCGCATGTGGGGCATCAGTTTCTCTGCAGTAGTGAAAACTGCCTGAGGTGTGGGGATGTCAACATTGTTCTCATTAATGAAATTAGCAAAAAAATTAACCGATGAAGCATAACCCCTTATAAATTTAGGTTTGAATGAATTGATGACGTTTGCATATTGTTGCATATCCTTAGGACCCATATCAAACGCAGATAGTTTGCGAATATTCCTTGAGACCTCATGAGCTTTGTTGACCACAATAGATTTGGTTCCGACATCCAAAGAGGAACCTGCCAGAAATACCATCCGATCTCCAAGTTCGTAATCAGCATACCCCCATCCACGATAGAGCATTGCACCGGATAAAAAACGATCATATTTCAACAGCCTGTATCGAAAGGGAGTCCCCGTAGATCCACCTGTTGAATCCGTGTAGTATCTCATTGTGTCCAGATCGACTGGCTTGAAATCCTCCCAGTTGTCTTTGATAGTGTCTTTGGTAAGAGTCGGAATTTTTTCAAGGTCTTCGATCGTCTTAATGTCAGATGGTGTAAGTCTCAGCTCATTGAATAGTTTGTGATAGTATGGAACATTGTCGTATGCAAAACTAATCATGTGCCTCAGTTGTTTTTCCTGATCTGTTTTTAGCTCAGAGTAGGGGTTAAACTGTGAGTGTACCACACGTTTGTATGTGGAATAAAAGTTAACCTCTCCTAAAAGATGGGCAAATATGAATAATGGTTTATGGTACATAGTATTAAGTAACAATTAATATTTTATTAGTTTCCTATCATTTTAAGGATTTCCCCTAAGACGGCTTTGTGTAGAAATGGTTATATTATGTATGGGTTTATGCGATGAAATCCATTGGTCTTCGGTTAAGGAGTCTTTTAACTTATTGCTAATGGTTTTGGACACTAACAACTAACTGCACTTGTAGGATTTAACTACGAAGTGGTCTCATTTTGCTGGTTTTATCACTTGCATATTTTTCATTGGGTTCTGTATATGGGTGCTATTTATCACGATTCTTCTCTTAGCCCATGACATATGTATGTATTTTGACAACTATCTGCACTTATAGAATTTAACTACGAAGTAATCTAATAATGCTGGTTTTATCACTGGTATATTTTTTATTGAGTTCTGTTTATAGGTTCTATTTATTACGATTCTTCTCTTAATATTAACGTATGGATATATCTTGACCACAATAGGCATACTCCGGGACAGTGTGTTCTCAAATACAAGAATTGTGAACACAACACTCATATCAGTGTACATAAAAAACGTTATTCGGTAAATATGATGGTGACGGAAATTCACAACACTTATATCGAATAAAAACCCTGAGCTTCACATCATATATATCTAAAACCAATATAAAAGTCTTAAATAAACATATGTGGTAATCATGAAAAAGCTAAATATCTTGTTAATAGTATCATTCATTTTGTTACTAACGATTCCGACTGTTTTGGGTAGTACTGCCCCGATCGTATATGTTGCCACAGATGGCAGCGGTGATTATAACACGGATGGGACAGCAGACGAAGTTCAGATCAACCAGGCAACTGCGTTTGTGAATGCTCATCCTGAATATGATACTGTGTACATCAAAGCTGGCAATTATGAAATAGCAAATACTGTCATATTCTATTCAAATATGAACTTGCAGGGTGCAGGTGTAGATGACACTATCATAACATTGGTAGATGAATGTATGTTTCCGCAATACAAATCATTGTTTGAACCTGCTACACGTGCGGCACATAATTTTAAGATCCATGATTTTCAAGTAGATGGAAACTACTTTGCACAAAAGTATGTAAGGACTGTGTATGGTGAGCCTGCTGTTCACGGGCGGAGTTTCATGGATGGGTTTGGATTTCGGCATAACGGTCCTAATGGCGATCGTAGTGACCCGTATGATTTCGAGATATATAACATGGAAATCCATCATATAGCAAATGATGGAATTAAGATCAACGGCGACGGAAAACCCGCTAATATGAACATCCATGACAATGAATTTTATTGGACAGGTCATGATGACATATATATACATGGATCTGATGGTGTTTACATTCACGATAATCTCGTTTCAGTTCTAAATGGTGATTGTGGTTTCAGAATAGAGAACACAGATAATGTTGTGATCACTAACAATATAATGCAGACCGATCCATCTGCATTACATGGATTGTCTGCGATCTATCTATCTCTTACTGGAGCTTCATACACATGTCAAAATTATGAAATTTCATATAATGAAATAAAAACCCATCAAGAATTTGGTGTGGTTGTTTGTAACCGTGTGACAGGAACCCCCGCACTTGATAAAGCAAGTGATCTGTATATTCATCATAATTTGATCTACGACTCAACAGGTTATGGCTCACACAGTGGTGGGATCCAGATAAATGGTTGGGACAACACAGTAATTGAAAACAATGTGATCGATAGTAGTGAGGGAGATGGGATCATCACCCGTAACAGATTTGGAATGGGTAGCACAACCGGCTACAAGATATATATCAGAAACAATATCATCACTGGCTCAAATTATAACAGTGCTTTCTCATCAAGTGGGTATGGGATCAATAATTATCTTGACTCAAGGCATGATCTTATCCTGGAGAACAACAATGTATGGGACAACGAAAAAGGTAATTACCGCAATGTCGGTTCATATGCATCCGATCTCAATGTCGATCCATTGTTCGTTGATCGAGCAAATCATGATTACCGTCTAAGATCGAATTCACCGATAATTGATGCAGGTATAGGTGTGTATGGAAGTGATGATTCTAAACCAGCACCAAGTAACACAGCACCCGTCCTGAACGCGATCGGTGACAGGACAGTGGATGAAGGAAGCACCTTAATCTCTACTGTCAGTGCCACAGATGTTAACGGTGATAGTCTTGCTTACTCAGCCACTGGTCTCCCATCTGGTGCAAGCATTGGAAGTTCCACAGGTGCTTTCAGCTGGACACCATCCGAAGGTCAGGAAGGTACCCATTCTGTCACATTTGAAGTAACGGATGGTCAGCTCACTGATTCTGAAGAAGTTACCATAACTGTAATTAGAAACACTGCTACAGCACCAAGTCTGGTTTATGACAACCGACTGCGCGAATCAACTCCTGATACTACCCTTGCAGAGGACAATTATATTGACATAGGGCACTTTGATGGTACAGGTCGTTATAGGGATGTCATGTGGTTTAACCTAAGTACGTATAACACCACTGACACAGTCTCTGATGCAACCCTTTCATTATATTGGTACTATCCTGAGAACAGTCCACGTAACCAGGACACTGTTGTAGAGATCTACAGAGCAGCTGACTGGAATTCTGATGATGTAAGCTGGAACAACAAGGCAGCTGGCACTCCATGGAACAACGCGGGTGGGGATTGGTTCGATGTGAACAATGTAGCCCAGGGCAGTGAGCCTTATGCATCAATAACGTTTGATGCAAATGATCTGCCTGATAACAGGTACTATGAGTTCGATATCACAGAACTGGTGCAGGATTATGTCAGTGGTGAATACGACAACACCGGTTTCTTCCTCAAGGCACAAAATGAGCATGACAACTATATTGCATTCTACAGTTCTGACTGGAGCAATGAGAACCAGAGGCCAAAGCTCACCATCGGTCATGCAACAGAAAGCGATTCTGTAATTGGACCTGCGAATCCATCAATCACTCCTGTCCACCTTTTAGCTTCATCGGATCAGGTAACTCCTGGTGAAACCTTCACGGTGGATGTTTTGATCGATCCTGCAGTACCAATAACAGGGGCTCAGTTAGATCTTCTTTTTGATGGTTCAAAGCTGACAGCAGGAAGTGTAACAGAAGGTAACCTTTTCGATCAGAACGGTGCTTCCACGTTTTTCAGCAGTGGAATAATGCTAAACAATGATGGCAAGATCGAAGAAGTCTACTCCTCAATTATCGGCTCGGAAAGTGTCACATCCCAGGGTGTGATGGCTACGATCAGCATGACAGCAGGAAGTGCTACAGGCATGGCAGAAATTGATCTGGCCAATGTGGTTATCAGTGATACCAATTCAAATCTCATGCCTTTCACAACTTCAAAAGCAACCGTGCTCGTTGATACAGCACCAGTTATTGATCAAATTGGTGCAAAGTATGTTGATGAAACAAGTACGCTTACATTTGCAGTCAGTGCTACAGATGCGGATGGCGATATTCTGATATACTCGGCAGCAGGCCTTCCGGTCGGTGCAAGCTTTGATTCCGCATCAGGTGAATTCATATGGACGCCTTCAGAGGGTCAGGCAGGTACTTATGTTGTCACTTCAGAGGTAACAGATGGATATCTTGCTGACTCAGAATCCTTTACTATAAAAGTAAATGCCGCCTATCCACGCGCGGATGTGAATGAAGATGGAATCGTTAATATTCTGGACATCACACTGGTTGGCCAGAATATCGGCAGCTCTGCGGAGAGTGACCCACGCTGTGATGTTAACCAGGATGGTCTAATTAACATCCTGGATCTCACAGCAGTTGCACAGAATTTTGGTGATATTGTAAATTGAGGCGCAAATCTTGCGCCATCCTTTTTATTTATACCTAATGAATCTGAATTGTTTTTTTCTCGAGGGGATGTTCTTGTCGGCTTAGACTGGAGAGATTTATTAGCTAATCTGAAATCTTCCTTATCAAAACAATCCCTGATCGATTTTTATCTTCAAATGTTCTACCTATTAACATGGTTTATCCAACAGCATGCTATTTTTTTTGTACTTTGCATCAGTGCGATTGTGATCAATGCAAACTTTGCAGCACTCCTTCGTAAAGAACTTTCATCCCGAAATGGTCTGCAAATTCTGTTGCTGCTTTTTGTGGGGGATTTTTTGCACTGTCTCTGGACCTCATGGTCGTTTATAATATCCTTGTAAATGGTACTTTGCAACAGCTGGATCGGTCCCATCGCAAAGCATTCACTACTCTTCAGCTCTTCTGCATTCATATTTGGAGCATTTGTCGGATATGTAGTATATCGAAATTTTGGGAGGCTGTATATATGAGATTTAATGCCGTTTCCATGTCTCTTGCACATCTCTTGCTGGATGATCTTGCCAGATAATGGACTATTTTTATCCGATATACAAGCAACCAATCTGCATATTTTCGTATGTGAATGCGGAATTTGCAAGTGTTGACTTCGTTCATTACCTGCTGACATGCTATCTATCGATTATTTTGATATGCTCTGTGATAATGATGGCATTGGTTGCATTGAATCATCTTGGTTTTGAGGTCAGGTACAGGTCAGAAAAGTGATCTCATCTGTATCTGAAATTATTATGTGACCCTGAAAAGAAGCAAAATGATAAGCGACTTTATTGATAAATGTCGTGTCATATCAAAAAAGAAGGGTGTAGGCCAGATCAAATATCCAACAAAAAAATGACGAGGGGTATAAAATATACTGCATAACTCTGTTTCTATATTTTAACTATATGAAATGGCTGTTCATATAAGCCCTTCCAATTTCTTGTAAACGAAACCCCTATTGACATACTCATCAGGTCTACAACATTCCTGCCATCAATGATGGTCGGATGTTCCTTGCCTGTGGGGATTTCAACTGGGCTGGGTCAAATTTGAAGTAATCTGAATTCCCGGTCATGACAGCCACAACATCAGCGTCCGAAACAATCGTCTAATATCTGTGAAGAAAGTCACTGGTGGTCGATCACATCATCTGACATCCATCCACCACAATGACCTCTCCGCTGACATAACTTCCAAGATCCGAACTCAAAAACAATATTACTTTTGCGACATCTTCCGGCGTACCGATACGTCCAAGGGCAATATTGGACATCATTTTTTCTCGAATATCAGTTTTAATATCTTTTATAAGGTTGGTCTCAATAAGACCTGGTGCAATAGCATTGACCGTTATCCCATATCTGCCCAGTTCCTTCGCTGCGGATCTTGTAAATCCGACCACTGCCGCCTTGCTTGCTGAATATACTGTCTGCCCGGCATTCCCTTTGAGTCCTATGGTGGACGATAAATTGATGATCCTTCCCGACCCCTGCTTCCTCATTATATTCGATGCATATCTGGTACACAGGAACGTTCCCTTCAGATTGATCCCGATGGTACGGTCGAACATTTCCATATTAGTTAGCATCAGAAGGTTGTTTCGCATGATCCCTGCGTTGTTTATCAACACATCAAGTTTGGAATGTTCCTCCTTGATAGATTCGAACATGGCCTTGACATCGTCTTCTGATGAGACATCGGCCTTGATCATCGAAGCGTTAAGCCCCTTCCGACGGATCAGGTCCATCAGTTCAGCTGCCCGTTCCTCACTCTTGTTATAGTTAATGATCACGTGTGCATTGTTCTCTGCTGCAATCAAGGCTGTAGCTCTTCCAATTCCCCTGCTCGCTCCTGTGACGAGTACCACTTTGTCTGTAAGCATTTTTCTTCCGTGACTCATCTGCCCAGGTAACAGATGGGTGGAGCTGCTCGCACATATGTGGTAGTATTTCTCATTCTATCGATGTGTCTCTGGGCCTTGTGTATGGTCTCTCTGGACAATTCGGTATTCTTTTCAATTACCTCTACAGACAGCCGATGTTCCTGAGCATACAGTAGTTGATCCATGACATGGATGGGCATGCGCCAGTAGAAATCCTCATCAGAGGTGAAATGGCTCCATGTGTCAGCGCTTGGTGGCCGCTGTATGATCGCTTCATCGACATTGAGAAGTTTTGCCAGGGCATATATCTGGGTCTTATAGCAATCCGCCAATGGTTCAATATCCACGCCCCCGTCTCCGTATTTTACGAATTGACCAAGGGCCAGTTCAGTCTTGTTGGTAGTACCGCAAACTGCATAGTTCATCTTCTCAGCACACATGTACTGGACGAGCATCCTGGACCTTTGCTTGACGTTCTGCAATCCGATCAGTTCCAGATAATCGTTTGCCTTCAACCTGTACTTTGCAATCGCTTCGCCATCCTTTATCAGCTGTATATATGGAACGTTCAACAATCCCTGATTCAGAAAATCAGGCAGTACCAGCGATGTTTTGTGTATCCTGGGGTCATATTCCGGACAGGTCCTCTTTATGATCTGTTCCTTCTTATCATAAATATCAAGTGATTCCAGTATGGGGGAGATGGAGACCTCTTCATATGATATTTCCAGGCTTTCGCAAATCTCTGCCCCTAGGGATGTGCTGGATGGGGCCGATTCTTTTTCTGGAATGAGCAGGCCATATACATTATCTTTTCCCAGTTCTTGCACGGCAAGCGTAAGGGCCACAGCTGAATCAATGCCTCCCGAGACTCCTATGACCAATCCTTTTTTCTTAAAACCCACAACCTGTTCCTTAATAAAAGTCCTGATAGTTTCGGCGATCTTTTCAGCATCCCCGTTCAGTTCATCAATTATTCGTATGGTATCACTCTCCTACAATGATTGGATGGTTGACATTATATCACAAGGTAAGGGATTACATTGGTTGATTTGCATGGAATGGTTGCCAGCAATCCAGATATTCTCTTTAGCCATGGAGCAAAAAGCTGCTATATAACTTTGTGGCTTATTTTAGCTTTAGCTTAAGTTTGTTCGCAGCTTCTTCTATCAATGGCTGTGATAATTCTTTGTGGAGTTTTTCCAGACCTTCCTCTCTGGACATATCTCCGCTTCTGACAATTCCTGCTATGTCAAAGGCGTATGGATGAATATCATATTTATCCAGATGGTTGTAACAGGCAAAGGAATTCAATGTACAGTTGGTCGAATTACTGTCATTGATATCTGGGGGGAGCCATCCTATCTCCACCAAGTTCTTAATTATTGTATTTTCATTATAATCCCACAGACATAGGGGGTGCAGCATGATTGGAGCGTCATTTCCTATATTTTCAATAACATCCTTTTTTATCAGGAACAACTCATCCCTGTCATCAATCCCCATCTCTTGAAGTTGTTTCTCAAAAAGCTTCCTCGACCACTGTATGAAATTAGCTGACAGGTTGATTATGGGATTGGGGGACTGTGCCCCTGTGAATGCAAATACAACGAAAGGTGCTTTCTGAACGATGGCCTGTTCTATCAACTTCTGTTTGATGATACTGATGCAGGTGTTGCATATATCACTGGCTCTGTATTTGGCGACCTTGGGGAATACATCATGGGATTCAGCAGCCTTTCTGAATGTATCGTACAGTATATCCTTTTCCATGGTCAGTTTAAAATAGTCACATCCTGCTATCTCACACATTTTTTTTGCATTCGCTACTGCGTTCTCAGATGTGAAACCATTATCAAATTGGACGGCCAGTATTTTCAGGAAGGGATACTTATTTTTCAGTTTGTAAAGCGTGTATGAAGAGTCTTTGCCACCGGAAAGTGCAAAGATCATGTCATATTTGTGCTTGCCCTTGTGTTCCTCAAAGAGTTCTTCCATCCGGGCTACATATTCATCCTTCTCTTCCGAAGAAAGAGGGGCATATGTCTCACAAAAATGGCAGAGGCCACTCTCCTCATTAATCGTTATGCCCGGGATCTCCGAATCCAGAACACATTTTTCACATACTTTTTTTGACATTTTGATACCCCTCTATTATAGATCTATTAGATATTTTCCCGTTCTCGCTCAATGGCGGATTATCGATGAAGAGTATTTCCCGTGGGCAAAGGTAGCCAGGTAGGTTTTTCCGGCAGAATGCATGCAGGTTTTCAACATCTGTCCCTTGTCCAGGAATGACCATGAGGCTAATGGCATTTCCCATAATCTCGTGTGGCACCGGTACCACGAAAACATTGGTGACCTCATTGTTGTTCTCTATATATTTTTCAACTTCTCTTGGATTCACTCGATGGTCACCTATTTTTATAAGGTCGTCCTTGCGCCCCAGTAGTCTAAAATAACCATTGGGCAATTTCTGTGCCAGATCCCCTGTGTACATCCAACCATCAATGATCTTCTTCTCAGTGGCCATCTCATCATCCAAGTAACCTATCAGTATATTGTCGCCCTTAGCAACCAGTTCTCCTGCGATGTCTGGTCCAACCGGTCTGTTGTCGGCATCAAATACATCCAGGATGACGCCGGGTATAGGCTTGCCGATCGTATCACCGAATTTGTCCACATCCTCTGGCGGCAGGTAGGCCAGTCTTGCCGTGGCTTCGGTCTGACCATACATTGGCAGTATCGTTATATCCGGATTCGACTCCTTTATATTTTTCACTGTGACTCCATCCATGCCACCGCCTGCAGATGCAGCCATCCTGACATTTCCAAATGCCTTTTTGAACCTCTCTGGATGTCGAAGGAGCATACGATATGTACTGGGAACTCCATAGAATATCGATATTCCTGATTCTATCAGACTGAAAGTCGATTCTATAAAGTTCATGTTCCCGACTCCGATGGATCCGCCAGCCATCAGCTGGGAATCGATTATGGAATTTCCAAAAGCATGGTGTGGGGATATCACCATTGCTGCCTTATCATCAGGAATTATGTCAAGTACCTCTATTATTGAACCTGCATTTGCTATCAGGTTTCTATCACTTAACATGACGCCTTTTGGAGTGCCTGTTGTACCGGATGTGTACAGCACCAGTCTCGTGTCTGGATTATTGATCTCTCTTACGATCCTTTTACGCAGGGTCTTTACGGAAGTATCATTTGAAACAACGACCACGGTTTCAAAACACTCAAAAAAGTCCTCTCCAAGCCTTGAATACTGTGTTTCTGTTGCAATTATATTATTGATATGGGCAGTATCAAGGATCCGTTCCAGACTGAACATTGGCAATTCGATCGGCAGAGGTATTGCGATGTTGTTTGACCGGTATACCGCCATAAGCATTTTTATATATTGTATGCCGGATTCTGCTAGTATTGCAAACCTGCAATGCCCAAAGTCCATCATGGATGAGGTAATACTATTTATATCCTCATCAAGACAGCTGTAGGAAATAGAGTTTTTGCCTTCTTCAATGGCAACGTTATGAGGACTTTTTCTGGCATATTCTGTAATATAGGTATCAATTCTCATGATCTCACTCTGTCAGTTTAACGATCAGATCAGTGATTCCTTGTAAAGAGTCAAAATTTTCCGGGGTCAACATGTCTTCAGGAATTTCTATGGAATATTTTTCACATATATAATCCATCAATTCGATCAGGCCGATCGAATCCATGATCCCGTTCTGGGTGAGGGAATCATTATCATTCAACTGGGTGTTCCCATCCATAAAAGATTTGTTATTCAGGTAGTTAAGTATATCTTTCTTTATCGTTTCCATGTCTCTCTAGCCCCCAAGCTCTCCTTTTTTGCGAATCGATGATCGTTGGCAATACACGTTAGTTTTTTGCCATGTATAATGTTATTTCTAATGGTATTAATATATTTTCAACAAGGCAATTTCCTGGAGACGACAAATATTAATCGTATACTGATTCTAATCAGTAACAACAGCAAGTATGTATTTGCTGTTTATAATATAATTTAAATGACAGATATTGTCAAGATATAATTCTTTATTCAAATTAGATAAAATGCTCTTATTCAAAAACTTACAATACGCTTCTTTCAGGGTCCATATCATTAAATGATCGTGACCATTCGCATATGTGTCGGCATGTAAAAGTGGGTTGTGCAGGTATTTTGAAACATTTGTAAGAGACCGTAATTTTCTAAGCTCGACATCAACACCAATCTCGGTCTTTGAGATCGCCAGGGTGACAATATTTTCAGTATAGGAGATGCAGATATGTACTTCTTTATGATTATGTACATGGACTTTTCCATATTTGTCTTTATACATGGATATGTCGGATACGGTTCGTTCTTTGAGGATACTACACAGAATATGTTTCAAAACGATTCTGGATGTAATGTATCTTTTTTTGAAATATTCGGTTTGTAATATTTCCAGATGTTCTTTTTCAATGTCATCCAGGTGATCTGTATTCAATGTATCATAGTCATTCAGATCAACTATGAGGATAAGAATATCATTCTGTTCCCAAAAGTGGAGTATATGTTCCAGAGAAACAGTGGATGGTATTTTTAAATTTTTAGTGTCCATACCAGTTCCCCACATATATATGCACACAAAATACCGCAGTTCCATGTCCTCTGGATCACTGTATTATCTCCTTCTAAACTTATTCCCTCATATGTTCAGTTAACATCCCCTCTTCCAATCCCTCGATAAACGAACCCTCCATCAACAAAAACAGTAGGATCAATAACGTTCCTGCCATCCACAATAACAGGCTGATCTTTACCCATCAATGCTTTAACATCCGCAGGGCTCAGTTTGAAGTATTCGGAGTGACCGGTCAGGATCACGACCGCATCAGCATCTTTCACTACTGATCCCATATCTTTCTCGATCTCAACATTTGGATAGCTTAAAACATGCGGATCATGTACCATCACTTCAGCACCGGCTTCGATAAGTAGATCCCTGTATGGTTCGGATGGGGGATTCCTCGCATCATCGGAATCATTGATGAAGGCCCAGCCAAGCATGGCGATCTTTGAGCCTTTGATCTTTTTGCCGGTGGCTGCAAGGGCATCTTCAGTGAGCTTGAACATGTGGGCGGGCATGAAGTCGTTCACTTTTCTTGCGAGGACGTAGATGGAGTCAGCATTTTCGGGGTAGTCAAGGGGCGTTTCGCCGGCTATCTCTATACCTCTTTCAAGGTGATAGGTGTCTTTTGTCAGGCAGTGGCCGCCTACTCCGGCTCCGGGCCAGAGGATGGCTCTTGTGATGCCTTCGCCTTTCAGGCTGTCTATTCCGGCACGGACATCGTAGAAGTTGATTCTCATGGACTCGCAATAGAGGGCGAGCTGGTTGGCTGCTGCGATCTGGAGGTCACGGAAGGTGTTCTCTGCGGTTTTGGTGACCTCGGCGGCCGTGGCGGACATTGGGATGATCTTTCCCTTTGTGAGGACCGGGGAGTATAGCTCGATGGCTCGCTTTGTGCTGGTCTCGTCTATTCCTCCGACAATTCTGTCGTGTTCCTGGATGTTCTTCAGGAGGCGTCCTACCATCACGCGTTCAGGAGCGTGGGCCAGGGCGAAATCCTCTCCTGCTATCAGGCCGGATTCCTCTTCGAGGATGTCTTTGGCCATTCCTTTTGTGGTTCCCGGGGTGACGGTGGATTCAAGCACTACCAGTGTGCCGGGGGTGAGGTATTTACCCACATTGCGTATGCCTTCGATGAGGGCTCCGAAATCAGGGATGAGGTCTGCAGGGTTCGCAAATGGGGTCTGGATGGCCAGGGTCACTGCGTCCATCTCTGCAATTCTTGAGAAATCTGGGGTGCACTCGAACTTTTTGGCATCGGTGACTTTTCTTAAGAGGTCTTCAAGGCCGGGTTCTTCACCTTTCAACGGGCTTTCGCCGTTGTTGATCATATCGATCTTGTAGCCGGATGAAGCGGAGTTCCTCTGGAAACCCAGCACCTTTTCAAAATCATCTACATCTGCAAACAGAGCAGCAGCAGGAATACCTACATATCCCATACCTAGCACGCCTATCTTTTTGATTGGTCCTCGTGCATCCATAATTTTCTGTAACTTGTCACTCATTATATCAACCTGTGTTATCCGTTTTATAAATGTAAAAATTTAATATGTAGCGATCACAATTGGATAGTCTTTTCCTGTTTGTATGACTCAATGGCAGCCATGCAGACTTCCAGTGCGTGCTTTCCGTTCTCTCCGTTGGGATGTATCTTTTCACCTGTGCTCACACATTTGATGAAATGTTCAAGTTCGTTCCTGAGAGGCTCAGCCTTGTCCACTTTTGCTTCCCTTATCCAGTTCTCATCATGCAGCTCTAATGTCTGGTTGATGTAGTCCAGATATGCCACGCCTTTAATTCCTACGGCGGTAAGGTTGCGTATCTTGTGAGGGGTCAGCCAGTTGGTATCCACAAGTCCTGTCAGGTCATGGTCAAATCTCAGGTGGATGGACGCATGGTCCTCGAACGGATGGATGTCTGCACCTGCAATGGCATGAACGTTGTTTACTTCAAGGCCGTAAAGGTATGAAATGATATCGATGTCGTGCACTCCTATATCCAGGATCACACCCACATCCCTTATTCTTGGATTGTATGGGCCGACCCTTCGGGTCGAAATGGAAACTATCTTTCCAAGCAGCCCCTCATCTATGATCTCCTTAAGCTTGATGACCGCCGGATTGAACCTCTCTATGTGTCCGATCATTAATGCTTTTCCTGCATTCTTTGCAGCCTGTATCATTATATTTGCATTTTCCGGCGTATCCGCTATGGGCTTTTCCACAAGCACATTTGCCCCGGCTTCAAGGGCATCAAGACACACCCGTTTATGGAGCTTTGTCGGGACAACGATGCTAATAGCATCCAGGTCTTTCCCAAGCAGCCTCTTGTAGTCTGTAAATGGCTCGGTTTCGTATTTTCTGGAAAGTTCATTCACCCTTTTCTCATCGATATCTGAGATTCCGACAAGTTCCACGCCTTCCATCTCATGATATATCCTTATATGGTTAACACCCATAGCTCCGGTTCCGATAACTCCTACACGTAACATGATAATTATTCCTTAAAAATAGATGGATCGAATACAAGTACGACTAATGTTCACGATCCTTATAAGTCTACACGTCTTTAATGCTGGTTGATCTTCTCAAGCCTGCACACAATCACTCTGCGAGCTATTGCTCGTACTCTTCAAACAACACCCGAGCGTACAAAACAAGTCTCTCTCAGCTACGCTCTTATCTACCACAAACTTATTGCCACATACAGGGCATGTCTTCTCTACACTGATCATACTTACCACCAATTCCGGGCGCCAATTTTTGGATTACCACCTTTACACCCAATATTTTAAGTAGTCTATAAATATTTAAGTAAATCGGTCGCATCTTTTAAAATATATTAAAAAAGAAACATACATATTGATAATAATTAGTACTTTTGCAGGTGTTTGGAAGCCAGTAGTTCACACCTGAAATCCATCTCACTTGAGCTTCATATGTCCGTGCACATCGATCTCTCCCTGGCCGATACGGGTGGAGGATATGGGCATGTCGTCATCAGCCATTACGTAGTTTATGCTCACTATCTTTATTTCGGGCCTTCCTGCACTTTTTCTGATCTCATTGATCTTCAGGGCTACGGGGTGTGTCTCGGGGGACACTACGATGAACTCATAATTTTCCTCAAGGGTAGAGCCGTAAGGATCCTTCAGGGTCTGTATATTGTACCTTTTTTCGGGTATGCCAAGTTGCTCGATGAAGGTGGTCAGATTCTTCTTACGGGTGTTGATGTCGGGAATGTTCCTGTTCTTCTGTCTTGCCATCTCATCGGATGTCAGGCCGATATCCACAATATCGCCTTCCGCCATCTCGAACGCCCTTCTGATCAGTGCCGTGTGGCCATCGTGAAGGAATTCAAAGGTTCCTCCTACCGCTGTTCTTCCCATCGCTTGCAAAAGGGGTTCGTATGTCATAAGTGTTATGATGGATTGGCGGGCTTGGTAGTCGGGATGGTGGTGTGGGAATGGGTAAGTGGTTTAAGATCGGTGATCAACACTCTCTAAATAAATGTTATAGATCCTGATCTGTTGTGTGTGGTACAATGATCCTGAAGAGTTGCCAGTATATCACTACGATGAACACTCCAAGTCCTGCAAGTTCGAACATGTATGTGTTCGAGACCTCCGGTGCAAAACTGTTCGTGGTAACTACGGAAATGTAATGTGAGAATCCTCCATAAACAGACCCCTGCGGGAATTCCCATCCCATAACAGGCCACAGGAACGTTTGTGGTACTAACCACATACGGTCCTGTAAAATATGCATGAGGCTGGCAAAAGACAGAACGATCATTCCTGATCCATTTTCCCTCTGCTGCCTGTAAATAAAGACGCCCAAAAGGAATAGGGCTACTACGAACAAGAATGTGTGGGCAAAGATCCTTCCATTGGCAAATATTTCTTCAAAGAACAATCTCCCTATCGGCTTGTCGATAAGGTCCGGTAAAAGTGCCCCGATGGCAACGAACCGATAATCGATCCTCTTCCTAATGGACGGAATAAGAAGTGAGATGATCAAAAATATCGCCAGTGTAAGCCCCAAATGCCCAATGATAAACATGATCTTGACTGGATCTGTAAATATATTAAGTGTTATGACTGCGTTTTTTGGATTGGTGGGCATAAATTGCGTGAAATTGCATGATATTTGAAAAAACATGGGCACGGGGTAATTTCTGTATGGCCCAGTTACTAATTGTTCAATAGCATCCTTCCATTTGGTTCATATGATGTCAGCTAATCAGGCAATGATGTCTCTTTCTTGTGGCCAAAATACCTTACCAATGGGTAACTTAATTTTAACTAAGCATCTTGAATTTTTGACCATTTTTCAATCGAATACTTTCAACCCGCTTAGCTCACGTATATATAGTCCTGAAGATAATTGAAGAACTAATGTGCACACATGAACCAAAAAAACTGGTGCACCTCAAGGAGTAATTAAAAATGACAGAAGTATTATTGGAAGATCTTGATCACGTAGGACCGGCAACAGCACAGAAGCTCAAAGATGCTGGATTCACTACCATTGAAGCCATTGCTGTAGCCTCCCCGGCAGAACTTGCCAACAGTGCGGAGATCGGGGAATCTACAGCTGCAAAGATAATCAACGCCGCCCGGCAGTCGGCGGATGTCGGTGGATTCGAAACCGGTGACCTTGTTCTTGAAAGGCGGAAACTTGTGGGCAAACTGTCCACCGGGTGCACAGAATTCGATGAGATGATGGGTGGCGGGATAGAGACCCAGTCCATCACGGAAATGTATGGGGAGTTCGGGTCTGGAAAGACGCAGATCGCCCATCAGCTTGCTGTGAACGTACAATTACCTCCCGAGCAGGGCGGTCTTGGTGGCTCTGTGATCATGATCGATACTGAGAACACCTTCAGGCCTGAACGGATCGCACAGATGGTAAAAGGTATCTCTGATAAGCACGGCATCGAGTACGACCCTGAGGAATTCCTCAAGAACATCCATGTGGCACGTGCCTTCAATTCCAATCATCAGATCCTTCTTGTGGACTCCGCCAATGAGCTTGCCAACGAGCTCAAAAATACCGAGATGCCAGTCAAACTTCTTATCGTTGACTCCCTCACTGCCCATTTCCGGGCTGAGTATATCGGTAGGGGTACACTTGCCGACCGGCAGCAGAAGCTCAACAAACATCTTCATGATATCCTGCGTTTTGGGGATCTTTCCAATGCATGTGTGGTAGTCACCAATCAGGTCATGTCAAAACCTGACGCTTTCTTCGGCGACCCCACAAAACCAATAGGCGGTCACATTCTCGGCCACACTGCTACCTTCAGGCTCTACATAAGGAAATCCAAAGGCGAGAAAAGGATAGTCAAGCTCGTGGACTCCCCGAACCTCCCGGATGGCGAAGCACTCATCTCCGTCACAACAGATGGTATTGGGGATGCCTGAGTAAACAATTATATGGTTCTTCGTCATATCTGATGGCATGGTCCTCAAAGCTATTGTCATTGATATTGACGGAACTATAACCAATCCTAACAGGTCACTGGACCTCGATGTCGCGAAAAGGTTTCGCGAATTGAACGTTCCGGTGGTCCTGTCCACAGGCAATCCTTTGTGCTATGTTCACGCTGCTGCAAAGCTAATAGGCATCAGTGGTATCGTAATAGCAGAGAATGGGGGCGTGGTCTCCACCGGTTTTGACAGCCCCTCCATCATAGCCGAGGGCAAAGAAGAATGCGAAAAGGCATATGAGCTGCTTTCTCAATATCATGATCTGGTAAAGCTCGATGCCGCATATCGCAAGACAGAGGTCGTACTTAACAGGGACGTCGCAGTCGAAGATCTCCGCAGTACTCTCTCTGAAAACGGTATCGATATTGAGATCATCGACACCGGTTATGCCATACACATCAAAAGCACTGCCATGAACAAAGGTACAGGGCTCTTGAAAGTGGCAGAACTTATGGGACTTGAACCCTCGGATTATCTTGCCATTGGTGACTCATGTAACGATGCTGAAATGATGCAGGTCGCAGGGTTTGGGATTGCAGTCGGCAATGCCGACGATGAAGCAAAACAGGCTGCAAAATATATGACCCAAGCTTCCTTTGGAAAAGGAACCCTTGAGGCCATTGAATATGCTATCTCCAATGGCCTTCTCTAAATAAAAAAGGGAATTACAGGTTGTTGCGTGGCAGGCTTTTCGCTATGAGCTTATCAACAACTATGTAATCCTTGATAGCACTGACTGCATCAAAAGAAACGACGATGTACTGTCCGTCCTTTTGATATTTGGAAGTATCCAGGCCGATATCCGGCTTAATGATAAGGTTCTCCAGTTCACCGGTCTTATTTTCCATCACTATATTGTTCAGTACGCCTAGCTCGGTTCCATCCGTGGCCATTACCTGTTTATTGGTCAGGTTCTTTGCAAACACTTTTGCCATCCTTTGTCTCCCTTTGAATATTTAGTAGAATCTTTACATGTAACCCATATAAGAACTTGTTTCTTGCTTATGAGTTCCACCCTTTAGTTTGTCTTGGACCTTGTTATAGAATTCGGCCATATCCTCTGTTATCGTAGGCTTGACCTTCTCAATTGCAGCAAAGAAATGCCTTGCCTTTACTTTCTTCGCCTCGAAATCCTCGCGCATTGCAAGCATTGCAGCCTCTCTGCATACGGATTCTATGTCAGCCCCCACATACCCTTCGGTCATGGCGGCAAGCTCCTGGATACTGACATCGCTATCCAAAGGTACGTTGCGGGTATGGATATTAAATATACTTTCCCTTCCCTGGATCGTGGAGTTGCCTACAAGCACAAGTCTGTCAAACCTTCCTGAACGCATCAGGGCTGGATCGAGCATATCCGGTCTGTTGGTGGCGGCAATAACTACTACTTCCTTTAGAGGCTCCAGTCCGTCAAGCTCGGTCAGCAATTGATTGACGACCTGTTGTGAGCTTCTTCCGGTCTCACTATCTGCCATCCTCGTTGTAGCAATGGAATCTATCTCATCGAAGAAGATTATGCAAGGGGATACCTGTCTTGCTTTCTTGAAAGTATCACGCACAGCCTTCTCGGACTCTCCCACGAACTTTGACAGCATCTGAGGTCCCTTTATACTAATGAAATTAGCATTTGCCTCATTTGCTACGGCCTGTGCAATAAGGGTTTTTCCGGTGCCGGGAGGGCCATATAGTAAGATACCCTTGGGTGCCTTGATCCCCATCTCAATGATCCTGTTCGGATGTTTCAGTGGCCACTCAACAGCTTCGACGATCTCCTGCTTCGCATCATCAAGGCCACCCACATCCTCCCATGTAATGGAAGGCACTTCCACAAACACCTCTCTCATGGCGGAAGGTTCCACTTCCTTAAGTGCTTCCTCAAAATCATCCGCCTGGACAATGAGCTTTTCCAGTACTTCCTGTGGGATCTCATCCTCATCAAGATTTATCTCTGGGATGATCCTGCGCAGGGACCGCATTGAAGCTTCCTGGACAAGTGAAAGCAGGTCCGCACCCACAAAACCCTGGGTATAGGTGGAGAGATGTTCAAGATCAACATCTTCTGCAAGTGGCATTCCGCGAGTATGTATCTGGAGCACTTCCAGCCTGTCATCGCTATCTGGCACCCCTATCTCTATCTCACGGTCGAATCTTCCCGGTCTGCGAAGGGCCGGGTCGATGGAGTCCACGCGGTTGGTAGCTCCGATAACGACTATCTGTCCTCTCTCCTCCATGCCATCCATAAGTGTCAAAAGCTGGGCCACCACTCTGCGTTCGACCTCGCCTGTCACGTTCTCACGTTTTGGTGCAATGGAATCTATCTCATCTATGAATATGATGGAAGGTGCATTCTCTGCCGCTTCCTCGAATATTTTTCTCAGGCGTTCTTCGCTCTCTCCATAGAACCGTCCCATTATCTCAGGACCTGCAACATAAAGGAAATTCGCCCTTGATTCATTGGCAACTGCCTTTGCAATAAGTGTCTTTCCCGTGCCTGGTGGGCCATGAAGGATGATCCCTTTGGGAGGTTCGACATTGAGTCTCTGGAATATCTCATGATGTTTCAGAGGCAGCTCTATCATTTCGCGGACCCTCTGGATCTCGTCCCCAAGACCGCCAATATCCTCATAAGTGATGCCGCTGGCAGTGTCCTCATAACCTTCCACAGGTTTCTGGCGCAGTTCTATCTCTGTACTCTCATTGACCATCAAAATGCCTTCTTCAGGCTCGCTCTTAATAGCAACAAGAGGTATCGCCTGATTTCCAGGTGCTGATTGGGTCATCGAACTTGTTATTGGGATGACATCCCCCACAACGAACGGCCGTTTCAGTATATTATGCTTGATGATGGCGGTTATGTTGGATCCGAATTCCATCATCACACCTTCAGGAGGTGCCAGTATGACCTTCTCCGCCACAAGTACCTCGGTCCTTTGGATGTGGACCCTTTCCCCAATGCCTACTCCTGCATTTTGACGGGTGAACCCATCGATACGACCTATCCCCTGCCCCCAGTCCTGACGGTCTGCACGCCAGACCTTAGCTGCGGTCCTCTTTTTCCCAACGATCTCCACAATATCTCCTGGAGATAGCTGTAAGCTGAGCAAGGTGCTCGGATCAAGACGTATGATACCCCGTCCAAAATCGATTGGATGTGCTTTCTCTACTTTGATCTGTAGTTCTTCCATTGGTCTCATCCTTAATTGTTTTACTATTTTATCTGTTCCAAGACATAAATAATATGTGGTTCTATGTCATGCTTTTCTAATTTTGATGAAGTTAATATACTTATGATCGCATATTTAGATATGCAGTTTATATCGAATTTGTTTTTGCCTCTTCATAATGGATATCTTTTGATATCTATCTGTATTTTTGTCACCATCGGCAGTTGCTGATATGCAGATATAAAGGATGTGTGTATCCTTTTATAATTCAGAAATATCAGTTCCTGTAGGTGCCGGGGATATGTGCTGTAACTATCAAAGATATTCCTGAAGAAGAAGAAGAAGATGGTATTGCAAATAACTCTGCAAATTTGAATTTACAGAGCTAAACGGTGAAGAATTTGCATACCTGTGTAGATCGTATCTCCCATGGGAATTTAATTTAAAATTTGACCATTCTTAGCCTCATCATATTTCATTTTTCCAAGAATTGTTCAAGTCCTTTTCTCAAACTCTCTTTCGGGGCGAATCCCAGTTTCTCAGCCTTTGAAATATCGGCCACACTATGTTTTATATCTCCTGCAATTGGTTCTTTATGGTCTGGCTTGACATCCTTTTCGAATAGTTCTATTATGATCTCTGCAAGCTCATTGATAGTTGTGGCTTTGCCTGTAGCTGCATTGAAAACATTTCCAATGGCCGCTTTCTTCGAGATCATAAGATCCACCAGATCCACAACATCCTGGACATGGATGAAATCCCTGGTCTGCTCTCCGTCACCGAAGATAATCGGGACAGTCCCTCCTGAAACTTTATCCATGAACTTTGAGATAACTCCTGAATACGGATTCGAGGGGTCCTGTCTGGGGCTGTATATGTTGAAAGGCCTTATACAGGTCGTTGGTAGTCCGTATGCCTTGTTATACATAAGGCAATATTTTTCTCCTGCAAGCTTACTGGCACCATATGGTGATAATGGCTCTTGCGTATGTGTTTCAGGTATTGGCAACTCAACAGGGTTTCCGTAGGTAGCAGCTGAACTGAAATACACAAATCTTTCAATATCC
>NZ_JAQFFK010000001.1 GCF_027594145.1 Methanococcoides alaskense | reverse complement strand
TTCCGAAAAAGACACATTCAAAGATTATCTACCAATGGTCGCAATGGCCGGGCTGATCCTAATAGTACAGGTTCTCGCATTGATACTGGCATCCCCAATGGATAAATTGGGAATGCAAGCCGTAGAGAATCCCGAATCGACTGCCAATTCGTTCTATTACATAGGATTCATCCTCGCATTCACATTCCTGTTACTGCTTGCCATCAAACGTAACATGAAGTGGGGAATACAACTAACAATGTTGCTTGCAGTAGGAGCCACCATATTCTACGGATTCTATCCGATCTTGTATATGCTTGGAATTAATGAGACATTAAGCAGTACACTGGGAATTATACTGGCAGCTGTACTCACTATCGTCCTTTATAAGTTCCCTGAATGGTATGTCATAGATACGATCGGCATAATAATCGGAGCTGCCGCCAGTGCAATATTCGGAATATCCTTTGGCATAATACCAGCGATCGTCCTGTTATCACTTCTTGCAATATACGATGCCATATCGGTCTATAAGACAAAGCACATGATCGATCTTGCAGAAGGTGTGATGGACCTCAAATTGCCAATACTTTTCATCATCCCGAAAAAGCTGAACTATTCATTCATAAAGGACGGCATGAAAAAGGAAGGCGAAAGAGATGCGTTCTTCATGGGACTTGGAGATGCGGTCATGCCAACCGTCCTGGTGGTATCTGCAAACGTTTTCGTTGCCCACACAGGGTTCATATCATACCCTGCCCTTGGAGCAATAATAGGAACACTTGCAGGATTCATCGGGCTTACAATATTCGTCATGAAAGGAAAACCACAGGCAGGACTCCCGTTCCTGAACAGTGGAGTGATCCTTGGATACCTCGCAGGTGCACTTCTGTCAGGAGCTCCGCTTCTGGGATAAGATAGGTGAAATCGAATAACAAATTAGATAAAATTGTAAAAAAATTAAATACAGATGATGCTTAAAACAGCATCATCATGCTTTTTTTAATCGTGATTTGCGATCTTACAAACATCACAATCATCGTTACCATCACATTTTTTGCCATTGAACTCTGCATCAAGGGCACGTGTGCCTTCTGCAAGCACGGATGCATTGGAAATAGAACCAGCGATCAGAACAGCATCAAAGATCTCTTCCTTGGTAAGCCCGAGCCTGTTTGCCACACGGATGTGCATATTCATACAATGGTCGCACCGAAGGGCAGATGAAACACCGATACAGATAAGTTCGATCGTTTTCGGATCAAGCCTTTCGAATTCACGCATGATCGAATTGTCATACATTACCTTGGGGAGAAGGAGATCCGGCATATCCCGCATGAACTCCAGAATATATGGTATCTCACCGTAACGCTCTTTCACGCCTTCCAGTATATCAGAAACTGCCTCATCAGGCTCTTTATCGATGATCTCACGAATCTTCTCAATGTCCATAATAATCCTCACTTAAACTACAGATATTTTAAATATTTGCTACCTCAGACCTGCGTTTTATCTTTACAAGAATATAGTCCTTCATCTTGGAAGGAAGTATGTTCGCCACATCTGAAAGGATGAAACCTTCATCAAATACGATATTTCCAACAGCTTCATGGTATCTATCATAAGGCAGTTTTACCCTCATGCCGTCAAGCTGAAGCGTGATGGGGGCAGGTGTCAGCACATTAAGAATATCAGGAACCTGCTCCTGAACCTCTTTCATGAGCCTTGCAGGAAGAACTGCAAGGGGGTCCTTTGCAATATTTTCCCTCTTGAGATTCACGATCTCACCCACCTTTTCGTTCAGAACGTCCATTGCGTCCAGTTCGGGACCTTTCCTCATCCTGTGAGCAACACGCCCGATGCCACCAACATATATGTCAGCTCCGGAAATCTCCTCAGTTCTGATGTCAGGCCCACCGGTCACCACGATAGGTATCTCGATGCCTTCAAAGAGCTTTGGCTTCTTGTTAATTATACAATCCTTGAAAGTGCCGAACGAGAAAACAGCAACATCGTGCTCATTAATGAGCCTTCTCTCATAATCAGCAGACAATGCGACCCTTCGCCCCATTCCTCTTGCAAGCCCGATCATATTGGTATTCGCCCCCCCGCGACGGATATATTCTGCAATATCACATGCTGAATGTGGAAGATGATGTGATGCGAGTGTAGGAGACACTACAGCTACTTCAGTACCCGTAAGCGGTGCCGGGGTCAGCTTACCAAGAAGCTTTTTGCAGAGATCCTCGACCAGATGGACATCCTTTTTCGGAATGAGCATAACAAGAGTGACCTCTGTTGAAGCAGGGGTCTTCTGAACGAGATAACCACCAAGGTCTTCCAAAAGCTCAAGGATCAGACTGTGTTTGTGAATACCTCCTTCATAGATATACGGTTCAAGTACTGCTGCCATCAGGAATCATCCCCTTCCAGTTCTTTCAACATAACATTGGCCTCATCGATCCAATCCTGCTGCATCGTATCTTCTGATGCCACAAAAACGAATTTACCGCTATCAAGGGAATGATAGCGTATCCTGAACCCTTCCGGAGTGGCGCGTATGGCCATGTCGGCAAGCCTTCCCCGGATCGTCTTCTCAGGATCATCCACGATAAGTTCAGCGATAAACTTATCCACTGTCTCAAGATCGGCAGCAACCTCGATAATGTTCCGTTCTGGCTGTATAACGTTCTGCCTTCCAAACTGTTCCCAGAGCCTGTCCAGAAACTGAGGAATGGTCTTCTCATCCCTGACAGTGATGACCACCTTTGCGTGTTCCCTGTCGAACTCAGTATCCGAGATCTCACCTGCCTTAATAGGAGGAAGACCCCTGCGAAGAAGTATGACCATCATGAACAACGAATCTTCCGGCCTTATCCTCACTTTTATCCTGCCTATGGTTCGGGAGAATGCGAGCTCGGAGATGATATCCTTAAGGATGCTCTCATAAGATGCAGCCTCGGAAGGTTCCGTAGTTTCAACAGTGAATATCTCAAGAGGTTCCATGAGGATCACTCCGACACATAGCCTGATGCGAGGAGGGCTGCACCCACAGCACCAATAAGCTGTGAATGCGGTGGCACTATGACATCTATTTTCAGGAGGTCACCAAGGGCCTTTGGAACCCCTGCGATTAGGGATGAACCTCCGACGAGGATAAGAGGCTCCTTTACCTCTACCTCCTGCAGCTGTTGTTCGAATATCTGCTCGACAACACTATGACAAGCTGCCGCTGCAACATCTTCCGGCGAGGAACCTTTTGCAAGCGAATTGACCAGTGACTGAATACCGAAAACGATACAGTAACTGTTCATTTCAACGTTCTCACCCATGCCTTTTATAGCAAGATCCCCAAGGTCCGTGATCTCCACACCGAGACGTTTAGCGGTCATTTCAAGGAAACGACCTGATGCTCCGGCACAGATACCGCCCATGGTGAACATTCCGGGAATACCGTCCTGTACGGAAATAGCTTTATTGTCCATTCCGCCAATATCAATAACAGTAGCAGGTCCTTTTTGTTGATCTGCAAGATAGACAGCCCCTTTTGAGTTCATTGTGATCTCTTCCTGGACCAGATCTGCCTTGAAATGTTCACCTATCAGGAAACGACCATACCCGGTAGTACCGATCGCTTGGATGTCCTCCGTTTTGAGACCCGACTGATCAAGTGCCTGCTGTAATGCAGTCTCTGCACTTTCAAGGACCTTTATGGTAGGCACCCAGCCCTCACCAACGATCTCGTTGTCCTTCATAACGACCGCTTTGGTAGTGGTCGAACCGGAATCTATACCTGCAGTGATACCGGTTTGTTTCGTTCTTGCAAGCAGGTGTTTCCTTCTCGCAATGGTAGTCAGAGCTTCCAGACGAGTAAGCAGTGTCGCAGCAGTGGTACGCTCAGTGAAAGAATAGCTTATCACAGGCAGACCGGATTCCTCGAAGATATACCTCCTCAACTCATTCCTCACTATAGCAGCTTCAGCACAACGGAAACATGATGTCACGAAAACACCATCCACTTTTGCAACGCCTTCAACAACCGCTTTAGCTCTTGCCATCATAAGCCTAAGGTCAGGACTTGCCACTTCCAACCCGAACTCCATCCCTATGGTATCGAGGGTCGCAACATCCATTTCAGGATAGACAAGTTTAGCATTCAATGTACTTGCAGCTTTTTCCAGCTCGCTCTGGACACCAGCATACTCACTTCCACAGGAAACAAGAGCTATCAGTACCGGATCTCCTTTATCGCTCATTTTTCATCACTCCCGGATGGCAGGGACTTCAAGAACTCTGCTATCTTGTAAACGAAATCCTGCCCTTCTTCCTCGGTATGAGGATACTTGATCTCAAGTATGGGAATGCCCTTTTCCCTGATAAGGAACTTTGTAAGTTCATTGGTACGGGCGCAGCCCATACATCCAAAACTGATAGATGAATCGCCAACGATGATGCCAGCTTCTGCAAGCTCGATCATGGGACCGATAAGGGCCATCCTTCCGCGAACCCCTGCAGGCACTTCCACCGCAGCATATTTCAAACCGCGTTTGGGCTCTTCAGGAGTAATGTTCAAAGGAGGAGAATCAACCCCAACAGTGTTTATTATCTTTTTGATCTTCTCCATCATAGCAAGAGGTTCATGTCCGAACCTTTCCACCATATCTGAAAGGATCAGGCTGTTAGTAGGATAAATGATAACTTTTGCCAATGTAACACCTCATAATTCTGAATCAATTATCTTCTTCAATTTCGATATATCAAGTTTTTTCGGAGCCTCATGCTCTTCAAAGGGTTCGCCAGCCTCATATTTGTCCAGTGCTCTGCCGATCATGGGAAGCATATTCACCTCTTCCCTCAGGAAATGGAAGCCTGGTCTTGGACCGCCTCCTCTTCCCGCACGGCACCGAACCTCTGCACCCGGCTTAAAGCCCCTTTCCTTTACAAATATATGATTACGGTCCATTGAACGAAGAGTTTTTACCACCTTGAGCACAGCCTCTCTCGGACCATTCACCATCGTACCAAAACAGGTCTCTTTGATGGTGATGGAATCTTCCGATTCGTAAACCTTCATTGCTGCGTCCGTGGGCAGGATGCTGTCCGAACTTATGACAACTATCTTCGTGATGTTATCCTCAGTTTCTTCAGCCATCAATTATCACTCCCCTTACTTTCAATAACGTACATAATATCCCCATCCTTAAGCCCTTTAAGTTTCTCAGGTTCAAGGATATGACCAATGATATTTGTGCTCAGGAACTTCTCACCCGTAGGACCGAACATATCATCATCGTCCAGTTTCACACCAACCATACCATGCCTTTTAGCCGCCTGGTTGGTGACACCGATATCACCTGCATTTACCTTGCCTTCGGGAACGTTCTCAGGCATGATCTCCTTATATTTTTCCGCAGCCTTTTCGGCCTTGAATATATACGTGTTCTCGTAGGTCATCATGACCGGCAATGCCCCAACGGGTTTGAACTGGAGATCGATAGCATGTCTGAAGAAATCAAGCGTTTTTGGAGCCAGATCATCATAAAGTTCAATGCTAACAAGCTTTGAATCAGGAACACCGATAACTTCCACAGAACCCTGTCGCATAACATCGATGCTGTGCGGAGGATCCTGTTTCACAACAACAGCATCCTCTTCAACGTAGCCTTTCTTAACAAGCTCGATGCCAAGTGCAGAGAGCTTTTTCTCTGCGGCCTTGAAGGACAGACCTAATAGCCATATAGGTTCCGGATCGGTACTTACCATCAATTTCTGACCGGCTTCCGCCATCTGCACAAGCTCGATACCATGCGACAAATGCCCTATAACGGAATGCATGATACTTGCCGGACGGTCATCGCGGGCAATGAAGACCTTGCCGGAACCATAGCCTACCGTCCTTACCCATACTGAACCTTTGTCCCGCGGGTCAAAGCCTTCATACTTGCACATCTCCCCGTGCAAGGAACTATCCGAAATAAAAGAACTGGAAACAGAGTCCACATCGAAGGTCCCATCCCGGATCAAAGCAAAAAAGTGTTCTGCCCCCTCAGGGGTTTCCATATTAAGTTCCACTTCAACATAAGTGAATATACGGTATCCGTCCTCAAGTACTGTGGAGAGATCGGAAGTACAGATATGCTCCCCTGTCTCTTCCCACTCCAGGACAGGTTCGATGGAAAGGATACTATCCCCGCTTCCAAATTCTTTCAGGACATTGATACCACTGATCACCTTTCCAAAGGAACCGTCTTCAGGTGCACCGTATTCCGAGGAGTGATCATCCAATGCGATGATCAAATGAGTATTACCGGGATCAAGACCACCCGCACCGAAGATCACATCATATTTCTCAAGTGATACTGAGCCTTTACCAGGAACGATATCCGCCTCGAAAGGACCAAAAGCTATTGCATCCCTGGAATCCCAGCGTACACTGACACCTTCATAATCTTTAAAACGGTCTGCCCATATCCCCGAGGACACAGACCCACCATTGAGTTCTATTTTAAATTCACCTTTAGAGGTCTTAACGACATAATCGATGATAGCACCGCTTCTACCGCCCTCATCTTTCTTGAGGATACCTATGGCAGAACCTTCCCTATAAGGAGTTTCAGATGCTTGTATAGCATCCCCCAATGTAGAATTAGGGGACAGTGCTATGCGATGATCATTGACCTCTACACTAATCTCGCCGCTCAGGCCTATCGCCTCCATTACATAATATAGGAAGCTAAATGTTAAACTTATGCTTCCTGACCAACAAGCAAGCGTTCTTCTTCAGTAAGTTGAGAAAGCACCTCTGCCGGCTCACCTATAGATACGATCTTAGCGTCCCTCATCAGTGCAACGCGGTCACATATCTCATGAAGGAAGTCCATGTCGTGAGATACTATAACGAAGGTATCACCCATTTCTTCACGTGCTTTGAGTATAGACCTTGTGACCTCTATCTTTGTGATAGGGTCCATGGTACCGGTAGGTTCGTCCATGATAATGATGTTAGGTTCCTTCATCAATATCTGAGCAAGAGCAACCCTGTGCCTTTCACCTTCACTGATATCATCTGCCATCTTTGGAAGAATGGATTTTGCCTTCTCCTCGCTAAAACCAGTAGTTACAAGCGTCTTAATGGCCTTGCGTACTGCAAGCTCATAAGGCAGGTCGATACCTAGTGATTCCGTCAGGTTGTCAATGATCGTCCTGTGAGTATAAAGCCCATATTCCTGATGCAGAATACCCATATATTTAGTGGCACGTCCCCTGTTATCAGGACCCGGTTTGGTCATGTCCACCCATTCATCGCCCACACGGACCTGAATATCTCCTTTTGTAGGTGCAACGATTCCCATGAGTATCTCGGAGGTAGTTGTCTTTCCTGCACCACTTGTGCCTGCAAGACCAAATATCTCACCTTCCTTCACATTAAAAGAGATATCATTTACCGCATGTATAACGCCCCTTGTTACAGAGATATATTTCTTGACAAGGTTCTTGACATCGATTATCGGAGCACCAAGAGGAACTTTGACATTCTTCTCAATGCTGGACACCATGCCCATGAACTCTTTAGCAACCTTGCAAGGCTCACCTTCACTGATTATCGCACCATCTTCAAGGATGATAGCCTTATCTGCAAGCTTCTCGATGACCTCAGACCAGTGAGATGTGATGACCATGGTCATATTATAATCTTTCACCGCATTTTCAATAACATCATGGACGATATCGGCAGTCCTTGGATCGAGCGTACCGGTAGGTTCATCCGCAAGCAAAAGCATTGGATTTCTCACAAGCTGCCTTGCAAGAACCACCCTTTGTTTCTCCCCACCACTCAGATCACGCGCAACGTGCATCAACCTGTGAGACATACGTACATCTTCAAGAAGTTTCATAGCCCTTGACATCGCATCAGGGCCTGTATATCCGATCTCTTTCAGAGAGTTCATCACATTTGCAACTACCTGATCATCGCCATAAAGGGCGAATGTACGCTGCAACATGATGGCAATTCTCTTGGAAACGCTCCTACGCTCATGATCATGCTGGGACAAAGCTACAAAATCCGCATCAAATGCCTTCATATCCTCATGATTACAGAGACGGCAAAGCTCGCCTACTTTACTTGGCGGGTCGATATGACCACATTTATCGCATCTCGCAAGATGATAAATGATGGAACCGGAAATATTCTCGTATTCTTCAGCACCTCGCAGAGCGTGCATCAAAATTGTTTTTCCAGCACCACTGCGCCCCAGAATTCCAATAACCTCACCTTCATTGATGTTAAGATTGATATTCTTCAGAACATTAACGCCGTCGTAAGTGATAGTTAGATCTTTGACCTCGATGAACAATGACATTTGCTTTCCTCCGATATGGTTAGCGTAAGTATCCATTTTTATATATAGATATATTGATTTTCAATATTACTTAATGGTTTTGTATATAAATATCAAAACCAAATTAACTTCATTTTGTGCATAACATCACTAAGAAATAATCCCTAGTAGATACACAGAGTTACATAATGCAGTACATAAATATAACGTATTGCCGTATCAGCGTTAACATTAAAAAACAGATACCATCGACTCAAAAGGTGATCAACCGCCAGATGATCGGGATTCAATCCCCGTCAATGAGGTCAACTACTTCTTTAATATAATTGATAATAACGTTTGCAGACTTCATCAACTTTTCCGGGCGTTCATCCCCCTGTTGCATGGTCATCACCCCGACATCAGCTGCCCTGAGAGCAAGAATATCATTCATCCCATCGCCCACCATGAGAACTTTTTCATACTTGCCCTTCAGCTCAAGGATGATCCGCTCTTTTTCACGGGTGGTGGCAATATCAAATACCCTATCCATAGGAATAGCAAGACATTTTGCAAGCTGCTTGAGATTGCGCATACTGTCACCCGAAGCAATATAGATATCAGCCCCGCGCTCTTCAAGTTTTTCGATGGTATCTTTTGTATCGTGGAACAAACGTCCCCCCGTACTCAATACATAAGGGACCGAATAATCGTTCCTGTCCACTATGATCCCGGCTGCGACATAGAAGATATTCGGACAACGTGTTTTTACCCTGTCAACGACCTGAAGTATATCAGATATCCTCAGTTCGCTTCCTTTGATGATATCATAAGCTTCATCAACAGAGAACGGATCGCTGGCACAACTGATAGCAATAGTTACACCATACTCATCGATAAAGTCACTAACACGCATGCTATGATCGGCACCCATTACCACGCTGGGCTCGGTATGAAGAACGATAAGTGCCCGTCCCTTTCGTTGTGCAACAAGTCCGGTACTATCTATGCCCGTAATGATCTGACCGGACCCCATATCCTTTGCAACGCGATACATATGCAATAGAGTTCCAGCACTATCGAAGACCACAGCTACGTTCTTTTGCATATGATATGATTCAGCGTGCCAGATTATTAAACTTGTGTTCTCTAAAAAAGAAGAGGAAGAAGGCTGAAGAACGAAGAACGAAAGGAGCTTTCATTGGACTATAACTATCTGGGAAGGGCCTTCAACGACGATCTCAGGACTTCCTTTGTACTCGATCACCTTTCCGGTCACTAACACGTGTTTTCCCTCATACAGTATATCAGGGTCCTGTGAAAAACGATCCCAATCATCGCTCCAGATCACCACAGTGAAATAACCCTCATAAGGATTATGAAAATTAAGGAATACTATCCCCGAATCATCTTTTTTTGTGGTCCGTACTATCGTGCCTTCAACTGTAACGACCTGGTCGATGTAGCGTCCTGCTTCCAGATATGAGATAGTGACAGTATCACTTGTCATGGCAGGAACCGACCAGAGCCCGACACCATTCTCTTTTGCCATTATCTCCGCACTGTCAAAAATGTCCTGATAATAAATATCCGGCCTATAGGCCTTTGAGAAAGCAAGTCCTGAAAGGACAAGTTCTTTGTTCACCATTTCACCCTCCACCCAGACATACCTCAAAAGTCTGCCATAATGATCGGTCTCACTGACATCCTTTTCGAGCCCGACGACCTTGCCAAGGACCCTTTGCACCATATATTGCTTTGCTTCGGAATAATAAGGTTCTCCGACCTCAGGAGTATCAACTCCTATAAGCCTGACTCTTTCACCTGAAGAGATCACGATCGTATCACCATCTATAACTTCTGTCACATTCACGAACTCAAGGGCATGAGATGATGAATCCGTCCCATACTCCACACAACCTGAAGATCCGACAAGACATACAATGACCAAAAACAGAGCCATACATTTATTCATGAAGTGAAGATTATAACAGAACATTATAAAATTTTCTGAATAACATCCTATAAATGAATAAAAATATGGGACATTTTATATAGAAGAGTATCAAGATGAATGTGATAGATAATATTTGTCTTCAAACCAGTCAATTTTCGAATGGATGGGATTCAGATTGCAGGATAATGCTTTACCAAGAATTTTGGTCGTGGATGATGACCGGAAAAATGTAGAACTGATGGAAGCGTTCCTCTCGCCCGACTATGAGATGATCCCTGCATACCGGGGAAAAG
Organism: Methanococcoides alaskense; assembly: GCF_027594145.1. GTDB lineage: Archaea > Halobacteriota > Methanosarcinia > Methanosarcinales > Methanosarcinaceae > Methanococcoides > Methanococcoides alaskense. Next base: position 684,014 of record NZ_JAQFFK010000001.1, on the reverse strand, counting down.
AAGCACTTGATATCCTTGAAAAAGAGGAGATCGATCTTGTTCTACTTGATGTGATGATGCCGGATATGAAAGGTTATGAAGTGTGTGTTAAACTCAAAGAAAATGAGAATACTCAATTCATACCCATCATCATTGTTTCAGCCCTTTCCAGAAGAAAGGACCGCATCCAGGGAATTGAAGCCGGAGCAGATGAATTCCTGACAAAGCCGATCGATCAGATCGAACTGAAAACAAGGGTCAAATCCCTGTTGAGACTCAAAGAACTTTACGATAAGAACATCGCGGAAAAGGATCTTGCCAAAAAATATCTTGAAACCGCCGAGGTCATGCTCACAGTGATAGACCCTGACCATAAGCTCAAGCTGATCAACAAGAAAGGTTGTAAGGTCATAGGTTGCGGGGAAGTGGACCTTATAGGAACTGATTTCTTCAAAACGCTTATACCGGAAAGATTTAGAGAAAAAGAGATCTCAGACTTTGATACCTTTATCTCTGGAAAAGTGGACGGCCTTGATAATTTTGAATCCCCACTGCTAAGACCGGATGGAGAAGAAAGGATCATAAATTGGCACAACACCCTGTTAAAAGACAAGAATAGAAAAATAACAGGGATGTTATCTTCCGGGGAAGATATTACTGAGAAAAAGAGAGCAGAAGAAGCACTTGCGAAGGCTGAAGAGACACATGAAAAAGAGATACACCATCGTATAAAGAACAATCTTCAGATAATCGCCAGTCTGCTGGACCTTGAGGCCAGCAATTTCACAGACCCCCGGGTGATAGATGCGTTTGAAGAAAGCAGGAACCGCGTCCATTCGATATCCATTGCACATGAAGAACTGTACCGTTCAAGAGATATGACAAACGTTGCTTTCCGGGATTATGTGAATGACGTTACAAATTATCTGTACCAGATGAATGACCTGCAGGGAAAAGATATTGAACTAAATATGGATATCGATGATATCCTTTTGAACGTTGACAGAGCCATCCACCTTGGGCTTATTCTTAATGAACTTATTGTGAACTCTTTCAAATATGCATTCCCGGAAGGAAAAGGGAACATATCCATTGCATTCCACAAAAAGGAAGAGCAGTTCACCTTCATTGTTGCCGATGATGGGATAGGTGTCCCGAAAGGGATAGAGATAGGCAAAACAAATACATTAGGCATGCAACTGGTGAACGAACTGGTGGACCAGATCGGTGGAAATGTACATCTTAACAGAAGTAATGGAACAGAAATAACTATCACATTCAAAGATAGATAAAATGCCCAAGTGAGATGAAATGAAGCTCAAATTTACGATAATCAGCATTCTTCTGATATGCACCCTTGTGTCTCCTGCATTCGGAGCTCTTGGAGAAAAGGAGTATCCGAGATTCTTTGACGAACCGTGGGACCATTCACCAATAACAGTGTATATAGATGATGTGAATACCCCCCCCCACTACAGCCATACATATCGAACAGCAATTGTGGATGCAACGAAATATTGGGAAAACGGCGGGAACGGTAAACTGTATTATAACCCCGATTTCGAGATAGTTGATAACCCTAATGCAGATATTTACGTCATGTGGGTCGAGACCATGGAAGAGGTCACCGGTGCAGCGGATGGTGTTGCAGGATACTGCAGACCGGAGATAGCTGCCGGCAGATTCGTTCGTGCCAGTATCGTTCTGGAAGTTGGCGATAAAAGAGGATTTTCCTGGCAGCAATATGGAAATGCGAACATGGAACAGATCGCCATACATGAGTTCGGACATGCCCTTGGGCTTGACCATAGCAATGACAAAAAGGACATAATGTATCCCTCGTATGAACAGAGGGAGAATGTGAATCCCTTGCTTCTGGAAAAGACGTATCCCATAATAATTGCAATTGTATTGATAGCCATAGGTGTTCTGGGATATTTGGGAACAGGCTGGCTGCGCTATCACAACAAAGCAAAGATCCTTGAGGATAAACACTTTAAAAAGTGATTGCAGAACATTGGAATATATCCGTAGGATATGCATTTAAATAGTTTTGAAACGTCCATGTCCATGAATTTCTTTGTTCGTAAGATTGATATATAGAATAAAGATTTATAACCACACATTCATCCATTAATAAAAAACATTACGTTTTTACGATTACAGGAGGATTATAAATGAAACAGCAGGTAGAGGTTAAAGAACTTAAAGAAGGTAAATACGTCCTTGCCGATGATGAACCATGTGTCATCAAGAGCATACAAAAATCAAAGCCAGGTAAGCACGGATCAGCAAAAGCAAGGATCGAGGCAGTTGGCATATTCGATGGCCAGAAACGTTCCATCATAAGCTCAGTTTCCGCTAAGACCTACGTACCTATCGTCGAGCGTAAGAGTGCACAGGTATTATCCATTTCCGGCAACATCGCACAGCTCATGGATATGGAAACCTACACTACATTCGAACTTACCATCGCTGATGAATACAAGGAAAGAGTAGCTGAAGGTAAAGATATCACATACATTGAAGCTATGGGCAAGATGAAGATAGACCTTAGATAAACCTTCAGGGATATTATGTTTTACCAGCCTGGCATGATGGATGCACTGGCAGATTACGATTCTGCCAGTTATGTCATATTTGGAGTACCATTTGACCGCACATCATCGTTCAGGGCTGGAAGCAGATGGGCTCCTGATGCAATAAGGAGCGCCACTGCAAATTTTGAAAGTTATAACTCTTTTTTTGATATTGATATTTCAGAGGTTCATGCCCACGATGCAGGAAATTTCGAAGCAGGAGCTCTTGTGGACGATGTCCTTGATGAGCTTTATCTCGATGTCCTTAACATCGTTGATGATGGAAAGATCCCGATAATGATGGGAGGGGAACACTCACTGACATTGCCATGTGTGAAAGCCTGTGCAAAACATGCAGGAGAGGATCTCGGAATCGTTGTACTGGATGCACATTTTGACCTTCGGGATGAGTTCGAGGGAATGAAGTACAATCATGCATGTATTTCCCGCCATATTCTCGAAGAGGTCACTGAGAACTATGTCAGCATAGGCATTCGAAGCGGTCCAAAGGAAGAATGGGACTATGCCAAAGAGAACAACGTCCGTTATTATACTCCCGAAGATGTTACAGAGAAGGGGATAAAGGGACTCACTGAGGAGATCAAGGAATATCTTGATTGTGAGAATATCTACATCTCCCTTGACATGGATGCACTTGACCCCGCGTTTGCACCTGGACTGGGAACACCTGAACCATTTGGACTTTCATCGGTACAAGTGAGGGACATCATAAGGAAATTAGCACCCATTGCCAGAGGTTTTGATGTGGTGGAGATATCTCCGGAATATGATAATGGGCAGACTGCAATACTTGGCGCAAAATATATTCGCGAATTCATCGCCGCACATGCTGCCTCAATGAGATGAAACGTTCATGGTTAAGTTTATACACACGTCTAACAATCATATGCTCAGATACCATGAACGAAGAAGTAATAGTCGAATGTCCTGTATGCTCACCTGAAGAGCCAGTAGAGCACGAGATAATGAGACCGGGACAGAATCCCGTTGTACAATGCCAGGAATGTGGAGCAGTCCACTCAACTATAATTGAAGAGAAAAAGCCTATCGTTACAAAAGTAATTGTTAGTAAGGATGATATTTCATTTACACTTCACACAGCTATCGACTCAGAGGATATGCTATATATCGATGATGAACTTGTGGTCGATGATGAGAACTCTGACGAAGTATATCCCATAATTGTCACTGCAATTGAATCCGAAGGTCGCCGTGTGGACCGCCAGGAAGTCGAGAAGATCGATGTAGTCTGGGGACGTGCCACAGATGAGGTTACTGCAAAGATATCATTGAAGGTAAGGAACGGCTCAACATCTCTGGAAAAGAAAGTCCCGGGAGAATTTGAGTTCGCTGTAGGTGGAGACTATAACGCCGGCGGAAAGAATTTCCACATCACCAGGATAAAGATAAGAGATGGTGGATTCCGATCCAGAAAGGGAGATAGTGTTGCTGCCAAGTATATCAAACGCATCTATTCAATAGAAAAGCGCAGGACAGGATGGGGAGAAGGGAAAACCTCATGGAGCCAAAGGGACAAGAGATATTAATAAGAGCACTGGAATTGAACGGGACTGGCGAGAGAGTGCGAAATGCCATGAGAAAGGTCCCTCGACACCTTTTTGTTTCTGAGGATATGCAAAGTGTTGCTTATGCAGACACTCCATTACCCATCGGACATGATCAGACGATCTCCGCACCTCATATGGTTGCCATAATGTGCGATCTTCTGGAAATTACCGAAGGTATGACCATTCTGGAGATTGGAAGCGGATCTGGATATAATGCTGCTGTGATGGCTGAACTTGTAGGTAAGAACGGGAAGATCTACACAATAGAGCGAATTCCGGAACTTGCCGAGCTTGCCAGAAGCAATCTTGAAAGAGCAGGATATTCAAACGTCACTGTAATACATGATGACGGTTCCTGCGGCCTACCTGAACACGCCCCATACGAACGCATCACAGTGACTTCTGCGGCCCCCGAGGTACCACAGCCGCTCAGGGAACAGTTATCGAAGAATGGGATAATGGTGGCCCCAGTAGGAACACGGCATCAAAACCTTGTCATCGTAAGGAAAGACAACGAAGGCAACATCAGTTATAGAACATGGGGGGAGGTCATATTTGTACCCCTTATTGGAAAATACGGCTTTTGAACTATGGATAATGCAGCCCCACATAATATTTCTTGAATAAAAATATATACACCCTCCTTCGTATATAGCACTATATAGAAAGGTGTGGAAAGGAGAGATAGATATAGAAACACGAAAGGTACAGCAGACAGGCGGGTCCACATACATCGTATCACTCCCAAAAAAATGGGCTGAAAGGGCTGGAATAAAGACCGGGTCACAGGTGACACTTCTACCACGATCGGACGGTTCACTTACGATTGCACCTATGGAAGATGGAACGCCCGTCCAGAAAAAGAATGTGATAGATGTTAGCAACCACGCTGGAGACGAGCTTATACGTACCCTTATTGCTGCATACCTGTCCGGATCTGATCTTATTGAACTTCGTGCAAACAGGATACATGCGGAACAGAAGAAAACCATCCGAAATGTTTGTTATAAGCTGATCGGACCTGAGATAATCGAAGAAACCGCTAAAACGGTACTAATTCAGGACCTTTTGAACCCGAACGAAGTATCCATTAAAAAGAGTGTTCGCCGAATATTCCTCATCTCCAATTCCATGCTAAAGGATGCCATACAGGCATTAAAGACACATGACCACGACCTCGCCATTGATGTGGTAGAGCGTGATGATGAAGTTGACCGTTTATTCCTGTTGATATCAAAGCAGTTCAGAGCAGTGCTACGTGGAAAGCGCGTCCCTGATGCATCCGAGACAACGATCGATGAGTATCACGATCTGAGACTCGCTGCAAGTTCTCTTGAGCGTATTGCTGACCACGCTGCAAAGATAGCAGCGATAGTACCGACATTGGAGATCCAGATCCCTGCTGAAACAATGGACCTTATAGAGACCTCAACAGAAGCCTCAAGTAAAATGGTAGAGGATGCTATCGAGGCATTGTACACCCAGAACACGGAACTTGCAAATATGGTCATCTCAAGGGCAGATGATACAAAGGTAAAGATCAATGCGCTTGATGCATCCCTTTTAACTCTTGAGTCACCTGAATCCATTGTTGCACTTGGTACTGTGGCAGACAGTCTTGACAGGATAGGGGATTATGGATCCAATATTGCAGAACTTGCAATCAATCTATCAATGGCACTAATTCAAAACAAATAAAATCCAGAATGATTATTTATTATGACATATTTAATAATCCATAATTAGAATAATGATACTCAGGCTATTATTTATAAGACATGAGTAATATCAAACCGTATATATTTGAATGGAATTCCCGTATCACATCGGAGGGAACTTATGGGCGTAATGGGATCATTTAAGAAATTCTTCAAAAGGCTGTTTAACAAAAAGAATGCACGAATCGGTATTTATGGTCCGCCCAATGCAGGAAAGACCACACTTGCAAACCGGATACTCAGAGACTGGACAGGCGATGCCATGGGCTCAGTATCCCACATTGCCCACGAAACCCGCCGTGCAAGACGACGAGAAGGAGTTACCATCCAATCAAACGGTGGATCGATAAGTCTTGACATCATTGATACACCCGGACTTGCAACAAAGATCGATTTCCATGAGTTCATGGAACTTGGAATGAATGAAGCAGAATCCAAAAGAAGAGCAAAGGAAGCGACCGAAGGGGTCATCGAAGCAGTAAAGTGGCTGGAGAACCTTGACGGGGTCATACTGGTAATGGATGCAACTGAAGACCCATATACCCAGGTCAATGTTACGGTCATTGGGAATATGGAAGCAAGGAACTTACCATTACTTATCGTTGCCAACAAGACAGACCTTCCGGAATCCTCAGCCACTTCAATAAGAGAGGCATTTCCGCAACATCCAATGGTAGCCATATCTGCCCTTGAGGGAAAGAACATCGATACTTTCTACGATGAAGTTGCAAAAAGGTTTGGGTGATCGATATGCAGGGAATTCAAATGGACCTGGTCTCAGAGGACAGACTCGCAAAAATGCAACCTGTGGAAAAGATTAGATTTATCATTGATGAAATTAAGGATGGGAAGATCCTCGTTCTTGAAAAGGGGCTTACCCCTGAAGAAGAAGCAACGCTTATCGAAATGACGATGACACAGATCGAGCCTGATGATTTTTCAGGGATCGAGATGGAAAGTTATCCAAGCCAATCAGATACATCATTTCTTGGAAAGCTGCTCAAGAAGAACGTAGTTCGAACCCGACTTACTGTCATAGGGCCTGCCAACAAGCTGAAGACCTTGAAGAAGGACCGTGACATGATAAGTGCACTCGTCTCAAGCAAATAATCATAAGTGGGACACCTAATGGATAACGCTGAAAAAAAACAAAAAGCAATAGAAGCCACTCATTCATTGTCTTCTTATGCCATGGGGACAGATGGGGTCAACATTGTCTGCACCTATGGAAAGATATCCATCTGGTACGGACGCCAGACACCCGCTGTCATTGTAGGGCAAACCCTCATCAGCATCTCAAAGATAGACAAAACAGCAGTCCATGAAACTGAGCTCGTATGTGACTTCGATAAGATCACTGAATATGAAAGTAGTGGCTATATCCTGGTATCCTATGCGAAGACACATAATGGATATCGTGCCATGTTCAACATCCCATTTTACAGTGACAAAGCACTCTACCATCTGGCAGAGTCCATCATCGAAGATTTGAAGAAGGATGAGGTCCACCTTGACATCTACTGGAACGGTGACGATTCAGACATCGCTCGATTATCTGAGGAATTCAAGAATATCGAGGGGTGGAAAGTAAAGGATATTACATATAAAGACGAGGGCAAGCACAGAGATAGCCCTAAGATATGAAAGGAATGAATATTTATGAAAGACGTATCTTCAATAAAATGTGAGCATTTGATATCATCCATGCAACTTATGGCACACCATATCGAAAGTGTTGCCAGCGATCTTGACAAGGAAAGTATCAGAGATCTGATATCAACCCTCCTTGATGCGGACGGTATATTCGTGATGGGTGCGGGAAGATCAGGTCTTGTAGGAAAGGCATTTGCAATGCGCCTGATGCACCTTGGTTTAAAGTCATACGTGGTCGGAGAATCCACCACCCCTGCAGTTCGCCCAGAAGATGTAGTTGTCACAATATCGGGATCAGGAGAAACCAGATCGATATCCAATCTTGGAAAGATAACAAAGGATATCGGAGCAAAGCTCATAACAATCACATCCAACAGCGATTCCACACTCGGCAATCTTTCAGATGTCACCATGGAAATAAAGGGAAGGACAAAGGATGATACTGGCGGATACCTTGAAAGACATATGCGTGGAGACTATTCTAATCTCACGCCCCTGGGAACTTCTTTTGAGATATCATCCCTCGTATTCCTTGATGCTGTTATCGCAGAGCTTATCTCCATTACCGGAGCATCCGAGGAAGATCTTAAGTCACGTCATGCCAAACTTGAGTAAGGGGAATATATCATGAGCGGCAGAGGATTTGCACAACGTGTTCTGGATGTTGATATTTCAGGCATCAGAAAGATGTTCGAGGCTGCCGGTTCAGATGCGGTTAATCTGGGACTTGGACAGCCGGATTTTGACACACCCGACCACATCAGGCAGGCAGCTATCGATGCTATTAACGAAAGATTTACCGGATACACATACGGTGCCGGGATCATTGAGCTAAGGGAAGCATTAAGCCAGAAGTTCAGGGAAGAGAATGGTTTTGAGGTAAGTACTGATGGTATTATCGTCACCTCTGGCGCTTCCGAAGCGCTGGAAATAGCCATCGCAGCACTCGTTGACCCGGGAGATGAGATAATAATCTCCGACCCGGGATTCGTATCCTATAATGCTCTTGCAGGCTTCATGGGTGGAAAGGTAGTTGGAGTCCCATTGGGAGAAGGTCTTACCATGAGACCGGAAGATGTCCTGGAGAAGATAACTCCAAAAACAAAAGCGGTCATCGTGAACTCCCCTTGCAATCCCACAGGAGGAGTGCTTTCAAAAAGCGACATCAAGGCCTATGCCGAGATAGCAGACGATAATGACATCACGCTGATCTCCGATGAGGTCTACGAGCATTTCCTTTACGAAGGAGAGCACGTCAGCCCTGCAAAGTTCACTGACAATGTCATAACGGTCAATGCGGTCTCAAAGACATATGCTATGACCGGATGGCGTGTCGGCTATACCGCTGCGAACAAAGAATATACCGAGCAGATGCTAAAGGTCCATCAATACGTGCAGGCATGCGCGAACTCCATTGCACAAAAAGCAGCCCTTGCCGCCATTACCGGCCCGCAGGACTGTGTTTATACAATGAGGGATGAGTTCAAAAGACGCAGGGATTTCCTTGTTGAAGGCGTCAATGCACTGGGAATAGAATGTGAACCCCCAAAAGGCGCATTCTATATTTTCCCAAAAGTGGAGAACAGCACCGAAGTTGCCAATAAGCTGGTAGCTAACGGAGTAGTTGTCGTACCAGGAACAGCCTTTGGTGAGAACGGAGATGGCTACATACGAATGTCTTATGCAACATCAATGGATGAGATTAAAAGAGCTTTACAGATAATGGAAAAAGTACTCTGAACAGTCCTATAAAGGACCTGTTCATTTTTATTAGATCTTGAAGTTCATTCAAGATCGGCTTTATCGAGTTCTTCACCTAATTCTTCGCTTAATTTAGCTGCTTCTTCAGCCATTTCTTCGCTTAGTTCTCTAGCCGCTTCTTCAGCTGCTTCTTTTGCTTCCTTTTCATTATTGGTCTCATCGATCATCTCGACAAGTCTGTCGACGATAGAATCGAGATTCTCACCTGTTGCGGTTGACATCTTTACATCAACGAAATCAGGTATTTTGAAGAGATCATGGTCACACTTGTTCGCAACAACATAGACCGGTATTTCAAAGTTTGCCACGACTTCATCAAGAAGACGTTTCTGATCAGCGATCTCGTAACCGCATGTCTCACTTGCATCGAGAATGAAAAGGACAACTGCATCAAGATGTTTTATCGCACTGATCGCCTGAAGTTCCACTTCGTTCCTTTCAGACATCGGCCTGTCAAGAAGACCAGGAGTATCGATTACCTGATACCTATCATGATTCCTCTCGAAATGCCCGATAAGGACACCCTTTGTTGTAAAAGGATAGGAAGCTACTTCCGGCTTTGCACCGGTGACCATTGCAACAAAGCTTGATTTCCCAACGTTAGGATAACCTGCGACTACAATTGTAGGTTCCTCCCGTATATCCGGGAACTTCCTCATGATATTACGGGCTTCGTTCAGGAAAACAAGATGTTTATTGATAGAACCTATCACAGAAGCCATACGGCCAAATGCCTCTTTTCGGGTCTTTACCGGGTCCTTGCTTTTTCGGATCTTACCCACATATTCCCTTGAGATCTCATGTAACTTGGCACTTGCCCAGTCAGCAGACCCAAGAGCGATACGAAGATCATCGATACCTACTACGACATCAGTAAGTTCATAATAAAAATCTGAAAGATCATCAAAGTTTGGAAAACGCCTGACAGTATTTGCAAGATTGTCAGATAGGATATTCCCAGAGGTCATTATCATAGACTCATGTGCTTTCATTGCACCGTCTTTATCCCTTACCGTCTTTCCTGCCTTTGCACGCGCTGCTCTCCGAAATGCTTTATCAATAAGCTCGTCCGAAGTCGGAACCGTGTGAATCTTCTCAAATATCATGATCTTTTACCTATAATTAGCTATAATCAGCTTCAAACTCGCATAAGCTATATATTAGTGTTCCTCGAAGTGTAGCCCCCTAAATAAAAAGATTATTAATTATCATTCATTGCAATTCTTACAACATGTATATATAGCCCTATTCAGATAAATCCAGTAGGAGATAACGGTGAGCTTATGGAATTAACCCCCATTCAAAAAGAGATAATCATTGAATTGATCAACCTTCAACGTCAGAAGGCATCAGCAGTTAAAGGTGAGGAGATCGCCGAGTTAATAGACAGGAATCCGGGGACTGTCAGGAATCAGATGCAATCACTTAAAATGCTGGGACTTGTAGAGGGAGTACCTGGTCCAAAAGGAGGATACAGAGCAACCGGTGATGCATACGAAGCCCTGAACGTCACTGCAATGGACAAGGAAGCGGAAGTTCCCATCTACAAGAATGAAGAGGTAGTAAAAGGTGCCACTGTTGCAGAGATCAGTTTTACAACAGTGAGACATCCAGACTTGTGCAATGGCAGGATAAAAGTGCTTGGGAACATCAAAGCATTCAACAGTGGAGACCAAGTACAAGTAGGACCAACCCCTGTGAACCGACTTATAGTAAGGGGAGAGGTAGTTGGCCGGGATGATACTGAGAACTTACTTCTTTTTGAAATAACGGAAATGGTATCCCTACCAAAGAAATCCATCAAACATTATATTAAAAAAGACACTGTTTCTGTAGAACCGAATTCCACTATACAAGAAGCTGCCCGGATCTTTATTACGAACAATATACACGGCGCCCCAGTGGAAGATAATGGAAAGATAGTTGGAATAGTAACTTTCATGGACATAGGAAAAACCCTTGCAAGCGGGAAGATGACCCTGAAAATAAAGGATATAATGACAAAGAATGTCATTACAATAGATGGCGAATCATCCCTTAGTGATGCAGTTCATATGTTCGATGAACACAACATCGGAAGGCTTATCGTAACCATTGATGGAGTTCCAAGAGGAATGATATCAAGAACAGATGTATTGCATGAACTGGTCATATACTGATATGACCTTAATGCCTTCTTTTTTTCATTTCTTCAGCAATATCCTCAAGAGTTATGCCAGTAGCTGCAAGCATTACCAGCAGATGGAATAACAGATCAGAGGTCTCATAGATTATCTCGGCCCGGTCATTATCCTTGACAGCAAGGATCGTTTCAGCAGTTTCCTCACCTACTTTTTCGAGCACTTTGTTTATACCTTTCCTGTGGTCAAGAAGAGAACAAACATAAGAACCCTCCACAGGATTGTTCTTGCGGTCCATTATCACATCGAATACTTCGTTCAGAACAGACATATCTGCATCAGTCATTGGAAAACCTCCATATTGAACATAAATATTAGGATCGTAAGATCCAGTATATTTAGCTAATAGGATTACATCATTAAAAAGGATTTCAATGATATTTACGCATATCATCCCCTCCCACATAGAATATTCCCCAATATGCCATTGAAGACATTATGCAACTATCCGATGTTTATTTATAGCTAAACTCTCAAAATAAATATGGTAGTATTTTTGAAGCCATCCGTATTGGCAGACAGAACGTTTTTAGACACAAGGGAGGAAGATATCTTGATAGCAGAAAGTATGCAGGTTAAAGATGTAATGACAAGGGGAGTAGTGACAGTACCTTTTGAGTCGAATGCGGTGGAGATAGCAAAGGTGATGGCTGACCAGAACGTATCCACAGTTGCGGCCATAGAGGATGGCGGTGAGACTTTTGGGATCATATCTGATATTGACATCTTAGGACGGATGAAGGATAAGAACTGGGAACTATCATCTGTGGAAGACCTGATGTCAGATTCGGTTGAAACCGTCAGTCCAAGTGCAACCGTTCACGATGTTGCTGACATGATGGCCGATAAAAGAGTACACCGCCTGATAGTCATGTCAGAAGAGACTGTTGGAGCATCCTACAGGCCAATAGGCATCATCAGCTCCAGTGACATTATAAAAGAGCTGTTCCGGAAATAAAAGAAACAGCTCACTAAAATAATGAAGAAATAAAATAAGGTGTATTGACGTTGGTGTGTAATCCGAACACAATATGACGGAATTGTTGTTGGTTTATACCAACGTCGACCCCCAATGATCAATATTCTAATATATCTTTTTTGGTCAACTTCTAAAAAAGAACTGAGAGATATCTCAGATCTTTCTCGGGTCAGTGATCTCACCGGTCAGTGCAGATGCTGCAGCTGTTGCAGGTGAGCTAAGATATACGAATGATTCAGGGCTGCCTTCCCTTCCCTTGAAGTTACGGTTGGAGGTTGCAAGTCCCACTTCACCGTCACCAAGCAGACCAAAGGAACCGCCCATACAGGGTCCACAGCATGGTGCTTCCACGATTGCACCGGCTTCCATGAACTGCTCCACGTATCCTGCACGCAGCACTTTCATGTACTCGGTCCTTGATGCAGGGATGATCAAAAGACGTACATCCTTTGCAACAGGCTCGTCACCCATCATCTCAGCCACGATCTTGATGTCCTCAAAGCGACCGTTGGTACATGAACCTACGAATACCTGATCGACCTTTGTACCTTCCACTTCAGAGACCGGTTTTACATTGTCAACGTTGTGAGGACATGCCACCTGTGGCTCAAGATCGGAAACATCATAATCATGGAACTCAGCATATTCTGCATCCTCATCGGACTTCCAGTATGGATCGAACTCATAGTCAGGAATACGCTCCTTAAGATATGCCTCTGTGGTCTTGTCAGCTTCAATGATACCTGCTTTACCACCCATTTCAATTGCCATATTGGAAATGGTCATACGCTCGGACATCGTAAGGCCTTCAATGGTGGAACCCGCATACTCAGCAGCCATATATCTTGCACCTTCTGCACCGACATCACCTATCATGTGCAGTATAAGGTCCTTTGAATAGACGTGTTTTGGAAGCTTTCCATTGGCTTCGAACCTGATGGTCTCAGGTACCCTGAACCAAAGCTTACCTGATGCGAACACTGCTGCCATATCAGTAGAACCGACACCGGTAGAGAATGCACCAAGAGACCCGTATGCGCAAGTATGGGAATCAGACCCCACAATAAGGTCACCAGGCCTTACATGACCCATTTCAGGCATGACCTGATGGCATACGCCCTCATAGACATCATAGTTCAGAATTCCCTGTTCCTTTGCAAACTTCCTGAGCATGATATGGTTTGCAGAAGCATTGAGAGAATCAGCAGGAACCTGATGGTCAAAGACTATCACGATCTTGCTTGGGTCCCACACCTTTTTCTCGTCCTTGTCACGCATGATGTCATAAAAACCATCTACTGCAAGGGGACCAGTGATATCGTGAGTCATTGCACGGTCGATGTTCGCAAGTACGAAATCCCCGGCTTCAACCGTTTTTCCTGAAGCTTTTGAAAAGATCTTCTCAGAGATCGTCATTGGATGATCATTAGTATTGGACATGGTAATCACTGCATTTATGAGTACCTTATAAATAAAACAATCGATGAGAGGGATTACTGATTTAATTTAATTGCAAACTCCGAATTACCATTATGGTCATGTACAACAAAAATAACTTCATCGACATCTGAAGAGCTCTTAGAGGAAGGGATATTAGGAGAAGAGCCATCATTTGCCTCGAATTTCTCATAAAGGAGAACAGTATCTTTCAGCTCAGTAACATACCTGTCCAGCAGGCCCTTTGCGAGCAAAACAGCATCCTCATCGGAAATAGGCTTTCCCAGACCTTCACATTCAGAGGTCAGCAACTTGCCACACTCGATATAGAAAGGATAGGTCCCACAAAGCATAGGTCTGCTACCATAGATGCCACACCTGTTGCTACCATCCTCACCAATAAAAGAACAATTGCCATTCGCCTTCCTTTTCAACATCCATCCAAACGTATGATACCTGCCCTGAGAATCCACTTCTAACTCCCGGGCATACTCATGCAAAGCATCTGCAAAAGAAACATCAGGCATATCAGGCATATCAGGCAACATTGGGATGACCGCATCGTCAAGGGAGCAGTCCTGCAATGAACGAATGTCAGAAGATGTCAAAAAAACGCGATTGTCCCCGCAGGAACGCCTACAGCATTTACCACACATGGAACAGGTAAAACCGATACTCCGTATCTGTGATGCCAGATCTTCACAAGAAATATTTACGGCAGCTTCAAGCTCTTCTTTGAGCTCATTGACAAGACGCTGCCTATAATCCGAGAACATGATCAGCCTACAAATTATTCAAGCTCATTCCGTATTCTCATCAACACCGACCGCATTAAGGAATTTCTTAACAACTGCCTCATTGACAAGTCTGAGAAGTGTCTGCCTATCCTTTATATCACTGAAAACCCCAAGCGGGATCTGTGCCCCTGCTGCATTGGAGTGACCACCAGCGATATCTTCTCCGAAAGCCCGTCTAAGGACCTCACCGAGATTTACCCTGATATCATTACTTCGCCCTGAGATGAAGATACGGTCCTCGGAAACGCCGAAAACAATAGACGTGGAGATCCCTTCAAGGCTTAACAAATAATCCGCTGCCTGTGGAAGGGCATCGCGGTCCCTTATGATACCAACGTTCGACAACAGATAGCTACCAATGACCTGCCTGTTAAGTATAGCCTCTCCCAGAATATCAAGCGTCTCGATCGACATTGAAGGGCGTTCGAGCTGATCAAGTATATCATGGTCTGCCAATGGGTAAAGGTAAGCAGCTGCAGAAAGATCTGCAGAATCAGTATTCCTCTTGAAATCCAATGTATCGGTCCTGATCCCATAAAGCAAAGCAGTTGCAAGAACCTGCTCGATCTCGATGTTCAATTCCTGCAGGTATTTGGTAAGGATAGTTGCAGATGCCCCCACATTAGGACGAATATCCACAAAATCAGCATCTATCTCAGCATCACCCAATGGATGATGGTCCAAAACGATACCGAGATGCATTCCAGGGGATAACATATTATTAGCTCCCGGAACCGCACAATCCACCATTGCGATATCAGAAAAATCAGAAAGGCTATGCTCTTCCATTCTATTAAGGTCGATACCCAGTAGATTCACGAATGCCTTGTTCTCCTGATGTCCGATATCACCATGATACAATATAGAGGACTTAACATCAAATGAATCCGCGATCTTTTGTAGTGCAAGTGCACTGGAAATAGCATCCGGATCGGGATTGTCATGAACTACGATAGCAAGTGCATTGCCGGACATATCCTTGAACCATTGGGACAACTTGTTCCCACGGTGAACCACCTCTGCACGTCCAAGCGATCTTGCAAGCGATTTTGCAACCAATCTAGATGGCATCAACACAAGGTCTGCACCGAGAGCTTCCATCTCCTGCAGATTGATGGCACCAGATGCCCTTGCCACACAATAAGCATCATTTATGCCCAAAGTGGGTATTATCTTAAGTGCCTTTTTGTTGGCCTCATTGTCAGAACTAAGAACAAGAATGCCTGTAAGCTCTTTGAGGTTCAATTGTTTGTAGACCTCAGGGTCAGAAATATCCCCTGCAATAGCCTGATACGCATCTTCGCGTAATGTTTCAACTTTTTGCGAATCCTTATCAACGATTATAAGGTCTTTATCGAGCTCACGGAGCTCCTTTGCGACAGCAAAACCGATACTGCCACTTCCCAAGATCAGATAAGTGGGGTTTTGCCACTTTTTGTCTGGGACATCTATTTCTTTCAAAGTGGGTATATTGATACCTCCTCGTAAGCTATAATTCATTGTTCGCTATTAAGCGTCTTTCGGAAAATGTATATATACTTGAACGCATCCACCGGAAATGAAGACATGTCCGATCCGCACTCTTAGAAGTCAAAAGAACCAGATTGATAGAACTAAATATGATGCAAACAGAAGAATATATGAGGAACATGAAGGGGATTACATCTTCAAGGATGAAAGCGATCGATGAGAATTGTGAGCACTTGGGATTAAAAGGACTCCAGCTTATGGAAAATGCCGGAGCTGCCATTGCCCATGAAGTGAAGGAACGCATTCAAAAAGGAAATGTGCTCATCGTTGCAGGAAGGGGGAATAACGGAGGCGATGCTTTTGTTGCTGCCAGACATCTGGCATACGACCCTGCGATTACAGTCAATATTGCACTCATTGGATCGGCTTCGGGAATAAGGACCCAGAATTCAATGCACAATTTCACTCTTCTTGAACATTGTAGAATTGAGGGGTTCATTGAGATAACAGATCCCCAAAAGCTTAAAGCAACTGGATGGCTTGACGACGCAGACATGATCGTGGATGCATTACTGGGAACAGGCATCACCGGAAAGGTAAGGGAAACTGAAGCAACAGTGATAGACCTTATCAACGATTCAAAGGCCCCGGTAGTTGCTGTTGATGTGCCTTCAGGTTTCGATCCCGAGGGAGGGGAATTCGATAGATCGGTCCGTGCGGATGTTACCCTCACTTTTCACAGGATGAAAAAGGGACTGGCATCAGACCATGCTAAAGAATACACATCCGAGGTCAAGGTCATCAACATAGGAGTTTGTGAGGATGCTGAGATCTACGTTGGAAAAGGAGATATCGCTGCATTCCAAACAAGACGTAGAGATAGCCACAAAGGGCAACATGGAAGGATGCTCATTATCGGAGGCGGTCCTTATTCCGGTGCTCCTGCACTCACTGCCATGGCAGCATTGCGTACAGGTGCAGACATAGTGACAGTGGCAGCTCCTGCAAATGTTGCAGACATCATCGCTTCATTCTCACCGAACATCATTGTGAAAGCCCTTTCTTCCAATATCCTGTGTGAGAAGGATATTGACACCGTTGCCAAGCTTATAGAAGGCCATGACGTAGTGGTCATGGGAATGGGACTTGGAAGGGACGAGCGGACGAAAGATACTGTCTCGAAGATCGTTCCCCTTTGCAAAAAAGTGGTTGTCGATGCAGACGGACTTTACGGGATAGCTCTTCCTGTGCCGGAAGACATTGAGATGGTCATCACACCACATGCAAGAGAATTTACTGCATTGGGCGGAAATGGTAAAGAGGATGCACTTGAGTTCTCAAAGAAGAACAATGTAACTGTACTGCTTAAGGGTAGAGAGGACCACATCAGCAACGGAGAGCGAATTGCCATCAATCATACCGGAAATCCGGGAATGACGGTCGGCGGCACAGGAGATGTCCTTGCCGGAATTGCAGGAGCACTTTTTGCAATTGCGCCTGCGATGGATGCGGCATGTGGTGCAGCTTATATCAATGGAGCAGCTGGAGACCTTGCTTTTGAAAGGCGGGGGCATGGGTTGCTAGCAACAGATATTATTGATATGATAACAGAAGTAATGAAATAAAGGGAGTGGGAATATGGATACAGAAAGAAAAATAATAGTCGATATTGAAAGGAACCGGGTTCGTGTAGTAGTAAGTCATGGAGAGGACGAGGAAATTGTCAAGCTCTCGATCCCTGAAGCACGGGAACTCATGTCAAAAATGCAGGATGCAATTCTTGATTATGACCAGAGGAAACAGGTGCGTATCGATTAAATATTGGAGAAATGGTAATGCAGGAATTCAGTCACATTAAAGATGACCGTGCTTACATGGTCGACATAAGTAACAAAGACACGGTTGTCAGGTATGCAATAGCTTCCGGAAAGATAAAACTTCACGACGAAACTGTCGAGAAGATACGCAGTGGAAGTGTGGAAAAAGGAAACGTCCTTGCCACAGCGAGGACCGCTGCCATACTTGCAGTAAAGAGAACGCCGGACCTGATCCCGATGTGCCACCAGATACCGATAACTTTTGTGGACGTGGAATTTGAGATCGGTGAAAGTGATGTTACTGCTAACGTTGAAGTAAGGTCCGTGGGCAGAACAGGTGTTGAAATGGAAGCACTTACAGGGGTTTCAGTTGCACTTCTTACGGTATGGGACATGGTAAAGTCTGCTGAAAAGGACAATACCGGCAATTACCCATCAACTGCCATTGAGAATATCCATGTTGTAAGAAAAGTGAAAGAGATCATTACAAACCAATGACTTTTAATGGTTCAATGTAGATAGGAAAGTTCATTGGCTGATAATTCGATTACTACAAAACGAGACAAGAGAGGTACATCACTTGAAGATCATAGCAGGACCAGCATCACAGTTACTTGCATCACGTGTGGCAAGAGAACTAAATATGGAACCAACACTTTGCGAATTCAACCGTTTCCCCGACGGAGAGGTCTATACAAGGATACTCGAAGATATTGTCGATGATGTGACCATTATACAGAGCACACCCACCGACGCAGACCTTGTATCCCTGTTACAGCTTATCGATGCCTGTGAGGATGCACCCACTATCACAGTGGTAATACCTTACATGGGCTATGCAAGACAGGATAAATCATTCCGGTCCGGAGAAGCTATCAGTGCACGTGCAATTGCACGGACCATCCATGCTGACAGGGTCATCACGGTCAATATTCATGAGAAGAGCGTGCTCGAACACTTCAATGCAGATTCTTATGACCTTGACGCATCCCATTTGATAGGGAATTACATCCGATCACTGGGTCTGGAAGACCCCCTTATCATCGCGCCTGACAAAGGAGCTATTGCCCTTGCAGAAAGTGCCGCAGCAGATGTGGGGATCGAGTACGATTACCTTGAGAAGACCAGACATTCCGGGGACACTGTCACCATCAAGACGAAGAATATCGATGTCACAGGGAAGGAGATCATTCTCATCGACGATATGATCGCCACGGGAGGCACTATGGCAGAGTCCATAAAGCTGCTTCGCAGCCAGGGCGCCAAAGATGTTTACATCGCATGCGTGCATCCTGTGCTTACCAAGAACGGAGTATTAAGGCTTTACAATGCTGGCGTCCATGAGATCATCGCATCGGACACTCTTGAAAAAGCACAAAGCACCATCAGTGTTGCTCCGCTTATTGCTGATTTCCTGAAGAACCTCTGAGAAATATAAACATACCGAAGTGGTTTACCATGGCGTTACCCGATATATGCCCACAGGACAACGAACATCGATGTAAGAAAGAACAATGCTACCTCTACCATATAGACTGGCGTACAGGAGAGGAGAACTGTTCCATCGGATACCGCGGGACTCACACACAAAGCGATCCGATAGGAACTACTCACGACACCTACGCTGAAGAGACTCGCAAAAGACTTGGACATAGCGAGGCAACTATCGAGATGCATACGCCAGAAATTTTCACTATAGAAAAAGAGACCATCGAAGAAAAGAGAGAGATGGTCCCCCATATTAGTGAGATAATAGAAACCATTGTGATGGAATCAAAGGATACCACTGTGATAGAATCACATGTGTCAGACCCCAAAACAGAAATGGCCGATGAGGCCACTCCTTCGAAAGAAGATGCCGACAAAAAGGACAAGTTAGCCAAGATGATGGACCTTGAAAATATTTCCGAGGATTATGAGAAGGACTTTTGGAAATAAACATCATTCACTCTAATTTTTTTCTTGATTGATACAACTTGCTTGCAGAGACCATTTGCCCATTAGACCTTCATGGATGAGGACTTTAATGGTTATATAATAAGAGAACATCCATTTAAAGAGATGAAAAACGAACATGTCTGCGATATCTACGAGGCACTCCTCGAAAAGATAGGACATCTTCAATGGTGGCCTGCAGATACTCCTTTTGAAGTTGTGATAGGCACAATACTGACACAGCAGACAAAATGGACCAATGTCGAGAAGGCCATAAAAGGTCTGAAGAAGTATGATCTGATAGAACCTGGTAAACTTGCGAGAGCTGACCTGGGACTCATTGAAGGACTTGTCAGAGGTTGTGGTTTTTACCGACAGAAAGCAAAACGTCTGAAAGATATTGCAGGCTTCTTTGCAAGGGAAGGAACTGATAATATCCTTTCCATGCCAACACCCCAGTTACGCAACCTCATGCTTTCCCTCAATGGCGTGGGAAATGAGACTGCCGATAGTATTGTCCTTTACGCTGCTGACAAACCGAAGTTCGTGATAGATGCTTATACAACACGGATCATGAAATGTATCGGCATTGAAGGCAATTATATGCAACTTCAGGAGATGTTCGAAAAGAACCTTCCGGAAGATGTGCCGCTCTATAAAGAATACCACGCATTGATAGTGGAATATGCTAAGAAATACTGCGGAAAGAAACAGTGCGACGACTGCGTATTGACCAAAAGATCAAAAGGAGAGGACTAAAAATGGAAAAAGAGACCTACCTCCAGATATATCAGCAGGTAAACACGCTTGAAGATATAGATATATTAGCGATTGAATTTGAAGAAAGCACAGGGGTCATTGCAGCTATCCTCAATCAGAAAACGGTCTCAAAGGTCAAAAGGAAGATGGGGCAGCTTCAGAATAAAGCAAAGAACTTCCGATACCTCTGGGAAAAGGGCATGACCATCAATACGCTGGCACAGAATAATGATGTCCCAGCTACTTTAATGGCAAGTGTGATCATCAAGGAATTGGGTTACTCTAAAAAGCATGTCCTCAAGAATCTGGACACACTGGACAACAGAAGACTTGCGATCGAAATAGAAGATGCGACCAACTCGGACCTTTTCTTCTCCCCCAAAGCCCATGCACTTCAGGTTGTAAAGGGAAAGATGGGAGAGGACATTATAAGCAAATGGCTTGACCACCACAAGTTAGGTTACAGCACTGAAGAAGACCTGAGAGAACTGGGAATGCAGAAGACACCTGATTTTTTTCTTGACAAGACCCTCTATGTTGATGGAACTGAGATCGAGTGGATAGAAAGCAAAGCAATGTTCGGGGATGAAAAGGAGCACACCTACTATTTTAAAAAGCAGTTCCAGCATTATGAAAGGGACTATGGCACAGGAATGGTGATCTACTGGTACGGCCACCTTGACACCATAGAATTTGAAGGCAACCTTATACGTGACCACACTTTTTATATGGACCTGGATGCAAAAATAGATGCAGAAATAGACGAACTTCTGAGTTCAACCCTTTGAACAAAATAACTCACTTTCTTTTTATGTCCATGATGCTCAGTGTATGAACGTGGGAAACCTCTTCTTCCTCATATGACACTGCGCCATCCATTATTGAGGCATGCGTACCTATCATCTCAAGCATGTCAGAGACTTCATTGAAACCCGGCGCACGCAGGTTGCTCATCTCGAAAATATCCATCAGAGCGGTTATTGCAGGCCTTTCTGTATTTGCTTTGATACGGGTCATATAGATAAGTTTGTTTAGTACTATTAAAACCTGCCGAGATAGAAATATTATAGGTACATTGGATAAATCGAGATTTAAAGGTTCATTCCGATCATATTTATTAGTGCACCGATGACCAGTGCCAGTGTGATCGTGAAAAGAGATATAGCAGTGGTGTCTTTCCATCCAAGCTCGTGCTTTAGTATTGCAATGGTTGCAACACATGGGATATAGATGGTGGTAATAACCGCGAAAGAGTACATTTGCAAAGGTGTGAGCACCAGGGCAAAGTTTGCAGTTCCGGCAAGCACCGCCAGTATCTGCAACGCCATTTCTTTCCTGAGAATACCGAAGACAAGGGCAGTTGCTGCAAATGCCGGCAATCCAAAGATCCCCACTGTGATTGGCTCCACTGCATTCTGGAACACATCCAGAACACCAAGGGAATCGACCAGGCCAAGTAATGCACTTCCAGCCACTAACAACGGGAAGGCAATATACATGAACTCACGGACACGCAACCAGGTCTTCTGGAAAGTAGCCCTTCGGTCCGGCTTCCGTAATGGGGCCATTTCCATAATAAGACCGGTCCTTTCTCCCGGAAGCCCCTTGCCGAGCACCCAGCCGGTGGCAAAGATGATCACAAGCTCAAGCACGTAGATGGAAATAGCTGCCCAGTATCCCACAAAGGTACCCACCAGTCCGATTATTATCACAGTCCTTGCAGAACATGGAGTCAGTGCGATCAGCACAGATGCAATCCTTTTCTCACGGACCGTATTCAGGGTGCGGGTAGACATTATTGCCGGGACACTACACCCCATACCAAGTACCAGAGGAATGATAGCCCTCCCGTGAAGCCCCACCTTGTGGGTCCAGTTATCAAGCAGGAAGGATGCCCTTGTCAGATAACCGGAATCCTCGAACAGTGACAGTATCACGTAGAACACCGCAATGTAGGGAATAGCGATAGCGAAACCTGCCTCAACTCCCAGAAGAGAATAGATGATAACGTTCCTGAGAACAGGGTTTGAACCTGCAAGCAGACTTTCTGCCGGAGAGATAAGAAAGGTCTCAAACAGAGAAACTATGCCCTCTTCGAGAAAACCGCCCACAGCAAAAACTACAAAGAAAGTCAATAGCAGTGCAGCAACAAGTCCGGTAATGCCCACATATTCCGAAGTGAGCACTGAATCGATCTTTTCTTTAAATGTGACCTTATGTTCGACCTGAGTGGTCACCCTGTCAACGATATAACCGGCCTCGCCGTAAAGGTCACGCACGATAGTATCCGAAATGGACATACCATGTGCTTTTTCAATATCATCAGTAATGGATTTGGAGGTAATTAACAAAAGGTCGGCATCATGCGGGCGACAGCTCAATTTGACGAACTCTTCATCCCTTTCCAGTGCCCTGACCTTGATACCATATCCAATCTCAGGAAAATCCTCATCAAGCGTCTTAATTGCACGAAGAATATGATTATCATAAAGTACCCTATGTCTGTCCTTAATGGAAAGATTCTCATCGATGGACACAAGGACAGCCTCTTGCAGCCCGACACCTTTGGTGGCGATGGTAGGCACCACAGGCACCCCAAGGGTCTCGGAGAGCTTTTCGATATCTATCTCTATACCCATTTCCTTTGCAGCATCCATCTGGTTAAGTGCTACCACCATGGGGATGTTGAGCTCAAGCAATTGCAGTGTAAGGAAAAGATTGCGTTCAAGGCGGGTAGCATCCACCACATTGATGATGACATCCGGATATTCATGCAAAAGATAGCGTTTTGCGACCTTCTCGTCCTCAGTTGATGCTCCCAGAGAATAGATACCCGGAAGATCGACGATATCGAGCTTCTTGGAACCTACATTGACACTGCCATGTGTAAGTTCCACAGTAGTTCCGGGATAGTTCGCCACTACAACTCCCACACCGGTAAGACGGGAGAAGAATGCGCTTTTACCGACACTGGGATTGCCCACAAAGGCTATGGTCATGTCGAAATCAGGTGACCTCGACTTACGTATATTCGCAGCAGGTCCATCATTAATTTCTGTCGTTTCCACGTGGATACCTCTTCCTCACACCCAAACGTACGAATATCTTCTTAGCTATCTCATTTCCAAGAGCTATCTCGGTCCCACGGGTCAGTATAGAAGTTGAACCTTGCTTTTGCTTGCGTTTGACCTCTAGATCCTCACCGGTTATCATCCCAAGTGAGCTCAGACGCTCTTTTGAGGGATCTGATAATGTCATCATAACGACAGTACCGCAGTCGCCTTCCTTAAGATCGGCCAGAGAAACATAGCTCTCCTTGAAAGGACAATTTTCATTCCCATCTGCGGGTTTACAATCGATATTGTTGTTACCAAGGTAATTGCACATGCTTTCCACTAAAAGGTCAGATAACGTATGTTCAAGCCCACAGGCTTCATTATGTGCAACCTCAGGTTCGAGGGCCAGTACATCAGAAAGGAATTTCTCAATAACATGGTGTTTCCGGCGAATACTGTTCACCTGAAGGATACCTCGATTTGTAAGCTCAGTGCCATGATAAGGTTCGTGTTTCACAAGCCCTTCATCCGCCAGCTTTTGCACCATTTCAGAAACTGAAGCTTGAGAAAAACCAAGCTCTTCAGCAATATCCTTGTTCTTGACGGGAGTCCCACGGCTCTTGCCAAGGGAGTCTATCGTTTCAAGATATTCTTCTATACGGTCGCCGGTCATTTTGTTCACACTATAGTAATATGTGTGGCTATAATCCCTGTTCTAAATATATAAATTGTGGTTAGCCATGCCGAAAATTATTCGGATACATACCAATTCAAAGAACAAATACTATGGAAACAACTACCGTTGTCCACAGCCCGTTTTCATCCCCTTTTGCACACCGGCAATAGTGAACGGTATCGAATATATGGCCGCTCGCCTTATACACCCTTTCCCTTTCCCCCCATGCAGAATCAGCATCGAACTCGATGCCAAGGGTTGTGGCGAGCATTGTAGCCGCAAGGTCTTCTGCATAGACCCCTGCGGTCCTTTCATCCTCTCCGAAAGAATGATGTTCGGAAATGTAACCATAATCATTGCTATCAGCAGGCACTGCATTCCCAATGGCCGCTGCGATCATGCGTCCCTGCTCATTGGTCTGGTTCTTTGCCATGACACAATATACTATCTGTCCCGGAGCGAGTTCTTCAAGGCCTTCGTCCCTTGGAACGATAACACAGTTAGGTGGTAGTATACTTGAAACGGTCACAAGATTGAACTTTTCAATTCCCGCATCCCTTAACGCAAGCTCGAAAGATGCCAGTTTATCCTTGTGCACGCCTGTGCCTTTTACCACGAATGCTTTCCGGGGGATCATAGGGAAGGCTATTGAGAAGATACTTAAATATGTTTCGCTGGCAGAATAGCTTAAGAGCAGACCAACATTTATATATGATTCAAAGATTCCATCAACCTCATACTTAAATGGTGATCTTTAATGGTAAAAGTAAAGGACCTTAAATGGAAGCAGGACATGAAAGTTTCGGAGCTTGTCGATTCCTATGAGTTCATAGGATTCCAGAGCGTAGAGCTTCAGCGAGCATCCGATGTGATCGTGAAGATGAAAAAGGATTCTGCAAAGGTCTTCCTTACATTTACCTCGAACATGGTCACTTCCGGGCTTCGCGGATTCTTTGCACAGCTCATCGACCTTGGTATTGCCGATGTCATCGTCACCACCGTAGGCGGTCTTGAAGAGGATATAATGAAAGCCACCGGAGAGGATTTCCAGATAGGCTCTTTCCAGACTGATGATGTGGAACTTCATGAACAGGGGATCAACCGTGTCGGGAACCTGCTCATCAAAACAGAGAGTTACATGAACTTCGAGAGCCTCGTCGATAAGATCCTCAAAGAGCTTTACGAAAAGCAAAACCGCTGGGCAGTTTCGGATATGCTCAGGGAGATAGGACTTATGCTTGATGATGAGAGTTCCATACTCTATCAGGCTGCAAAGAACAACGTACCTATATTCTGTCCTGCCATTACCGATGGAGCGTTCGGTTTCCACCTATATCTGTTCCAGCAGGAACACCCGGA
The DNA here is from genome assembly GCF_027594145.1 of Methanococcoides alaskense. Taxonomy (GTDB): domain Archaea; phylum Halobacteriota; class Methanosarcinia; order Methanosarcinales; family Methanosarcinaceae; genus Methanococcoides; species Methanococcoides alaskense. The sequence continues at coordinate 658,270 of NZ_JAQFFK010000001.1, read as the reverse complement.
TTTCATAGTGGATGTCGTGAAAGACTTCGGGAACATCCTTTTTGCCAGCAGTCATGATGACCGTAAGGGTGTCATAGCCCTTGGCGGCTCCATCTCGAAACATCATGCCATATTGAGCACCCTCTTGAACGGAGGTGCTGAATATGCAGTATATATGACAACTGCTCACCGCACCTCAGGAAGCATGTCGGGAGCTAACACCAATGAAGCAAAATCATGGGGAAAGGTCAAGGACGAAAGTGATGTTGCCACGGTAATAGGAGATGTGAGCATAACCTTCCCTCTGGCAATGATAAGAGCACTTGATGAACTGGCAGCCGATGGTCTGCTTAAAGGGCTGCAGGAGAACAGGACCACAGGAGTAGTAAAATGAACATCATCGCACCTGCACCCAGATTCACCCTTTCAAAGAAGATAATACTCGAGCAATACCGCAAGGTCAAGGAAGTAGCGGATATTGTAGCATTCAGCTCAAAGACGAACCCGAAGGTCAGCCCGTTGATCGAAGCTGAGACCGATGGACTCCTGAGTGTCCACATGCCAAACGAGCTGAAACACACAAAGGACATGTCAAGGGTATTGTTCCTGGCACAGGCATGGACACCTGAGATGATAAGGGAGCTTTACGAAAAAGGCATCCGTTCCTTTGCAGTTGATAACGAGTTCGACCTCGATACATTGCTTTCTACAGTCGATGATACTGACTGGATGATCACATTATTGTTACGCCTCAAGCTCAAGGAACACTCCATACGCACTGAACGTTACTTCGTTTTCGGAATGAGCTCGGACACCATCAACAAAAGGATAGCTCAGCTTAAAGGTAACAAGAACATCGAAAAGCTTGGGGTTCACTTCCACAGGAAAACACAGAACGTGAACGAATGGAAGATCCAGCCTGAGATAGAGGACGCACTCACTGAAGGAACACTGGAAGCCATCGACATACTGAACATCGGAGGGGGGCTGCCTTCAGAATATGCCAACACCAATGTCGATGTCATAAACGGAATATTCAGACGCATATCCGAACTTAGGGAATGGCTTCATGAAAAGAACATCAAGCTCATGATAGAACCAGGAAGGTTCATCTCTGCACCTGCAGGGAAACTTGTGAGCCACATAACAGGAGTATATGATAACAACATAATAGTGAACGCATCCGTATACAACAGCGACATGGACGCGATCCTGGTTCCCGTGAAACTTCGAATTGAAGGAGAGGTCGGCAACGATAGTGGAGAACCCTATGTTGTAAAAGGGTGCACACCCTGTTCCATGGACCTGTTCAGGTATCGTGTTTACTTAAAGGATGAACCAAAGATCGGTGACGAACTGGTGTTCATCAATGCAGGAGCCTACAATTTCTGGTCGAACTTCTGTGACCTTGAAGAGATCGTAACGGAAATCATCGACTAAAAACCAAACCTTATAATATTGAAATCCAATCTGTACATCAATTATCTTATTATCGGTGATCAAAATGACTGAAATTACACACTGGGCAGATGTTATTGCTGAAGAAGCAGCAAAAAATGGCAATAAACATCTGGTATCCACCGGAATTACCCCCTCCGGTCACATCCATATAGGGAATATGAGAGAGGTTGTAACAGCTGATGCAGCTTACAGGGCAATGAACGATGCAGGACTCGAATCTGAGTTCATATACATTGCAGATAATTACGACCCTTTACGTAAGGTATACCCGTTCCTGCCTGAAAGCTATGCAGAACATGTGGGAAAACCTATTTCCGAGATCCCTTGCCCATGCGGAGAATGTAAGAGCTACGCAGAGCACTTCCTCACACCTTTCCTTGAAGGTCTTGAGAAACTGGGAATTCATCCGAAGGTCTATCGTGCAGATGAGCTTTACAAGAGCGGAAGGTTTGTCGAAGCTATCAAGGCAGCCCTCATCAAAAGAGATGATATCGCAAAGATCCTGAAAGAAGTATCAGGAAAGGATGTACTTCCTGAGTGGAGCCCTTTCAATCCTATATGCCAGGAATGTAAGAAGATCAATACCGCAACGGTCACCGGATTCGATGCAGATGCAGAGACCGTTGACTACGAATGTTCCTGCGGACACTCCGGTACGGTCTCAATGATAGGCGGCGGAAAGCTCACATGGCGTGTGGACTGGCCTGCAAAATGGAAGATGCTGAATGTAACAGTCGAACCCTTCGGAAAGGACCATGCTTCAAGAGGCGGTTCATACGATACCGGAAAGAGGATCGTGAGGGAGATATTTGACCACGAACCACCTCAGCCTATAGTATATGAGTGGATCATGCTCGGAGAAAAGGGAGCAATGTCATCATCCAGCGGCGTTGTCGTATCGATCTCCGACATGCTTAAAGTGGTGCCACCGGAAGTATTGCGTTACCTCATCATGCGCACAAAGCCTGAAAAACACATCAAGTTCGACCCTGCACAGCCATTGCTGACACTTGTGGATGAATATGAACGCCTCAACTCGAACGCTGAGATCGAAGGCCTTAACAAGCGCGTACTGGAGCTATCCCACGCAAAGGGTATCTGCCACACCGATATCCCGTTCAAGCATATGACCACCATTGCCCAGGTCGCACATGGTGACTTCGACAAGATCATGCAGATCATTGGACGTGCCGGCTACGATATCACCAACGAGAAGTGTATCAGGGAACTTGTGAACAATGTCGCTAACTGGCTCGAGATGTACGCACCTCCATTTGCAAAGTTCAGCGTGAAGGATGTACTGCCTGAAGAGACAGCTAGCCTCACAGATGAACAGAAAGCATTCCTCGGTGCAGTATCAGAGATCATAGGGAACAGTGGAGAACTGACAGGCGAAGATTATCATAACCTCGTTTATTCTTCAAAGGAAGCAGGTTCGCAACTTAACAGTAAGATAGCTGCAAAACTGGGCGTTGATCAGGTGGAGATAAACCCCAAGGATATGTTCAAGGCCATCTATACATCAGTACTTGGCCAGCAGTCGGGCCCAAAGGCAGGATGGTTCCTTTCATCCATCGACCAGGAATTCCTTGCAAAGCGCTTCAGTGAAGCAGCCTTGTACCGACCCTGAATATGACAGAAGGTAGAACGACCATACCTCATTTCACAGCATGGGAGAACGAATACTCCCATGTGAAATGGGGCGGAGCAGCACCCATCGATGCGATACGCTCACGAATACCTGAAAAGGGACGGATCCTTGATGCCGGTTCAGGAAATGGTCGCCACCTTCTACCCTTATCTAATTTTTACAATTGTGTGGGGATCGATGTATCCACAAAGGCATTGACAGCTTCAAGAGAGTATCTTGCAAAAAGGGATAGAGAAGCACATCACTCCACAGCTTCGATCACCCATCTTCCGTTCCAGGACAACAGTTTTGATGCCATTGTCTGTTTTGGAGTGCTGCAGCACCTTCTCAGAAAGGAAAGAGAAACAGCGGTCTGTGAATTTGAACGTGTCTTAAATCCCAGGGGTATGATATTCCTCGAGGTCTTCGGCATAGAGGACATGAGATATGGCGGAGAAGAGGTCGAAGAACACACATTCGTTCGCCAGAGCGGCATAATCTACCACTATTTTACAAAAGAAGAGCTTCAAACCCTTTTCAGTGGATTCGCCACGAACAGCATTGATGATGTGATCACAAAAAAAAGATTCAAAGGCGAGTCTTATACCCGCCACATGCTTAAAGGCCTCATTCAAAAGGTATCAGAAAGTGATACCAAGATAAGCTAAAAGCACTAAAAGCAAGGCACCGACAGCACCCGCCAGTGCACACACGAGTATAGTTACCCATGTGAATGCAATGTTTATCCCCAGCACGAACTTTGCCACAAGAAGGATAACGATGCCAATAGCCGTGTTTACAACCATATTCTTGAGGGTCTTAAGCACTTTGTACAATATAATGGCTGCAATTATTGCAACCAGTACTATAATCAGTTCCATTACCATATTGATCACCATAAAATATATATTAAAGGTATTTAATTTTTGCTTTTAAAAGAACTCAAAAACCCATTAAGAATGAGTTCCAGTTCAGAATCATCCCCATATTCATTTACAGAAATATCAGCATAAGTATTCCCGAGCAACATTGCAGAAACATTGGAATCCGGCATGTGTACACACATTACAGGAATACCTTTTTTGATCGCAGAACATACCTCATAACCAACACCAATGGAGGGCATGCTGACCTCTGCGATCATGCATTCGCTTTCCTGCAAAAAGGACATATCCCTTTCATATATCTGAGTCTCCGTCAAAAGGGATTCCTTACCTTCGACCTCACTATCCGCAACATGCCAGCTCAATACCTCATGCCCCTTATCCCTCAGAGACCTGCAAATGAACTGGTAAGTGGGAAGCATCTGCCGCCCCCCACGAATCGAGCCGGACAGAAATACCTTCATACCACACCTCGCAGATAATGCCCTGCAGTATAGCCATCTGTGATATCCTTACAGCGACCGGCCTTTTTACCGTCCAGAACTCCACGATAGCGGTGGGTCACCTTCTTCACCAGATCCACATCCATTGTCCTTGCCTCGATCCTTATAGCTGCAACCCCTGCCCGAAGGATGATGTCCATGTTCTCGAGCATACAAAGTTCCCTGGAATTAAGCACATGCATCCTGCAATCCGAATCCACAAGCAAAGGGAAATAATAACCCATCTCATCGACCAGTTCGAAATCCTCTTCTTCACAGACCTTAATGCATCCATCCTTCTTCCCGAAAAGATCACCAAGCATACAATAGCGTGAAACCATGACATCCTGGCGACCATGCACGATACATTCCACAGGACCGCATTCTGCGACCTCTTCGACCTGTGCGATCGACATCTCAGGAGACAGGACCACCGAAGCCGCACCAAGCTTCTTCATGGCAGCATAAGACCTTACATTAAAGACATTCATGGGACTGTCCGCAACCACAGGAAGACCAAGGCCCATGGCAAGATGATAGGTACCATAATTGGAAACGACAACGCCATCGACTTCAAGCTTCTTTGCCATTCCGAACAGTTCCCTCACAGCACCCATATCGTCTTCCGACACTATCCTGGAACTGTTCACATAAACCCTGCGACCATTATCCTTGCAGATGGTGACCGCTTCTTCCAGATCGATATACTTACGTCCCCTGAAGAATTCCCCTCCGACATAAAGAACATCAGCACCGCCCTCAATAGCTGCATTCAGCCTCTTGAGAGTGTCAACACTAACAACGAGCAACGGCTTTTCAGAGCTCTTCTCCTCACAGGGCACATCAGGCAAAACACATTTGCCATGCTCCGAGCGATGCCATTTCTCCATCCTTGCAGCACCCAGAAGGGAAACAGCATTGTTTCTCACATCATTGAGCTGTTTTATGGGAATGAACACCTCGCCGGTAATGTTCACATCGATCGAGGAAGCCTCGAAAACGGAATTTCCCAGTTTTAGAAGCTGTTTATCTATCTGCTCTTTATCTGTAGGTCTCTTTTGTGCAACCTCGACCACATAATCCGAGAGAACAGAAACATGGTTACCATCCCCATCTTCCATTTCAAGGGCAATGCTCGAGCCTGCAACCACATCTGCTTTAATATTTACTGGAACCTTCCTGACAGGTTTTGATGATGTGAACGTACGTTTGAGAGAGTCCATAAGAGCCCTGTCCATCGTCCTGAAGATCATTGAACCTTCAGGAAGTTCCCTTCCAAATGATATCTCTACAACATCCCCTGCCTGAGCTGAAGTTACCTGCTCCCCGTCCATGGCCATTTGAGTGATGTTCTCTCCTGCACCTTCCATACCCTCGAGACCAATACCATCTCCAAGCTCCAGTTTTGCGGAAAGCTTCGCAATTATACGCCTATCCTCTTCATTGTAGCCCATGACACTGCCTGCAACCAATCCACGACTGTATGGCTGTTCCCGGCTCATCATACCGATACTGGAGCCTTTCAAATAAGCATCAGTGAATTCCCTATTGAAAAGCTGTTCAAGCACAAGCGACTCGTCCGGAGAGACAAAATATGATTCCGGATCATCAAAATAACGATCTATCAATGTCCTGTATATGCCAACGACACCCGCAACGTATTCGGGTCTTTTCATTCGCCCTTCGATCTTGAAAGAAGAAACGCCCGCTTCAATAAGCTTAGGAAGAACGTCCGTGCTGTTCAGGTCCCTGGGACTTAAAAGATAAGGACCTTCTGTGCTCACAGCACCCTCATACCCCAGCAGCTCATAGGATTTTCTGCAGGGCTGGGCACATTGCCCGCGGTTTCCACTCCTGCCCCCAATGACACTGCTCAAAAGGCACTGTCCTGAATAGGATATGCAAAGAGCACCATGAATGAAAGTTTCAAGCTCAACGTTGGTCTTTTGCCTTACCTGCCTGATCTCATCGATCGACATCTCCCTTGCAAGTACTACCCTCTTGACACCAAGCTCTTCAAGAAAAAGAACACCCTCACTATTGTGAACGGTCATCTGTGTGCTTGCGTGTATGGGTAGATCAGGAACGATATCCTTTGCCAGATGAAGCAGACCGATATCCTGAACAATGACAGCATCAGCCCCGCATTCACTAAGGAAGCACAACATATCCGCTGCTTTTTTCATCTGCATATCTTTAACAAGGGTATTGACGGTCACAAAGACCTTGACACCACGAAGATGGGCATAATCCACAGCCTCGCCTATCTCTTCAAGAGTGAAATTTCCGGCAAAAGCCCTCGCACCCAGCGCCTTCGCTCCGAGATAGACAGCATCAGCCCCGTTCTCTACAGCAGCCACAAAGGAGTCCCATGTTCCTGCTGGAGCCAAAAGTTCAGGTTTTTCGTTCATTGTATCCACAGCATATCCGATAAAGTTTCAATGATCAAGACTTATATACCTGATATCAAACAACTGAACATATATAAGCGTGATTAGACAAGGCAAAGCACAAAGAACAGAAGGATGGAAATTGAAAAATGAGGGAGAAGAACTCACTCATTTGTTCACAAAATAGAGCCTTATTATGTAGACGCTAAGGCCCAGTACTGCAAGATTTACCAGTGATTTGACTATCGGAACATACTGATGCTCAAACCAGGTATAAATGATACCTTCTATGGAAATATAGAGCTGAAATGCTGACAAGATCAAAAAGATCATTGCAAGTCCAAAAACGCCTAACCTGAAATAGTATTCCGTATTTGGTTTTTCATTTGGGATATTCTCATCCATTATAATCTCCTCCTATGTATGAATGCAACACCTAATATCGAAGCAAGCGCGAACAATATGGTAAAACCGGGAGTTTCAGATTTAGGAGACTCCTCGGAATCTTCATCTACGAACCGTTCCTCAAAGTCCTCTGCATTGATCACTCTTTTCTGAACAACCGTGTCCTTTTCAAGAACGGTTTCAGGACTTAGCTGGATTTCACTCTCACCACGCTTTATAATAGTATCATTGCCCCAGATGATCACATCAACAATGTAATTGTAATCTTTAGGAACTGTCAGACCCACTGAAACGATCTTTGTTGTCTCAGGAAGGATAGAACCAGTAGTTGTCCAAACTTTATCCGCAAGCAGGCTGGCATCCATTTCCCGTGCCTTGATGAGTACTCTGTAATCATCACTCAGAGCTCTTCCTTCATTTGAAAGATAGATGTCCGCCTGCAGCTCAACCTTGTTATCGACAACACCCTTTACGATAAAATCAACATCTCCGATCTCGATCCCAATATCAGCCACATCGGGAGTTAAAGAATCCAGATTTGAGATATCCAAACGACGAGACCTTTTTAGCTGGTCATCTTCAAGAAGCTGTACTTCCATTCGATAACCACCTTCTTTCAAAACTGAGATATCTATGGGAGTGAATACCGTTTCACCATTTTCCAAAGAGCCTATAAAAACCTCTCTCTGCATATCAAGAAAACCAGTTTCTTTATCATACACCTTCAGAAGAAGGGATATATTGTCACTATCTGCGAAATTACTCTTAATTTCGGTCGTAATATTGAGATCTACATAGCTACTTCTTATTTTTTCTGAAGAGATATCCACGTTTGAGATCTCAAGCTGGCTATTATCTTCAAAATCCCGAAGACAGCCAGCGGACATCACTGATGCGAACATAACAAGTAATAGTAATGCACATCCCACTATTTTTTGGGATTTATCCATAAATATTCACCAATGATATAGAAGAAAGATTGCATAAATAACTTCCTCCATTATTTTTACATATCATGTTTTTGTTTTCAATGTATATAGAGGAATTTTGATCTAAAAAATAAAAGGAGGAAAAAGAAGGACAAAAATAAATAAGAAAATAAGACAGACCTAAAAAATAGGTCTCAAATATCAATCAGTACATATACACGGATTCTTCCTGCAGGTCGGGCATACGAGCGGATATTTTTCAAGAAATGCTTTTTCAAGATCAATGTCATAGAGATTCGCCAATGCTCCGATCCACGCAAAACAGTCAGCAAGCTCTTCCCTTAGATTCTCCATATCATTCCTTCGAATAGCCTCTGCGAGCTCTCCGACCTCTTCGACCAACCAGAGTGTAGTGGCAGGTCCACCCCTGCGTTTGTCGTTATGAGCATAAAGGTCATACATGAATTTCTGAAATTCGGATATTTCCATGATATTGTCCCCTGAAATTAAAGGCGCACTGGAATGTTCTTTGCCTTGAGGGCTTCCTTTACATCGCGCACAGTATATTCTCCGAAGTGGAAGATACTTGCAGCAAGTCCTGCATCGGCTTTGCCGTCAACGAATCCCTTGTACATGTGTTCAGGATTACCCACGCCACCGGAAGCTATTATAGGAATATCAAGCTCTTCTGAGAGCTTCTTTGTGATAGGAATATCAAAACCATCATAAGTGCCGTCACGGTTCATACTTGTTAGAAGGATCTCGCCTGAACCGAGCCCTTCCACCTTCTTCGCCCACTGGACAGTATCCAGTCCGGTAGGTTCTCTGCCACCATAAATAACAACTTCATACCATGCAAGAGTACCATCCTCAAGCTCAAGTATTGTCTTGTCCTGATTGTTCTCGACATCGAGGTTACGCCTGCAATCGATAGCTGTTACAATACATTGTGAACCGAAGATAGTAGAAGCCTCGCGAATTAATTCCGGATTCTTCACTGCTGCTGTATTGACAGATACCTTGTCAGCACCTGCCCGGAGGATCTGCCTGACATCCTCGACAGAATTGATACCTCCGCCGACCGTCAGAGGAATGAATACCTCATCGGCGGTCCGCTCGATGACATCTATCATTGTGGAACGGCCTTCGTGAGAAGCTGTGATATCAAGGAAGACAAGCTCATCTGCACCCTGCTCATTATAGCGCTTCGCAAGGTCCACAGGGTCACCTGCTTTTTTCAGGTCAACGAATTCAACGCCCTTGACCACGGTCCCACCTGATGCATCAAGAGTGACATCGAGACAAGGTATTATCCTTTTTGTTAGCATAGTTTACGTAATGAATGTTCTATAATTAAATGTTATTGAATGATAAAACAGGCAAACCAGTATAAAAGTATAGGAATAAAAACGGCATATTTAAACGGTATGAAGTACATAAAAAGCCTGATGCATTTGAACCGCGCTTTCCTCGCAGGCATTATGGTCCTCTTGTTAATGTGTACGACAGCTTCTGCCTTCGAGTTCCAGTACGAAGAGATCTGGGTCCATCAGGGAGTCTTTGAACTTTCAAATAATGATAAAGCATCTGCTGAAAAGTACACTGTAAAACTGCAGGAGATACGATCAGGAGACTATGGGTATTCAGCGAACGTTCTCCTATACGTTGACGGAGAATTCAAAGAAGCTTTCTTTGCAGATGCAGAATTGAACAATGAGTTCCTCTATGACAAAGATCTCAAGGTCAGAACACTCTCAATTGATGAGACCGGAATATCCCTTGAGATGTACATCCATGAATACGAGCTTGTATGGATACCTGGAAATACCATTGTTCTCGGAGTTGGAGAAAGTTATGACCTGAATGGCATCAACATTGGAGCCGTTGAAATTAACGATGATGTTGCATCCATAGAGATCTCAAAGGATGGAAGGACCCTCGGTGACGAGTACATTACAGGCAATCATCATCGCTACTTCGATGAAGTACTCATTCGTCTAACCTACATTGATAAAATAGAACAGACGATCACAATACTACCTTACCAGCCTGGCAAACCGGTACTTGCCCTTGAGATACAGGATATTGAGGATAGATACTTTCCAAATGAAGAACCTGTCTTTAACATTCTTATAAAAAATGAGGGAACCATACCTGCCAGAGGAATTACGATCACACCTTCCGCAATTAATGCACAGGTAGATTTTGACAGCTTAGAGGTACCGATACTGGACACTTCAGACAGACAGAGCATCCCGGTCACCCTCAAGCTCCCGGAAACACCCATCGGAGAAGATCTCGAAATAAGTGTTATCGTTGAAGGATATGATTACAAAGGAAACAGCTACCAGACATCAGCAAGCGCAGTTACCTTTGTCGACCCATATATAGCGATCTCAAGATCATATGATGCCAGCCAGCTACAAGAAGGAATAGATGATCCGGAGATAATTTTTACCCTAGTTATACACAACAATGCCAGCATTGGACATGAAGTAACTGTGAATGATCCGATACCTCCTTCATTCATGCCTGTGGACATAGCTTCTACCCAATGGAATTTATTTATCGATTCCGAAAAGTCAAAAGCGATAACATACAGTGCCATACCCACTGCTGCCGGCACCTTTAAGATGATGCCAGCCGTTGCAAACTGGTATTCACAGGGAGAGACATATAGCGTGGATTCAGGAAAGAGTAGCACGATCGTTACTAGTGGTACACTGCTGGAAGTTGAAAAGGCGGTCAGTTCGACCGATATCCAGACAGGTGAAGAAGTAGATGTCATCATAAACATACGTAACATCGGCACCAGAGATGCGACCGTATCCTATACAGAGAACATCCCGAAAGGATTTGAATTTGTCAGCGGACAGAAAAACTGGGTAGGGTATATTGGCGTAGGTGAAGAAGAACGGATCGTCTATACAATGGTTGCAAAGGAAGAAGCGATCTATGAACTACCTTCCACAAAAGTAACATTTGACGATGAAAGTGGTACACAGGGAACGTTTGAATCAAACACGATCAGATTATATACATATTCAGCTGAACCGATCGATGATGATAGCAAAGATGAGGAAGTTAATTACCAACCACTTACAATGAAAGGAAGAATATTCTTCCTGTTATCCTCATTCATCACAATTCTGGGTGTGCTTTCCACCATACCATTTATTGCATATTTATATATTAGCAGAAAACAATCAGATCAAAGGAAAAGGATACGATGAAGCCATTTATTAATGAGATCCAAAGAAGAAAGGAGAGGGTTTGAACGGACATCATTGGAGTAGCATTGGCAGTTATAATATTCGGGCTTCTTTCCGCCATTGTACTATACCTGCTCGTTAACTACTCTTCTTTGATAGCGGGTGTCGTACTTCTTGGAATTCCACTGGCAATCATGCTGGTCATCCCTAATGCAGCCATTGAGTTTTTGAACCACGAACATGTACGTCTTGCAGGAGGGATCGTGCCGATCAACAATTATCATCTGCTATTGTTCACGTGGTCCACGATAATCGGCATAATACTCTATACCGAATTCCTTACATGGTACCTTTCGAGGAAAAAAAAATAATTAAATAATGAAAATAAAAAGGATGAGATATTCACTCATCCACCTTGTAGTAATAATATTCGCCTTTTGCTTTCTGTTCTCTGTCAAGACGTGAATCTTTTTTATTGACCCTTGGTCTTATGGTCTCTTCATCCCTTCTGAAAGTTATACCAAGGTCGGAGAGGAATTTGTTCATTCCAACCTGCATTGAAGAAGGAGGATGTGCTATACCAAAGACTGCCGGTTCACCTTCGAAAACGATCAGGCGTTCACTGAGCATATCGATCATGTAGATGTCATGGTCTACGACCATTGCGGTCTTACCATTATTTTCTGCAAATCTCTTTATAGCCTTCGTTGCGAGGGAACGCTGCTCTACATCAAGGTGCGCACTTGGTTCATCGAGAATATACAGATCAGCATCCTTTGAAAGACAAGCTGCGATGGCAACCCTCTGCAACTCACCGCCACTCAGATCGTTCAGCATTTTATCAAAGAGGGTCTCAAGCTGAAGTGGCTTGATTATCTCAGCTTCATAATAGCTGGTATCGAATCTGCGGGTGATGCTCCTTAAGAACTGTCGTACCTGCATGAAAGAATCCACTTTGATGTACTGAGGTTTATAGGAGATGGATACTTCCGATTCCAGGTCACCCTCATCGGGTTTAACCTCTCCTGCAAGGATCTTTACAAAAGTGGATTTACCGATACCATTAGGACCGACAATTCCGATCACTTCACCTTCTTTTAAAGAACCGCCATCGCTCTTGAGTGAGAAGCCATCACCGTACTTTTTGGAGAAAGCATTGTAATCCAGAAGAGTGGCAATGTCAGTTGCAACACGGGGAGGATGCATTTCAAAAGTAATGGCATCCGGCCTGACACGTACGTTCTCTTCAGGAAGATAACCTTTGAGATATTGGTTGATAGCGATCCTGACACCCTTTGGATGTGTGATCACACCATACCCGCTTGGCATACCGTATGCTATCTGAACAACATCAGAGAGCATGTCCAGAATTGCAAGGTCGTGTTCAACGACAAGAACAGCTTTGTCCTTTGCCAGCTCCTGTATAAGCTTTGAGGAATTGATACGCTGGTAGATATCCAGATATGGACTTATCTCATCAAAGAAGTAAAAGTCTGCATCCCTTGCTGCACATGCAGCAATGGCTACCCTCTGCAATTCTCCGCCACTGAGTTCACTGATATTTCGGTTGATTATGTGACTTAGGTCAAGCTTTTCCACAAGTTCATCCATTACACCGCGCTCGTCGGTACCTTCAAGAAGATCACGGGTCTTGCCGTTGAAGGCTTTAGGGATCATATCCACATACTGCGGTTTCTGGGATACTTTGATCTTGCCATCGATGACATTCTTGAAATAGTCATACATTCCAGTACCGGCATAGTGTTCCAATACTGTGTCCCAGTCACCGGTCTCTTCCCCGAAGTTTGGAACAAGGGCACCTGAGAGTATCTGTACTGAAGTACTCTTACCAATACCGTTCGGACCAAGAATACCGGTTACCTTACCCACCTGAGGGGTTGGCAATCCATAAAGGGCAAAACCGTTCTGACCATACCTGTGGGTCGGCTTGTCAAGAGCCTCAGGCAGACCGATTATCATAATACAGCTAAAAGGACATTTGTTGACACAGATACCACAACCGACACATAGTTCCTCAGATATAATGGCTTTACCATCATCTCCGAACGTGATCGTTTCGTATCCTGTCCTGACCCTAGGGCAATATTTCTCACATTCGTGACTACATCGCCTTGGCTGGCACTTATCCTTATTCAATATTGCAATTCGCATGATAGATCACTGAGGTTGTTAATGGAATATTTAATAAGCTGATTATGCAAGAAAAAAAGAGGCATGAATACTGTCAATTCAACAGCAATACCCATGTCACAAGGCAGAAGTCAATAACGATGAATTCTACATAGAACCAATCCTTTGGTCCGAATTCTTTCGTATTTATATTGATAGCGGGATAGATCAAGCGCTGAGCATAATATGCCAACACACCGACAATGACCAGTACTGCATACCATTTGGTATCGGTACCTGCACCGAACTGGAGGAATGCACCAAGACCGGCTACCATACCAAGGAATGCTGCAACCGCAGTCTTGATTATACCCTGTATATGTGCTACCTTGCGCTCTTCCGGAGTTTTTACTTTGATCGCAGCGGGTTTTTTGGACACTGCAGGAGCGTCAGTCTGAACTACCTTTTTGGTGCCATCCGACTTCACTTTGCTTTCCTTTTTCAATTGGCATCTTCTCCTGAGTTAATTATTAAGATTGGTTGTTATAATCATTAGAACATATATAAACGTTTATTCCTGAAAAGAGCAAGGTCAAAGAAGCTCATTACTCAGCACATTGCTGACCTGATCAAGGGATACAGCTTCCCTGCCGACACTATTTAGATAAGAAGCGAACTTTTCCGGCCTATCTCCTGAAGGATGATACACAATTGTCAGCTCAGGATCTATATCCTCCACCATTTTAGCAAGCCCATTAGCGTCAAGATGGTCACTTACCTGCAGAGCGGGATAGCTATAATCCAGCCTTCCTGTCAGCACATATTTTTTCATCGAATGAGGCAACTTCTTAAGGTCCCAAGGCGGTACGATGCAGACCTCGTCCTCATCACATTCCCCGATAGCCACTATATCCCCGGCATTATCCACAAGGTTGCGTGTCAGAAGCAATGACTTCTCTTCCATTGCGATCGTTCCATGATAACCAATACCACGCAAAAGCTCCACCGCACGCTGTGCCTTTCCAAATGCATAAGCACCGAAAGCAACCTGGGAACCACATCCCATGACATTTCTAAATCCTTCAAGATCATCCTCGAAATGACAGGATGGGTCAGAATGATCGCCATAGTTCGCTTCAGTTATCAGTACGTCACATTTTGGCAGTGCAGAAGCATCCTTAACATCCCCGGTGACAAGAATACGAGTACCCACATCGTTCACCCAATAGAAGCCAACCGCTCCTACAGTATGTCCTGTCAGATAGGTCTTTACTGTCACACCATTGATGCCGATGGAATCCCCGCATGCTAACGTACGCCCCTTGAACTCACGATCATGCCGGATCTCAAGGGCTTTAGCGGTCTTTTCAGTGGAAACTGAGAGGTCCGAGAGCATTGCAGACTTGCCGTTATGGTCAGAATGAGCATGAGTGACAAGGTAAGCATCCGGTTGCGGCTGTTTATTAGGGACACGGGTGGAATCGATTGAAAAAGTGCAAAGGTTCCCATCATCTGCCCGAAATTTTACGGCAAGGTGGGGTTTGAACGTTCCTCGCGAATTCGTCTGGCGGAATGCCAGAACTCCCATGTCTGCAAATCTGTTCAAATGATACCTCTGGCCAATGGACGAGTTCAAGTTATTTACATGTTGTCAGAAGAAGAAATAATAAAAAAAATAGAGGAAGAATGAATGAAAAGAAAGTTCAGATAAGAGTATTCAACTCTGCACGAAGGACGTCAGCGCTGGTAACACCTGTATAACGCTTTACAATTTCGCCATTTTTCTCAATGATGAGAGTAGGTACTGCACTGACCCCATACTTGCCTGCAAGGGCATTGTTCTGGTCAACATCTATCATCTTGAACTCGACCTTTTCCCCCAGTTCACCCTCGAGCTGTTCAAGGATAGGTTTCTGTATCTGGCAAGGTCCACACCACGTTGCTGTAAAATCCATTACTACTACATTGCTCATTGAAGATCACCTTTGTAAATGAAAAATATAAAGTAAGCGGTATTGCACGCTTTATACAAAACCATTGGTTGCATTCTATAAATAACTTTTGATTGCCAACCTGAGATCAATTATGATGCTCGCTAACAGGGAAACTGCAAGAGAGATATATTTTAAATACCAGGCTCAGAAGAGCCAATGGAAGAGTAGAAAAATAAAAACAGTGGAAAGAGCAAAAGGAATTCTCAAGTCCTTCTGATATTACTGTAATACATGCACTCTTCAGGTGTGAACAGGGGCATCTCCTCAGACCCTTCACACATTTCCACAGGAGCTCCGCGAATAAGCACACAAGGGATGCATTCATCTGCCTCGCCCATCAAAAGCTGAGCGGCAGATACCAGATTATCCGCAACCGCCTTGCGTGTTATATGAAGAGGTTTCCCAAAAAGGTCATGTGAACCTCGTGCATCTTCAACCGGAACCATACCGGAAGTCCCAAGTGCAACTCCCATACACCCCAGACGCAAAGGCTGGGTGCGGCTATCGCCAATGATAACACCCACATGGCAGGAAGAGTACTCCTCAACGCCTTTCCTGATATAAGCAGCACTTTTCTGAGCATCCTTGGGCAAAAGCACAACATGTCCTTCCGGTGCGTTGGAAGCGTCAATACCTGCATTGGGGGACAAGGTCCCGTTGGTCAAAGTAAGAGCAGCCCCCGGCACGCCCCCGATGACCTCATCGCATTCACAAAGAACGAGCTCCATCTCCCGAGGATCAAGACAGTACTTACCCGCAAGTTCCTCTGCAATTTTCCCCGGCACTACGGTAGATAGCTTCACCAACCTGCCTTCTGCAGTAGCTACTGCAGATTCGGCAAGGACCAGGATATCGCGATCTTCCAGAAATACCCCATGCTTCTCGAACGCTTCACATAGTACTTCCACCATATCGTCACCTACCCCGATGAGAGAAGTTCGGATACCAACCATCTGTATAGAGGGGAGCTCTGATACCAATTCAGACACCTTCTGACAGATAATCAGCCATTATCTTGATGGCACAATATTCGCCACACATGGAACAAGGCCCTGTCATAGGACACATCCCCTTTGGTTTATCAGGATCAAGTGCCAGTTCCATCTGTCCATCCCAATCGAAATTGGCACGCCTGTCAGCAAGCAATTTATCCCGCTCATCGAGACCGTATTTCATGGAATCGCCTATATGTGCCGCGATCTTAAAAGCAATAAGGCCTTCACGCACCTGTTCAGGTGTTGGAAGGGATAGATGTTCTGCCGGAGTTATGTAACAAAGATAATCAGCACCATTGCCACTTGCAATGCTCGCACCGACTGCCCCGGAGATGTGGTCATATCCCATACCGACATCAGTTGGCAACGGACCAGCCACAAAGAGAGGGTAATTGGAAAGGGCGCGGTGAGCCTGAATGTGGGGAACAATATCATTTGCCTGCACATGACCGCCCATACCTTCAATGATCACCTGAACACCAGCCTCATTAGCCTGCTTTGCAAGTTTTGCATTCTTCCTGATCTCCATCATCTGCGGATTATCACACACATCATGAACGCAACCGCTACGCATGGTGTTCCCAAGGGAGAGTACGACATCGTTCTTCTTCAATATCGAAAGGACCTCATCGAAGTTCTCAAGATAGGGGTTCTCACAGCCGTCCTTCAGCATCAGAACACTGGTGAAGGAACCGCCCTTTGAGACCATGCCCATGATACGCCCTGTGCCTTTGAGCTTCTCAAGCATCTGCTTTTCCACGCAATGGACCACAACAGAACTGACACCTTCATCGACCTGCTTCTTAAGATAGGAAAGCACATCTACACCGGTTGTATCCTTCATACCGCACTCAACGACCGCCTGGTAGACAGGCACGGTTGTGATAGGTAAAGTGGTGTTATCAAAGACCATTTTTCTGATAGCAGAGATATCGCCACCCATTGACAGGTCCGTTATCGTATCAGCACCGTATTTTTCTGCGACCTTCACTTTTTCCAGTTCGGCATCAGGGTCGATGCTAGCAGAAGAGGTTCCGAGATTGACATTTATCTTCGTCTTGGCTCCTTTTCCAATAGCCACCGGAGGACAGCCATCGCGAACCATTATCACAAGGCTGCCATCTGCAACCCTTGACATTACAGTTTCCACATAAATGGACTCGTGTTCGGCCACATACTCCATTTCCGGGGTCAGCGTACCGTTCTTTGCGTATTCTACCTGTGTGGGTCTCATAGTATTCGACTCTTAAAATCGTTTTTATGTATTATCTATTATAGAGGCCTGCCATCTCAAGAAGCCTTTGTGTATTGCCATGACCGCCGATGGGCATAAGATGAATGCCCCTGCACATATCCCGAAGTTCAAGGATACTTTCTGCAGCTATCTCAAGCCCTTCTTGTATCGGATCCCTTGCATTTTCCATGCGCTTTATAAGTTCATCCCCGACCCGTATTCCAGGAATGTTATTGTTCATAAAATGTGCCATTGCGGCAGACCTGAGAGGGATTATACCGGCCATGATCGGAACGTTAGGACCTATTTGATCCATAAGAACACTAAAATCCTTAAAACTTTCAACGTCATAGACTGCCTGTGTCTGAATAAATTGTGCACCGACATTTATCTTTTTCTTAAGCTTGAGCATCTGCATCCGTTTTGTCACATCGGTGTTGGACACCGCACCAACAGTAAAGGACGGAGCACCTGCAAGCTCATTACCTGCCATATCAGACCCACCCATCATCTTAGTGATAAGGGAGAGAAGCTGCACAGAATCCAGATCATAAACAGCCTTTGCACCCACATGGTCACCTTTGGTGGTATGGTCCCCGGTCATCACACAAATATTCTCAATTCCCAGAGCCGATGCCGCCAGAAGATCCGATTGCAATGCCAGACGATTGCGGTCACGACAGGTAAGCTGCACTATCACCTCATGTCCTTCATCCATCAGCAGTTTGCCGACAGCGATAGGACTCATGCGCATTACAGCACGCTGATTATCCGTGATATTGATTGCATCCACCAAATCCCTGATAAGTTCTGCATCCTCAAGTATCGCCGAGATATCAGTACCCTTTGGGGGTGCCACCTCTGCAGTCACAATGAAGCGGTCTGAGTTGAGTGCATCGTTAAAAGTTGAAAGCATCGTGGGATGAATATGGGGGATTTGTTTTTAAAGGCATCGAGACAGGGAAGGGAGATGATCAAACTATTAGTTCTTCTTCATCAAGTGAATAATAGAAACCATCTATTGGAAATTCGATCTCCGTTCCAACCGCTTGCTGATATATCTCTTCTGTTGCACTAACATATTTTTCGGCAGGATTTCCACAACTATCAGTTCCTTTAAAGACCCATACTGGATAGTAAAATTCCTGATCTGCACCGGATATATCCGAAAAGTATCCGACCTGTCTCTCATCCACATTATGGACCCTATAAACATTTGCAGAACTTAGAACACCGTTTCCATCGTTCAACCTTTTAATAGCCACCTCAACAGGAACTATCGCCACATCTCCCGACCTCTCTAACTCCCTCCAGGTCTTGAAGAAGGACAGAACTTCCCCATCATCACCAAAACACACGGTAATCGAATCTCCCGGACCCACCACCTGATAGCCATCAATGAGACGACTGTATGAGACTTTCATAAACATAGGTTCAGCTCTTTCTGGATCAACTGAACCGGTTTCATGATCGAGATATTCTATCTGACATGCATCCACACCATCGATATAAGAATCATTAGGCAATTCATCGATCGAGATCAAATAGGCATTTGCCAGTTCTTTTGCTTCTTCTTCATCTGGGACTGAACTTCGAATACGATAAAGATTAGAGTTCTCTTCATGGATAACACCCTCATTCAGCACCCTATAGACAGGGTATTTATCTAAAACATCCGGAGCATGAGCTTCAATGAACAGATTTTCAGAACCCAGATCTGCAAGAGGTGGTTCCTGAAGACCAAAATTATGGAAATCGACCAATGAAGCAAAGCCCGCAAGAATTACCAGCACCAAAAGGGAGAGTAATACTAAAATAATATTTTTGTTTATTTTAACACCACTTTAAAGTATACGAATAACAGGTTATCACTCCTTATCCCAATTCAGAACTGCCCATACGAAAGATACACACAGAGCAAAGATCACAATAATATTACACTTTAGATGATACTTACTTTATTTTGATTCCTGTGAAATTGGTCTTTTTTTAATGATTGGATCTATTAAACCAACTACTACCACAAGTATCAATGTGAGGTATGCCAGCGTTAAGCTCAGATTATCATAAAACCATGCTTGATAAGCATTATATAGTGCCAGTATGAGTGGTACTGTACGATATATTTATCTAAATCTTTTCATGATTACCTTCTCCAATGTTAATTATTTACTTTTCTAAATAATAATAGAATAACAGCTATCAAAATAATTATTGCCAACCCAAAAAGGACACTACCAATGATCTGTCCTGTAAGCATGAAGAACATGTCATATTTATTTGGATAAAAATACTCCAGGCAATAGTATAAAATTGTAACAAGTGATAGCAACCCAAATAACACCCTTGCATATCTGCGAGAAATATATTTTGAGATATTGTGCATTAAATCCTGAACTTCTGAGATCATAATTATTCACCATCCAGACCCTGCAGCCTGACCAGATAATAATATAGTACCGCACCTATGAAATTCAGAAAAATTAGAACAAGCGACCAGATCAGTTTATCAGTATCTCCTTTGCTGGGAAAATCCTCTGTGTTCCTTTGAAGACAGTCACATAACATGAAGAGCCAAAAAACAATCGCTATTGCAATGATTCCCCATAATAGCTGCCCTATGTGATATGTAAAAACAAGTATAGTAAAGAATAAGAGAAGTCCAACGATCGTCCATTCTGATTTGATTTTGCTCACGTTAATAGTTCCACCCATACATTACTAAACAAATTGATACTGCCACAATAATATTTAAAATGTGTGCGTGAAAAACAGAAGTCCCGTGGTACAATAATGAATCACATCGACAGGACAAGAAACAAAGCTCACTTCACCAAATGGCCCTTAGCATCCCGAACCTCTTCCAAAAGGTCCAGCCTGCCTATCCTCTCAAGACGCTCATATATCAATTCCCACACGCAATCCTTTTCGGGATCGACCTCGCACTTGCCCTCCATTGAACCGCCACAAGGACCATTTAGCAATTCTTTCGGGCACTGTGCTGTGGGACAGATGCCACCAAAATCGGCGATCGTACACTGACCACACATGGCACACAGATGATGGATGACCTTATCCCCCGTCATTGCACCCAGCGAGTCGGTATTGTTGGCAGGATAAACATCCACATCTACAAAGCGTGCAATGTTGGAAGTACCGCTGCCACATGCCATTACCAGAACAGCGGTGGCATCACCGATGTTCGGGGCAAGCTCCATAAGATACTCACAGGAACGGACACTACATGCAGCTTTTGCCACAACTCCCCCAATAATATTTACTCCGGCATCAGAGAGAAGAGACACCATCTCTGCGACCTCGGGTTCGCCGCCTACGTGCTGTTTGGCAGCACAGACGCTGCAACCGATGATGTAAACGGCATCCTTGTCCATGAGCATTTCAAGGACCTCGCTAAAGGGTTTAGAAGATGAGATTATCATGATTGCCTCAAATAACGGTATTCAATGTCCGATTCCTGCTCCAGTGCATCCTTTATCATCTTTGAGATAAGGGGAAGGTTCCTTGCCTGACACTCAAGCTTGTCTGCAAGTTTTTTTACCTGTAGCAATGTACCAATGACAATGACATCGGTCTTTTCGGTCTCATGGGAAACCGCATCCCTTTCCAGTGCTGCATCCCCACCCCTTGCCAGGATCTCCTGTTTGATTATCAACGCCTCTGTGGTCGTAATATTACTGATACGCAGCACACGGGATACCGTCTTGTTCTTCATTATCTTGGAACCTGTGCCTGTAACACCTATATTTCGCATGGAAAGGGCCGCATCATCGGGATAGGGAATATCCAGAACACTGACCTCGAAACCGTTCTCTTCCACAACAGGCTGTCTGCTTCGTACAGCGGCCGCAATTTGAACCACATCGAATGTCTCTGCGACATCGTGAGTACGGATGATGTGAGCCCCTTTTTGTACAACGATGGCAGCTGCAGCCAGACTTCCATACAGGCGCTCAGTTGCGGGTTTGTTGAGCAGATCACCAATGAAGGATTTGCGTGAAATGGCTGCAAGAAGAGGTTTCTCGAAGACTTTCAGGCGTTCGAACTGGTCGATGGTCTCAAGATCGTACATCGCTGATTTTTCCGGCACCCATTTACCGATGGCAGGGTCCAGTATGAGCTGATCGGTATCTATACCCCGTTCTTCAGAGCGAATGAGAATATCATCAAGGGACTGCATGATGGCATCCATACCCAGCGGATCACCGGGAAGTTTTCCCGCTGCCATCACGACTGCAGGACAGCCATGCTCAGCGACCACATCAAGCATACCGCCATCAGTTGCAAAACCTGCGACGTCGTTCACCACATCCGCACCGCTTTCAATGGCCTTTTCCGCAATGTCTGCGAATACGGTATCCACTGAGATCACAGCATCGACGTTGTCCTTCAAAAGTTCCAGTGCAGGAAGAAGGCGAGCATATTCCACTTCCTTTGTGATGGGAACGGCAAGCGGCCAGGTTGACCGTGCACCAAGATCGATTATCGTTGCACCATCATCTATCATCTTATGAGCAACATCAAGAAGGGAATCCGTATCAACTACGGAGCCCTTGTAAAAGGATTCGCGGCTTAGGTTTATAACACCCATTAAGCGTACGGGATGCTCATCACCTACCTTCAAGCCACATATGTCAACATCAACGACCATTGTATAACCAACAATTATGAGTTTTCATGGATTATATATAATTCGATTGAAAAAGAGAAAAGAAAATACAGACTGCATTTTAGGCAGTCTTCTGGGCGGACATAAGGACATGCTGCATCAATGTTGCAATGGTCACCGGTCCGACACCACCCGGAACAGGGGTGACACGGGATGCCTTGTTGATGACATTCTCGAAATCAACATCTCCGTAGACCTTACCATTCTCTTCGGTAATACCCACATCGAAGATCACAGAACCTTCCTTGACCATATCCTCTTTGATGAGATGTTTGACACCTGTGGCGACAACGAGAATATCTGCATCTCTGGTGAACTTCGTGACATCCTCGGTGAACACATGGCAGATGCTCACGGTCGCATTCCTGTTCACAAGCATTGCTGCCATGGGTTTACCCACAACATTGCTGTGACCGACAATGACCGCATGCTTGCCCTGTATCTCGACACCGTATTCCTCAAGGGCACGGATAATTCCCTTGGGAGTGCATGGCACAAGTCCTTCGATACCAATGAGCAACTGCCCCATGTTGAAGGGGTGGAAGCCATCCGCATCCTTTGCAGGATCGATGGCGTTCATTGCTTCCTGCTCATTGAGATGTTTAGGCAATGGCAGTTGCAGGAGGATACCGTGGATATCTTTCCTTGCGTTCAGGGAACTGATAGCCTCAAGAAGTTCCTCCTGAGTGATATCCTCAGGAAGATGCTGATCCTCTGCGAAGATACCGACACGCTCACAGGCTTTGTGTTTCAGCCTCACGTACATCTTTGATGCAGGGTCCTCACCCACAAGTATGGCCGATAAGCCAGGAGTTACCCCCTTTTCACTTATGAGCTTCTCGACATCAGCTTTCACTTCAGCTTCCACTTTCTTTGCGATGGCCCGTCCATCAATGATCTTTGTATTATCAGTATCAGGCATTGAAGATCACCTTCTATTATCCAATAAATTATCCGAGGTGCTCGTATATAGGGAAGCGGCTGCAAAGTTCCTGAACATCCGCATTGACAGTCTCAAGGACTGCATCGTTCTCCCTGTTGTCAATAATGGTCTTGAAGAAGTCTGCGATCTCTTCCATTGCTGATTCCTTCATACCACGTGTAGTACAAGCAGGTGTACCTGCCCTGAGACCACTTGTAATGAAAGGTCCTCTTGTCTCGAATGGGATGGTATTCTTGTTGATAACAATACCAGCTTTGCTCATAATGACCTCAGCATCCTTTCCTGTAAGGTCGTACTTGTTAAGGTTGATAAGCATAAGATGGTTGTCAGTTCCATCAGAGACTATATCGAATTCCCTGTCCTGAAGCGCTGCACAAAGTGCTTTTGCGTTCTTGACGGTTTGTTCCTGGTCCTTTTTGAAACTGTCACTCAATGCTTCCTTGAATGCAACTGCCTTTGCAGCAATGATGTGCATGAGAGGACCGCCCTGAATTCCCGGGAAGACGGACTTGTTGATAGCTTTTGCGTACTCTTCCTTGCACATTACCATTCCACCCCTTGGACCACGAAGGGTCTTGTGAGTGGTTGTTGTTACAAAGTCAGCGTATGGGAATGGATTTGGGTGTACACCGGCAGCGATAAGGCCTGCAATGTGTGCAACATCTGCGAGAAGGTATGCTCCAACCTCATCAGCGATCTCCCTGAATGCCTTGAAATCGATGATACGGGAATATGCAGATGCTCCAACAACGATCATCTGTGGCATCTCTTTCTTTGCAATTTCCATGAGCTCATTGTAATCAAGCATCTCGGTCTCCTGGGAAACACCGTATGGAACGATGTTGTAAAGCTGACCTGAAAAGCTCACATGACTTCCGTGGGAAAGGTGACCCCCATGAGAAAGGTCCATTGACATGATCTTGTCACCTAGATTGAGAACAGAGAAATAGACAGCCATGTTAGCCCCTGAGCCTGAATGAGGTTGGACATTTACATGCTCTGCACCGAAGATCTCTTTTGCTCTTGAGATTGCAAGGTTCTCTGCCATATCGACAAATTCGCAACCACCATAGTAACGCTTTCCGGAATATCCTTCTGCGTACTTGTTGGTCATGATGGAACCCTGTGCTTCCATTACAGCACGGCTGGTGTAGTTCTCTGAAGCGATCAAGTTCAACTTGAAATCCTGACGCTGTGCCTCCAATGACAATGCATTGGCAATTTCCGGGTCAATCTCTGAAATATAGGACATATTATATCGTTCCTTGAAAATTATAGTTTTAATTGATCAATTGTTAAGTGATGTGATTGTATGAAATTGATAATGTGATAGAGATGTATGATATTAGTTATATCATACCGATCATATGATCGATACTTTTCTGCCATCCACCACAAGCCTGTTCTCAACGAACAGTTTTACGGCTTCAGGATATATCTTATGTTCCTGCTCAAGGATACGCTCTGCAAGGGAATCCTCGTCATCTCCTTCGAGTACAGGCACGCATCTCTGAAGAACTATCGGGCCGGTGTCCATTCCCTCATCAACGAAATGAACTGTACACCCTGCAACTTTCACACCATAATCCAACGTCTGCTTCTGTGCATAAAGTCCCATGAAAGAAGGTAACAAAGCCGGATGGATGTTCATTATACTGTTCCGGTATTTCCCAATTATCCTGCTACCTAGAATACGCATGTATCCCGCAAGGAGGACAAGGTTGGTATCATATTTACCAAGAACCTCCAGGATCTTATCCTCGTAGCCTTTTTTACCCCCAAAAGCGGAAGGGTCCACAAAAATAGGAACAATACCATGTGCTTCTGCCCTCTCAAGTGCATAGGCATCTCCCTTGTCACTGATGACGACCTTGATAGCAGCATTCGGGATGTAGCCATTTTCAATATTATCGATAATGGACTGTAGATTCGAACCACGTCCAGATACAAGAACTGCAATATTGAGAGTCATTGCTCACACCATACGGGATTGCTATATATTAGAGTTTTGGGCTTATATATCCAAACGATCAACATATTGTTACAGGAAATCATTCGATCATATTAAGAAGGAAACTTAAAAACAGTTCATTCCTCTTTATACCGCTTGGACCTTTCATGAATAAGAGTATCAAGGTCATCCGCATCTGCGATATTATTGAGCTCATCCCTTTCGATAAGTACGGTGTCCTCAACAAACTTATACCTGCTCTTACCCTCGATAATGAAAACGGATTGGGTTTCGATGACATTGGAGATGCTGCTCATCAAATGAGCACGTTTGACCATTGCATTGCTGTATTCACTAACACCTGTCAGGAAAGTACTGGAAGAATCCTTTGAAACCGCCTTGAACGGAGCCTGGTTCGTTGAAAGGACATCATAACCCAGAGTGTATATAAGGTTCAGGATATTGTCATTGGGCGGTGTTTTCCTTTCAGAGGGATCTTCATTCACAGTTGAAGGGTCCAGTTCTTTCTCAAAACTGCGGAGTATATCAATGGACTTTGCAAGTGCCATATCCAGTATCTCCTCCAGATGAAGCACAATATCGATGGATGCATCCATCTGACCTTCTTCATACTTGCTTATGGTACGTCTGGACACACCCAACTCGGAAGCAAGAGCCCCCAGAGACATAGAGATGTCCATCCTCGCTTCCTTGAGCACATCCCCGTCAATGGATACATACAAACCTCCGGGTGCTGCGGATACAAGCGGAGGTACATTTTCTACAAAATAATCGTAAAGTGTCTGTATACTCAATGCAGGAATATCATATCTCATATAAACCACGCTATCCTCAAGCAACTGGTCGCGTGTTTTTGCACCTATGAGTATGGGAAAACCATTCAGGTATTTTGCCAGAGATTTCATTTCACGGGCCGTTTCTTCGTTCAGACCGTCAATATTGTATAAGACCTTGCAGAATAGGAGCGTATTACCCTGACGTGCAGCGAGGTCAAAGCTACGGGGTCTGATATTACATTGATTCGACACCATGAAACCGGCGCGTTCTAATACTTCAATTATCTGATGTATCAGAATATCCTTTGTCATTACAATAAAACCATTGTTTGCACATCTATATAAATGTATTTGTTAGTATATGAACGAACACAAATTGAAAGACTATGATAATAAGTATAGACGATACCGATTCCAGAGAAGGAATGTGCACCACATACCTTTGTGCAATATTGATGGACGAGCTGAAAGAATACGGAACCATCAGAGGAAACCCTATACTTATACGCCTGAATCCCACCATTCCTTACAAGACCCGTGGAAATGCTTCAACAGCTTTTGAAATAACAACATCAGAACCGGAAAAAGTAATGGAACATGTCATCTCAAGGGTCAACGAACTTTCTGAACTGCAGAGCGAGATGACAAATCCCGGAGTTGTGTTCATACCCGAGGACCGATCTGAGAAAGTTAAAGAAGAGCTCGGCGAATTCTTCCTGAAAGCGGTGCGTGAAGTATTACAGATAGATGATGCAAAGAACCTTATCGCTAGCCTGGACCTGCCTTCAAGAGGATGGAAGAACGGGAGAGGACTTATCGGTGCTCTTGCTGCCTGTGGAGCCATGCTGAACCCGGGATGGGACCATACATACGAATATCTCGCATATCGCGAAAAGGATGCCTGGGGAACAAAACGGCAGGTCGATGAGGAAAGTGTGAAAGAAGCAGACCTTGCGACCTACCCGAATACATGGGACACAGTCGATATTGCGAACAATGCAGTGGTATGCATACCCCATGCAGGAGATCCCGTTCTTTTTGGAGTTCGAGGAAATGGTATTGAGCCTGTCACCATAACATCCCGGATGATAATCTCTGAACCTGTTGAAAGATATGCAATCTATAGGACCGATCAGGGAACTGACCTACACCTTATTCCAGTGGAGAGGATAGCAGACATAAAGGACATGCACTCCTACACCATTGAAGCAACAGTGGAAACTCGACCTAAAACGATAAGGGGAGGACATACGATCTTTTCAGTTCGTGACGATGAAGGAGATGAGATGGACTGTGCAGCCTACGAACCTACCAAGAACTTCCGCGAACTGGTACGCAAATTCCTGCCCGGGGACAGGATAGTGTTCTCAGGAAGTGTGAAGAACAACACCCTGAACATCGAAAAGCTGAATATAATAAGCCTGGTCCAGGAACAAGAGTCGGTCAATCCTACATGTTCCGAATGTGGAAAAAGGATGAAGTCCGCAGGAAAGGGGCAGGGTTACCGCTGCAAGAAGTGTGGCACTAAAGCAGATATACCTGAACTTGTCGAGATCAAAAGAGGGATAGATATAGGAATGTATGAAGTTCCACCCTGTGCAAGAAGACACCTTGCAAAACCCCTTGTCAGGTGCCAGGAAAAAGAGATTGAAAAAGATGGGAAAGTGTTCCCATCAAGATAACCAGTCATCACGAAGATCATCAAGGTGTGCTATCGGGGGAGTAGCTCTTTTGTGAAGATTACTCCGGACACGTAGCAGAATGGAATTGATATCCTCCATTGGAACCCCGAGTTTCAAATGCACGCGTTCCCGCCCCTCTCCTGCAAGAATTGGCTGAAGTACTTTGTCGATGGTCTCGTAAGAAACACCAAGGTCCTCTTCATCTGTCTGACCCTCCCAGAGTCCTGCAGATGGTGCTTTTTCCAGAATACTCTCCTGGACACCCAGAATCTTTGACATTTTCCATACTTCGGTCTTGTAAAGATCGCCTATGGGTTCCATATCAACCCCGCCATCACCGTATTTTGTGAAATAACCAAGTAATATCTCACTCTTGTTACCGGTCCCCATCACCACTCTGCCAAGCATGTTAGCATAGTAGTAGAGCATGGACATCCTGATCCTTGCCTTCAAATTACCATCGACATAAGCAGATGTATCCTCGATATCCGGCATTGCGGATCTGTAGCCTTCAAGAACGCTAGTGATGTCTACCACCTTAAGGTCAATACCAAGAGCTTCTGCGACCTTTTTAGCATCTTCTATTTCGGACTCAGGGGTTGAAGCTTCCGGCATATGAATACCAAGAACGTTCTCAGCTCCCAACGCTTCGACGGACAGGTATGCCACAAGTGCAGAATCGATGCCTCCGCTTATACCTACAACAGCACCTTCAATTCCAGTCCCTTCCAGTTTCTTCCCAATAAAATCAATGATGATATCTTTTGCTTTTATAATATCCATAGTACCAAGGTCCAGATGATGATCGAGTATTTGTGTATATAATAGTGCTCTCTACTATATTCACAGTACATATTTAGATTTCTTGTTAAACTTTTTTCATAAATGAGCGAACATAGTCTTAAATATAGTAGAGAGAATATTAATATAAATATATTCTGCAGGTGCTATAATGAAACAAATGAGTTCGGAGATACATGCCCTTGATACAATTTTAAAAGGCGGGTTCCCAAAGCCCTCTGCGATCCTGGTAGCAGGTCCAGCAGGTTCTGGAAAGACCACACTTGCAATGCAATCCATTTTCAACGCCGCTGAAAAAAATGAGAAATGCATGTATGTTACATCATTGAATGAACCAATTTCAATGGTCAATAAATTCATGTCAAAGCTGAATTTCTACAATATTTCCCTGCTTTCCTCCGGCTCCATGAACTACATCCCCATCGGCACCGAGACCCTTGATAAAGGGATATATACATTCATGTGGAACCTGGAAGAGTCCATTGAAAAAATAAAACCCGACCGAATTGTCATTGATCCAATAACAACAATCGGAAGCACTCTTGATGAAGAAGCAAAACGACGTTTCTACTATGACCTTTTCCTGCGTATGAAAAAATGGGATGCTCTGGTCATAGCGATTGGAGAGTTCACCGGAGACGAGCTCCTGAAAAGTGACCTGAGCCACGTAGCAGATGGCATTATCTATCTTTCCAATGATGAAGCCAACAAACGTCGGGTACACCACCTCGAGGTCTTAAAGCTCAGAGGACAAGGCTACATAAGTGGAAAACATCCATTTTCAATAACTGAAGAAGGTATTATACTTCACCGACAGGAACTGACCGAAATGGAGATACCCCATTTTACAGACCGTGTCTCAACAGGTATAAAAGGACTTGACATAATGACCGGAAATGGTGTTATAAGAGGCACTTCAACCCTTGTCACCGGAGGTTCCGGTACCGGGAAAACCACCATTGGAACACAGTTCATTGCAGAAGGAGCAAGGGCTGAGGAACCCGGGATGATAGTTTCATTTATAGAGTCCGAAGAACAGACCCTTACGAATGCAAGCTCCATTGGTCATGATATAAGGGACCTTGTAAGTTCCGGTGCCATAAAAGTTGTCTGCACCAGCATGTCAGCCCTTGAAGCCGGAGAACATGCCATACATTTACGCTCTATTATCAAAAAAGAGAACATCAAGCGTATTTTTGTAGACGATGTGAACGTATTCTCCGACCTTATGACACCTCTGGATGCAAAGGACCATATCAAACTACTTTCAGATATGTTCAGATCAAATGGCGTCACCTCAATGTTCACACAAAGGCCGGATAGCATTAATGGAATGCATTTTATCGAAGATTATGGTATGGATACTTCAGTACTGCTTTCACTAAAAGAGGAAGAAGACCATATAGACAAAACCATAACTGTCATGAAAATGCACAGGAGCCACCATGACAAAGGAATAAGGAAATTCGAAATAAGGGACTCTGGTGTGGACATCATGTTACCGTCATCGGATTAAATGGTAATAGCTATACTTATAAGCCTGAAGAAATATCTATGGTATCGAACAGGCTTGAGACCATACGAACATGACATTCTATATTACAGATTCCGCAGTTTTCATCTATGGATATGATGGCGACACATCGCTGTTCATCACTGTGCCTTCCGTAAAGGACGAAATGAAGAGCCGGGAAGCCATGATGCGATTTGAGATCGCTTGTGAGACAGGTACAAGAATTGAAGCGCCTGACCCACAGGTTCGCAAAGAGGTAGTTTCAATTGCCAAAAGGACGAGGGATGTTGAAGAGCTCTCAGACACAGATATAGACATTCTAACGAAAGCTCTTGAATACAAGGAGAACGGAGTCCTTCTCACAGACGACTATGCTGTACAGAACATGGCTTCAGTGCTTGGTATTGAAGTTAAGCCCATCAGTCAGAAAAAAATAAAGGACGTACTGGTATGGGGAAAAAAATGTACTGCATGCTATCGCAAATTTGATGAGGGGGATGATTGTCCCGTCTGTGGATCTCTTTTGAAGAAGGTCAGGAAAAGAAAACTATAACCATTGAGATGTACTATAACTATTTAAAAAGATTAATACTAATTAATATTTCAGCTGGGATAATATGAAGAACATAGAAGAATTGATCCTAAAAGCGGTTGAATTGCAATCAAATGGTCTTGTTACAGGCCAGATAGCAAATGAGCTTAACGTGTCCAGGGAAACGGTCACATGGCTTTTGACACGCTCAAAGAAAGATGTTGTAGCACCTGCACCAAAGGATATCTCTGTTACATGGAACAGTGTCGGACAGAGTTCATACAGATTAAGATGCATCTCACAGGCACTTTGTGATATGGTGATAGAGAAACTGGAAAGGACACAACAAGATGCTGACCTTGTGATCGGTATAGGGCTTAGTGGAATCCCTATCGCCACCATGATGGCCGAAGAACTGCAGATAGATTTTGCGATATTCCATGACTATGATGACCAGAAAGGAAAGACTCATCAAAGAGGCATCTTTAGCCGGAATTTCGCTGATGTCGATGGAAAGAAGTGCATCATCGTGGACGATGTGGTGTCATCAGGAGCTACTGTTACAGACGTTGCTGAACAGCTTCGTGAGGTTGGTGCAACCCCGATCGCAGTTGCAGTTATCGTTGACAAGATGAATGCTGATATGATCGCCAATGTGCCTATGAGCTCACTGTTCCGTATCACACGTGTAGATTAAAAAGGGAAAGCTCCCTTTTATTTTTTGTTCTTTTTATTTTTTAAAATAAAAAATGGATGAGAGATCTCACTCTACACCCACTGAACCGATCTTTTCGACCAGTTTGGAAAGCACTTCGCTGCGCATGCCTTCTACGAATTTGATACTTCCAACTACGAGATGTCCGCCGCCATTCACACCAGCGCCTACGATCTCTTCGTGAAGTTCACGGACCATCTGTGGAATGTTCATCAGAACTCCTTTTGAGCGTATCACTGCAAAATCAGGACCGTAACCGATGGTAATTACCGGCCTTCCTTCGAGTTTCTGACACATGCGGTCATGCACTTCACCGGAGGTCTTGCCTGGTGCCGGGAATGTGAACTTGTGAGCGTAGTTCTCGACATCCAGCACGTTCAGCACAGCGGTGTTGGGCAGATCCTCCGACTTCACGTTCGGCATACAGGCATCGAGCTGTTCTGAGATCATGGCATTTGCCTGCTCACATAACAGTTTCACGATATCGTTATGCCTCTTGTGGTCACCAAGGTCCATCAGGTCATCGACTATGCCTCTCCCATTAGCGAACTTGAGCCAGTATGCTTCAAAATCAAGTGCAAGTGCCATCTCTTTAAGGTCCTGCAGAGAATATCTGTCAGCAACAAGCTGCTTGTAAGCTTCAGCTTCCGGTGCTTCAGAACGGTCACCCACTGCAGCAATAGCAGGAAGATGTTTGACCACATCTGTCACATCCGGGTTGATCATACGGGCAACTTCCGTGGCCAACATTCCTGCGGTCATACCGAAATCCCCACCCACGTGAGCAGGATTTACATGCCCGAGCAGATACTGGTCAACGATCTCATGAGGATGGTGGTGATCAACTACTACCATGTCGATACCATAGACCTGTGCCTGCCTCATGGCTGGAACGTCCTCTTCCGTGGAACCGTTGTCCACCATTACGACAAGTGGAAGTTTCTGTCCGTGTCTTGCAGCATCCTCAAGTGCAAAGGATATGTCCTTGGTGACATCCGGAAGCTCATAGAATGGAGCCTTTGAGGGTGCTCTCTTGTAATAGTGATATTCTGCATCAGGACCGTTCACTTCCCTTATCATAGGAAGGATAGCTTTTTCGATAGCTACTGCCGCAGTCATTCCATCAGCATCGGCATGGTGACGTAAAAGGATCGGTTTTGACCTTATAATAGCTCTCTTGATCTCCTTTGCGACCTTACGCATTGCAGGTCGAAGCTTTTCAAGGATCTCGCTCTCAACAAGGAACTCAATGTCGGAAGGCTCAGCCCTCTGATCAATGACCTCATCGATACGCTTCTTGACAGCTACTTCTTTTTCACCGGTCAGAAGTTTCATGCTCCTGACCTCCAACTGGAGCCTGTCACCACGGGAGGTAACTTCACCGGTTGCGGTAATTATCATGTCTGCATCGATCTCCGGATAAGCACGTGTACCGGCACTCTCAAAAGCAGCACAGGAAATAAGCCCGTCTTCATCGGAAATCGTGAAGATAGTCGGACCTGCGGTCTGCTTTACCTGAATTACCTCACCTTCGATCTTTACAAGTTTACCAGTAAAACTGCCAAGTTCGGTCGATCTTCTTATAGAGATGCTCTTCTCAACCTCTACTGTCTGGTAATCTTTGATAACCCGGGGGATCAGATCCATTTTACCGTCACGTCTGATCTCTTTTACCTGCACGATCACCGGAGCTTTTTCTTCAAGCTTGATGTTGAGATTGCTTGAATGGATCAAACCACGTAAACTGGAATTCAGATCAACGAATACACCAAAGTCCGCATGATTATTTACTTTAGCAAGATACATCTTGCCTACTTCCAGTTCATCCTGATTGCAGGAATTATCAAGAACATGTACGATCTCGATCTTACCGCAGGCAATACAGGCTTCCTTACCATCTATAGGTCCAGGAATGGGCTTGTCACAGACATCACATCTATAAGAAGCACCCTTACCATTACATGCAGGACATTGTTTTCTTACTTCAATTTCTCCGCTTCCACCGCATTTGGAACAAGCTGAACCCTCTTTCAAGAAACTGTTCACGTCCTTTTGAGAAAGATCCATCAGATTTACGGATTTTATTTTTCCTGAACCTTTACATTCAGGACATTTTTCAGTAGAAAGGACCTCGTATCCTTTTCCTCCACATTCGTTGCACTCATCTCTCATTTGTATCAAGTCTTAATTGTTTATGTTAGATTTATGTCTTTGCGTAACATTGAATTACCACAAGCAATAGTTTTTTATCACAATCTCTTCCATTTAATTTGGGAGAAGTGAAACATGATAGAAGAATACATCATACCTATACTTGTTATTGCAGTTATCATCTTGTCACAATCACTTAAGATGGTAAAGGAATACGAAAGGGTTGTTATTTTCAGGTTAGGAAGGCTCAGCGGCGTGAAAGGTCCGGGACTTTTCCTGATCATCCCTATAATTGATTCTGTCGTAAAGATAGACCTTCGTGTGGTCACCATCGATGTACCAAAGCAGGCGGTCATAACAAAGGACAATGTTACTGTCGCTGTTGATGCAGTTATTTACTACAAGGTCCTCAAGCCTGCTGCAGCTGTTACTGAAGTTGAGAACTACAAATTCGCAACTGCAATGCTTTCACAGACAACGCTCAGGGATGTCATCGGCCAGATCGAGCTCGATGCCGTGCTTTCTGAACGTGAGACCATAAACAAGGACATACAGGAATTACTTGACGCGTCCACAGACCCTTGGGGTATCAAGGTCACCGCCGTAACTCTCAGAGATGTTAGTATTGATGATACAATGCTACGTGCTATTGCAAAACAGGCAGAAGCAGAAAGGGAAAAGCGTGCACGTATCATTCTCTCCGAAGGAGAGTTCATGGCAGCAGAAAAGATGAGACAGGCAGCACAGCTCTACCAGGATATGCCAGCAGCAATTAAGTTGAGAGAGTTTCAGACAATTGCTGAAGTCGCACGTGAGAAGAACCTCATTGTAATTTCAAGTTCTTCGAACACTGCAGAGATCGCTGCACTATCAAAAGCATTCTCGCAGAAATAAACCAGGATGAAGGTGATGATGTTGAACAAAGGATCACCTATCCTTCCTTTCTTTTTTTTGGTACTATTACTGTTAATACCCCCAGTTGCATCTGCAGAACAGACGGTTCTGGTACTGGAAATATCCGATTCGATCACACCTGTAGCAGATGATCTTGTGATAGATGCATTGCAGCTAGCAGAACAAAATGAATACGAAGCCCTTATTATCACCCTCAACACCCCTGGAGGAGGGGTTGATGAGACCCTCAAGATAATCGAAGCCATTGACAGTTCGGATATCCCGGTAATAGGCTATGTATATCCCGGAGGAACAAAAGCATGGTCCGCAGGGACACTTATCTTGATCGGAACAGACATTGCGGCAATGTCACCAAATACTATAATCGGTTCTGCCCAACCTGTATCAGTGTCACCTCAGGGTATAGAGCCCATAGAGGACGATAAGATAGTAAATGCACTCGTGGCCCTTGCAAAAACAAAAGCAAAACAGCACGGTCGCAATGAAACAACTGCAGAGAAGTTCATTACGGAAAATCTGAACCTGAATGATGAAGAAGCATTGGAAGCAGGAATTATCGAGTATGTTGCATCTGACATTGATGACCTTCTTGAGAAGGTGGATGGTCAGACGATCAAAGGAAAGGTGCTGAACACCAAAGGTGCTACCATTGAGAACTATAGACCGTCCCTGAGATTGAGCTTCATGGACATTATATCGGACCCGATCATTTCCTCACTTCTCATCATGCTCGGCATATACGGCATCGTAATAGGTATTTCTAATCCCGGAGCAGGTGCAGAGATATTTGGAGTCGTTGCAATATCGCTGGGCCTTGTAGGTATGGGATTCGATGTGAATATCGCAGCAATTTTCCTTATATTGCTCGGGGTGATACTGTTCGTTCTCGAATTACAGGCACCTGGATTCGGTATTTTTGGAATTGCCGGATTAGTATGCCTGATAGCCGGAAGTATCTTCCTGGTACCCATGGACTTCCCCAGATGGTACAGCCCCGCTGATGTACAGCGGTCGATGATAATCGCGATCGTGACACCCACAATAGTAATGGGCATCCTCTTTGTGTTCGTCTTCTATAAAGTGCTCGAGGTCAGACACAAAAAGCCGGTTATAGGCGAAGACCCTATCGGCGAGATGGCAAATGCCATAGAGGATATCAAAGCAGGAACAGAAGGTTTTGTCAAGTACAAAGGAGAATACTGGAAAGCAAAAGTAAAAGAGGATATCAGCGATGGAGATAGAGTGGAGATCACTGATGTACAGGGACCTCTCTTTACTGTTAAAAAAGTAGAAGAGGAGGGAGAGTGATACTCACTTTCCTCTTATCATTTCCATAACTTTTTTCTTTTTCTCTGAAGCTTCTTTTGCAGCTTTGTCGATCGCTTCTTTCATTTCTTCAAAGTCCCTGGGCTCTTCTTCTCCGATCATCTTCTTTATAGGAGTGTAAGCTGATTCCCTGAAACGAGGAGTGAAATCACAGACCTTGCCATCAATGACTATCTCGGCACCGCTGCCTTCCACGATCTCGCCGATGATATCGATATCAACACCAACATCCCTTACCACCTGAATTATCTGTTCCGCATATTCCGGCGGAGCGATCACAAGCAAAGCGTCCAAGGATACGCCAAGATAATCGATCTCCAGCTTTTCCAGCATGTCGAGGACCTTCGGATTGACAAGAGGACGCATCTTCGATTCATCAAAGACAAGTTTTACACCCGCAGTTCTTGAGATCTCCTTTGCATCACCACGAATACCGCCATTGGTCACATCGGTCATTGCATGGACGTGTTTGGTAAGACCTGAAGCAATCAGAGCCTCACATGCTTCCAGGAACTTGATGTTTATGGTTTCCTCAACTACATCGTGCATTTCATAATAGAGCGCTGCTGTGGAAACGGTCCCTCCGCCTGCACCTTCGCTCATCAATATGACATCTCCAACCTGTGTCTGTATACGGGAGGTCAGTTCAGTGGATGTACCTACCGCACCAACACCACCGGTCATACGCTCGCCGATGTCCATATCGCCACCAATTCGCAATGTACTTCCGGTAACAAGAGGGATACCAGTAAGTTCCGAGACTGTGGTTATGCCTGCAATGTGATCGAATATCTTTGCCACATCACCATCATCGGCAACGTGGATATCGGACAAGAGAGCAACCGGCCGGGAACCCATGGCATAGACATCACGCAGAGATGCACGGGCTACGTGGAAGCCTGCGAGGAAAGGAAAATCGCTCAATCGGGAATGAATACCATCTATTGTGACAATGATGTAACCATCGCCCTTTTCGTTCAGGACAGCTCCGGAATCATCGAGATGGGTAGTGTCCACCACTGCACTGGTCTTACCGATCACCTCAGCGATCTTTTCGTGTGCATAGAAATCTCCCAGTCCCCGGGAACCCACACCGAATTCACCCATGGTAACCCCTGAGACAGTTGATGTCAGCACATCCCCTTCAACATTCAAGGTCGCCTTTGCTTCCACTATCGCTGCTTTTGCAAGATTGCGTGCGTGTTTTTCAGATGTATTCTTGATCTCGAGTATCCTTTCTGTCAACTTGTCCTCAAGCCCGAGATCATTATTTCGAAGTCCTTTTCTTGCATAACCTTCTATATCCATAAAATCGCTCCTTATCAGCACATGTCTACAAAGTTCTTGAGCATTTTCAAACCAATATCGCCACTTTTTTCAGGATGGAACTGTGTCCCTATAACATTACCTGCCGAATTCACTACCGATGCAGCAAAGTATATCCCGTAATCACATGATGCAAGCGTGTGGGATGCGTCGGAATCAACATAATAGGAATGTACAAAATATACAAAAGCTCCACTGGAAACACCCTCATAGAAAGGATGGTCCTGTTCGATCGACAGGGAGTTCCAGCCCATTTGAGGGACCTTCAATTCTGATCGTGGGAACTTCACAACATTTCCCGGGACAAGGTCCAGTCCTTCTGTAAGACCCCCTTCCTCGGAACGGGTCATCAGCATTTGCATTCCCAGACATATACCGAGAACTGGCTTGCCTGATGCCACATAATCATGAATGGAACCCAAGAAAGGCACGATGTTCTTCATTGCATCGGAAAAGGCACCCACCCCGGGAAGAATGAGACCATCCGCAGTTTCAATGTCCGCAGGGTCCTTCGATATGAGCACTTCAGCACCTGCGTGTTCCAGCCCTTTCTGAACACTGCGGAGATTGCCAAGCCCATAATCAATTATCACAATTTTTTTCATGGGGATTACATACGGTTTTGGTACATCAATGTAACGCGATAATGGAGTACAGTATATAATTATTGGCATAATTATAAAAAAATGAATGGAAAGGGAGGAAGATTATATTCCCCCAATAGATTAGGTATTAAAATAGGAACAATAGGTTGAACACATTTGTTGTCAACCACTTGTAACCTTTTTCACGGATCATAATCTCAATAACCCACATTACATCGTCTTGTATGGCATATATTACTCTGTAATCTCCAACTCTTAGACGGTATAAGTCCTGTTTGCCCTTGATCCCTTTTAGTTTCTTAATATCAGACTTACTTGTGGTGGGCTCATTCGCAAATGACTTGAGTTCGGATACGATACGATCTCTTGTGCCAGAGTCAAGTTCCCGGAGAGATTTTGCTGCACTTTTGTGTATTTCAATACCGATCTTCATACATCTCACTCTAATTCATCAAGTGAGACAAACTGATCCTTTTCATCTAGTCGTGCATACATACGACCCATGAACAGGTCATAATCGGCAGTATCCATTAGACGCGCCAGAATATCACTATAAGTTTCACCTTTTGAACCATAGCTTTTCAGTCTATCCCTGATGTCAGTTGTTGTTGGAATAGTTGTTTTGGATTTGGAACTTCCGTGTACTATGTGTGTCATATTAGTTGCCCCACTAATTTATTTTGTTGTTTTTAATTTAATATATTAATTTGGATTAGTTTTATGCATCCATTTCTATTTTACTACTTGCATTTTATTGTAGCCACTTTCGTGCGTTATATTTTGTCAATTCGATTTTGTTTTAGCAACCAAATCCTAGTAACAATTTATTCCTAATAGATACATAGAAGTAAGAGTAGTTATAACTTGTTATGATTAGTTATAATAAGTTATAACTTAAACATAGCAAATCAAATGAAATTGAATAAAAGGATGCCAACAGATTTTATGAATACAAAATTAGAATTATCCTAAACTCAATGTCAAATGAATACTAAAAACCCAGCAAATGCCTTTACAAATTGCCAAGCCCATAATCAATTATCACTATTTGTTCATAGAAAGTACATACGGATTTGGTACATCGATTTAACGAATCGATATTTTCTATCAAAAATTATTTGCACTATTATGAAATATAGTTACACTTATATTTCTTTTTGCCTTTTAACCAAACCGTTAGGTGCCAAAATAATATCTAAGGTGATGGTGTGAAAAATAGAAAGAAGCTATTTAATGATGAGAGAGCTATAGAGCTCCCTATCAATATTGTGGTTATGTTGGTCGTAGGTATGGTGGCATTAGCAGCCCTTATTGCAATAATCCCACCTCCCACAAAGAACATGTCCGTGAACATCGATGAAGCTGGAATTCAGGGTAATTCACTGAGCTCAGGAAACACCATAATAGTAGATGCTGTCACTGCCAGAAACCCCCTTATAGTAATGGTAAAGATCACAGCGACCGACCCTGATGGGAATCCTGTGCGCAACGCCAACGCTGTCCTTCGCGGACTTGGCGGCGTAGCTACCAATACGACCGATATAAATGGTGAGACCCTGCTGGCAACGACCACTGCCCAGTTGCAGATGGGAGCGAATCAGAATGAAGGTACCATGGACCTCACCATAACTGCAAACGGTTTTTACGACTACGAGAAAAAGAATTCAGTGATGATCATTAAGACAAAATGATCTCACCCCTTTATTTCCGGGAATTATGTATCGTAAGAACATTATTCACAATGAGCAAGCAGCCATAGGTTTGCCCATACGAATGGTAGTGCTGACGATAATAGGGATGATAGGCTTTGCTGTTATCGTATCTGCCGTAATGAGCACACCAACGGCACCAAGACCAATGTATGCAACTGCTGATGCATATAGCATCTCACTGACCAACGGTACAGGAGATTCCGGTTATCTGAACATAACCATCT
The DNA here is from genome assembly GCF_027594145.1 of Methanococcoides alaskense. Classification (GTDB taxonomy): domain Archaea; phylum Halobacteriota; class Methanosarcinia; order Methanosarcinales; family Methanosarcinaceae; genus Methanococcoides; species Methanococcoides alaskense. The sequence continues at coordinate 618,665 of NZ_JAQFFK010000001.1, read as the reverse complement.
CTGACTTTGAAGGAAAAAGCATAGGTAATTCCAATGTGGTGATAAGAGACCCTTCCGGAACTGTTGCCGATGGCGCAATAACAGATGGTTTTGGTAATGCGAGAATGAAACTGACCAATATGTCAATGCCTGATGGAAAACAGGAAGACCACATATCCATAAAAGTGATGAGTGACGGATATATAGACCATCACAACGAGTACTTCATAAAGGTCATACGGGACTGATCAAGTGGGGCTTCTGTTGGCCATATAGAACTTGACCAACACTGCCATTGCAAGGATAATTCCCAGTCCCAGAGAAAAATAAGGAGACCGGAGAATATCCCATCTGTCTGCATATATCAGCCCGCCTGTAAGCAACAGCAGAGCTGCACCAACGATACCGGAAAGCTCAACCGGCATTTTGATGGAACCTATAGTGATCTTGTTGCGGTCATCTATTCGTGCCATCCTTTCATTTTGTTCAAGGATGGCAGAATCAAGTATTTCGGAGATGGTATCGATATCCGTGCGAATTGATACCTCGACCAGATCACGCAGTTCATTTATGTCCGATCTCAACATGCCAATATCTTCAACAACCTGCCGAAAATCCCCGGAAGCTTGTGTTTTTGGGGTTTCGAAAACCGTTCCTTCAACATCCTCGACCTTAACTTCCACCGACAAACGCCTTTCCACTGCACGGAGACGCTTTTCAAGACTTCTGACACTCTGGTCAAAGGACTCGACCCTCCCCTGCACATCTTCCTTTACAGTGCCCCCACTCATTAATATCACCAGCAAAGGCCTTCGTAGATTATATCCTGTTCCATTTCATCAGGATCGATCATCTTTCTGCCGTCAATGACAACTTTGTTCTTCATGCCACTGAACTCGTGATCGAGCTTTCTGAACTCGGTCCATTCCGTCATGATAAGGCAGGCATCCGCTCCATTAAGGGCCTCTTCAGCACTCTCACAATATGTGATGTCCTCAAAGATGGCTTTCATGTGCTCCGATGCCATTGGATCATAAGCGGCCACTAAAGCACCTTTCTCAAGAAGTTTGCGTATAATTGGAATTGAGCGGGATTCACGGATATCATCGGTATCGTTCTTAAAAGCCAGTCCGAGTACAGCTATACGTTTGTCTTTCACATCCCCCACATTCTCTTCGAGGAGTTCAAGCATCTGGATGGGCTGCAGATCATTTACTTCAACCACCGATTCAAGAAGAACAGGATAATAATCAAGTTCCTTTGCTTTTCCTATCAGAGCACGTACATCCTTAGGGAAACATGAGCCGCCAAAGCCTGCACCGGAATTCAGGAAATGTTCAGATATACGGAAATCTTTACCCACTGCGTTCATGACCTCATAGGTATCAATGCCAAGTCTTTTGCAGATATTGCCCACTTCATTGGAAAATGAGATCTTGGTGGCAAGGAAAGAATTGTTCACATATTTTATCATCTCAGCGGTCCGGGGATTCGTACGTGTGACCTCACATTCCAGATCACGATAAAGCTCCGAAACAAGAGAAATTGTACGCCCATCGATACCACCTATAACGATCTTATCAGGATTCATGAAATCATATACAGCCTTGCCTTCCCTCAAGAACTCGGGATTCATTGCCACACCAAAATCCTTCCCGGCAGTCTTACCGGAATGCTCCTCGAGAAGATGCAGCACAACATCCTCGGTGGTCCCGGGAACCACTGTGCTCTTGACAACCACGATATGGAAACCGTCTTTTTTTGCCATTGCCATTCCAAGACTTTTGCAAGCACTGCCAACGATAGAAAGATCGATGTTCCCGTGTTCGTTCGAAGGTGTGCCCACACAGATAAAGGATATATCCGAGTTCTGTATCGCATAATCGTAATCGGAAGTTGCAATAAGATTCTTCTCAGCATGCTTTTGCATCAGTCCTTCAAGCCCTTCTTCCCAAATTGGAGGAATGCCATCATTGATCATCTGCACTTTTTTTTCATCAATGTCGATACATATCACTTCGTGACCAAGCTCTGCAAAACATGCAGCTGACACTGAACCAACGTAACCTGAACCAATAATAGATACTTTCACAAAAAACACTCCTTAAATAGAAGAAATGTAAACGAATGTATATTAGTATATGGTTTTAAAAAAGAATCGAACAAAGCTTTTCTAATTCACAGAAGGAGCTGTACGGCCAATATCAATCCTATGGTGATGACACAAAAAATTACATCCTTTGCCCTTACCTTCGATCTGCGAATGAAAAGGTTGCTATTGTCATTGCTATAGCCCCTACAAAGCATGCCTATGTAAGTCCTTTCACCCTGCTCGTACGATTGTACGAAAAGGGAACTTATTGTATTGCCCACCTGCTCAAGTATCCATTTCCTCGGAGTGTTCTTGTTCCAGATATCGAAAAGGCGGGACTGTTGTGCCACACGTATCCTTTTGAGCACGCTCCAGAACACGAACAGATATCTCACCATCATGGTCAAAAGCAGGACGAATTCCTTTGGAACGCCAAGTCTTCTTGCAGACACTACAAAATCGCTCATTTTCATGGTAGATGAAAGAACAATGATAGAGGTCACGCAGACAAGGAACCTTGCCATCAGCGTTATTCCAAAATCGAGCCCTTCATAAGTGATGGCCAATCCTAACGGAAGGGAAGCCGGGTATACAGTGAACGTTTCAATGAAGGGTTGTCTTATAAAAGGCTGAAATACTGCCAGTCCGAAACCGAAAGGCAGAACCGCCAGTATCCTGACAAGAACATAGAAAAGATTGAGTTGGGCGATAATGATCAGAACAAAAAGATAGGACTCGAGCACAAGAAGTTTGATCATGTTGGAATCATCCAATCGCGGAAGAGCTGCTACATAGAATACGATACTGAGCAGAGCTAGGATCTTTATCCGCCCATCCAGCCTGTGAATTGGACTGTTCTTGTAAGATTCCCTTTCGATCTCTGTCAGGCCAATGCTCATATATCTTACTCCGAAGTGTGCATATCCATCACGCGAACGATCTCTTCTTTTGCATCCATCGGAGTGATCTGTATCTGCACATCGAGACCCTCTTTCTGTAGAAGCTCAAAGACCTCTGCTATTCGTGGCATACGCAAATGAGCTTTCTGAATAAGTGCATGATCTCTGAAGATCTCCTTAGGACTGCCTGTTGCCTGAATTTGACCATGGTCGATTATGCATATCCTGTCAGCAAATGCCGGAATAATATCAACATCATGTGTTGAGAGCACAACCGTCATACCAAGTTCACGGTTCATCTTTTCAATGATCGTCATGATCTGGGCTGCATTTAAGGGATCAAGTCCTGCAGTTGGCTCATCGAGGACAACCACTTCAGGCTGCATGGCAAGAACGCCTGCAATTGCAACCAGTTTCTTCTGACCCCCGCTCAAATGATGCGGAGCTCGCTTCTCGAACCCGGACAGATTGACCAGTTCAAGAGATGTCCTGATCCTTTCCTCGACCTCTTCTTCAGAAAGTCCCATATTGATAGGACCAAAGGCCACATCTTCCTCCACTGTTGGAGAAAATATCTGGTCATCAGGATTCTGGAAGACGATCCCAACTGTCTGCCTTGCTTTATAGATCGTTTTTTTGGAGATGGCTTCCCCTTTGATCAGTACAGCACCTGAAGAGGGCGAGATTATACCATTCAAATGCTTGAAGAGAGTGGATTTTCCAGCACCATTGGCCCCAAGAATAGCAATTTTCTCACCCGGATAGATGCTTAGATCGATCCCGTCAAGTGCCTTTACGTCACTGTGAGAATATTTGTAAGAAAGGTGATTCAGTTCTATAATAGGGTTTTCAGAAGCCATGATTACCTTCACCTGCTGCTTTTTTATCAGAGGCAGCAGTCAGCTGACAGGAAAAAGAGATGTTATTATTAATAAATTATGCCACAAACGTCATACTGGGCATTACAAATTTGAAGAGAGTTGCTCTGAATAGTGTTTTAATTTTTAGCTAGTAATAAGAAATGTATATTTCGTATTACCATTAAACTTATATATCTTACAATTAATTTCTCGAGTGTTACTTTAATATAATTACGTAACACTTCGGAGTACGTAATTTCCAATATTCGTAAGGAGGAAGATAATAATGCATATACCAGATTCATTTATGCCGCTTTCCCAGGCGCTTATCTACTGGGCAATAGCACTCCCATTCATCTTCATGTCCCTCAGATGGGCAAGAAGAGATATGGATGAAATGAAAATACCGATCCTTGCAGCATTGTCTGCAGGTATATTTGCCATTCAGGCGCTCAACATCCCAATTGGAATGGGGACCAGCGGCCACATGGTCGGTGCAGCTCTTGTAGCAATAATATTTGGAAGTCCGTTTGCAGGAGTGCTTGTTCTTACCCTTGTACTGTTAGTACAGGGAATTATATTTGCTGATGGTGGAATTACCGTAATGGGTGCTAACATACTCAACATGGGAGTGATCTCAGGATCTATCGGATACTATGGTTTTGTCGCACTCAGGAAAAGGAACATTGACATAAAGGCCTCAGCATTTATCGGTGCATGGCTCGGTCTTTTCATCTCATCCATTGCAGCAGCCATAGAAATGAGTCTCGCAGGTACATTTCCCCTTGTTCCGGGAATAGTTGCAATGGGAACATTCCACTTTGTGATAGGGATAATAGGAGAAGGTCTTATCACCGCCATCGCCATTGGTGCAATTGCAAAAGCACGTCCCGACCTTGTAGACGATAAGGCAGTGGAAGCTTCAAAGGAGGTTACGTTGTGAGCAATCCTAACATGAAACTACTGTACGTCGTACTTGCTCTCGCGATCCTGATATCCATACTCGCACCTTTCCTTGCATCATCCGATCCTGACGGATTGGAAAGTGCAGCTGAAAAGATCATAGGAGAAGAAAGGTTTACAGAACTGGAGGAAGCTGAAGCTGCTATTGATTCACCAATGCCGGATTATTCCATTGAAGGTAAGGGCAAGCTTGGAGAGATAATCGCAATATGCCTAGGTACCATAGGCATTCTGGCAATAAGCTTTGGCCTTGGAAAGATCATCAAAGCCTAATGTCAAAAAAGAAGGAAAATGAGGGAATATCCTCCTCTAACTCTTTTTAATTATATTACTTTAATAATAACCGGTTCTCCGGCATCCACTGCATCCAGGATATCCTCTGCAAGGGCAGAATTGCTACGGACCTTGACATCGCCATGTCGACTGACCGTTGCAGTGAAAAGATAGTCATCCCCTGTATAGATCTCAACATCCTGAGAAGCTATATCCGGGACGTTCAGTATAACATGTTTCTTCGTGTGTTCGACGGTAGGCCTATAGGACGATTCGATAGAACGGTCCTTATTGCCTTTTTTAAGGGATTTCTCATCAAGTTCACGCACATCGATATGAACTCCGACGATCTTCTCGATCTCATCGATGGTCACACCGCCTTTGCCTATGACCTTGGAGATCTCACTATCAAGGACCTTTACAACAGCACTTGTATCCGACAACATCTCGACATCGACCGGACCTTTGGCGTATCGCTGCACAACATCTTCGATCTCACCTTCTGCAAGACCCCATACAGGCTTACGGGCCACTGAGTCCGAAACCGGCATGACTACAACCTGTTCACCGAAAGTATATATCTCGAATTCAGGAGCAGATGTCTCAAAATCGGAGACCACTATGACAGGTCTTGCAAGATCGGCCTCAAGCATTCCTGATGGGACCTTTACAGTGAACTCAAGGGTCTGTACCTGAGCGACCTCACCTTTGTCGATGAAAATAACAGTATCTACGACCTGCGGAATAACACCAAGCTCAACTCTGCCAATGAGCCTTTGCACAGCATCTATGGCACGGTTTGCGTGTACAACACCGATCATACCCACGCCTGCAAGTCTCATATCTGCAAATATCTCAAAGTCGCGGGTCTTGCGAACCTCATCATAGATAGTATAGTCCGGCCTGACAAGCAACAACACATCAGCTGTATTTTCCATACTTCCTTCAAGCGGTGCATACTGGGTGATCTCATTTGGAACCTGCAGGTCTCTTGGAGATTCCATTGTCTTGACAACATAGTTATTTTCATGCAGGAATATAGCCACACCTGCACCAAAAGTGGATTTCCCAGCACCCGGTGGACCTGAAACCAGGATTCCACGTTGCGCCAGAATTCTTTCCTTTAGTTCATCACCAAGACGATATTCATCAAGACTTACTGATGCAACCGGACGAACTGCAGTTATCTCAACATCATCAGAGAACGGAGGATTTGCTATGGCTATTCGCATATCACGTATCTGAAGGACCGTTGCGCCTTTAAGGGACATCTCGATGAAAGACTCATCATCTGCCCTTGCACGTTCAAGCAGTTCCCTTGTTATTTGTTTGAGCTCATGGGAACTACAAGGAGTATCTCTTATTGTCACGAACTCGATGTTCCTGATGGAACCGCGTTTGGCCATTGGAGCGATCTTATGCTTTAAATGGACGGACATGGTGTCCTCAGTGAAAAAGTCCTCAATGAGCAAAGGCATTAATTCAGTCTTTCTCGGAGGAAGATATTCCACATCCATACCTTTTGCCACTGCTACATCATACTGCACTTTATCACCAGTCACAAAAGTAGCATCAAGATCTTCAGCACATGAACGGATGATAGCATCGATAGTACCTGCTTTTGCATACATCCTTTCTTCGGTAGTGGGTATTTTGCCTGTGAAGGACATGTATAACATACCCTCACGGGCCATCTCTTGAAGCTGTTTTAACTCGTCAAGCCCTTTGTTACCGATCTCAAGGCCACGGTTTGCCTGAGATTCCAGTTCTGCCACCATGGCTTCTGATATGAACAGTTCGATCCCTTCATACTCACCACTCTCGACCATCTCGGACAGGAGACCATCGATGATCACACTTGTATCAGGAACTATCCTGTAATTTTCTTCTTTTGCCATAAATAGAACTATCGATCAAAACTATTTAACACAACTGACACGAACAATGAAATATTAAAAAAAGGAAGGAATAGGACTTAAAAGGTTCATTAAAATATCAGTAAACGTCAGCCGGGTCGAAAACTTTCTCGCCTACAACATCTCCCTCGATGTTGCGGTAGAAGCAAGAACGATATCCAGTGTGACAAGCTCCACCTTCCTGAGAGACCTTAATGACAAGAGCATCCATGTCACAGTCAATGAGTAGCTCATGAACTTTCTGCATGTGCCCGGAACTTTCGCCTTTTTTCCAGAGCTTTTGTCTGCTGCGACTCCAGTAATGAGCAATTCCGGTCTCAATTGTCTTTTCCAGAGCTTCCCTGTTCATGAAAGCAAACATGAGCACTTCGCCTGTACCATTGTCCTGAGCTATTGCACCGATCAGACCATTTCCATCAAATTTGAGAGTATCAAGATCGATCATAGTAATCAATCATTAAAATATACTATAACTATAAAAACTAAGAGGAAACAATATGCTATGATAACAATAATGATGCCTGAATGAATTCGTCAGAATTATTTACTAAAGAAGATCACAGGATGAGTAAAATGGATTACAGCTTCAACGGCACTGAGGGATACCGCGTCCCAACTGGAGTAATGAGTTTGGACGTACAACTCGGAGGTGGGGTCCCACCGGGAACTACAATACTTGTTCTTGCGGAACCAGGTGCAAGCTCAGAGGTCTTTGCACAGCAATTCATTTATGGTGGTTTGGTAAACCAGGAAGAGGTCTATTATTTTTCTGCTGAACACCCGACTCAGGAGATAGTTGAAGATATGAATAATTTCGGGTGGAATATTGAAAAACAGATCGATGAAGGAAAAGTTGACTTTATTGATGCCTATACCACACGTTTTTCCAATATTTTACCAAATAAAAACTTCAGTGACCATTCAGCAAAAGATTTTTTGAAACTGAACACTGACGCCATGAACCTTCTTAAGTCGTCTGTTACAAAGGAAAGAAAGGGGCCATACAGAGGCGTTGTGGATTCTATTTCTTACTTCCTGAGATCCTATGAGCTCAACTCCGTCATTGAGGCTATTGAGATAATATCTTCAATAGGCAAACTTACAAAATCGGTCCAGCTCGTTATGATGACTGGCGGCATGCACGACCCGAAAGTCGAAAATAATCTAAAGAGCGTGTGTGACGGAGTTATAGAGTTTCGAATGAAGGAGCGTGGAAGTGAGATCGAGCGATCAATATTGATACGTAAGATGAGAGGAATGATACCCCCTGACAAGACGATTTCATATAATATCACTCACAAAGGAGTTGAACTGGAGACCACGACCAGAGTTCTCTAATCGTTTTTGGAAAAGATATCCTTAATATTTGCTAACAAAATGGTTGATAAAAATGAAAGATAACCTTGCTGAACTCCTAACAAATATATTTGCAACTTCAGGACACAGTGTTTCAGAATCAGACACTGTGGATCTGATCATCGAAAAAAATGGCACTAAGACCTACATTAAGTTGACAACACAACCTGATATTTCAGAGATAAATAGCTTTGCTGCTGTTGTAAAAGACAACATTGGGCTTTATGTAACTTTGGAAAAAATGAGTGCTGAAATGTGTGACTATGCAACACATATAGGACTCATAACGTGGGACCGCGATGAACTTGCCTTCCAAATCGGAAAAGCAGTAATTGCTGACCTAGAAGGAAATACCTCCGATCTGGAACTTGTTGCATATGATGTAAAGAAACACCATCATGAAGAACTTCCTGCTCAGACACCTGATATGAGCTCTTCATGTGAAGATACAGAAATATGGGATTCGAACAATGTTGAACCTGCTGCACCAGCAACTAACAAACCTGGATTCAACATATGGAGAACATCACCAGAGATGCAAAAAGCAGAAACAAACAACGATTTCATACAATATGAACACCCACAAAGAACGGCACAAGAATCAGCGCCAGCGCCAACCATGATGAAGGAGCCACAGAGCCAGATGCCTTTTACGCTAGATCTTCACACTGCACCTATAAAATTACAGAAGGATAGGGCTATTGCAATGGCAAGGTCCGATATAGGAATGCCGAAAGATGTGGTTCTGAAATTTGTCCCATATTGGAGATATGCATATGCAGTTAAAGCTGAACACCGGTTCAAGAACAAAGTTGTAGACATATCCGGGCAGGGGCAGGGTTGTCTGAATGCACTTAATGGGAACAGGGAACAGATCGAACTACAACAGGTAAATGATAGCATAACTTTGCCGGATGACAGTTATGAAATAAAGAGTCAGATGTTCGATCAGCAGGAAGCGGAAACTACCCTTTTGTCCGAGATAATAGAAGAATATACGAAGGATGTACGTTTCAGCAATGTTGTCAGGGAGGCCATGATATCCGAGCATAAGATATTCAAGCCTACAGCAGATGATATTCGTTTCAATATCGAGCTTGTATATGTCCCAATATGGGAAGTTAAAGGATCAAGGAACTCGATAGAGATAAATGCTTACACACAGAAGATCCTTACCGAACCGGTAGATGATGATGTGGAGTTTATATGATTGTTCGTTCGAGTGCGAACTTTTAAATATGACAACGTATATATAACGTTCAATGCATTTATTATTTTCATATATCAAAATGGAGTGAATTAAGAATGATCGAGATAACAGACGTTGCTGCAACCGAATTAAAAGCACTTCTTGAGGCTGAAGAGAAGAAGGATCACGCACTCAGGATATTTGTCGCTGGCATGGGATGTAGTGGCGTACAGTATGGAATGGCACTTGATGATGAGATCAAGGAAGATGATGTTACAGTAACAAGCAAGGATATCAAGATAGTAATGGGTCCTGACATCAGCGAACAGCTTGATGAAGCAACTGTAGATTATATTGACACCGATGGTGGCAAGGGATTCATTATTGACAATCCAACTGCAAATTCCGGATGCGGAAGCTGCGGTGGTAGCTGCCACTAATATTAGAACAAGGCATTTAATTTAGTAATGCAATCCTACGCGGTAACAATTAATAGGTGATCATATGATTCCAGGTATGGGCGGTCGGGGCATGAACCCGGCAAAAGTCAAGCAGATGATGAAGCAGATGGGCATCAACATCGATCAGATAGAAGGTGTTGAACAGGTCATCATCAGGACCGCAGATAAGGATATTGTGTTCAACGATGCAGACGTCAGTATCATGAACGCACAGGGTGTGGATACTTACCAAGTAGTTGGCACTCCTGAAGAGGTTCCGAGGGAAGTTGTCATTCCTGAAGATGACGTTAGACTTGTGGCTGAACAGACCGGCGTGTCCGAAGAAGCTGCACTTGAATCCCTTAAAAATGCGAACGGAGACTTGGCCGAGGCCATTCTCGCTCTTTCCTCATGAACCCTTAACGGGTTCCTGCTTTTTTTATTGCCCTCAAAACAGGACAGTATATTAAAACGTTATAGAATTATATTTATGCAGTGGCATCCATAGCTATCCCTGACATTGATATGAAGAGGAATAGAGATGAAAGATGACACCACGGACATCAACCGTGAACAATTAGCTACAAGGATTGGATTCTTGCTTGTTTCTGCAGGATGTGCCATTGGTCTTGGAAATATCTGGCGTTTCCCTTTCATTGTAGGAAAATACGGAGGTGCTGCCTTTGTTATTGTTTATTTTGTATTCCTCCTCATTCTCGAATTGCCGATATTGATAATGGAATTTGCCACTGGAAGAGCCGGAAGGCAAAATATTGCAGGGTCCTTGCGCAAGCTGGAGCCAAGTGGAAAAAGATGGCATTTATTCGGATATATCGCTATAATAGGAAATATTATCTTGCTTATGTTCTACACTACCGTTTCAGGGGGGAAATTTGCATACTTTTAATATGGTCAAAGGTAGTTTCATTTACCTCGGACCCTTGGAAATAGGGCTTTTCTTTGACCTGTTCATGGGTCGTACCCTGGAGATGATAATCTGGATGGCTTTGGTGGTCGGTCTTGGGACATTCATATGTTCAGCAGGATTGCAAAAAGGGGTTGAAAGGGCTTCCAAGGTGATGATGTCAGGGCTTTTCTTTATATTGATAATACTCGTACTTCGTTCTGTGACCCTTCCCGGTGCTGCCGAAGGGATCCGTTTTTATCTTGAACCGGATTTTTCGGTATTAAGCTGGCAAGGTATCTATGCCGCCATGACCCAGGCATTCTTCACTTTGAGCGTAGGTCGGGGGTATGACCACCTTCGGAAGTTATATCAACAATGATCATTACCTTACAGGAGAATCCCTAAGGATCACATTCCTTGATACTACATAGCCCTATGGCAGGCCTTATGATATTTCCGGCATGTTCTGCTTTCGGAATCGATATAGGATCAGGTCCCAGACTTCTCTTTGTAACATTACCTAACGTTTTCAATCAAATGCCTGCAGGTATTTTGTGGGGAACTCTCTTCTTCCTATTCCTTGCCTTTGCTTCAATGTCAACTATAATGGGTATCTCGGAGAATGTAATAGCTTTTTCAATGGACGAATGGGGATGGAAAAGAAAGAAAGCATCAATTATAAGCGGAGCTGCGATATTCATTTTATCCATACCATGTTGTCTTGGATTCGGACCATTGAGCTGGTATCAGCCTTTTGGAGAAGGAACATCCATCCTTGATCTGGAAGATTTCATATTTGCTAACAATAGGTGCACTTACACTGGTGCTTTTCTGCAGTTATAGTTTCGGAGGGGGATGGAACAATTTCATTAGGGAGGCTGATGTCGGAAAGGAGCTAAAGTTCCCTGGTTGGACAAGAAAATACATAAGGTACGTCCTTCCACTTGTAATAATCTTCATACTTGTCAGAGGATGGATAGGAACATTCTCATAAAAAAAGAAAAGAGGTCAGTATTCAAGTTCAAGGGACTTCAATACTGAGTGATACTCTTCCACAGACATCCTTGAGTATAATGCCCTTTTTACCACTTCACTAAGAGATGGATGGATATCCATTCCATTGACGATAGGACCGACATTGCTTCCAGGGGTGTTCATCACAGTTATTAATTGATGAATTAGAACTGATGCTTGCGGACCAATTATATGTGCCCCCAGGAGAGTTCTGCCTGAGCCGTCCAAAATGACCTTAACGAAATAACTGTCAAGATCCATTGCCATACCTTTTCCAGTGTCTTCGAACCTATGGAAACCAATGGAGATATTGTCTTTGCCATATTGCTCAATGGCTGCAGCTTCCCCAATGCCCACACCTGCCATCTCAGGATAGGAGAATATGGCATATGGAACTGTGTGATAGTCGGTTTTAATGTCCTCTTTCAAGACTGCGTTCTGATAGACCAGGGTGGATTCATAATTGCCAACATGTTTGAAAAGATAGTGACCGTTAGCATCGCCAAATGCCCACACGTTGGAACAAGTAGTTTCCAAATGATCGTTCACCTTTATCCAACTCCTTTCATCGACCTCGACACCTCCTTTTTCAGGATGGAGAATATCGGTATTGGGACTTCTGCCAGTGGCTACTAGTACTTCATCCACAAGAAGTTCCATTTCATCTCCTGAATTTCGGTCTTTTGCGATTATTTTCTTTTGTTTGCCTGAGGACTGAATCTCAGATACTTCATGGTCAGTGATTATATCGATATACTGTTCCATCTTTTTTCTTGCAAGTTCGCTTATTTCAGGTTCTTCATTGTCCACAATTCTTGGACTGCGACCGATGATAGTTACTTTTGAGCCCATTGCAGAGAAGAAATGGCTGTATTCAGCCGCTATATAACCGCCCCCGATAATCGCAAGGCTTTCCGGGAGGGTGGTCAGTTCCAGTACAGTATCACTGGTAAGATAGGAAATACCATCAAGACCTTTTACAGGAGGGATCATGGGCTTTGAACCTATGCTCAAGAAGATCATTTTTGATGTGATTTGCTCTTCTCCGACCTTTAGTACATAAGGTTCAATGAACTCCACAACTTCTTCATAATAGTCTAATTTCGGATCAGTTGAGAGTCCTTCGTGTATCATTTCAATATCTTCATCTATGCTGGACCGCATCCTATCCATTACAAATTTAAAATCGATCGAGCTTATTTCAGCATGGATACCAAAACGATCTGCTTTTCCGATCTCTCTGACAAGTTCTGCAGGATAAAGTAGCATTTTAGAAGGGATACAACCTCTCGTCAGACATATCCCCCCGGGTTTGTCCTTATCTATGATAGCAACTTTCATTTCAGGATAATCTTGCATTATCAAACTCACATAGTTCATACCCGAACCACTGCCAATAACAATTAGATCATATTCTTTCATTTCCACACCCCAACTTATGATAAGATGTTAGATTGTTTTTATTGTTATACTTGATGCTTTCAAAAAATAAAACATATCAGATAGACAAGGGAACCGATTTGCATTACCATTATTGTCCGTGCTCTTAACTTCAATACATGTTTTTTAGATTGATCACTAATTAGAGACAGTGAGATTAATAGATAAGATACAGCTATCGGGATGATCATCAAAAGAAAAATACTGTTCGAGTATAGACTTGGATGCAGGTTTACGAAATAGGGAAGCGGGTCAAGTAAGAAGATAGTTAAAAAAAAAAGAGGAGACGAATGATGCAAATCGGGGTGAATGAAAGGATGCTATTGTTCGGACATTATGTTCCAGATCTCCTGCCATATCTGAAATGTCTGCCATTATCTCAAAAGCGAGCCCTATCAGAAATGCTATTATAATGTAAAAGCCGATCAATGGCTCTATTATGTTATCAACTATGATAGTGCCGAACAATATTGTTGCCATGAAACAATATGCCATGGTTATATTTTTTAACAGGAGAACTTTCTTCAAGTGAGTGCTGTAGACTATTGCCAATAGGATATTGAAAGCTATGAATAGAGAGGGAAACAAGCCTAAGAACAATGATGTTAAGAATGCAAGGATGAAGCAAGCCATAGCAATATCGAAAGCTTTGCGCCTTGAAATAGTGCCCATCGCTATTGGCCTGTCTTGCCTATGATTGGCAATATCTATCTTGTGATCAAAATAATCATTTATGGAAAATGAACCCATGAATATAAAGAGAGATACAAATCCTGCTATTAAATATTTGAACTCGTTTCCGATAAGTTCAACTGAGAGGATGCCTGCGATGAGAACAGTAAATGTACCAAAGAGCGAATTGCCAAATCTGGTCAGAGCCAAATATGGCTGTAATTGTTCCATTATAGAGCTAATTCGGTCAGCTCCCTAATAGTTCATTAATCTTGAGGGTCACAAGGGACATTAGTTCCTCGAGAGTATTGCAATTGTTTATTTCACCAGATGAAATGAACAGATCGACCTTATTGCTATTTTCGAGATAAGCACAGGGAAATGATGATCCTTTTTCACTGTAAGTTTCATGGAATTCATCCTTATGAAAGAACTTTACAGGAATTCCAAGATCATCCACGAACGATCTCCATTCATCTTTGATTCCTGTATTACCATAGGTAATGGCACAAAGATTGCACCCATAAGTGGAAGGAGATACGACCTTGTGAACGTAGTCTTTCATTTCATTTATGAGACCGCTGTCTGCATTATACACAAATATAAGAGTATTTTCACTCATTCCTACACCCCAAAATAATCCCAGATGAAAATTGGCTTCAATGTGATATAACATTAATTGAACAAGCCAGGATACCAAATACTCCAGATAAGTTGGAACATGCATCCTTTAAGCTTTGATCAGTAGGGTGAACGAGGGATAAGATACAGATAATTAACAAAAAACAGAGTCACAACTATTGAGCTTAAGATCAGTCAAGAAAAGAATTGGATAGAGTGAGTATAGCAGCGATGTAGATTTCCCGAAGACTCTCGTACTTCAGTACAGTAAACAACGTGGGTAGACTTATCTTCTGTGTTCGGATGGGAACAGGAGTGGCCCTACCGCTATGGCCGCCATACTCATTCAAATTAACGGATTGTGATCATGTAGATCATATTACATATCAGATATCGCCTGGACAAAGCGAGACGGATGAGGCACGGATATTAGTAAATGCGGACTGAACACCTCGTTGCCTTGGTGCTTACATCCCATTCCTATCGATCCGGTCTTTTACCGGAACCCTTAAAGTGGTCTCTTTTTAGGTTAGATTTCGAGCTTAGATGCATTCAGCTCTTATTCCTTAGCGCGTAGCTGCTCGGCAGTGCCTTGTCAGACAACCGATCGACCAGTGGCGCCGTTGCTCTGTTCCTCTCGTACTAAAAGCAACTTACCCTCAGACCACATACACCTCTAGTAGATAGTAACCGACCTGTCTCACGACGGTCTAAACCCAGCTCACGATCTCCTTTAATAGGCGAACAACCTCACCCTTGGCTGCTGCTGCACAGCCAGGATGGAAAGAACCGACATCGAGGTAGCAAGCTGCCGGGTCGATATGTGCTCTTGCCGGCAACGACTCAATTATCCCCGGGGTAACTTTTCTGTCATCTTTAGCCCGCACCAAGCGGGACATAAAGGTTCGCTAGAACCGACTTTCGTCTCGTGATCCACTACTGTGCTGAATCACGTCAGGCTAACTTATGCTCTTGCACTCTTCAGTAGGTTTCCGACCCACTTGAGTTAACCATTGCGCGCCCTTGATATCTTTTCAAGGGCGTCCCGCCCCAGGCAAACTGCCCACCTATCGGGGTCCTCCTCACGGAGTGAGGGTCGTAATCTTGGAAGGGTAGTGTCCCAATTGTGACTCCACCGATGCTGGCGCACCGGTTTCGACGTCTCCTACCTACACTGTACATCCAAAATCACAACCCAGCGACAGGCTGCAGTAAAGCTCCACGGGGTCTTCACTTCCCCCTAGAGGTCTCTAGACTCTGCACTAGAATGTAAGCTTCACCGGACTCTGGCTAGGGACAGTAGAACTCTCATTGATCCATTCATGCAAGTCGCCAATTAAGCGACAAGGTACTACGCTACCTTAAGAGGGTCATAGTTACCCCCGCTGTTTACAGGCCCTTCTTTCCGTTGAACCGAAGTTTCAGGTACCTGCACTGAGCAGGATTCAGAGATCGTACTAGCCCTTACGGGTTTGCGATCTCCTATGTTGATATTAGACAGTTAGAGTTCCCTGGTCACTGCGACCTGCCGTCTTCACGGCAGGCACTCCTTCTCCCGAAGTTACGGAGCCAATTTGCCGAATTCCCTTAGCCAAATTATTCCGACACGCCTAAGCCTTTTCAGCTAGGGGCACCTGTGTCAGATCTCGGTACGGATATTCAACTCCCTTTTCACGGGTTCCGGGGTGCAGCCGACTTTCGTCATAACATATTCGTCCGCTTCTCGCCATTACGGCTCTCCACAGATTTAGATGCTTAAACGGCGCGACAGCGCCGCTCAGCCTGCCCCAAAACGTCAGTTTTATTGTTGAATAGTACAGGAATATTAACCTGTTTCCCTTTTGATGTACTCGAATTACGGTACAACTTAGGACCGACTAACCCTCGGCTGACGATCATTGCCGAGGAAACCTAGCCCCTTCGGCGGTTAGGATTCTCACCTAACTATGCTGCTACTATTACCAGGATTTTCGTTTCCGCTCGGTCCACAGGACTTCACAGCCCTGCTTCTACCCAAACGCAACGCCTTCCTACGAGATTACCTTACGGTACTCCGTGGTATCGGTGGTCGACTTGAGCCCCGTCCATTTTCGGGGCCCCAAACCTCGACTGGTGGGCTGTTACGCACTCTTTAAAGGATAGCTGCTTCTAAGCTAACCTTCCAGCTGTCTAGGGCTTGGGACGCCCTTTAGTATTAACACTTAGTCGACACTTAGGGACCTTAACCACGGGCTGGGTTGTCTCCCTTACGGACTACAGGCTTACCCCAGTAGTCCGGACTCCAACTTTCTACGACGACGGTGGGTTTGGAGTTTGACAGACGGATGAGGGATTTCTCCCCCAGGACCATCAATCAGTGCTCTACTCCACCGACTATCTCCAGTTAGGTCATGCTACGACATGTTTCGGAAGGAACCAGCTGATGCCGGGTTAGATTAGCCTTTCACTCCGAGACGCAGGTCACACGAATGATTTGCAGATCAATACCGCTTGCGGTCCTCCACGTAGCTTTCGCCACGCTTCAACCTGCCCACGCCTAGATCACCCGGCTTCGGGTCGTAACTTAGTGACTCCACGCACTTGTATACGCCGCGTCTCACCCGAAGGTTGCACGCATGTTGCTTTCGCTTCGGCTTCCCAGATAAAAGGTTAGCCATCGCCACTTAGTTACACTCCCTGGCCCGTTCTTCAAAACGTATGATATGACATCGGCATTGGAACTCGTACTACAACCTCGCGGTTGATTCCTTCGATCCAAAGATCCTTTCATGCCATATCGCTCCATCACCATCAGGTTTCAGGCACTTTTAACCTCCCTTTTGGGGGTACTTTTCAGTTTTCGGTCACCCTACTATTTCGCTATCGGTCTCAAGACGTATTTAGTTTTGGAAGTTGGTGCCTCCCAAATTCTCGCGTGATTTCCAACACACGATACTCAGGAACATTTCCAATTCCTCTTTTCATTGCTTACGTGACTATCACACTCTATGGTCTAACGTTCCAGAAAAGTTCAGCTAAGAAAAGATAGGAATCTTAGAAAGTTCCTATAACACCACATCTCCCTCACATTACTGGAGGGATTCAGTTTGAACTGTGCCGTGTTCATTCGCCATTACTAACGGCATCTCTTCGATTTCTCTTCCTGCCCCTACTAAGATGTTTCAATTCGGGGCGTTCCCGATCATTACTGATCAGCACAAATGTGCTAAGAGGTCTCATTAGGAAATCCCAGGTTCATAGGTTCCATGCACCTACCCTGGGCTTATCGCAGCTTGGCACGTCCTTCATCAGCGCTTGAGCCGAGCCATCCACCTGACGGCATAATTACCAGAGTCCATCTCACTTTGTCCAGTGAGCGTCTGATATGTAATATTTATACATGATCTCATCGTACTTGATATGGGGTATCAGGCACTTCCATCCTTCCCGGGCAACATTACTTGCCTGGTGCACTTGATGATTGTGAATCGTAAATGATCCAATGGACGTGTAGGGATTCGAACCCTAGGCCTCCGCCTTGCAAAGGCGGCGATCTTCCAACTGATCTACACGCCCTAACGAACTGTGTTTTATTGAAAGTGGTTTGTTGAATTTGGCAGTTTATCGATTTCTGACTGATAGCGGTGATCCGCTTTATGCGGATCTTGCTTAGGAGGTGATCCAGCCGCAGATTCCCCTACGGCTACCTTGTTACGACTTAACCCCCCTTGCGAAATTTAGGTTCGAACACGGCACTAAGTCCGTGCCCTCACCCATACCTCACTCGGGTGGTTTGACGGGCGGTGTGTGCAAGGAGCAGGGACGTATTCACCGCGCTATGTTGAAACGCGATTACTACGGATTCCAGCTTCACGAGGACGAGTTACAGTCCTCGATTCGAACTACGGTTGGGTTTAAGAGATTACCATCACCTTTCGGTGTAGGGACCCATTGTCCCAACCATTGTAGCCCGCGTGTAGCCCGGGAGATTCGGGGCATACTGACCTACCGTAGCCCGCACCTTCCTCTGGTTTAGCACCAGCGGTCCCCACAGAGTACCCATCATCCCGAAGGACATGCTGGCAACAGTGGGCACGGGTCTCGCTCGTTGCCTGACTTAACAGGATGCTTCACAGTACGAACTGACGACGGCCATGCACCTCCTCTCAGCGATTCAGGTAAAGTCTTTAGCTTGACCTACATTTTGCTGTCGCCCCCGGTGAGTTTTCCGGCGTTGAGTCCAATTAAACCGCAGGCTCCACCCGTTGTAGTGCTCCCCCGCCAATTCCTTTAAGTTTCAGCCTTGCGGCCGTACTTCCCAGGTGGTTCGCTTCACGGCTTCCCTACGGCACCAGAAGCGGTCGCACCGCCCCTGACACCTAGCGAACATCGTTTACGGCTGGGACTACCCGGGTATCTAATCCGGTTCGTGCCCCCAGCTTTCGTCCCTCACCGTCGGACCCGTTCTGGTAAGACGCCTTCGCCACTGGTGGTCCCACAGGGATTACAAGATTTCACTCCTACCCCTGTAGTACCTCTTACCTCTCCCGGTCCCAAGTCTGACAGTATTCCCCGGAAGCCTAACAGTTGAGCTGTCAGATTTCCCGAAGAACTGATCAAACCGGCTACGGACCCTTTAGACCCAATAAAAGTGATTACCACTCGGGCCGCCGGTGTTACCGCGGCGGCTGGCACCGGTCTTGCCCGGCCCTTGCTAACACATGCCGTTTACACATGTGGACAGCCAACATAAATGCTGGCACTCGGTGTCCCCTTATCGCGGTTTCCCGCATTGTAAAGTTTTCGCGCCTGCTGCGCCCCGTAGGGCCTGGATTCATGTCTCAGAATCCATCTCTGGGCTCTTGCTCTCACAACCCATATCCGTCGTAGGCTAGTAGGTACGTTACACCCACTACAACCTGATAGACCGCAGATCCATCCTTAGGCAACCGAGGTCTTTTGGCCAAAAAGCATTCCAGCATATTTGACCTATTCGGAATTATCTCCAGTTTCCCGGAGTTATGCCGAACCTAAGGGCAGGTTATCCACGTGTTACTGAGCAGTCCGCCATGTTCACGAAGAACATTTGACTCGCATGGCTTAGTCGAACACCGATAGCAGTAACCTCTGGCAGGATCAACCAGAGTTTGTTGTTAAAGCACACTTAATATGGAAGTTAAACTTAAAAATTGTCGGAAAAGAACACTCTAAAGTGAATTAGAGAGTTACTTATTCATGCACAATTTCGATTAGTTCTCGATAGATAGATTTACACTATCAGTCAGAATTAATCGAACTGCCAAATTCAACGTCAGACCGAAAAAGCTCCGGTCTCCACTAATGATCTTGAATTGAAGGTGATTGAAATTCCACCCATTGAGTGGATTTCCTTAAACAACGCCATCCTATATATACATTTCTAATCGGAAAGAATGATCACATTTTATGAGAATGCGTACACACCATAATACTATTAGTTATATTAAACGATCAAAAAAAAGGTCTGTAGAAATCCTCTTTTCTAACTTCAACTAAGCCACTATCATTTTTATAATAAGAAGTCCCCTGTGATTGTTTGCACCAATACCACAAGGGGATGATTGTGTTTTGTCTAACAAGTACTTAAAATTTATCGATATAGCATTGCAAGTAACACGATATTCACGCTTTCCACTTTATAGCTGTAGATATTCAAAACGAACTTACACACAACATTAGCTATTGACACGATTCGGTCCAATCAAACTCAAGCCAAAAAAAGTGCCGCATTTTACCACACTTCCGAAATTTGTTACTCGCACATATTCTGTTGTTTTGGATACTATATTTAGGAGAACACTTTACCTATTTTACAAAAATAGAGCTCAATTAACATTACTGCAATTGATTCTACTGGGTTTACAAGTAGATATTATAGCAACTACTATTCTTGGAGAATAAAAAAATGGAGACGACGTTATGTGAAGACTAGCATTTCAGTTGATGTTAGTAAATTTGTAATTACTGTTACAAGATCTCTGGAAAAACAGTTCATGACGCAAAACATGCAAAGACATTGCTATCGCAATGTCATCATATAGAAGATTAAAATATTAGATGGATAAAGCATATGATTCTGAAAACATACACGAATTGACAAGGGATAAACTTGAATCAATAGCATTCGTTCCTTAAAACAACGTGAACGAAAGCGAATCAAGGGAAGATATCGGAAGAAGATGATACATGAATTTGATATCAAGATATACTCTATATGCGGAATTTAAGTGAAACGATATTTTCGGTTTTGAAAAGAAAATATGGAGAAAATTTACGTAAGAAAGTACAGAAATCAAGTAAAGAAGTAAAGTTCAAAGTGATATTACACAACCTTGACAGATTTGTTAAGACTGCGTTTTTATTTTGGAGGAGGATTTCTACAGAGCTAAAAAAAGTAAATTAATAATAGTGAGCATAGCAGCGATGCAGATTTCCCGAAGACTCTCGTACTTCAGTACAGTAAGCAACGTGGGCAGACTTATCTTCTGTGTTCGGATGGGAACAGGAGTGGCCCTGCCACTGTGGCCGCCATACTCTTATTGATGAATGAAGCCAAGGTCCAAATCCAGATCAGCGCTTCTGGAGCGCGCAACCTTTGAGCTTTGCTCAAGAGGTCAGAATTTAAAGTAGGACCTTACTCTTGTAAATAAATGAAGCCAAGGTCCGGATTCGAACCGGAATGGTATCGCTCTGCAGGCGATTGCGTAGCCGCTCCGCCACCTTGGCAATTGGGAATGTAGTCCCTAGTAGGTGAAACATGCATATAAACTTTTACCTTGCGACAATAATTGGCACTATGAAATGAGATACGATAGAGATGATTATCCGTTTAAAATTAGATATATCTCGTTGTAAATGCTGAGAAATAGAGTCACAACTATCGAGTTTAAGATCAGTTAAGAAAAGAATTGGATAGAGTGAGTATAGCAGCGATGTAGATTTCCCGAAGACTCTCGTACTTCAGTACAGTAAACAACGTGGGTAGACTTATCTTCTGTGTTCGGATGGGAACAGGAGTGGCCCTACCGCTATGGCCGCCATACTCATTCAAATTAACGGATTGTGATCATGTAGATCATATTACATATCAGATATCGCCTGGACAAAGCGAGACGGATGAGGCACGGATATTAGTAAATGCGGACTGAACACCTCGTTGCCTTGGTGCTTACATCCCATTCCTATCGATCCGGTCTTTTACCGGAACCCTTAAAGTGGTCTCTTTTTAGGTTAGATTTCGAGCTTAGATGCATTCAGCTCTTATTCCTTAGCGCGTAGCTGCTCGGCAGTGCCTTGTCAGACAACCGATCGACCAGTGGCGCCGTTGCTCTGTTCCTCTCGTACTAAAAGCAACTTACCCTCAGACCACATACACCTCTAGTAGATAGTAACCGACCTGTCTCACGACGGTCTAAACCCAGCTCACGATCTCCTTTAATAGGCGAACAACCTCACCCTTGGCTGCTGCTGCACAGCCAGGATGGAAAGAACCGACATCGAGGTAGCAAGCTGCCGGGTCGATATGTGCTCTTGCCGGCAACGACTCAATTATCCCCGGGGTAACTTTTCTGTCATCTTTAGCCCGCACCAAGCGGGACATAAAGGTTCGCTAGAACCGACTTTCGTCTCGTGATCCACTACTGTGCTGAATCACGTCAGGCTAACTTATGCTCTTGCACTCTTCAGTAGGTTTCCGACCCACTTGAGTTAACCATTGCGCGCCCTTGATATCTTTTCAAGGGCGTCCCGCCCCAGGCAAACTGCCCACCTATCGGGGTCCTCCTCACGGAGTGAGGGTCGTAATCTTGGAAGGGTAGTGTCCCAATTGTGACTCCACCGATGCTGGCGCACCGGTTTCGACGTCTCCTACCTACACTGTACATCCAAAATCACAACCCAGCGACAGGCTGCAGTAAAGCTCCACGGGGTCTTCACTTCCCCCTAGAGGTCTCTAGACTCTGCACTAGAATGTAAGCTTCACCGGACTCTGGCTAGGGACAGTAGAACTCTCATTGATCCATTCATGCAAGTCGCCAATTAAGCGACAAGGTACTACGCTACCTTAAGAGGGTCATAGTTACCCCCGCTGTTTACAGGCCCTTCTTTCCGTTGAACCGAAGTTTCAGGTACCTGCACTGAGCAGGATTCAGAGATCGTACTAGCCCTTACGGGTTTGCGATCTCCTATGTTGATATTAGACAGTTAGAGTTCCCTGGTCACTGCGACCTGCCGTCTTCACGGCAGGCACTCCTTCTCCCGAAGTTACGGAGCCAATTTGCCGAATTCCCTTAGCCAAATTATTCCGACACGCCTAAGCCTTTTCAGCTAGGGGCACCTGTGTCAGATCTCGGTACGGATATTCAACTCCCTTTTCACGGGTTCCGGGGTGCAGCCGACTTTCGTCATAACATATTCGTCCGCTTCTCGCCATTACGGCTCTCCACAGATTTAGATGCTTAAACGGCGCGACAGCGCCGCTCAGCCTGCCCCAAAACGTCAGTTTTATTGTTGAATAGTACAGGAATATTAACCTGTTTCCCTTTTGATGTACTCGAATTACGGTACAACTTAGGACCGACTAACCCTCGGCTGACGATCATTGCCGAGGAAACCTAGCCCCTTCGGCGGTTAGGATTCTCACCTAACTATGCTGCTACTATTACCAGGATTTTCGTTTCCGCTCGGTCCACAGGACTTCACAGCCCTGCTTCTACCCAAACGCAACGCCTTCCTACGAGATTACCTTACGGTACTCCGTGGTATCGGTGGTCGACTTGAGCCCCGTCCATTTTCGGGGCCCCAAACCTCGACTGGTGGGCTGTTACGCACTCTTTAAAGGATAGCTGCTTCTAAGCTAACCTTCCAGCTGTCTAGGGCTTGGGACGCCCTTTAGTATTAACACTTAGTCGACACTTAGGGACCTTAACCACGGGCTGGGTTGTCTCCCTTACGGACTACAGGCTTACCCCAGTAGTCCGGACTCCAACTTTCTACGACGACGGTGGGTTTGGAGTTTGACAGACGGATGAGGGATTTCTCCCCCAGGACCATCAATCAGTGCTCTACTCCACCGACTATCTCCAGTTAGGTCATGCTACGACATGTTTCGGAAGGAACCAGCTGATGCCGGGTTAGATTAGCCTTTCACTCCGAGACGCAGGTCACACGAATGATTTGCAGATCAATACCGCTTGCGGTCCTCCACGTAGCTTTCGCCACGCTTCAACCTGCCCACGCCTAGATCACCCGGCTTCGGGTCGTAACTTAGTGACTCCACGCACTTGTATACGCCGCGTCTCACCCGAAGGTTGCACGCATGTTGCTTTCGCTTCGGCTTCCCAGATAAAAGGTTAGCCATCGCCACTTAGTTACACTCCCTGGCCCGTTCTTCAAAACGTATGATATGACATCGGCATTGGAACTCGTACTACAACCTCGCGGTTGATTCCTTCGATCCAAAGATCCTTTCATGCCATATCGCTCCATCACCATCAGGTTTCAGGCACTTTTAACCTCCCTTTTGGGGGTACTTTTCAGTTTTCGGTCACCCTACTATTTCGCTATCGGTCTCAAGACGTATTTAGTTTTGGAAGTTGGTGCCTCCCAAATTCTCGCGTGATTTCCAACACACGATACTCAGGAACATTTCCAATTCCTCTTTTCATTGCTTACGTGACTATCACACTCTATGGTCTAACGTTCCAGAAAAGTTCAGCTAAGAAAAGATAGGAATCTTAGAAAGTTCCTATAACACCACATCTCCCTCACATTACTGGAGGGATTCAGTTTGAACTGTGCCGTGTTCATTCGCCATTACTAACGGCATCTCTTCGATTTCTCTTCCTGCCCCTACTAAGATGTTTCAATTCGGGGCGTTCCCGATCATTACTGATCAGCACAAATGTGCTAAGAGGTCTCATTAGGAAATCCCAGGTTCATAGGTTCCATGCACCTACCCTGGGCTTATCGCAGCTTGGCACGTCCTTCATCAGCGCTTGAGCCGAGCCATCCACCTGACGGCATAATTACCAGAGTCCATCTCACTTTGTCCAGTGAGCGTCTGATATGTAATATTTATACATGATCTCATCGTACCTGATATGGGGTATCAGGCACTTCCATCCTTCCCGGGCAACATTACTTGCCTGGTGCACTTGATGATTGTGAATCATTGAATGTGGTTTGTTGAATTTGGCAGTTTATCGATTTCTGACTGATAGCGGTGATCCGCTTTGTGCGGATCTTGCTTAGGAGGTGATCCAGCCGCAGATTCCCCTACGGCTACCTTGTTACGACTTAACCCCCCTTGCGAAATTTAGGTTCGAACACGGCACTAAGTCCGTGCCCTCACCCATACCTCACTCGGGTGGTTTGACGGGCGGTGTGTGCAAGGAGCAGGGACGTATTCACCGCGCTATGTTGAAACGCGATTACTACGGATTCCAGCTTCACGAGGACGAGTTACAGTCCTCGATTCGAACTACGGTTGGGTTTAAGAGATTACCATCACCTTTCGGTGTAGGGACCCATTGTCCCAACCATTGTAGCCCGCGTGTAGCCCGGGAGATTCGGGGCATACTGACCTACCGTAGCCCGCACCTTCCTCTGGTTTAGCACCAGCGGTCCCCACAGAGTACCCATCATCCCGAAGGACATGCTGGCAACAGTGGGCACGGGTCTCGCTCGTTGCCTGACTTAACAGGATGCTTCACAGTACGAACTGACGACGGCCATGCACCTCCTCTCAGCGATTCAGGTAAAGTCTTTAGCTTGACCTACATTTTGCTGTCGCCCCCGGTGAGTTTTCCGGCGTTGAGTCCAATTAAACCGCAGGCTCCACCCGTTGTAGTGCTCCCCCGCCAATTCCTTTAAGTTTCAGCCTTGCGGCCGTACTTCCCAGGTGGTTCGCTTCACGGCTTCCCTACGGCACCAGAAGCGGTCGCACCGCCCCTGACACCTAGCGAACATCGTTTACGGCTGGGACTACCCGGGTATCTAATCCGGTTCGTGCCCCCAGCTTTCGTCCCTCACCGTCGGACCCGTTCTGGTAAGACGCCTTCGCCACTGGTGGTCCCACAGGGATTACAAGATTTCACTCCTACCCCTGTAGTACCTCTTACCTCT
This sequence comes from Methanococcoides alaskense, assembly GCF_027594145.1. Taxonomy (GTDB): domain Archaea; phylum Halobacteriota; class Methanosarcinia; order Methanosarcinales; family Methanosarcinaceae; genus Methanococcoides; species Methanococcoides alaskense. The sequence continues at coordinate 592,902 of NZ_JAQFFK010000001.1, read as the reverse complement.
CCCGGTCCCAAGTCTGACAGTATTCCCCGGAAGCCTAACAGTTGAGCTGTCAGATTTCCCGAAGAACTGATCAAACCGGCTACGGACCCTTTAGACCCAATAAAAGTGATTACCACTCGGGCCGCCGGTGTTACCGCGGCGGCTGGCACCGGTCTTGCCCGGCCCTTGCTAACACATGCCGTTTACACATGTGGACAGCCAACATAAATGCTGGCACTCGGTGTCCCCTTATCGCGGTTTCCCGCATTGTAAAGTTTTCGCGCCTGCTGCGCCCCGTAGGGCCTGGATTCATGTCTCAGAATCCATCTCTGGGCTCTTGCTCTCACAACCCATATCCGTCGTAGGCTAGTAGGTACGTTACACCCACTACAACCTGATAGACCGCAGATCCATCCTTAGGCAACCGAGGTCTTTTGGCCAAAAAGCATTCCAGCATATTTGACCTATTCGGAATTATCTCCAGTTTCCCGGAGTTATGCCGAACCTAAGGGCAGGTTATCCACGTGTTACTGAGCAGTCCGCCATGTTCACGAAGAACATTTGACTCGCATGGCTTAGTCGAACACCGATAGCAGTAACCTCTGGCAGGATCAACCAGAGTTTGTTGTTAAAGCACACTTAATATGGAAGTTAAACTTAAAAATTGTCGGAAAAGAACACTCTAAAGTGAATTAGAGAGTTACTTATTCATGCACAATTTCGATTAGTTCTCGATAGATAGATTTACACTATCAGTCAGAATTAATCGAACTGCCAAATTCAACGTCAGACCGAAAAAGCTCCGGTCTCCACTAATGATCTTGAATTGAAGGTGATTGAAATTCCACCCATTGAGTGGATTCCCTTAAACTCCTCCATGCTATATATACGTTCCGAATCGGAAAGCATAACCACATTTTTTGAGAATGTGAATCCAGTCATGAAAGAGCATAAACGTTTTTGAACCCTCATTCTGATCGTACCAAAAATGGCACCAATCAGCTCAATGAGAGCACCCCTACCACTACGTTCTCATATTTATATGTAGTGTGACAATGTATAGCATGATTGGGCAATACACCAAAATTTGAATACCTAAAAAAAGACAGGTTGATACATGATCTTCAGTGATAGCACGAAAATATGCATCAGCACTGAAGATACCCAGGGACAAAAGCACGCACGTTCATTAATAATCTTGAAATCGAGCTTTCGGACATTAAAACTTAAGCAAACATATATGGAAACCATTAATAACAGGTACATATGAGTTCGCTATGATGAAAACAAGTGAAGTATCATTACAATTTACATAGGACAATATGATACCATATTATGATTTAGAAATTGTTCATTCCAGTTCAATATCATAAACATTTAAGAGGGAGATAACTTCAGGAACAGAAAATTTTGTTTTCCTTAGAAAATTGTTATTTGGGTCTATATCATAGTTCTTTGCGTTTTTGAAGGATGCAAAGCTCAGGTTCGCATTTTGAAAATGACTACTCTTAAGATCGGAATTTTCAAAATTAGTTTTTGTCAGGTTGGCACTTACAAAATCACAGTCATATACCTGACAATTACTGAAATCCGTATTTTCTAAATTCAGATAAGAAAACACTGACAGGGAAATAAATGAGTCTTCGAACCCAAAACTGAGTATGAAGTCATTGCATTTTGAAAAGTCCAATCCCAGAACTTTACAGTTCTTGAATTTAATGTCCTGAAATCTTGTATTATCCAGGTCCACGTTTGATAAGTTGCAGTTTTCAAAAGCACAATCAATGAACTTTGAATTTTTGAAAGATACGTCTGAAAGGTCAATATCCTTGAAAATTTGAGATTCAAAGTCCTCATTCTGAAATTCCATGGATAACAGATATTGTTGCTCCATTATATTCTTTGTTAGACTAAACATCTCACTGAGCATTTAATAATTATTTATTCAGATTGAGTTACCAATTCTACTAAAATAAGAAAAAACGAAAGTTTGAGAGGAAGCGAATGCATCCTGCAAGAATAATTTATCAATCATTAACAACAATTTATGATATAGTGTACAATGTGCATCACATATCTATAACTATACAGATTGATTGAGCATGGCACATTAGTAGAAAGGATGCCTTTTGATTGCAATCAAGTCTATTGTAAAAAACAAAAATTTAACAATATGGTGTGATCGGTCTGAGATATAATGTCGTGCTGGGTGTATTAGGTTCCATTTTCTGGTTACTTGCCGGATTCATGATTATTCCATTGTTAGTTGCTGTTTATTATGGAGAAAGTTTACAGACATTTGCTATCCCTCTTGCCATTACTGTCTTTGTAGCATCTCTTTTTACATTGTTCTTTAAGAGAAAAGATGAGGAATGGAATCTAAAAGAAGGATTTTTTATTGTTGCAATTGGCTGGCTTGTTGCTGCAATATTCTATTCATTCCCCTACATGCTTGAAGGCGTACCCCCGATAAGTGCTTTGTTCGAATCCATGTCTGGAGTAACAGCTACCGGAGCAACTGCACTTATTGACATTGAGAGCCATAGCAGAAGCCTTCTTTTCTGGAGAAGCATGACCCAATGGCTTGGAGGTATGGGAATTATCATGTTGTTCATTGCCATCTTGCCAAAGCTCGGCATTGCAGGAAGGCAAATGTTCCGCGCAGAGGTGCCGGGGCTTCAGGAAGAACAACTGCGACCGAGGATAAGGGAGACTGCAAAGATTCTGTGGCTTGTTTATATCGTGCTATCCATTTCGGAACTGCTTATCCTGATGATTGCAGGCTTGTCCCCTTATGATGCCATCACCCATACATTTACATCGATCTCATGCTCCGGATTTTCCCCTTATTCAGACAGTATAGCAGCTTTTAATGACCCCATGGTCGAAGGGATCATCATGGTGTTCATGTTCCTGGGAGGAGCAAATTTTGCTCTTCATTATAAATCGATCTTTTCTGATAGAACAAGCCTGATAAAGGACCAGGAGTTCAAGTTCTATTTTGCGATTATTGCAATAGCAACCCTTGTTCTTGCCTATATGCTATTCAAGACCGAAGTATATTCGCTTGCTGATGCTTTCAGGTACAGCAGTTTCCAGGTCATTTCAATCCTCACGACCACCGGCTATGCGACAGCAGATTTCAACCTCTGGCCGGATTCATCAAGATTCATCCTATTTTTGTTGATGTTCATAGGAGGCTGTGCAGGTTCTACTTCCGGTGGTGTGAAAGTAGTACGTCTGCTCCTTCTATTAAAATATGCACAGAAAGTACTTTTTAAGGTAATTCATCCAAAAGCCATCATCCCGATCCGCTTCAATAATAAAACAGTCCCCGAAGAAGTCATACATTCCATCGTATCCTTCATGGTAATTTACCTCATGATCTTTTTTGCCAGCTCAACCCTGCTTTCATTAATGGGAATGGATTTCGTTACTACCCTGAGCGCTTCCATTGCAACTCTGGGCAATGTAGGTCCCGGCCTGGGCCTCATAGGCCCGATGGCCAGTTTTGATTCTATCCCTGATCCCGGCAAGTTGGTCCTTATTGCTAATATGTGGATTGGAAGACTCGAGGTCTTTACAGTTATTGTGCTGTTAACACCGGCTTTTTGGAAGCGTTGAACATGACAATTGTGTCGTGCAGGAAATATCCCGAGCAGGATTTTGATGATGAGATAGGATTTTTTGAAAAGAAACCTGTTTCATATAATGCATTATTCCCCTGCTTAAAAGCTTGAAATAATGAGTTACTTCACTAATATGTCCATTTTATAATCAATCAATTATTCAAAGACAATTCCCTAAGACCATATAAAAAAAGGAGCTGAAGACTTCATTGACATATTTAGGATTTCCAGGCACCTGAAAAACCAACAGTGCTATATATAATCAGACCATGAATTGAATCAGTCAACGAATCCATCAAGACCTCCCAAGAATAAGGAATTTACACGTGTGGACCTTTTTGGACGAATTTGGTATAAAATATAAAGGGAGGAAAACAGATGGAAAGAAGAAGCTTTAACGGCAGAGGCGGCGGAAGTGGTGGTTTCAACAATGGACCAAGAGAGATGCACAAAGCTAAATGTGCTGACTGCGGTCAGGAAACAGAAGTGCCTTTCGTACCGGACCCTGACAGGCCAGTATACTGCAAGGAATGCTACCAGAGCCACAGACCACCTAAACGATATTAAGTGGATGTGAATCTTACTATTCTTTTAAACGATCAAATTAAGGTGTGCGATCAGAGAAAATGTTTCTGACATGATCGCCGCTATCTATTTTTAATTGATTTTTGTGCTATTCATCATTAATTTATAGACTAATTGGATTATCCCAGCGTTCAGTGAATAAACTCAGATCAGTCACAACTAAAAATTTAATTGAATTCCCATATTTATCAGAAAAATGACCTTGCAGCCTCAGAACATTATCCGATCCATATGAAATCGATCGTATTAGCGACAATGGAAAATAAAATAGGGTGAAAAAGGGTACCACATAGCAATGGCATTCTTCTTTATTGTCCAACTAATGCGGTCATTATAAACCCTGCAACTAATATCGCAACAATACCCACAACCCAGAACTTGATTATCTCTCTCATAGGTAATGTGAAAGGTACAGCATCCGTGACCTTATATTGAGATATTGCAGGAGCAACATCATTAGGCGCAGTCTGGACCATTGTTACCTTTTCAACAGATGGTTCTGTTACAGATGCATTTACCCTTTTCTCATCTGCTTGTCGGATAACTTTTTGCGCAGGTTCCTTTACTGCAACAACAGGTTCTGCTTTTACCATATTCGGTTTTTCTACTGTAGCTTCAACAAAGGTACTCTCGCTCTTTTCTTCTGCAGCTTCAACGAATTTACCCTCACCATTCTCTTCTGGAATTACGATGGATTCAGCCATTTCAGACTCATCTTGCGTGTGAACCCCAGCATCATATTCAACAGGTACCTCGGATTCTCCTTCCAGCTCTTTGTTCTTTGCATCTTCGAACGCAGTCCACTTGTTGTCCTTGATTACCGGATTCACCGATTTCAGCCCTTCCTGCGGTTCTTCTATTATCTCGATCATATCATTAGCAGGAATAGCCTCATCTTCAAAATTAAGGGCATCTGAACCAAAGTTTACATTTTCAAAGGTCACATCAACATCCTGCTCAAAACCACCTGCAAGCCTTTCTATTTCATCTGCCTTTGCTCTTGAACCAAGTGCTGCATCTATCAGGCCCATTTCTTGTTGAGCATCTGCCATAAGTCTTAATGCTTGTGCATTTTCCGGTTCTATCAGTAGACATTTTGTGAAATATTTCACTTTCTTATCCTGACTTTTTGTTTGAACTCCAAGGTCAAACCAGTTCTTAGCACTTTGATCCTTTTGTTTTTCCTTAAGCTTTTCAATAAAATCCATTTGAGACACCCCTTGGAACAAAACCTGCAGTTTTGTCGGAATATATGCATGAGCAGACTTGCATAACATAATAATCTTTGATAACTATAAAAATATGTTCCTTGTTAAATTAAAAATATAGACTCACTTTCACCAGATTAAATGAGTTAGAGATATTGATCATAGATAGCATCAAGCTCTTTGCCTGAAATACTTTCCATGATACTTATATGGTCACTTTTATCGACATTATCCATATTGATGAATTCCATACCAGCATCCCTGAACGTATCCATGCCAACATCCTCGTAGAGGGAATAAGTTAAAAGAAATGCCCTTTTGTAATTTAATTTGGTCTGATATGCATAGCCCGGAGCTAATTCAGAAGGTGTTGACCAATCGGAAAGCTTCCCTTCATTCCTTTCATTATCTCCAATATCTGAGAGTCGATCCAGTTCCTTTGTGGCTTGTAAAGGGTCGAGCTCTTCAAGCACCTTCATAGCATAGAAATTAGCATAACCTTCATCCATCCACAATTGTTCGAAAGAACAGCTTTCTGTCCAGTAATGGGCTAATTCATGTACCAATGTTATGTCCCTTGATGTATGAAGCAATAATATCCCCTTGCTCCAGTTATTAAGACCACCATAACCACCAGTATCTTCCATACTGCTTTCAGTAATGGTTATGTCATAACCAGCAGGATATGCAACACCCCATATATCTTCGAGAATTACAAGGCTACTGGATGTCGTATCCATAACATGTTCTGCCCACCGCTCTTCCCCATCCCAGTACCTGACTGTCACGAGGACATCTTTTTCCTTTAGTTTCACAGTTTCGGTCATACTGTTCAGTTCAGTATGCCTTACAAGATCAACTGTTATTGGTACAACACCCTTTCCCAAATTGTCGAGATCAATTACATAGCTATCTTTCAGAGGTACTATCACGCAATTCTGTGTATTCAGATACACCTCATATCCATCCGGCATGGTGACCTTTGCAGTTGCACTATCGGTGTTATCCCATATATTGAAAACAGCGGTATTTTGGTTGACCATCATGTCATATTCAACTGTAAATTTGAAAACATCTCCATACCATATCTGTTCATTGAAATTAAATACATAAAATTCCCCATCACCCTTCGTATATTCCATACTGTTGGAACTATCATATGCCCTGATGTCCTCAGCACCATCGGGGATGTAATAAATATAGGTGTCATAATAACCCTGCCAGTAACGAGTATTTTCATCGATGTTAGTGAATGTGACCTCTTTAGTCACATGGACAATATTTTCGTCACCCAGAAGCTCGTAACTAAGTTCAGCAGATGTGGAGATCCCATCCCCTCCGGCTGCAACGAGGTTTACTGATGTTATGAACAGAAAAATGAAAAAAAGTATTATTGCTGCATCTATTGCAAGAACCTTCTTTTCAGACACCCTCATGATAAAGAAGTTCGCATGGACACATACTTAACTTGTATGGTAATAATTATATAATTCGTGTACATTATATAAGGAGTATATAAAATCAAAAATTGATTATAGAATATAAATGCACAATTTTCAATATGTATCAAGCAAATTTACTAAAATGATATCTATCAGCTTTGTGTAAATGAGATCTGCACATAACTTCTCAAAAGTTCTAAATTAAATGCAGGCAAAACAAAAAAGTATTAAAATGAAGCAAATACTATTGTTATATCGATATCTGTGTGTTTATCGGGAGTGTTTTTGATGTTCGAGTTCACTATAGCAATGCACCACATAAACTCTCGCCGTCGCCATGCATTTTTTTCTTTAATGTTTGCAGGAAGAGCTCCTTGAGATAACTATCGAAAACACTCCACATATCGTAATAAGCCCACAATCCGAAGATGGTGACGAACTGCACCTTTACAAGTATCTCACGTCAGTGATAAGCGAGAAAGAAGGTGTTTTGGCAGTATCGCCTTATCTTTCGGGACAAGCGGCTCTAAAATATAAGGACAATACCGAAGGGGTCCTGATCAAAGGGATAGAAGCTGAAGATCATGTAATGCATGTCAGTGAGGACATCGTTTCCGGAAGCTTTACAATGCTTGCACTTACGGGCCATGGCATTGTTCTTGGTGATAAACTTGCAGACAACCTTGAGGTTGGTCTCGGAGATAATGTGGAAGCAATTTATCCAGGTTCAAATAAACGGGTCTTTAAGGTAGTGGGGATAATCAACACCGGCACTCCGATCGATGAAAGTGTTACATATGCCAGACTGGGAACATTGCAAGAGCTTTTCAGGAAGAATGGTGTCGTCACTTCTATAGGTGTCAGAGTGTTCGATCCATATCAAGCGGAAGCAATTGCAGCTTCAATTGAAACCGATACCAGTGCTGATGCGGTAAGCTGGCTGGAAGCCAACAGTGAGATCCTGGAATTACTAAATACACAGCGCGTATTCATCTGGATATTTTATGCACTCATCTACGTCATTGCTGGATTTGGTATTGCCAACACTCTGGTTACCGTTGTCATGGATAAGAAAAAAGAGATAGGCATGCTCATGGCCATGGAAGTATCACGAAGAAGCATCACTTCCATATTTCTGATAGAATCAGCGGTTCTCGGAGCTTTTGGCGTTATTGCAGGTTGTATTATTGGCTACATCGCATCTGTTTCAATTGGAGCATATCAACTTGAATTGCCCAGTGAGATGTATTTGGGACTGGAAACGATGCCAATTACGATCCTTGCCAGTAACTTTTTTTATGCTGCAACCTTTGCATTTATCCTGAACGTTCTTGCAGGCGTTTATCCTGCAAGACGTGCCTCAAGGCTCGATTCGGTTGAATCTATTGAAGGCGATTGAACGCTCAATGATTGGATATATTATCTGCCGGTTTAAATGAAACTGCCCGATATAAGTGCCAGATGCTGACACCTTTGGTCCTCAAAACATCATAGTACCGATGTCGGTTGCATAAGGGACTAGTCTGGAGAACACTATGCCCCCGCAAACAAGAACTGCCCACACAACAGGCTCTCCTGCTGCAAGTATGTAGCATCTGTTATCATTTCTTGACATTAGTACTTTTCCTCTATACTTTACTGAATAAGCCATTATCAGCATTATCATTAAGACAAAAATAGGCAATATTTCCATATAGACACCAACTACAAGCAATATCAAGGTTACAATATTGAGCATTTTGAGCAACGATAGACTCTTATCATGCCCAAATATTGCCGGTATGGTCAACAGCCCTTTTATTCGATCCCCTTCTATATCCCGAATGTCGAACATTATCTGGATGCCTATCATTCTAAGGAATACAAAAGCTGATATGACCATTGCAGATATGTCTATTTGATATCCATAATAGACGAACATGGTGTAGATGAGGAGTCCCCATACGAGTGATACGAATAAATTCTTGAATGCTGGTAATTTTTTTGTGATGGATTTAAAATGTGAATGATACATAAGCCCCAGTACAAGGATCGCAAATCCAATGAACATGTTTTTGATATCACTGTAAATTAAATATGTGAAAGCTATTGCCACAATGGAACCATATATAGTAGCTAACAGCATTTTTTCGTCATTGTTCTGCAGATATTCTGAACGACTTGAGTAATTGTTCTTGTCTTCCTCTGCACCAGTAAAATAGTCATACACATATATCGTATAGAAGATCAGGTAGATGATCAACATAAAGTCCCAGGTTATCGGAATAGCGAATATGATCGATGCCATAATAGCTACGCAGATAGCCCCAAATGCAAAAATATGACCCCCATAGATAAAATCTTTCCATAATACCTTTGTAATATCTTGGAAGTTCAGATTATTGGTGCTATCTTTAAATAATGTATATCCGTTGCTCATCGACATCCTCAAATATAAACATCTTTGCACACTTATTAAAACTAGATGTCCACAAAAACTATAATTATGTACATAATAACTGATTGTATGAACATTGTATTGAGAGATGAGAGGAGGATTTCATACATTCCCAAAAAAATAAAGATATTAAGACACTATATTTTGATCAATTGGATAATGCTTATGACCTGCAAGACATTAAACGAAGCATAGTAAATCATTTAAAGATTGAATTCATTCAGACGTGAAAAGGTGATCACATCATGAAATACTGGCAGCCAAAATATGAAACGATGGAACATGATGAACTTCGTGAATTGCAATTGAACCGCTTGAAGAAAACGGCTGCAGCAGTCTATAATAATGTGCCTTTTTATCGAGAGAAGTTCAAAGCCCTGGGCATCACTCCTGATGATATAAGATCACTGGATGATATCAGAAAGTTACCAATTACCAAAAAGACGGACCTTCGTGACAACTATCCATTCGGTCTTTTTGCAGTCCCAAAAAAAGATATTGTGCGGATCCACGCTTCTTCAGGGACAAGTGGGAAACCAACGGTTGTCGGATATACTGCCAATGATATTGAAACATGGGCAAATATGATGGCACGTAATTTTACTATGGTCGGCCTGGACGCGAATGATGTTTTCCAGAATGCCGTTAATTATGGTCTTTTCACAGGCGGACTGGGTTTTCACTATGGTATCGAACAACTTGGTGCCATGGCCGTACCAAGCGGGACCGGAAACACAGTAAGACAGATCGAAATGATGCAGGACTTTGGCGTTACTGCTATTCATTGTACTCCTTCTTATGGACTTTACCTTGCAGAAACCGTCAGAGAAATGAATATCCTTGATAAACTATCATTACGAGTAGGATGCTTTGGTGCAGAACCATGGTCATCAAGCACCAGAAAAGAACTTGAAGATGCGTTCAACATTAAAGCGTATGATTCCTATGGCCTATCCGAGATGATGGGACCTGGTATCGCATTCGAGTGCCAGGAACAGGACGGTCTTCACATATGGAGTGATCATTATCTTGTTGAAGTGCTTGACGAGGATGGCGAACAGGTTGCTGAAGGTGAAAAGGGCGAACTTGTGCTTACTTCATTAACAAAGGAAGCACTTCCTGTGATCAGATATCGTACCGGCGACATCACAAGACTTCTTAAAAGTGAATGTGTTTGTGGACGTACAAGCAACCGTATCTCAAGGATACTCGGAAGAGCCGATGATATGCTTATTGTAAGAGGCATCAATGTTTTCCCATCACAGATAGAGAATGTTCTTGTGAGGATCGAGAAGATCACCGACCAGTTCGAGATATATCTTGACAGGAACAAGAAGAAACTGGATGAGATAACAGTCAGGGTAGAACTCGACGAAGGTGCATTCACAGGTGAGATACAGGACCTAGAATCAACAAAAAGACTTGTTGAAGGCGAGCTTAAGAGCGTATTGAACATAAGGGCCAATGTAGAACTTGTGGAAAAGGGAACAATTCCAAGAAGCACAGGTAAAGCAAAGAGGGTCTTTGACAGAAGGGAAGCTATTTGATTCCCTTTTTTATATTTAGCTATTGAATATCCAATTAAAATAATTGTTCTCAAATATCAGTTGTGAGGTTACAATAATGCCACATGTAATGGAGATCCTTGGAAAGACGAAGGTCGTTGTAGAGAATGGCGAAGTGGTTGAAGTCGGTGAACCGGAAATTGACTGGTGTCCACTGTTCGAGAAAGCAAGAGGCATCAAAAAGATCACACGAGAGGCTGTTAAGGAGAACATGGAATTTCGCATAAAGGATTTTGGTCTTTTTACAAAGGACCGTATGCTTGAGATGGATGTCTTCGTGGGTTTTGGTGCTTCCGAAGTTATGATGACAGGGCTTGGAAGGGACATTCTCGATACCACAGTGACAGTTTGTGACGGTGCAGGCACTGTTATAACGAACAATCCTGTGCTTGTTCAGGGTATGGGTGCAAGGATATCGGGACTTATAGAGACCGAACCTATTGATGAGGTCATTGACCGCATTGAGAAAATGGGCGGTATTGTGCTTGAACCATCTAAAGCCATCATTGATCCTGTTGGCGGAGTACTAAAGGCAATTGAACTTGGATTTAAAAGAATTGCTGTTACTGTTGTTGACCCTGGAACTGCAAAAATGCTTCGTGGAATTGAGGATGAGAACAACCTTGAGCTAATGATCATCGGTGCTCATACTACAGGCCTTAGCAGGGAAGATGCACTTGAGATAGTAAAGCATCTTGACATCATTACTTCCTGTGCATCAAAGGCGATACGAGATGTCATCAAACCTCTGGCACAGGTAGGTACTGCAGTACCTCTTTTTGCACTTACGCAGAAAGGAAAAGAGCTTTTACTTGAACGTGCAAAGGAAGTTGAAAGCCCAATTCTTGTTAATACTATGCAATTGCCAGTATTACCAGAAAAGAAACAGCCTAAGGAACTTATCTGAACTTTAGTCGGGCTTTGTACCCAAACGTTTGGTAAACAACGTCTAGAAAAAGTTATTTATAAATAAAAAAAGTGAGGTCACTCATCAAAACTGGTGACCTATTCATCCTTTGCATCAGAAATTAATGCCGTTATCATTTTGAATTTCGGAACCCCTGAGCCACCGGTCTCAGAAGATACCAGTGCATTTGACCAGGGGCTGTTGGTCATGTATCCGATGCCTTCATGGCCTTCTTCATAGCTAGAAGGTCTGAGATGCACAACAACCCTTCCGAAGTTGTTCTTAAGGACTGCCTTTCTTCCGTCCTTAAGCACCATCTTCTTCATGTCACCTTTATCCAGCAGAATTACAGCTGAACGTTCGGCATATTCATCCCCACATCCTGATGATTCAAGAGCGGTGCTTTGGAAGACATCCCTGTATGTTATTATCTTGATATCGTATTCAGGAGCTTTGAGAAATTGTCCAAATCCCATTTATAATTCCCCCATAATGCGTTCCAGTATCTCTGCATCACACATTCGATCAGTTTCAGTCATGGCTTTGAACTCCACTTCAACACCATCCATCCTGACAGCAGTTCCTCCACACTCTGATCCTGCAGTTGCGACTGGAATTGACACTTTTGCTTTTCGGGACGTCAGAGTATTGCATGGATCAATAGTGATGACTGGAATGTCCAACAGCTCTTTTGCAATACTGCCTGGAAGACTTGACATCGGGTCAGACCCTATTATTAGCGCTGCATCAACGGTTCTTTTCCTCAGCAATTCCACAACAGAACAGTGTGCTCCATGTTCAACATCGTTCCCTGTGAATTTGACACGGTTAATATATCCGGTTTCCTCATGCAGGTTATGATTGGATCCCCGCATATTATACTGACCGACCATCGGGATGAGATAGAAGTTGGAAACTTCATTGAGCTTATCCATTAAACGGACTAGCGGTTCAATTTCCTCAAGTGAATAAACAAGGCCCAAGCCAACACAGATCACCCCGAATTCAGCTTTTTTAAGCATATTCGCAAGTTCAAGTATCTTCTTCGGACCCATTCCGAAAGAAACCTTGGGGACCTTGCCGGAAAGACCATTTGTGAGTGCATTAAGCAGCTCTTCGTCCGCCTGCGGCGGTATCTGGTAGAACTTATCACCACAGATAGTAGCAGTATCAGACTTCCTCACATCGATGCAAATAGCCGTACGATCTTCTTCCCAACCACGTTGTCTTTCTTTTCCACGGGGGAAATAGGTGTATTTGGATAGATGTCTCGGATGTGAATTAGATGGATCTGCCCCCCAGTAGACAATAACATCCGCCTTGTCCTTTACTTCATCAAGTGTGCAGGTCCTTATCTTATTCTCAAGTATTGCTTCGACGATAGGTCCCTGGCAGAACGAGGAGGTATCATCAAAATAAGCACTAGTCTTTTTTGCCAACTCAATTGCATTTTTCTGTGCCTGACTGGTCGAGTTACCCATTCCAAAGATCACCGGAGAATCGGCTTCCTTGAGTATTCGAGCAGTTTCTATGATAGCATCTTCAAGAGATGCGGGTGCGCCATCGATTCTGCACTCAGCGGGTCTATTGCATTCTTTCAGGCGAGCTACACCTTTTAGACATGCATTGTTCACCTTTGAGACCTTTCCATCATCTAGCTCAATCTCTATATCATCACAGAGAAGTCCACAACCTGTGCAAACGTAATATTCATTTTCCATTTGTTTCACACCATGATCAGACGAATTCAATTGCTTTTGTGGGGCATGTAACGATGCAACCATTGCATAGTATCTTATTCTTACCAAATCGGCGACACTGACTTACATTGGATAGACATACGACACCATCTTCCACACGAAGGATCACATTGTCACTAGTAGGTGCATTTCCTGAACCTGCGCCATAAGGGTCTTCGGCTACGTTAACAGGGCATGCAACAACACAGTTACCGCACCCAATACATTTTTCAGTATGCACTATCATACCAGACTCAGAGGCCTCCCCTGCAGGTGTGATGATCTCAGAAAGTTTTTCATAGTTATTTTTGAACTTGTCCTCTTTCAGAGGCGGACAATCATCGACTACGACCTCTCTTGAAAGAAGTGCTGCTGCAAACGCCATACAGGTCGCTTTACCACACTGTTTGCAATTTGTTTTTGGTAGTAACTGATATATTTCCAATGCATTTGTCATGAATTCACCTGAAAAATATTAAAAATAACGAAGGAAAAATGTGCTATCTTTCGTTTCAGTCCTTTTTCTTAAAGAACAGATCACAATGACAGGAGCCATCATTACTTATCTCGTCCTTATGATAGATACAAGGACAGATTATCTTTTTGTCCTCCTGCTCATCACCGGTCACGATCCTGCAGGGACAGTAGTTCTTCCCGTGTTTGTTCCTGTTCCTTGCGAGTCCTTCAAGAACAAGATGCAGCGACTCTTCGTCGGGATTTAACATATATCCAGCCTTATCGGCATATTTGGATGTCCATACGTGCATATCTTCTTTAGTAGATTCATTATTTGTCATGTTTTCCACTTCTGATGGACTATTTCCGGACTGTTGTTCCAGTAAGTTATCAAGATGTTCTCGGAGTTTATCTTCGTTGGTGTAGCCAACAACATTATTCTCCAGATCCCCATCTTTGAAGAAAAGAAGAGTAGGGACACCTAATATATTGAACCTTTTTCCGATTTCAGGTGAACCTTTAAGGTCAATCTTAATAAACTTTACCTTTGATTCGTATTCACATGCCAGTTTTTCGAATACAGGCCCCATCTTTTTACAAGGTGGGCATGTCTTTGTAAAACAATCAACTACAACAGGCAATTCTGAATGACCTACCTCTGCCTCAAAAGCAAGGGTATTTATCATGAAGAGATTCTTGTTCAACTCCTCAACCACGGGTTCATTAAATTTGACTTGCTCCTGTCTCCCGAAAATGCTTCCGATAAAACTTCCCAATCCCATTTATAACACCTTTTTTATCTAAAATACAATTTATGCTACCATTAATCATATGCACGTAAATTATTTAAAATTGCACATTTGTGGATTAGGCTTCATTTAAATACTATCAGCTTATAGAGAATTTATTATGTCGATGAAAAAGATTAGCAAAAAACAAGCGCAATATAGCGGATATGCCATATTTGTATTTATTTTTGTGCTGATAGCATTCCCCTTACTCATCCCCATGGGTTTCAAGATGCTCATTCTTGTACCACTGGCTTTTGCTATAGGAATGGTGGGTTACTGGCTGGGCGGCTTAATTCACAGAAAAATGAGTGAATAAATCACTTATTTTTAGATGGTAGTATTAAATAAGCACATAAAGTAGAACTATAAAAAAAGAAAGTTCGCATTTGTGACGGAACATGAATTCTTTTTTTGTTGGATGTAAGGAATAATTCCATCCTACTCAATACAGGAAATGTGGCAGCAGGGAACTCAGATATCCCTGAGATAATAATTTCACCCATTCAACGGGTTCATTTTGTGTGCATACTGCTGTTTGTGTGGATTCAATACTGCATCAGCATACACATACCAATAGCATCTCTTACCGGTATTCTGTGAGAGACATCTGAGAGTTATAATCGACTGTATCGATGAAGCCATCACTGCCTTCATCAAAGAAACTATAATATCTACCTTTTCCAATTCCATTATCCCACTGGAGATCTCCTTTTGAAACTACAGAATTATTGACTATGCTATTTTGGGATATCTTATTGTTATAAGAAGCAATTATGCGGATGCTTTCATTATTATAGCGGATAATTAGCACTTGAGGCCAGTACTAACCGTCATGACCAATGGTCAAAATTATTGGTTAGGGTTGAAGACTGGAAAGGTTGATCTAAAACAAAATTAAAAAAAAATGGATTTTAAATCAAAACTCAGCAGAAAAAATCGAATCCATGTCATTTATTTTATAAAGATATTCAGACCCTAGATCAGTTATTGAATACTTGTTTAAAGTTTTTTCTACAAGACCAACATCCATCATCATGTTAATATACTGATCAGCCCTATTAAAATTCAAGTTTGCATTATAAACTATTGCAGTTTTTGTCACCTGTGACTTCTTTACAACATTTAAAATATCTACCATTATTTCGATTTTACCACGACGCATTTTACCCACACCACACCTTTAATTCGATTTAATTATCCCCAAGCAATCTGGGTGTTTCTTTTATTTAAAGGTTACGAAATGCTTATATATGCTCATCATAATGCGTATCAGAAAATTTTGTGACTCACCAATTTCATTTTAAACACATATAACCAGTATCATACGACATAGTAATGCGTGATAGAATTCACCCTGCATGTATTTCCAATCGAAAAGTAAAACCTCTTATTATTCGATTTAAATTAAAAACTACTGAATACACCAAAAATGCACTACACCTTGTTGTCAACCATGTGACTTTGCGATCAATTACACCAATGATCTTAATGGTAAAACAAATGTTTCCAATTCAGAGTATTTACGAGGACAAGGAAAAAGTCAACGACCTCATTCGATTCATATATCTCACTGTAAATTATTGACAAAATAAAAGGTTTACACCATCTGCTTTATCTATAAAAAAAGCAAACCAAAAATTGGTCCTCTCACTAATTCATTTATTTGATAATACAAGAAGTAAAAATAAACTCGCCTGTAAACTTATAACTGGAAAAGTAAATATCTGAATTTGTTGGATTTTCCATAGATCTTATCTGTCGGGTTTTTGGAAGATGTAGCATGATTTAGAAAATCGCTATCATCTTCCTTTCTATATGGAGCTTTATTTGTTTTACTTTTCTTTTTCAAATGAAATTTTTTATTTACTTTTTGCGTTTAACAATGATAATTGCACCTACTAATGAAACCAGTATCAAACCGAATATCCCAGTAACAAGTGCAGAGGACTCTGCTTCTGATGACGGTACATTCTCGTTTGTAGTTTCAATTTCAGCCCCATCTCCTGCTAAAGCAATGCTCTCAACTGAATTTTCCTCTGAGACATCCTGAATTCCAGAGTTATCCTGGACTTCTGAATCACCAGAGTATCCGCCCATTGATCCGGATGAAGCTTTTTTCTCAGGTGTTGTCTCAGGTACGACAGGAACTGATGATGCAAGGATTGTAGTTACTGTGGCACCCGGGACTGCACTTGTGAGGTCAACAAGGTCTGTTTCGACAGCATTCACATAGAACTTAAGATTCTCATAATCATCGGGTTCACTGGTTATTAACAACCTGTTAGTAGGTAAATCGCCATATATTCCTTCAGATCCTACGGTGGTTGTACCAACTGTCTTTTCCCCAAGTTTGACTGTAATTTCAGTTCCCACAGGTGCTAATTCTCCATCAATTGTAACTTCTCCCCCCACACTTAACGGAAATGAAGGAATAGCTTCAGAAGCAGCACTTACAGGAATCGTTGCCATTGCAAATAATAATAAGAATATCTGTAAGATTATTGTGTATTTTGTAAAGCTCTTTTTCTGGATCATAGAATCACCCTTTAATAAAAAATAAATTAGGCGAGTTAAAAACTCACCTGTATTTTTCGACTTTCGGTCTCATACCTCCATTAGAACCCTGCAAGGAGATCTTCCTGAGTTACAAATACCCAGAATCCCTCGTATGGGCTCATATCGAAGACGTCTGTTCCTACATGGACACCAGCGATAACTCCAGTTTGACCATTGTGGCCTATCTGTTCATAGGTCGCGGTTGCAGGGTCATAAGGACCTTTGACCTGCGTGTAAGATTCGTCTATCGAACCAAGTGCAATTTCAGCTGGCAGAACAGTTATGGAATCGGTATAACCGATAGCATTCCATCCTGGATACACTGTCATTACAGGTGGCACTGATGGCGTAATTGGTTCAAGAAGTTCGCTTGAGATCAGCTGATCAGCGCTTTCGTTGCTCTCGATCCAGTATGCTTTCAGTGGCTCGAAGTCGGTAGGTATTTCCCAGATACCGCCTGAATTGTTCCAGTACATCAGATTAGTGTAGTTGATATCCGCAAGGACAAATTCAACACTGCTGTTGTTCAATGCGAATGGCACTGATATGAAGTTCCAGTTAGGCTCGATTACAATACCTAGTTCTGGTTCTGGAACTACTTCCTCCACTACATTCATCTGAGTGTCACAGTCAATTGCCTGGAGTCCAGGAGCTGCTACTGCAAGGTCGAACACACCATCAAAGGTGTATGTTCCTATTGCTGCAGCTCCAGGGATTGTGACATCATAGCTTAACTGTGTGACACCTGGTGCTGAGTTGATGAAAATCCAGTTTACTGTATTTGTGTCCTCGACTGCCCCACCATCAGATGGATTGCTTACTAACCATCCTGCAGGTACATTGTCCTCGATGACGGTCTTATCTGCACCAACTAATGTAAGGTCCAGAAGCACAGTTATTGTGTCACCTGGGTTGGCACTTGTTGGAAGGTCTCTGCAGACATTTAGATCGTCAACTGGTCCTGGTCCTGCTTCTTCGACATTCATCTGAGTGTCACAGTCAATTGTCTGGAGGCCAGGAGCTGCTACTGCCAGATCGAACTCTCCATCAAAGTTGTATGTTCCTGCTGCATCTCCAGGGATTGTGACATCGTAGGTTAACTGGTTGTCACTTGGTGCTGAGTTGATGAAAATCCAGTTTACTGTATTTGTATCCTCGACCGCCCCACCATCAGATGGATTGCTTACTACCCATCCTGCAGGTACATTGTCCTCGATGACAGTCTTATCTGCACCAACTAATGTAAGGTCCAGAATCACAGTTATTGTGTCACCTGGGTTGGCACTTGTTGGAAGGTCTCTGCAGACATTTAAATCGTCAACTGGTCCCGGTCCTGGTCCTGGTGCTGCTTCGACATCCATCTGAAGGTCACAGGTAATTGCCTGGAGGCCAGGAGCTGCTACTGCCAGATCGAACACTCCATCAAAGGCGTATGTTCCTGCTGCATCTCCAGGGATTGTGACATCATAGGTTAGCTGGTTGTCACCTGGTGCTGCACCTGTGTTTGCCCAAGTTACTGTATCAGTGCCAACAATAAATCCACCATCAGATGGATTGCTTACTACCCATCCTGCAGGTACATTGTCCTCGATGACGGTCTTATCAGCGCCATCTAATTCAATAATGTTCAGCTCCACAGTTATTGTGTCACCTGGGTTGGCACTTATTGGAAGTTCCCTGCAGACATTAGGATCTGCTGCTGCTGCGGAGATCATCGAAAGTGTAACCAGACACATTAAACTTAGGATCCCAAACAATTTGATAGTCTTTGCTATTTTCATATTGAACCCCCCATAAATCGAATGAGAGAGAGATTTCCTCTCTCCACACTCAATTTACAGTTTTATTTAACAATATGATCCACCTGTACGGTATAGATCAATTACTTCATTTACTGTTCCAATGTCTGTTTGTGCTGTGCGGTATGCATCGATTGTGGTGTTTACCTCTCCAATGGTGATTATACCATCTTCGTTTGCATCATATGCATGGTAGTCACATTCATCATCAGGTTCTTCACCATTCTCGCAGATAAGTTCTGGTGGAATGAAGAGTCTGATATCCTGGTGGGTCACAGCGAAGTCATCTTCACAGAACTGATCATTGATGCTCAGGTAAAGAGCGTCAACACAGGTCCAGTCACCACTGCAGTCGTTATCAAACATACTGACTGTGAATGGTGTGCTTTCGCATGGCAAGTCAACACATGGGTCATTGCCGTCAATATCTACGTATGGCACAACAGCCAAGAGGTCAAGATCAGACACTGTAACGTAGAGGTCTGAAGGCATCAAAGTGTCACCGAGGTCAAGATCGTGCTGTGTCATGACTTTAGTGTTGTTTGGATAGAATGCTTCCTTGATGCTAACATCAGTAAGTCTGACATCATAGAGAGTTACATCGCCGGATTCATCCATATCAATGTACACGTGGTCAACGCCTTCGGTGAATTCACCGTCATTGTTCCTGTCAACGAACATTATGAGATCATAGTTGCTGAATACAGGAGTAACTGCATACTCAACATCAATGTCAGCACATGTTACTTTGGTACCACATTCTGGCCAGTCTTCCATTCCAAAGAATGGACTGTTTGGATCATTTACAGGTACATAGAGTCTGAGGTCACCTACTGTTACACCAAGATCCATTATCTCGTCAGTGATCTGCTGGATGTATAGTTTATCTGGACAGGTCCAGGTTCCAGTGCAGTCAGAGTCAATGTATCCGAGGTAGAAATTCAGTGGGTTGTATGTATCGCCTATACCAATGCCTTTGAGTTCATCTCCAACATCAGCATCGTTGGATTCTACAACTGCCCATGCATCGTATACGAATGCGTTAGGGAATCCTGGAAGGAAAGATTCAACTTCAACCAGCCTGATATCACCTGCATCTACAACATCATTGTCGGCAACGTCAATGTAGACTGCGTCGCCGAGAGTGTATCCCTCGAGACCGTCTGTCTCAACATACCTGACAAGAGTCTGGTCTGACCATGTAAGGTCATGTCCAAGATCGAATTCATCACATACCTTTACCTTGGTGTTTGGTCCATAGTGTGTGGAGACTTCTGTGAGTCTGATATCACCGAAGGATACGAAATTGTCGGCATCCATATCAACATACCATTCAGTTTCGCCACCAAAGCTGTAGAATGCAAGCTTTGCGTCGAGGTTCTGCATTAACATGTAGGTTGCATCATGGTCACCCTGTACGACCTTTGTACCACATTCTGGGATACATTCATCATCTTCAGGGATGTAGACTCTGGTGTCACCAATTGTGACGCACTGATCAAATCCTTCTGCACCAAAGTGATTATTTACTTTTACTGTTGTTTCATTCACTGGTGCTGCTTCCTCTACAACACAGTGAGGCTGGATGAGGTAGAGTTTGTCATCAAGGCTCCAGTCGTTGCTGTCATCCGCGTCTACCCATTTCATGAGTTCAGATGCTACACCGTTACCGATTGAGAAAAGCTCCATTCCCTTAGCTGGGTGAGCAGCATTTACTCTGTCCCATGCATTTCCATATGTTCCCTGTGCCTCTACAAATTCACCGGCATCGAACTCTTCAAGGGAGTAGACATCGACTGCTGCGATATCTGTCTGTAGTATGTCACCGACAGAAACAAAACCATCATCATCAAGATCATAGACTACACCATCATAAAGATCATACATACCGTTGTCATTCACATCGACGTATGATATTGGAGCATCGTATACAGTCTCAATTACATCGAGGTTGTCCATGTCGTTTGGCATAACCTTGGTGTTAGGCTCGTAATTTGTATGCCAGTTGGAAAGACGGACATCATTAGCTGTAATGATCTCCTGACCCTGACCATTTGTGTCGAATTCCATGTCAACATATACATAGCCATGGAGTGTCTTTACAATCCGGGCCTCGGAATTATAAAGTACAAAAGTAGTTTCTTTGTCACATTGTTCAACTGGGGTACCACATGGCTTTGCCCAGCAACATACATCTTCTGCTGGCTCTTCCTCGCCAGTTCCTGGTGCAATTGCTATACCAGACATAGCAAGGCATAACATTGCAACAATAAGAATTGTTTTAATTTGCATTCCTTTTACCTCCAACTTGAGATTTCGTTTCGTTCAGAGCGGTCAAAATGGATGCAGTTTACCTGGACATATTATATGCCCTGGTGAAAGGTCTTTTTGATCCTCCAATAAGGAGGTTAATATATCAAACACAGTAAACACTCTCGCAACGTACCAAATTACGATAGCCAAACTGCACCATACCCGTACCACTACAATACTAAGTTGTCCAGCAGAGCATATAAACTTCAAAGAACACAGGATTCGGATGGAAAGTAAGTACTCGTGGTAAGTACTCGTGGTAAGTACGCATGGTAAGTGTTCAAAAATTTTATGTATGACGAATCCCAATTGCAATTGGATGGAGGCGGAACAACATCTTTGTCTATTAAAGAGAATCCTGATAAATTCTCACAGGAAATACAAAGTTTATACATATTTGAATAAGCTACTATTATGCCCTTAACTAATTTTGATTTTAAAAAAGAGTACAAGCATCTTGAAAATCTCGGTAAGAAGCTATCTGAGATCGAATCTCCCATGGATTGAAGAACGTTTAGTTCGATTATAGCAGAAATGTATAACAGAAAAACGTCAGGTGCCAAACCAAATTCATTATTTCACTAAATTCAGTTCAAACCCGCATAAACGCAATCATAAGATACCTTGTGAAACATCACTCCGTTATTATATTCGAAAATACGATGTGGGACAACTCATAGACTCAAATAACAAGATCCTTATACAGCTACTTCTTTGAAATTCAAAATTTAGCCATAAATATGACTATACAATTGATTACACAAATAATCTTTACATGATAAAACAAATGTTTCCAATTCAAATTATGTACGATACATGAAAAAGTCAACAAACTCATTCTATTCATACATTTCACTTTACATCATTAACAAAAATAGATGATTTGAACTATCTACCCTACTGCAAAAAAAAGCAAAACAACAATTGGTTACGTCACTACTATATGTGTCTGATAATACAAGAAATAAATGTAAAATCACCTGAAAGGCTATAAATGGGAAGGTAAAGATCCGTATGTTGGATTTCCATAGATCTTATCTGTCGGGTTTTTGGAAGATGTAGCATGATTTAGAAAATCGCTATCATCTTCCTTCTTTTATGGAGCTTTATTTGTTTTACTTTTCTTTTTCAAATGAAATTTTTTATTTACTTTTTGCGCTTAACAATGATAATTGCGCCTACCAATGAAACCAGTATCAAACCGAATATCCCAGTAACAAGCGCAGAGGACTCTGCTTCTGATGATGGTACATTCTCGTTTGTAGTTTCAATTTCAGCCCCATCTCCTGCTAAAGCAATGCTCTCAAATGTATTTTCCTCATCTGAATTATCCTGGACTTCTGCATCATCCAATGATGATGATGATGAACTTGATGATGAACTTGATGATGGAGATGAACTAAAACTTGAGGATCCACTTGAGGATTCGGCAACTGTTTTATCAGCTGGTTTTTCACTTACAGCAGGGGCTGATGATGTAAGAATTGTAGTTACTGTGGCTCCCGGAACTGCATTTGTGAGGTCAACAAGGTCTGTTTCGACACCATTCACATAGAACTCAAGATTCTCATAATCATCGGGTTCACTGGTTACTAACAACCTGTTAGTAGGTAAATCGCCATATATTCCTTCAGATCCTACGGTGGTTGTACCAACTGTCTTTTCCCCAAGTTTGACTGTAATTTCAGTTCCCACAGGTGCTAATTCTCCATCAATTGTAACTTCTCCTCCCACACTTAACGGAAATGATGGAATAGCTTCAGAAGCAGCACTTACAGGGATCGTTGCCATTGCAAATAATAATAAGAATATCTGTAAGATTATTGTGTATTTTGTAAAGCTCTTTTTCTGGATCATAGAATCACCCTTTAATAAAAAATAAATTAGGCGAGTTAAAAACTCACCTGTATTTTTCGACTTTCTGTATCACACCTCCATTAGAACCCTGCAATGGTGTCTTCCTGAGTTACATATACCCAGAATCCCTCATATGGGCCCATATCGAAGATGTCTGTTCCTACATGGATACCAGAGATCACTCCAGTTTCACCATTGTGTCCGATCTGTTCATACATACCGTTTGCTGAGTCATAAGGACCTATGACAACCATGTATGATTCGTCTATCGAACCGAGCATCAGTTCAGCTGGCAGGATAGCCATGGAATCGGTGTAACCGATAGCATTCCATCCAGGATACACTGTCATGGTAGGTGGCACAGCTGGTGTAAGTGGTTCAAGAATCTCGCTTGAGATCAGCTGATCAACGCTCTCATTGCTCTCGATCCAGTATGCTTTCAGTGGTTCGAATTCGGTAGGTATTTCCCAGATAGCGCCTGAAGTGTTCCAGTACAACAGATTATTGTAGTTGATGTCCGCAAGGACAAATTCAACACTGCTGTTGTTCAGTGCGAATGGCACTGACATGAAGTTCCAGCAAGGCTCGATCACAATAGGATCATAGTCTGCTACTGGACATTCTGGTTCTTCAGGTACTTCCACTACATTCATCTGAGTGTCACAGGTAATTGTCTGGAGTCCAGGAGCTGCTACTGCCAGATCGAACTCTCCACCAAAGGTGTATGGTCCTACTGCTGCATCTCCAGGGATTGTGACATCATAGGTTAACTGTGTGACACCTGGTGCTGAGTTGATGAAAATCCAGTTTACTGTATTTGTGTCCTCGATCGACCCACCATCAGATGGATTGCTTACTAACCATCCTGCAGGTACATTGTCCTCGATGACGGTCTTATCTGCACCAACTAATGTAAGGTCCAGAAGCACAGTTATTGTGTCACCTGGGTTGGCACTTGTTGGAAGGTCTCTGCAGACATTTAGATCGTCAACTGGCCCTGGTCCTGCTTCTTCGACATTCATCTGAGTGTCACAGTCAATTGTCTGGAGGCCAGGAGCTGCTACTGCCAGATCGAACTCTCCATCAAAGTTGTATGTTCCTGCTGCATCTCCAGGGATTGTGACATCGTAGGTTAACTGGTTGTCACTTGGTGCTGAGTTGATGAAAATCCAGTTTACTGTATTTGTATCCTCGACCGCCCCACCATCAGATGGATTGCTTACTACCCATCCTGCAGGTACATTGTCCTCGATGACAGTCTTATCTGCACCAACTAATGTAAGGTCCAGAATCACAGTTATTGTGTCACCTGGGTTGGCACTTGTTGGAAGGTCTCTGCAGACATTTAGGTCGTCAGCTGGTCCTGGTCCTGGTCCTGGTCCTGGCACTGGTTCTTCGACGACATCCATCTGTGTTTCACAGGTAATTGCCTGGAGGCCAGGAGCTGCTACTGCCAGATCGAACACTCCATCAAAGGCGTATGTTCCTGCTGCATCTCCAGGGATTGTGACATCATAGGTTAGCTGGTTGTCACCTGGTGCTGCACCTGTGTTTGCCCAAGTTACTGTATCAGTGCCAACAATAAATCCACCATCAGATGGATTGCTTACTACCCATCCTGCAGGTACATTGTCCTCGATGACGGTCTTATCAGCGCCATCTAATTCCATGTTCAGCTCCACAGTTATTGTGTCACCAGGGTTGGCACTTATTGGAAGTTCTCTGCAGACAGTAGGATTTGCTGCTGCTGCGGAGATCATCGAAAGTGTAACCAGACACACTAAACTTAGGATCCCAAACAATTTGATAGTCTTTGCTATTTTCATATTGAACCCCCCATAAATCGAATGAGAGAGATTTCCTCTCTCTACACTCAATTTACAGTTTATTTAACAATATGATCCACCCATGCGGTATAGATCAATTATTTCATTTACTGTTCCAATGTCTGTTTGTGCTGTGCGGTATGCATCGATTGTGGTGTTTACCTCTCCAATGGTGATTATACCATCTTCGTTTGCATCATATGCATGGTAGTCACATTCATCATCAGGTTCTTCACCATTCTCGCAGATAAGTTCTGGTGGAATGAAGAGTCTGATATCCTGGTGGGTCACAGCGAAGTCATCTTCACAGAACTGATCATTGATGCTCAGGTAAAGAGCGTCAACACAGGTCCAGTCACCACTGCAGTCGTTATCAAACATACTGACTGTGAATGGTGTGCTTTCGCATGGCAAGTCAACACATGGGTCATTGCCGTCAATATCTACGTATGGCACAACAGCCAAGAGGTCAAGATCAGACACTGTAACGTAGAGGTCTGAAGGCATCAAAGTGTCACCGAGGTCAAGATCGTGCTGTGTCATGACTTTAGTGTTGTTTGGATAGAATGCTTCCTTGATGCTAACATCAGTAAGTCTGACATCATAGAGAGTTACATCGCCGGATTCATCCATATCAATGTACACGTGGTCAACGCCTTCGGTGAATTCACCGTCATTGTTCCTGTCAACGAACATTATGAGATCATAGTTGCTGAATACAGGAGTAACTGCATACTCAACATCAATGTCAGCACATGTTACTTTGGTACCACATTCTGGCCAGTCTTCCATTCCAAAGAATGGACTGTTTGGATCATTTACAGGTACATAGAGTCTGAGGTCACCTACTGTTACACCAAGATCCATTATCTCGTCAGTGATCTGCTGGATGTATAGTTTATCTGGACAGGTCCAGGTTCCAGTGCAGTCAGAGTCAATGTATCCGAGGTAGAAATTCAGTGGGTTGTATGTATCGCCTATACCAATGCCTTTGAGTTCATCTCCAACATCAGCATCGTTGGATTCTACAACTGCCCATGCATCGTATACGAATGCGTTAGGGAATCCTGGAAGGAAAGATTCAACTTCAACCAGCCTGATATCACCTGCATCTACAACATCATTGTCGTCAGTGTCAATATAGACTGCATCGCCGAGAGTGTATCCCTCGAGACCGTCTGTCTCAACATACCTGACAAGAGTCTGGTCTGACCATGTAAGATCATGTCCAAGATCGAATTCATCACATACCTTTACCTTGGTGTTTGGTCCATAGTGTGTGGAGACCTCTGTGAGTCTGATATCGCCGAAGGACACAAAATTGTCTGCATCCATATCAACATACCATTCAGTTTCGCCACCAAAGGTGTAGTATGCAAGCTTTGCGTCGAGGTTCTGCATTAACAGGTAGGTTGCATCGTGGTCACCCTGTACGACCTTTGTACCACATTCAGGGATACATTCATCGCCTTCAGGTATGTAGACTCTGGTGTCACCAATAGTGACTACTTCATCAAATCCTTCTGCTCCCCTTACTTTTACTGTTGTTACTTCCGCTGTTGCTGCTGCCTCTACAACACAGTGAGGCTGGATGAGGTAGAGTTTGTCATCAAGGCTCCAGTCGTTGCTGTCATCTGCGTCTACCCATTTCATGAGTTCAGATGCTACACCGTTACCGATTGAGAAAAGCTCCATTCCCTTAGCTGGGTGAGCAGCATTTACTCTGTCCCATGCATTTCCATATGTTCCCTGTGCCTCTACAAATTCACCGGCATCGAACTCTTCAAGGGAATAGACATCTACTGCTGCGATATCTGTCTGGAGTATGTCACCGACAGAAACAAGACCATCATCATCAAGATCATAGACTACACCATCATAAAGATCATACATACCGTTGTCATTGACATCGACGTATGATATTGGAGCATCGTATACAGTCTCAATAACATCGAGGTTGTCCATGTCGTTTGGCATAACCTTGGTGTTAGGCTCGTAATTAGTATGCCAGTTGGAAAGACGGACATCATTAGCTGTAATGATCTCCTGACCCTGACCATTTGTGTCGTATTCCATGTCAACATATACATAGCCGTGGAGTGTCTTTACAATCCGGGCTTCTGAGTCATAAAGTACAAAAGTAGTTTCTTTGTCACATTGTTCAACTAGGGTGCCACATGGCTTTGCCCAGCAACAGTCATCTTCTTCTTCACATGCTGTAACTGCTATACCAGACATAGCAAGGCATAACATTGCAACAATAAGAATTGTTTTAATTTGCATTCCTTTTACCTCCAACTTGAGATTTCGTTTCATTCAGAGCGGTCAAAATGGATGCAGTTTACCTAGACATTTTATATGTCTTGGTGAAAGTTTTAAGCCTCCACTAAGAGAGGAAAATCAAATACAGTAAACACTCTCGCAACGTACCAAATTACGATAGCCAAACTGCACCATACCCGTACCACTACAATACTAAGTTGTCCAGCAGAGCATATAAACTTCCAAGAACACAGGATTCGGATTGAAAGTAAGTATCAGTGGTAAGTACCTATGGTAAGTGTCAAAGCTTTTTTTTAATGATATGTCCAATTCAAATTGAACGAATGCAGAGCAACATCTTCTTTTGCTAGAGAAAATGAAAGCTAAAAACGATGTATAACAGTTGAATGTTGCAGATTGATGAGATCAAAAAAAGAAGTTGAATACTAATTAACTACTAAGATCAATTCAATTGTATAATTTGGAAATAATGATCAAAGAATACCTTCTTCATCCAGTTTAACATCCAGTACTGGAAGTTCTACAGGTTCACCATCTGCATTGTAGCACTGCCAGCTATTTTCATCGTATGGATAACCAACAATAATATGACAGTTGCCCGTTTTGCCAAATAGCCTCAGGTCTGCATCCGATGGTCTTATATTCGGTCCTGGATGGCTGTGAACCGAACCGACAGATGTAACATTGGGCATCATAAAGAGCTTTATGACAGCATTGATCTCGCTGGACTCTGTTCCGGGCAGTATGAGGATCTCTGTGATCACTCCGTCTTTTGCCTGCAACAAACCAGCAAATTCATTCGGCGAGGATGATTCGCTTACTTTTAGAATGAAATCCAGAGTATCCATTGCAATACCTTTTATTTTCATAGTTAGAAATTGTTTTAGAACATATTTGAACTTTGCTGAATCATTGTAAAAATATGATCCACTTAGAATACAAGTTCATTGTAAAATCGATATTTTTAGAAAAACAGCACATACAGTCCTGCAGAAATAATTGCACCTGCAAAAGTAGCAACGAAATTTACACCACTATTGGTCAACAAACCCCTACTCTGCAGTGTTGCTCCAAGCAAACTGTCGATGTTAGTGCCCAAAAATCCTCCAGCTACCGTTATGATCAAGGCTGCATAAAAACTGTCAACCATTCCGAAAATGATAGCGAAAATTGCGATTATTGCGGACCCGCCGATCGATGAGAGCTCACCAAGTAATGTCACCCCGCCATCGACCCCAGTTTTTACGGGTTTCAGAGTTGTTATCATCCTTGGCTGCTGTTGTGCCGTCGTACCGATCTCACTTGCAAGAGTATCACCAGCAGCGGTTGCTACTGTGCCAAGATATGCAAATATGATCAGTTCACCGTACTGAGGATAGATACCATATGCAATAGCAAGTATGAGAGCGGCTGTACTATTACTGAACACATTTTCGTATGTTCGAACCCCGCCCTTTCCTTCTGCGATGCCCATTGATTCCTTGAGCTTGTATTTATATTTGGTGAACATACCGCCAAGAATGAAAAATGTAAGAAGAAGTATGAACCAGTAGATGTTACTAAATGCGATTATCAGTACGCCAATGAGGGTTGCACTAAGGGAAGCAGAGATGTCAGCTATCTTTGCATAATATGCAAGATAACCGAGGAACATTGAAAAGAGGAGTGCGAACAGTATTTGGTTCGTTGGGATCGAATATCCAAATGAGAAGAACAACCACATTGCCATGCCTGAGCCAAGTGGAATAGATATGTTCTTATCTATCTTTGAAGGTATCGATTCGAACAATCCGGCAGTTATTGAACCTATCACTGCTACGAAAAATATCATATTATAGGATACATTTGCACCCTGCCAGTAGACTATCCAAAAACCAGCCAGTGATGCAAAGATTATTCCGACTATAAGCATCGTAATGCTTGAGGGTATGAAATTGATCATCTTCTCATCATTTTTGAGATCCCTTTCTGGAGATTCCCCCTTCATAGAGGACATGTATGTTGATTCCTTATGGCAGCGAACCAACGTTGCAGAACCTAATCCTATAGTTGAAATAGCAACGACCTGTCCTATAACGAATATCGGATAGTTGCAGGCAAAGGAATCAAGTACGAAACTTACCAGGAACAGTATTAGGATCGAAGCGACAAATGCCTGTGTTGATCTCGTCCTTAACATCGTATCAAGACTTTTCAATAGATGAGGTTTGATCTCAAGATACCTGAAAGCTATAAGAATGACCAGAAATATGATTATCAGAACATTAACCTCAATAAAAGGGAATGCAAGGAACGTGAACATGAAGATCATCGATAGTACCAGCTGATCGTGTGCACATGGATCGTTCCGTTTAATAAAATCCGGTATCAAATTCATCTTGGAGTTCTCTATTGCAGGTATATTATTATAGTTTATTGATTAAAATTTTATCAAAGGTCAATATCGAAATGTTCTGCAATAGAAATGAACACATCCCCAAGGTCTTTGTATAACTCTATTGCATATCCATCAAGGGGTGTTTCCATATTGTTCACAATAACAAGGTTTCCCCCATTTTCGATTGTATAAAGTGGCAAACTGGTAGCAGGTTGAACCACAAGGGTCGATCCGAGAACCAATAGAATATCAGCCTTTGAACTTTCTTCGATTGCTTTTTCAATTACATCCTGCTTTAGCATTTCCCCATAGAAAATAATGTCAGGCTTTATCAGTCCTCCACATTCATTACAGGTCGGGACATCCTCTGTTCTAAGCAGGACTGCAATATATTCGTAAGTATATTTCTTTCCGCAGACAAGACAGGAATACTCTTGTGGAGAACCATGGACTTCAATGACGTTCTTTGAACCAGCCTTCTGGTGCAACATGTCAATATTTTGGGTTATTATAGTTTTTATTATCTCTCGCTCTTCAAGTTCAGAGAGCACCCTATGTACGATACTTGGTTGTCTGTGTTCAAGATTATAGATGAGATCCTTTGAATGTCCGTAAAAATATGATGGTTCTTTCTTGAAGTGCTCGATCGAAAAAATGAGGTCAGCATCAAATTCATTATATATTCCGGAACTTCCCCGAAAGTCCGGTATACCTGAAAATGTTGATACTCCTGCACCTGTAAGGACAACACAATAGCTGGAGTTTTCCAGAAGGCTGAATAACTCTTTCATAGATAGATTCCAACTTTCATCATATAAAAATCATTATACCACCTGCATATGTTGTCCTATTACTTTCTCTCTTGACCGGAAACAATTTTCCTTATCGAAAATAGTATTAACTTTAAAGTTAGTAGAGTGCTTCAGAAACAATAAAGGAGACTTAAAGGACATGGTATCAAAGACACTTCCATTTACAAAAGAACAGATACTGGAAATAAAGGAGCAGTTTCCAACCCCATTCCATATCTATGATGAAAAGGCGATCATAGCCAATGCAAGAAAACTCAAAGATGCTTTTAGTATAGTAGAAGGCTTCCAGGAGTTCTTTGCTGTTAAGGCACTCCCAAACCCCTATATACTCAAGGTATTGAAAAAAGAAGGCTTTGGTGCTGATTGCAGTTCACTTCCTGAGCTTCTGCTTGCAGAGAAGACAGGTATTGTTGGCGAGGGTATAATGTTCAGTTCTAACGATACTCCTGCAGAGGAATTTGTCAAGGCCAAAAAACTTGGTGCGATCATTAATCTTGATGATATCAGTCATATTGAGTTCCTTGAAAAGGAAGCAGGGCTTCCTGAGCTTGTTTGTTTCAGGTTCAATCCCGGTCCACTGAAGGAAGGTAATGCCATCATTGGAAATCCAGAAGAAGCAAAGTATGGATTTACAAAAGAGCAGCTCTTTGAGGGATACAGAATTCTGAAAGAAAAAGGCGTCAAGCGCTTTGGTCTTCATACAATGGTGGCATCGAACGAACTCGAACCATCATATTTTGTTGAAACGGCAAAACTGCTCTTTGAAGTCATAGTTGAGATCTCAAAAGAGCTTGATATTCGTTTCGATTTCGTCAATCTTGGTGGTGGAATAGGAATTCCTTACAGGCCGGACCAGGAAGCTGTCCCTTATGACGTCATTGCAGAAGGTGTACGTGACGAATATGAGAAGAGCATCAAGGCGAACGGTCTTGATCCGTTGAAGATATACCTTGAGTGCGGCAGGACGATCACAGGTCCTTATGGCTACCTTGTCACTGAAGTAAGGCACCTTAAGCATATCTACAAGGATTATGTCGGTACCGATGCATGCATGGCAAATCTCATGAGACCAGGACTTTACGGTGCTTACCATCACATAACCGTTCTTGGAAAAGAGAACGAACCGGAAGACCATCTCTATGATGTTACAGGTTCTCTTTGTGAGAACAACGATAAGTTCGCAATTGACAGAATGCTCCCTGAAATAGAGCGGGGAGACCTTCTTGTGATCCACGATTCCGGAGCCCACGGACATGCAATGGGATTCAACTACAATGGCAAGCTCCGCTCTGCTGAATTACTGTTAAGAGAAGACAGCAGCGTTGTCCAGATCAGAAGAGCAGAAACAATTGAAGATCACTTTGCAACCCTTGACCTTGATGGTCTTGAGGATTTCAACTGAACTTAGATGTATTTATGCATATCCTGAAATTGAGTTTTCAGAATATGCCTTTTCTTTTTTGTTCTCTTTTATTTTAGTTATCAGAAAAAGTATTCTTTACTTTAAAAAAAAGGAATGGACCTTTGGATCTCATTCCTTTACTGAATTTGTTTCCACAGGTCTTTATCATCATACCACCTGCTTGGAAGTTCATACACGATCGCTGGATCATATTCATCCGGTGTAAAGAACCTTGTTCCCCTGTCTTCAAGCGCTGCTATGAAGTCAGGATCAAGTGCTTCCAGCTTCTTGCGTTCAGTTTCTGCAGAAACCGATTCTCCCACCCTATATTGTGCAAACCTTTTGTTATATAGTGCAGAAGCAGCATTCGGATCGATAGCCAGTGCCTTTTCATAGTATGTGATAGCCGTTTCCACATCCCCGTCTATATTAGAGATATATCCGAGGTTATACCACGCAGTGATACTATTTGGCTGCAATTCGACAGCTTTGAGGTAGAACTGTGTTGAACCTGTGGAGCTACTTGTCAGATAAGCCAAATTACCCTTATTGTACCATGCAGCAGCATCGTATGGATTTATGGCAATTACTTTATCGTAGTGGTCTATTGCACCAATATAATCTCCGAGCATGTATAGGTTAAAACCTTTCCTGCTCAATGCGAGACTGTTCACCGGTTCATTTGCCAGAACGATATCGTAGCACTCATTCGCATCCTTGTAAAGCCCAAGCTTTTCGTAAACATTGCCTTTCTTCATAAGCACCGATGAATCGTTTACTTGCAACATCAATACGTCATCATAGTTGGCGATCGCATTTTCAAAGCTTCCAAGACCCTCTAGTGCAAGAGACTGTTCAAGTAGCACTTCAATGTTCTGTGGATCTGATAAAAGGAACTTATCATAGGAATAAACAGCCTCCTCGAAATTTCCAAGATTATAGGAAGCAACTCCTCTCAAATACCATGCTTCGGTGTTACCTTTATCAATCGTTAGAAGTTTGTTGTAAGAGGCCAGTGAACTTGCATAAAGACCGATCTTATCATAAGCTTGACCTTTCTGGAGCAATGCAGTCTTGTTTTCCGGATCGATCTTCAAAAGGCTGTCATACGCCTGGATCGCATAATAATAATTACTTGACTTGTAGACGTTCTGTGCGAGAGCTAACCATGCAACTTTATAGCTACTGTCAATATCAACGGCTTTTTCGTAATCGTCTATTGCTCTGGACGTATCCCCAAGCATTTCATATGTTTGCCCTCTCATATACAAAGTGGTACTGGAGTTCGGCTTGATCAATATCGCTTTATTATATGATGAAAGAGCATCAATATAACTTCCTGTCGAAAATAAAGAACCGCCTTTGGCAACCCATGCATCGTGTCCATCGGGAACGACACCAATAAGATCGACCTCATTCTGTTCCATTATGGCTTTATCGTAATCACTAATACCTGAGATACTCTTCATCATCTCAAAAATGTCTATAATAGGACTTATATCCTGTTTTGGAATAGTAGATAAATGGTTTGATCTTTCAACTCGACTGAGATCAGCCTCCATCTGGAAACTTGCAGCAGAGTTGGAAGCATCTAATGAAATAGCAGTACTGTAGCTTCCGATCGCATCTTGATACGAACCGAGCTTATCAAGGGCCCTTCCCTTTCGATAGTAGGCATCAGCAAAAGTAGGGTTCTGTCCAATAACCTGATCATATGCAGCAATTGCTTCGCTATGTTCATCCATATGGGCAAGATCAAGACCAAGTGCATACCATGCAAGAGTGAACTGTGGGTCGAGTTCTACAGCTTCTTTGTAACAGGAAACAGCTTCTGAATACCTTCCAGTAGTATCAAGGTCATATCCTTTCTGATACCACACATTTGCACAGGATGAATCTCTTTTCAATGCTTCAGTGTAACATATGATAGCACCATTATAATTTTCTAGTTTGTCGAGTGTAATAGCTTTTTTATACCATACGATCGCATGCTTTGGATCATTTTCAAGAACTTTTTCAAAACTAAGGACCGCTTCATCATAGTCTTCTAGTTCAAGATAAAGAGTACCTTTGTCGTACCATATCTTTGCAGAATCACTATTAAATGAAGGGGGCGCCACAAATGATCCAGCAAGCTGACTGGTGTTCAAGCTTGCTATTGCTGGATTGGATGCATATATTTTAGCGATGTTGTCCGGATTGATCTTCAATGCACTATCATAACTGACCAGTGCTTCATCGAATTTTCCAATTTTATTGAGAACAAGTCCTTTTTTGTGCCATGCATCAAGATTGTCAGGATCGAGCAATAGAACCTGTTCAAAACTGTTTACTGCTTCGAAATAATTGCCAGTAGATTCAAGTGCAACCCCAAGGTTGAACCATGCTTCTGCGTTGTAAAGGTCAAGAACGAGTACTTCCTCATAAGAGACAATAGCATCTTCCTTTTTATCGAGCTTGTCATAGTCAAGCGCCTTGTTCCACCATGCGTTCACATCGTTGGGACCGAACTCTATCACTTTGTCATAGGATACAATAGCTTCTTCATAAAGACCAAGACTATCATATGCCTGCCCTCTTGAGTACCAGATGGTCGTATTATCAGGATCGGCCTGTAGTGCTTCATCATAAAGTGCAATAGCTTGTTCCGACTTAAAATCTTCTGCGAAATTAAGACCTTTTTCATAAAGGGTTGTTGAATGCTCAAGCTGTATCTCAATGAATTGTTCATAAAGTTGAATTGCTTCCTCATTCCTTCCAAGTCCTTCAAGAGACTTGGCTTTATGATACAGTATCATTGATTCGTCAACTCCAAGCTCTTCTATAATGGAAGTTGTGGAAGTTGATCCGTTCAATTCGCTTGTTTCATTCAGAGGAATATTTGAAATATATTTAGTAAGATACATAAGAGCTCTATCATATGTTTCAATAGCAGCTCCATAATCTCCTTTTTTTTCCAGTGCTATGCCTTTTTTAGTAAGAATCAGTGGAGATTCGGGTTGTAACTTTAGAATATGATCGTAAGTGATGATAGCCCCATCATAGTCTCCTAAAAGAAATTGGGCTGCTGCCTTATTTTCAAGTGCAACCAGGGAATCGGGATTGGATACAAGTGCAAGATCGTATTTCGCAATGGCCCTATCATAGGTTCCATTCAATGTCAGAGCTACTCCTTCATCATTGAAGGATCTGGCATCATACCCCATACATTGAGCAGGAATACTTGTTGTTAATATTATAAAAGTAATTATAACCAGACTAAATGCCGATCTATTCATTAGTGTACCACCCTAAGATAAAAATAAATCATAGGTATGTCTCACTTTTTCATATATAAATATTATTCTTGATCAAACGTTTTTACCTTACTAAATATCATATAAATTATATTAGTTCGATATTAAAAAGGTTATTAAGAATACACGCATATATAAATATAAATAAATATGTGTGTGCATACATATGTAATATTTATTTTATGAGTGTATACCAGAACTGCACAACACGATCAGACTCCACTAAAGCCTGATCATTTCATTAAAAATATGATCGTCCTACTTTTATTTTTCACTCTTCTGTGCCATCAAGTATTTCGTCATATGCATCTGTCCAGTTTAATTGTGATCCGGCTGCTATGAACATTGCAATGGAAATCGATTCGGCTATTTCGCTTTCAGTTGCACCGTTCTCTTTTGCCCTTTCTGAATGGATCTTCACACATTTTTCGCAACGCATAAGGACTGCTGATGCAACTGCAATCAGTTCTTTTGTTTTTATGTCAAGCGCGTTTGCCCTGAATATAGCAGATCGCAGATCTCCAAAGGCTTTAGAAGCTTCTGGCATTTTATCATCTAAGAATGTCATATATAGACCTCCATAATTACGATTGTTTCAATTATTGTTTTTTCGATAGTGAACATATGACTTTGCATATAACTTATACATAGGTTTTTCCACCATCATGTTTTGGAGATCATAATAATAGAAATATTGTATCTAATACTAGTACATGTTCTCAGAACTTTAATTTTTATGAAGGAGGATGCATAAAGACATATCAGAGTGATCTTAAAAAAGTATGTGTTATTCAGAGACCAAAATCTGCAAGGAAATTCACAAAATCCTGATATTTATCCAGAAAAGCCCTCCCCTTATCTGTAAGCGAATATATCTTCCTTTTTTCCTTATAGGGTTTGGCTTCAATAAGCCCCTTCTTTTCAAGATCGTTAACATATTCTTCGAACATCTGGAAAGAAAGATTGGAGAACCTTTGGAGTTTTGTTGGACTGATAGAGTTATTGGATTCGCGTATAACTTTAAGAATATCCCTTATGATCTCCAGACGGCTTCTTTTCTGAAAAGGTTTCATATTGTTAGAATGCGACTCCATTTTCTAATACCTTTAAGGATAATTATGTAAGCGGTAATTGTAAACCCATTTATAAAAATTGTTGCAATGCTAGACTCTGCTATGAGGTCTGCAAAAATCCCCAAAAAATTCAATGTAAAAAGCATGATAAGCCCTAGATAATATGGATTCTTTATTGACCCCATCCTTCCGGAAGACCTAAGATTGCTCTTAATTAATAATAGTATTAAAGCAAAAATTAAACCTTTATAGACCATTCCCACTGCAAATCCATATGCTTCGCTCAATAAACTATAGATTATCAGATCAATGAATACAAAGAACATCAGACCTATGAAAAATAATGCTTTGATTACCCTCTTTGTCGAGATGGAATCAAAATGCTTCCATGTAATTGTGTAAAGCAATTCAGACCTGGCTATCCAGAATCCAAATAAAGCAAGGACCAATGCAGGTACTCCCACAATAAGAAAAAAATATGTTCCTATTAAAATGGAGAATTTCAGCATTATAAATGAGATCACAACTGTAAGGAATGAAAGATTCCCTATTCCAAAGAATAAAAAAGCGTTCTTGAAATGTTTAAGTCCCTGATACTGACTGATAGAATATATCTTCGAGATCTCCAAGTATATCATCAGTGCAAGAATCGCCATCAATGGATATGAGATCAGATCAAGTACAATATCTGTTGCAGTATAGCTCGAATTGATCTCGGCAGATAGATCCAATAGCTCTTGTGGTATTGTTGAATTAAGAACACTTAGATCCATGGGTGTCACTATAATCTGGGTAATATATAAAGAAAATGTAGTTGAACTATATTTTTCAACTACCCCTTGCTTTTATACACGTACCATTATTATGCAAGATATGACAGAACCGCTGATAGAATTTCGTGATGTCTGGAAGATATACCAAATGGGTGAAGTGCAGGTAGATGCTCTGAAAAAAGTTAATATCGAGATCGAATACGGCGAATTCGCTGCTATCATCGGCCCTTCAGGTAGTGGTAAATCCACAATGATGAACCTGGTAGGATGTCTCGATGTTCCTTCCAAAGGTGATATTTTCTTAAAGTCCAGAAATATAGCAGACATGACCGAGTCCGATCTTTCAACGCTCAGGGGCAAGACCATCGGCTTTGTTTTCCAGCAGTACAACCTTATTCCCGGAATGACAGCTCTTGAGAATGTCCTCCTGCCATTGGAGATACAGGAAGTTGAAGATGACATTGCTCTGGAAAAAGCAACAGAAGCCCTTGAACTTGTAGGATTGTCTGACAAACTTAACAACAGACCAAGTCAGCTTTCAGGCGGACAGCAACAACGTGTTTCAATCGCACGTTCCCTGGCATGTGATCCTGAACTTATTCTTGCGGATGAGCCCACCGGGGCCCTGGACAGTAAGACCGGGCGTGATGTAATGGGAATCCTCTATCGTTTGTGGAAAGAGAAAGGTAAGACCGTAGTGATGGTGACCCACGACATGGACCTTGCACAATACGCTGCAAGACATATAGTTCTGAAGGATGGCATGATTGTTCGCGATGAGATAAATGATAATTCTTCGAAGATCGATGATCAAAATAATAATATTTGAAAAAAGGAGACCTTGTTATGAAATTAAAATTCATCCTTAAAATAATGATCCTCTGCATGGTCATTACAGTGCCTTTCGGGCAAAGTGCCATGGCCATAAATGTCCTTGATAAAGGAATAATGGTAGATATGCTCAACCAGAAACCTGATCCTGTAAAACCGGGTGATGTCCTTGAAATAAGGTATTCCATCCAGAACACTGGTTCAAGTGAAACAGGAAACCTTGTTGTTGAAGTGGTTCCAAAATATCCTTTCAGGAAAGTATCAGGTTCGAGCCTCATTGAAAATGTCGGTAAATTGGGAAGACGTTATGAGGATGATAGAAGCAAGGTCGTAAAATTCGAGATGCTTGTTGATAACAATGTCAATGCAGGCCAGTATCCTCTGGAAGTGCTGGTCTATGAACAGGGCAACAAAGATAATGTCTGTATTTCCCGTGAGTTCTACATCGATGTTGATAGTGAATCAAATGCTGAGATCGAATCCATCAGCCTTGAAAAACTGGTACCTGGCAAGAAAACGAATCTGTCATTCGTGGTAAAGAATGTTGGTAACTCTCCGCTAAAGAACGCAATGTTCTCCTGGGAAAGCACAAACGACCTTGTTTTGCCTGTCGGTTCAAGTAATGTGAAATACATCAATTTTATTGATATCGATGGGAATGCAACAATTGATTTCCAGGTCCTGACCAATGTTAACACTAAACCCGGATTGTATAAACTCGATATGACACTCACTTATGATGATGTCGAAGAACTACAAACAATAACACAGGCTGGAACACTTGAGAACCAGAAACGTAAGACCATTGAAAGTAAAGCAGGCATCTACATTGGCGGTAGAACGGATTTCGATATAGTATTCGTTGAACAGACAATGGGTGGGTCCTATTCGTTCTCAATATCCAACATTGGTAACAATCAGGCAAGTTCAGTTACCGTTTCCATCCCTAAGCAGGAGGGATGGAGTATGAGAAGTGGTTCTAATTCTGTAGTTCTGGGCAGCCTTCAGAAAGGTGATTATACACTTGCAGATTTTGGATTGATCCCTGACAACTATGGCGAGTCCTTGCCTTTGAAATTCCAGATAGCCTATACTTCAAGTGATGGCGAAAGAGAGATACAGGACAAGGAATTGTCAGTTTTTGCATCAAGGCCTGATGCATCACAAAGCACTGTTAAGAGCAATTCTTCAGGAGGTGTCAACAATTTACTTCTTCTGACACTTGCGCTTCTTGGTGGTGCAGGTTTTGTTCTATATAAGAAGAAAAAGCTCTGATAGGTCCGTTCCTGAGGTGTGGAAAAATGAAACCGAAAAAGATATTCAAAATCTCACTGAATATGGTCAAGGCCAACAAATTACGCAGTTGGCTGACCATTATAGGTGTTGTTATCGGCATAGCTTCTGTTATGACAGTTGTAACTACCGGCGAATATTTTCAGGATCAAGTAACGAAGACACTTGAAGATTTTGGAGGGGACACCATAACCATTGTTGCTTCAATTCCTTTTGAAATGAATGAGGATGAAGGTGTTGGCGAACCTGTGGTAGAGGATAAGGAAACGAACCAGTTCATTGATGATCCCGGTTCAGAATCTCAAGCACAATTGACAAAAAAGGATGTGCAGACCCTTGAAAGAATATCTGCTATCGAATACATCAATGTAAAAGTTGATTCTGGTGCCATGCTGAGCATGGGTAATGAAGAGACATCGGTATATATAAGCGGTGTTGACCCGAAGGTCTGGTCAAAAATGACCACCGAGGACATAGGTGAAGGACGATTGCTTAAAGCAGGTGACAAAAACGTGGTCGTTATCTCCGACAATCTTGCCAATGAGGCATTCAAGGATAAGAAGATAAGACTTAACCAGCTGATCCTGTTGAACGGAAAGTCCTATCGTGTTGTAGGCATTCTCGCAAAGGGTGATGGTCTTCTTGGTGGGATGGGAGGTCTTTTCGGCAGCAGTGTATTCATGCCCTATGAGGACATGTATGTAATGGCTCAGGATGATGAATATTCGAATCTGCAAAAGGACGTATATGGCTCCATAGAAGTTAAACTCTACAAGAATGCAGAGCTGCAACCTGCACTTGATGAAATGGATAAAAAGCTCAAGTTATCAAGACGTGTTGATGAGGACACAAAGGATTTCTATATATATTCACAGCAGGAAATGATGGAAAGCACAAATAAATTGATATCAGGTCTGACCGCATTCCTTGCGTTCATTGCAGGAATATCATTATTAGTGGGTTCTGTTGGTATTGCCAATACCATGTTCACTTCCGTGCTTGAAAAGACGAAAGAAATAGGCATTATGAAAGCCATAGGTGCCAGAAATGAGGATGTTCTTCTGATATTCCTCTGCAATGCTGCATTGATAGGACTTGTAGGCGGTTTAATTGGTATTATATTTGGAACCGCATTTGTACAAGTGATAGTGTATCTGATATCGATGCAATTGAAGATACCTTTCGTATTCACGTTGAGCGTTAAGGCTACAATTGTGGCTACCCTGGTTTCCATAGGAGTCGGTCTTGTCGCAGGTTACATGCCGGCAAAGAGTGCAGCGAAGTTGAATCCGGTAGATGCTTTGAGATATGAATGAGATAAATGAATTGATGATGAGAAGTTAAAACCGATATTATTTATTTCTCATCCCTTTTTTGACAAGTCTTTTATTTTGTATTTCGGTTCAGGCATGAGTTTCATTTATTTTGAATATTTTAAGAGTATACCTATTCCAATAATATGCCGTATTCCAAAGTAACTTCAAGCAAAAAACGATCTTGCAAAAAAAGGAAGATCAATACATCTGTATTGCAAATCCTGCAAAAGCTGCCAGAAGTATTGATACGAATAGAACAAATGGTCCATATGATGTTTGTTTTACTACTGATTCCATGGTATTACCTCCATTGTAACTGAAAGTAACCATAATCAAATCCCTCACCCCCATGAGTAATATATTATTAGTTCCGATGTCATATAAAATTAACTATATGTTCAAGCCGATGCATAATTGCTTTTAAGTCCTTTCTGAAAGATACACGCCTGCAAGAACCAATACCGCACCCACAAGAGCGTATATATTAGGTATGTTCCCAAGAATTATGCTATCTCCAAGAATGGCTATTGGAGGAATAAGATAAAGCCCATTGGTAGTTGTGCTTGAGCCTGTGAGATCTATTGCTTTGTTCCACAAAAGGAAGGCGAGAGCAGAAGCGAATATAGCCAGATACATGAGGGAAACAAGAGCTATTACAAGATCTGACTGGGAAACAATATCGACCCTCATGTCCCTTGCCTCGAAAAGTGCAAATGGTAACAGGAAGATCGTACCGAACAGAGTGATGTCACGGGAAAGGATGAGCATATCCTTCGACCTTAATTTATCTATTATGGTAGTGTAGAAGACCCATGAGAAGACCGAGCCGAACATTAGAAGATCACCAAGGGGATTAAGTGCAAGGTTGAATTTTCCGTTAAGTATCAGTAATCCGACTCCTGCAAAAGCAATGACTGCTCCCAGGTATTTGATGGGGCTTGAAAATGTACGCTTTAGCGTATCAACTGTGAGCAAGAAGAACACAGGCACGGTAGCACCGATTAGGGATGCGTTCGTGGCCGTTGTATAGGTGAGTGCCACATTCTCGAACATGTAAAAACTTGTAACTCCCAGAAATCCGGCGATCATGACGTATTTTAGTTGTTTTCTGGTATAATCCGCTTTTTTTCTGCAAATGGCAGACAGAAGTATTGTTGCAATGAAAAAACGTAAGAAACCTATGGTCGCAGGGTCCAGATAATTTAACAGGACCTTTGTACCTATGAAAGAGAAACCCCAGAAGATAACGACCATGAGCATGTAGATGATGCCTTTTGTCCGATCTTCCATTATTTTGTCCCCGTTATTTCCGTTTTTTAGCGAGTTCCTCTTGTGAGCCTGTCCTTTTATATATTGGTTTCGATATGTAGAATCCTATAGGTAATTCAAATAAGGGAAGACCTCAAGTGACCCGATCGATACTGGACAATGACCTTTATAAGTTTACAATGCAGATGGCAGTGTTAGAACTGTTCCCGGATGCACGTGCTGAATACCGTTTCATCAATAGGGGCGGTCAGAGTTTTACAGATGAGTTCGTGAATGAGCTTAGGCGTACCATCGATGAGGATATTTCCAAAATGGTACTTTCCGAGGATGAATCTATCTGGCTCAAAGACAATTGTCCTTTTTTTAAACCCTCATATATTGAATACCTGAAGAACTTCCGTTTCGATCCGGAAGAAGTGAAGATACTTCTGACAGAAGAGAATGAACTTGAACTCTGTATCGATGGCCCGTGGCATAGTTCCATATTGTGGGAGATCGTACTCATGTCAACCATTTCGGAACTTTATTTTACGGTAGTGGATACTAAAGGGGGAGAGACATCTGCGACCAATGGCAACGAAACTGAAAATGCTCTAATGGACGAGTATGGTAATTTCATAGGCGAGATGGGAAGGGAATTGGATGCCAATGGCTGTATATTCTCTGAATTTGGGACACGACGCCGAAGAGGGTTCAAATTACATGATAAAGTGGTCGAGGTCCTTCATAAACTGGATTCTTTTTCCGGCACCAGCAATGTATATTTTGCAAAGAAGTATGGTGTGAGACCGATAGGTACCATTGGCCATGAATGGATAATGGGAAATTCCGCCCTTGTTGGTCTAAGGAATGCGAACAAATTTGCTTTTGATAACTGGGTAAAAGTGTACAAAGGTAATCTTAGTATTGCCCTCAGTGATACTTTCGGTTCAAAACCATTCTTCAGGAACTTCAACCTTGGGCTTGCGAAACTTTATGACGGTGTCAGACATGACAGTGGTGACCCGATCAAGTTCGCAGATGATGTCATCGAACATTACAAGAAGCTTGGTATCGACCCTATGAAAAAAGTGCTCGTTTTCAGTGATTCCCTTCATGTAAGTGATGCTGTAAAACTGAAAGAATATTGTAATGGCAGAATAAATTGCAGTTTCGGCATTGGCACGACCCTGACGAACAATTCGGACTTCTTCAGTTACAACCCTCCTCTGAACATGGTCATCAAGCTCCACAAGATCGATGGTATCCCAGTGGTAAAACTTAGCGATTCAGTGGAAAAGGCTACCGGAGATAAGGATGCTTTGAGGGTGGCTAATTATATATTTGGCAGAAAAGGGCTTGACGATTAAATATTGTTTTTGAATCAAGCTTCTAGGAATATTTCAGGATAGCTGGAAGCTTGGAAGTTGCACTCTCGTCTTCGTTTCGTCTTATTCAAGAAATACATTCTTTTGTGCCCCGTTAATGTCATATACAGCAAAAACGATAATCAGCATCATATATCATAATTAATGCTTTTTTTCAAGGAAACAAGACAAGAAAAAGCTATTCAGCTGCCAATGCAGCAAAAACTCAATTTCTCATGGAGGATAAAAGATGATCGAAGCTTATCTAAAACACGAAGAAGAGAGGAAAGGTCAGGGTATTCCCGCACTTCCTCTGAATCCGGAACAGACCTCTGAACTTTGTGAATTATTACAAAATCCTCCTGCAGAACAGGAAGAGTTCCTGCTCCACCTGTTCACGGAACGAATATCTCCTGGTGTGGACCCCGCTGCAAAGGTCAAGGCAGATTTCCTTGGTAACATTTTAGCAGGAGCTGTCTCTTCACCGCTTATCGACAAAAATGAAGCGATCAGGATCCTGGGAACCATGATCGGTGGCTACAATGTAAAGTATCTTATCGAAGCACTCGGAGATTCCGAGGTCGCAGATGAGGCCACCTTTGCACTTTCAGGCATAACTCTTGTCTACGATGCTTTTGAAGACGTACTGGAACTGTCAAAGACAAATGATGCTGCAGGAAAAGTCCTTGACAGCTGG
This sequence comes from Methanococcoides alaskense, assembly GCF_027594145.1. Lineage (GTDB taxonomy): Archaea > Halobacteriota > Methanosarcinia > Methanosarcinales > Methanosarcinaceae > Methanococcoides > Methanococcoides alaskense. Next base: position 549,045 of record NZ_JAQFFK010000001.1, on the reverse strand, counting down.
GCGAACGCTGAGTGGTTCACAAGCAGACCAGGGATCCCTGAGACCATCACTGTCAGGGTATTCAAGGTTGATGGCGAGATCAACACCGACGACTTCTCCCCTGCCAGTGCTGCGTGGAGTCGCCCTGACATACCCCTTCATGCACTGGAAATGGGAAATACCCGCTTCCCAGGAGGCATTGAAGAAATGGCAAAATGGCGTGAGGAAGGACACGAAGTTGCCTTTGTCGCTGATGTGGTAGGAACCGGATCTTCCCGTAAATCCGCTTGCAACAGTGTGCTCTGGCACATCGGTAAGGACATACCACATGTTCCAAATAAACGCCGTGGATGTGTGATCATCGGTACTGCCATAGCTCCTATCTTCTTTAACACAGCCGAAGACTCAGGTGCTCTGCCTCTGCAAATGGATATCAGCAAGCTCCAGCACGGCGATATCATTACCATCAACACCGCAAAGGGCGAAGTAACAGATGAAGAAGGCAATGTGATCTCTACTTTTGATCTCAAACCCAACACCCTTCCGGACGAATACCGTGCAGGCGGTCGTATTCCCCTAATAATTGGTAGGTCACTGACCACACGGACCCGCGAGGTACTGGGTCTGCCTGAGACAGACATTTTCGTTAAACCCGATAATCCGGTTCCAGAACCAGGACAGGCTTACTCCCTGGCACAGAAGATAGTTGGTCGGGCATGCGGTTTAGATGGAGTTCTGCCTGGAACTGCCTGTGAGCCGATGATGACCACTGTCGGCTCCCAGGACACCACTGGCCCCATGACCGCTGACGAACTCACAGAACTTGCCTGTCTCAAGTTCCAGGCTCCCATGTTCATGCAGTCATTCTGTCACACCGCAGCCTACCCCAAGCCTACAGACGTGAAGATGCAAAGGACACTTCCAGATTTTGTATCTGAGCGTGCCGGAGTCTCCCTGCATCCCGGGGATGGAGTGATCCACAGCTGGCTTAACCGCCTGCTGGTTCCAGACACCGTGGGTACTGGTGGCGACTCCCATACAAGGTTCCCGATAGGCATATCATTCCCGGCAGGTTCCGGGCTGGTAGCCTTTGCCGGAGCACTGGGTTTCATGCCTCTGGATATGCCTGAATCCGTGCTGGTGCGTTTCAGTGGAAAGCTTAATTCTGGAATCACCCTGCGTGATGTGGTAAACTCCATACCATACCATGCTATCAAGCAGGGTCTTATGACCGTGCCAAAGAAGAACAAGATCAATATATTCAACGGACGGATCCTGGAAATAGAAGGACTGCCCGACCTCACAGCTGAGCAGGCATTCGAGCTGACGGACTCCGCTGCAGAGCGTTCAGCAGCAGCCGGTTGCATCCAGCTTGATGAGAAGCCCGTATCCACTTTCCTGCGCTCCAACCTGGCATTGATGAAAAAGATGATCGAGAACGGATACACCGATGCACAGACTCTCCAAAAGCGCATAGAAGCTGTTGAGGAGTGGCTGGAAGACCCGAGCCTGCTCAAAGCGGATCCGAATGCAGAGTACGCCGCAGTCATAGAGATCGATCTTGCAGATATCAAGGAGCCTATCCTTGCATGTCCAAATGATCCTGATGATGTCAAACTGCTTTCCGAGGTTGCAGGCACCACTATTCAGGACGTCTTTATAGGCTCATGCATGACGAACATAGGACACTTCCGCGCTGCAGCCGAGATCTGGCGTGACCAGAAATTCAACCCTGATGTCCGCACCTGGATCTGCCCACCTACCCGAATGGATCAGGCAAAGCTCAGGGAGGAGTCAGTTTTCTCCATATACAGCCAGGTCGGTGCCCGCATTGAGATCGCGGGATGCTCACTGTGCATGGGGAACCAAGCTCGCGTACCGGATGCCTCCACAGTGTTTTCAACCAGCACCCGTAACTTCGACAACCGTGTTGGTGACGGAGCCCAGGTCTACCTTGGCTCAGCGGAGCTTGGAGCAATTACCTCCAACCTTGGTAGGATACCCACTGTAGATGAGTACATGGAAGTTTACATGGAAAAGATCGAGCCAAAACTGGACGAGATCTACAGGTATCTTCAATTCGATGAAATGGAAGACTACCTGTAATACAAACTATAAAACCAACTGTGGAGTATTATTAAATGTGTAACTTCAAAGCGCATTTAGCAATAATGGGCGCACAACGCCCATTCTCCATATTTTTTTCTTCGTACCTTATTTCTATAAGACCCCATCAAATTAGAATGGGTGATCTATAAGCTAATTTGATGATCTCACCTTGAAAGGTTCAGGGAAGGAAGAAGTTTCAACCTATAAGAAAGGATCAAGGAGATTGTGCCCAGTGGAGCAGTTCATATCTTTCCCTGTTCCTCTGGAACTCAAGCTTCTCGTTGTATGAGATAACCTTAGATGAACCGTAGCAATCGGTCTGCACAGAGTGGTCGATAACAAGATCTGCAGGAATGAAAGGGTTGATATCCTTTGGTTCTCCACCAAGCCTCTCCATTGCTGATCTGATCGCTGCAATATCAACAACCGCAGGAACTCCTGTAAAGTCCTGTAGAAGCACCCTTGATGGGATGTAAGGAACATCGGTTTGCGGCACATCATTTGGTTTCCAGGAAGCAAGGTTCTTTATATCCTCTTCCGTCACTACCTTGCCATCAACGTTCCTTTCATGGTCAAAGGGATAATGTGCGAAGAAGATGCGCTGTCGGCACTGGAAACGGGTGCAGATATAATAGGAATCTCAAACCATGGCGGACGTGTTCTTGATTCTACTCCCGGAGTTGCTGATGTTCTTCCTAATATAGTGAAAGCTATCAGGAACACTAAAAAAGGCAAAAAGGTAGTGATAACTGCCGATGGTGGTGTAAGAACCGGGTTTGATGTTGTGAAGATGCTTGCTCTGGGAGCAGATCATGTATTGACAGGTCGTCCAATAGTACGTGAGGCTGTACCCCATGGTGCGGAAGGTGTCAGGAGTTTGATAGATTATATGAGATCAGATATTGAAAAAGCAATGATAATGACCTCCTGCAATACTCTTGAAGATATAAACAGCGATATTCTTTATGATATCTGAATTACTGATAAATTCTAAAAAAGGGGAATACTGAATTTCAGGTTTCTCTTTTGCGATATTCAATAAATGTAACTCTGATAATACCCAGGCCCATCCTTACTGGATTGATATTTTCGGTTCTTTTTTTGCTTTTTAATTATATATTCTTATCTACCCAAACCTTAAATCGATTAACTGTCATATTAAATTTGGGAGTGATGTATTTATGCCAGCTATTGCACATTTTGACTTGCCCGTAGACGATATTGACAGGGCAAAAGAGTTCTACACCGAGTTATTCGATTGGAAATTTGAAAAGGTGTCGGGACCTATGGACTACTATTTCATAGAAACAGAATCCCTCGATGGTGAGAAAGGGGTCGGTGGTGGCATGGGACTTCGTGGGAGCCCTGAACAGAGAATAACCAATTTCATCGAAGTTGCATCGGTTGAAGACTATTGCACTCGTGTTGAAAAGCTCGGAGGGACAGTATTACAGCCAAAGATGCCTGTTCCAGGTTGGGGTTATCTTGCATTTTGTATGGATACCGAAGAGAACACCTTCGGATTGTGGGAAGTTAATGAGAACGCAGCATAAGAGAAGTTTCTGATCAAAACTATCTTATTATCAAAGGGGACAAAATATGAACACAGATCTTGTGATAAAAGTAGGCGGAGCCGCAGGCCAGGGTTTACACACCATAGGTGTGGTACTTGCAAAGACCTTCAAGAAAAGTGGTTTCAACGTTTTTACTACTCAGTTCTATCTTTCAAGGGTAAGGGGTGGACACAATACTTACCAGGTACGTATATGCAATGAACCGATAAGGGCAATGACCGAGAAGGTCGACATCCTGATAGCTCTTGATGAGGCATCTATCAACGAGCACCTGAACGAGATATCTGATGGTGTTGTACTAGTTGACACTGATGTCATCAAGATAGAACAGATGAATGAATCTATTTTTCATGTTCCAATGCTGAAGATCGCAAAGGATGTTTGCGGGAATAAGATATATTCCAACACTGTCGCAATCGGTGCTGCGCTAGGCCTTATGTGCTTCAATTTTGAGTATCTCGAACGTGTATTGACTGCGACCTTCCAGAAAAAAGGCGATGAAATAATTGAGAATAACATAAAAGCAGCACGTGCAGGTTATGATCACGCCAAAAAGAACTTCCCTTCAGCATGTAAGTTTGCCGTAAAAGAACCTCTGATAGAGGATGGGAGGATGCTAATTGCAGGAAATGATGCCGTTGCCCTTGGCGCTCTTGCAGCAGGCGTTCAATTCCTGGCAGCCTATCCCATGACACCTTCAACGGGTGTTATGACCTATATAGCTGCAAAGGCCGATGAGTTCAATGTCGTCGTAGAACAGGCAGAAGATGAGATAGCGGCTTTGAATATGGTACTTGGTGCATCCTATGCAGGCGTTAGAGCCATGACCACCACATCAGGTGGAGGTTTCTGCCTCATGGCCGAAGCACTGGGCCTTGCAGGGATAACCGAAACACCTGCTGTGATCTTCCTTTCACAGAGGCCGGGACCTGCCACAGGTCTGCCTACAATGACCGAACAGGGTGATCTCCAGTTCGTTCTGACAGCTGCTCAAGGCGAGTTTCCAAGATGCATACTTGCCCCGGGAACACCTGATGATTGTTTTTATCTGACGGCAAAAGCGTTCAATATCGCTGAGAAGTTCCAGATCCCGGTTTTTGTAATGAGTGACCAGTACCTTGCAGACTCTCTTTTCACCTGTAAGAAGTTCGACACTTCAAAGATAGAGATAGACAGGCATCTGCTTTCTGATGATGAACTTAAAGGCAAGAATGAGTACAACAGATATGAACTAACACCCACCGGCATATCTCCAAGGGCTATTCCAGGTCAGGCAGGATTTACTGTTGTTGTTGACAGTGATGAACATAATGAGACTGGTCATCTTGACCAGACGATCGACAACCGTATCCTGATGAACGATAAGAGAATGAAGAAACTAAAGCTTCTGGAACAGGAAATGGAAGCTCCACAGCTTTACGGTAATAAGAAAGCCGATATCACTTTGATCGGTTGGGGTTCTACATACGGCCCTCTTCTGGAAGTTGTGGATATACTCACAAGCGAGGGGCATTCGGTCGATCACTTGCATTTCACCAATGTATATCCGTTACCAGTAGATGCAATAAAAAATATGATGGCTGATGCTGGAAAGATAGTTTGTGTGGAGAACAATGCGACCGGACAATTCGCGAAGCTCTTCGAGTGTGAGACCGGATTGCGAGTTGATGAGAATATATTGAGGTCTGATGGGAAACCCTACACTCCCGAACACATAATAAGAGCTCTTGAACAGAAGAAGGTGATCTGAGATGGTAAGCGTGGAAGATTTTGGTGAGTACGAGACCGAATGGTGTCCCGGTTGCGGTAATTTTATGATATTAAAAGCGATCAAGCGTGCTCTTGCAGAGCTTGGGAAAGAACCGCACGAGGTTTTGCTGACATCGGGTATAGGGCAATCGAGCAAACTCCCGCATTATCTCAAATGCAACGTTTTCAATGGACTTCATGGACGTTCACTACCTCCTGCCATTGGAGCGAAGGTAGCGAACCATGAATTGACAGTTCTTGCTGTGACCGGTGACGGGGATTGTTATGGAGAAGGGGGGAACCACTTCGTTCACAACATACGAAGAAATCCGAATATTACCCTCATTGTACATGATAATCAGATATATGGTCTGACCAAGGGTCAAGCATCTCCCACCAGTGAGTTAGGCATGAAGACAAATATCCAGAACCATGGGGTCTTCAATACACCTTTAAACCCCCTATCCCTCGCAATCTCCCTTGATTGCTCTTTCGTGAGCAGGGGATTTGCAGGAGATGTGGACCATCTTACGGAGCTTATCAAAAAAGCGATACAGCACAAAGGGTTCTCCTTAGTGGATGTTCTACAGCCATGTGTTTCCTTTAATAAACTGAACACTTTCAAATGGTATTCAGAAAGGGTCTATAGAATGGAAGAAGAGGACCATTCACCCAAAGATCGTGTTAAAGCGTTTGAAAGGTCCCTTGAATGGGATGAAAGGATACCCCTAGGTGTATTTTATGTAAATGAGAAGCCAACTTTCGAGGACCATCTGGAGATTCTTGCTTCAGGACCTCTTGTAAAGAACAAGGCCGATCCTGAAAAAGTCGATGAGCTACTGGATAGTTTCATCTGACTTTTTTATTTTTTTGAGATATCCGGATTTATCATAATAAGCAGAACACCCCTTGCGTAAGCTAGGGGATGAATGCGTACTGACATGATGATAACTGTTATTTAACTCAAAGCATAAGTACGGTTAAGTCGTATAGGGACAAGTATGTTAAAAGCTTTCAAGTATAGAATGTATCCTACAAAAAAGCAGGAAGAGATGTTTTTTCAACATTTCGGTTCATGCAGGTTCATCTATAATTGGGCTTTGGATAACAAGATTAAATCTTATCAAACGGAAGGCAAGTCAACATCAAGGTTCACGTTGAACAAAATGTTGACCGAGTTAAAGGTAGAACATGAATGGTTGAAAGATGTAAATTCTCAATCGCTACAAGGTGCTACCCTTAATCTTGAAAATGCTTATACAAAGTTTTTCAGGGAAAAGACTGGATTTCCTAAGTTTAAATCGAAGAAGAACCCTATGCAATCGTTTTCTGTACCACAACATTATAAAGTGGACTTTGATGATAATAAAGTCTATCTTCCAAAGATAGGGTTTGTCAAGACTATTTTACATCGTAATTTTACAGGTAACGAAAAGACTGCTACGGTTTCCAGAACATCTACTGGAAAATACTTTATCAGCATTCTTGTTGACGATGGTAAAGAAGTGCCTGTTAAATCCTCTTTCGATGAAAGTACAACAGTTGGCGTTGATGTGGGGATTAAGGATTTCGCTGTTATCTCCAATGGTGAAAAAGTCGAGAATCCTAAGTATCTTAAAAACTCTATGCAACGCCTGAATGTGCTACATCGAAGGATGAGCAAGAAACAAAAAGGTTCAAAAAATAGGACAAAAGCTAAACTTGCATTATCAAAACTCCATGAGAAAGTCAGCAACCAGATAAATGATTTCCAACACAAACTCTCTTCTAAACTATTAAGCGAGAACCAAGCTATAGCGTTGGAAACATTGAATGTTGAAGGGATGATGAAAAATCACAACCTTGCTCAACATATTGCAGATGCTTCGTGGAGTTCCTTTGTATCCATGCTCGAATAAAGGCAGAATGGTGTGGAAAGACCGTTCTCCGCATCGGACAATTCGAACCATCAACTAAAATCTGTAACGTGTGCGGTCACTACAAAAATGACATGACACTTGCGGTTAGAGAATGGGAATGTCCCGAATGCAATTCGATTCATGATAGAGATATTAACGCCGCTATCAACATTAAGAAATTTGCACTTAATAAACAGAACTTAATTGGAATTTGAAGCACCTTCGGAACGAGGGGAAGAGCCTGTGAAGTTGCGTTCGATGGAACGAGCTATGAAACAGGAAGTTCCATGCGTAAGCGTGGAGTAGTTCACACAAATGAAGATAGGTTGTTGTAGTTCGATATGAACCAGACCCCGAATATCATGAGGAAAACACTGCAAAAATATAGTATCCTTCTGTGTGTCCTTTCTGAGAAGAGGTATTTTCCTTTAGATGTCGATGATGCAACAGTTAGAAGGAAACTGAAGTCTGCAAGCCAGTGACCGATCATGAACGCAACTATGGCCAGTATACCAAAGAGATATTCTTGCAATATAATAGCACTTCCGGCAGTGAGCCACCATAAAATAAATGCAGGATTTAGTGCTGTGGTAAGGATGCCCGCAGACACCGGACCTACTGATTTGAATTTTTTGGCAGATTCAGCGATATTGATATTTGAAACGCTTTTGGCACTTTTTAGAATGACAAGCCCAAAAATGATCATTACAATACCACCCAATATTGATATGTAGCCAATTGTAGAGTCACTTATGAAAGAAGAAGCTCCTGCAATGACCAATAGGATAACTGCCAGTTCTACCATTGAATGCCCAAGAAATACAAATGGACCTGCACGCCATCCTTTTTCGAGTGATATGCCAACAGTGGCGAACATCATTGGACCAGGAATTAGTGCAGCTGAGATCCCTATCGTAAATCCCAGTGCCAGAGCTTTGAGAAGTTCTATCATAACATCACCCTAAATAAAATAAATTATATAATATGACGATAAATATAATATATGCACTATGTATAATGCATGCCATATTAAGCTGTTGTCATCATATTATAATGCTTTATGTTCGCATCTGCTTTTTCTCCAGTAATACCTTGTACAGACCAGCACTTACTGGTATGGTCCATACGAGCGGCCAAAGCCCATCACTGGCAGTTGAGAATAGCATAAATGCAGCTACGCTGAATAAAGCCAGCAGTTGCGTTGCTTTTATCCTCTGTCCATCCAGTCTTTCTCCTGTCCTGTCACCGATACTAATGATAGGAGCTTTGTTAGTGACCAGCGGTAGAGCAAGTAGGATCATAACAGTGAAGGTAACTATTTTCAACAGGGATATGTCCATGACCACATCAGTACTTTCGTGCATCAGGGCAAGACCAGAACAGAGGAGCAATAGTACTGCAGGTATGAGGTGACTTCTGTATGGCGGGGATAGCTTTCCGTCAAGAAAAAAACCGAGTGCTGAGATCGTCCCAAATACCCAGCTTAACTGATATGTAAGAAAAGCTCCAATGGAAAGAATGGCTAAAGAGTCTATAATACCAGCCTTTGCACCTGTAGATCTGTTTACCAGTCTTAGTAACAATAAGAACCAAGTTAAAGGAAAGATTGGGTGTAGCCCGTAAATGATCACATGCAGCAGGGTAAATATAACCGGAATGAAAGCTGCCGACTCATGGTCAGGATCAATTTCCCTTGAGATCGCCCAGAGCAGGAATGTTGTTATCCCTGCTTTTATGCCATAGACAAATGAGATAGAAATTTCTCTGGTTATGATGAGGTAGAATACAAGAGCTGAAATTGTTACAAGAGTTGCTAACTGGATTATCAGGCGATTATTTGGATATTCCAGGTCCAGTTTTCTACCAAGTGTAGTGATCTCATATTTATTCACATTATATATTGCCAGTTTTTGAATTATAAGGCTTCTGAACGTTACATCCTTATTAATTCTCTACTGGCATCATTTTATATAGTATAGGCTGCAAAAAAGAGCTTCTATGGCAATGTCTAAAAAGGATATAGCAAGGAAAAGTGGCAAGAAAAAAGAGAAAATAGAAGGACTTGAAGCAAAGGCATCCTCAGGCGATGCTGCTGCAAAGAAGAAACTTGCAAAACTAAAGAAGAAGTAATTCTCTTTTTTTCAGAATTATTGAGTAGATGGCATATTAGATTTATCTTACTGCCATCCTCTTTTTCTGATATTCATCTCTATTTTAGACAATATCTTATTGTTTTACTTTAAGTCTTTTTATTTTATTCAGCACGATTTGATCATTTTTTCTTTTAAGTGCCCTTAAGTTTCATTTTCATCCGATGTTCTGGTAATATCAGAACATTAATGCAAAAATGTATGGATGTGGATCGAAATGAGAATGTTAGAAGAATTTTTCCCGGAATTTACGGAAAAGCTGGATGAGATCGATAATTTGTATGCTGAAAATCGAACGATAGATGAGAAAACATACCAGTTCATCTGTTTTGCCCTTTCCAACAAAGCAAGGTAAAAACCATGTGTCCTAAAGCACTTTAAAGATGCTCTGGAAGCGGGAGCTACAGCTAAAGAATTATTCTACATTTTCGCTCTTGTTATGAGGGAGGCAGCAGGGGCGGATGATTGTTGGACACATGATGTCCTGGGAGACTGGAAAGGATCATGAAAGGAAATATTTCCTGTAGCTGCTGTGGTGATGAGGATTGAGGGTCAGACAACCCTCTCATTTCATTATTTCTTGATTTGTTTCTTATCCCTATTTTTCTGTATGAATTTTTCCAGTTCTATCAAAAAGAAGATGGAACTTGCAATTATTATTATCACAACCCAATCAATAAGCCTGATAGGACTTGTTCTCATGATAATGTTCATCGTAGGGTTGTAAGTGATGAACATCTGTAAACCGATCACGATAGAGATCCCAAGAAGCATATATCTATTTGAGAACATCTGGCCAAAGACATTCTCATAAATGGATTTGCAATTAAAAAGGTAGAATATCTCGAAAAATACGATAGTATTCAACGCTATTGTCTGTGAAGTATTGATATCCATACCATTATTGATATTGAAGATGTATAGCAGGAAAGTAGCAGTGACCACTAGTAATGCAACAGTGATTATCCTTCTTTTGATAATTGGAAGAAGCAGTGGCTCTTTTTGTGGCCTTGGTGGTCTATTGAGGAGTCCCTTCTCCATAGGTTCGACCGTCATAGGAACTCCAAGCCCCAACGCCGTTACGGTATTTATCCACAGGATGTGTAATGGCAATAGTGGTGGAGCTGCAAAACCTAGTAGAACCGCAGCTAAGATCACCAATCCTTCTGCAGCGTTCGTGGGTAATGTCCAGAGGATCACCTTTTGTATCTTGTTATAGACATTCCTGCCTTCTTCTACCGCATTCACAATGGATGAAAAATTATCATCCGCAAGGACCATGTCAGCTGCTTCTTTTGCAACTTCGGTCCCAGAACGTCCCATTGCAACCCCGATGTCAGCATTTCCAAGTGCAGGCGCATCATTGATACCGTCCCCTGTAACTGCGACAACTTCGCCTTCCTGCTTTAATAACCCGACTATCCGAGATTTATCTTCAGGAGAGGTTCTTGCAAAAACAGAGACTGACCTTAATACTCTTATAAGCTCTTCATCGGTCATTATTTCAATATCACTGCCCGACAATGCTCCTTCTGTACGTATTCCAAGCTGTCTTGCAATGGTGTGAGCAGTTTTGATATGATCTCCCGTGATCATTATAACTCTGATACCAGCATTATTACACTTGAAGATCGACTGCTTTACTTCTTCCCTTGGCGGATCGATCATACCCTGCAATCCGAGGAAGATGAGTTTATCAATATCAGCATCTTCAAGTTCGGTCTTCCCTCTTTCAAGCTTCCGATATGAAGTTGCAATGACCCTAAGACCTTCAGATGCCATGTCTTCGGCAACAAGAAGTATCTTTTCAGAATCCATCCTTGAGAAGTCCTTTCCATTGAATTGCATACTGGAAAGTTTGGTGATGATCTCAGGAGAACCTTTTACATATACCCACGAGTTTCCAGCATCATCCTGATGAAGTGTTGCCATGAACCTTTTTTCGGATTCAAAAGGGATCTCATCGATCCTGGGAATATAGAACTTATCAGCCTTGGATGCTGAAACCAGAAGTGCTCCTTCAGTAGGATCGCCGTCAATACCTCCCTCTTCACGCAGATAAGCATCATTACAAAGTGCACCTGCTTTTAATGTTCCAAGCAATGCCCGATGATCAAAGGGATCTATTTTCTTCCCATTAAGTTCGATATCACCCTCTGGCTCATATCCGAGACCAGTAACACTGAACATACCTTCATCCGTGTATATCTTCCGGACGGTCATCTCGTTCTTTGTGAGTGTACCTGTCTTATCCGAACAGATCACCGTTGCTGATCCAAGACTTTCGACAGCTGGCATTGCACGAATAATGGCATTTCGGTCTGCCATCTTTTTTATTCCAATAGCGAGTGTGATCGTGATGAGTGCGGGCAATCCCTCTGGAATTGCTGCTACTGCCAGGCTCACAGAAGCAAAAAAGAGATCAAGATTATCAAGTCCCTGAAGCTTACCAATTACAAATGTCAGTATCGCAACCAAAATAATTACGAAAGCAAGGTTTTTGCCCATATTGTCTATCGTTCTTACAAGAGGCGTGGAGAGCTTTTTTGTCTTTTTTATCAGCTCCGAGATCTTTCCGATCTCACTGTCAGAAGCAGTTGCTATTACAACACCTATGCCGTTTCCCTGAGTTACAAGTGTGCCTGCAAAAGCGATATTTTTTCGTTCGGCAAGTGGTAGGTTCTTAGTTTCAATAGCATCTGTATATTTCTCAACAGCTGTGGATTCTCCGGTAAGCATTGATTCATCGATGTGAAGATTTTTTTTATGTATAAGTCGAAGGTCAGCAGGAATTCGGTCTCCTGTGTCCATTAGAACGACATCACCCACTACGAGTTCCCTGCTGGGCACTATCAGTCTTTGCCCTTCCCTTAGTATACTTGTCTCAGGGACCAGCATCTTTGCAAGGGATTCAAGGGCATTTTCTGCTTTTCTTTCCTGAATAAATCCGATGACACCATTTGCGAGAACCACTCCGAGTATTACACTCGTATCAGCATACTCCCGGAGCAAAAAAGTGACAAGTGCTGCCAGAAGCAGAACATAGATAAGAGGGCTTGCGAACTGCCTTGCAAAACGATGGATAGAACTTTCCTTTTTCTTTAGTTCGACCTCATTAAAACCATATTTTGAAAGACGAAGTTGTGCCTCTTCGGCAGTAAGTCCCTCTCTATCGGTCTCAAGTAATGCAAGAACCTCATCCACAGGTACATGCTGCCATTTCACTTCCCCACTCATAACTATTCATGTGTATCTGTCATGTAATATTCTTTTTGGTTTTGTTTTAAAAGCTCAATGAACACAAATAAAGATGAGAATTTTTGATTACTTAAGACAAATTGTATAAATTTGTGAAGAAGTATATAAATTAATGCATACTACATCATCATGAGTATAATCATCTGTATATATTTTTATAGTAAGTTATATATAAGCTATTGACTATATAAGTAATTAGCTAAGAAGACTGATTTTTGATAATATAGAAAAAACTTCAAATTATATGTGTGAAAAGGTTTGAAGGCTGAAAAAGTGGTGTTAATTTGTCTGGCATGATCATAAAAATTATAATCGTTACGTTAATTACAGCAATGCTTTCAGTTTCGGCATTGGCATTAGATGTATCTTTGCAAGAACATTCCAGTGGAGATCATATCTTACTTAAGAATGCACAATTCAGTACAGATACACTACCTTCGTCTTCACATTCGCCTTCAAGCATCAGTTCAATTGAATCGCCATCCAATGAAACAGAAGACTACTATATTGTTCAGTTCAAAGGATCTATCCTTGAAGAGTGGAAAAGAGATGTGAGCAGGACAGGAGCTACTCTTTTCAGTTATGTTCCGAACAATGCTTTTATCATACGAATGAACACTTCAGTAAAAGCAGAAGTTGAAACTATAGATTCCGTTCAATGGATTGGATATTACGATACATCTTACCGAATTAACCCAGGTCTCTCTTTAATTTCTGAAAAATCCAGCCAGGTAGACGTGGTTGTGATACTCTTTGATGAAAATGAAAGTGATCGAATATTAAATGAAATCAGCAATCTTGGTGGTGAAATTGTTGACGATTCCGGTGATCATATTAGAATTATTATCGCGAATACGAAAGTTTCTGCTATTGCATCTTTGAATGGTGTAAGCTGGATTGAACAATACTCTCAGCCTGTTCTATTAAACGATATTGCTGCCAATGTTACTAATGTTTCCTATGTACGCAATACACATGGGTTAACGGGAAGCGGACAAATCGTGGCAGTTGCAGATTCTGGCTTGGATTCCGGATTTAATAATGCCTCTATGCATGACGACTTTGAAGGACGCATTGTTTCCATTCATTCATGGTGGGATAGCTACAATGACAGTGGGGGAGAAGATAACCATGGTCATGGAACTCATGTTGCAGGTTCGGTTCTGGGGAATGGCTCCCTCTCAAGTGGTCTGTATGCAGGAATGGCACCAAAAGCACAGCTTGTATTTCAATCAATGCAATATGATGGCCCCGGTCCTTTTACGAATGGAGGGCTTTATTTCCCTGTAAATCTGACATTGGTCTTCCAGCAAGCATATGATGATGGTGCACGGATTCACAGCGATAGCTGGGGTAGTGACAGTTCAGCAGATTATGGTAATTATACTTCACAATCTCAATATGTTGATGACTTTATGTGGAAAAATCCTGATTTTCTGATATTATTTGCTGCAGGAAATGAAGGAGGATCTTCCGGAACATGCACTCCACCTGGAACTGCAAAAAATGCACTCACAGTGGGTGCTTCCGAAAACTATCGTCCTGCTCTGGGACCAATAGCTGATAACATCAATGACATTGCATCCTTCAGCAGTAAAGGACCTACTGATGACGGAAGGATAAAGCCGGATATTGTTGCACCTGGTACATATATCATTTCTACAAGATCGAGCATGCCCAGTGCCAGCTACTCATTGGGTGTTGTAAATGCTTATTATGCAAATAACAGTGGCACAAGTATGGCAACTCCTTTAACGGCCGGAACCGCAGCTCTTGTAAGGCAATATTATGTTGATAATGAGTCGATCTACCCAACTGCAGCCTTACTGAAAGCAACATTAATTAATGGTGCAGCTAATACAACTCAGTCGACCAATTCACAGGGATGGGGGCGGATGGATGTGGAAAAATCACTCTTCCCAACATCGCCTCAAAAGGTACAATTCCATGATAACATCAGTCTGAATGTGGCTGATTCGTGGAATGTAAGCTATCATCTTAATAACAGCTCACATCCTTTGAAGGTCACTTTAGTATGGACTGATAAACCATCTGCAACGTTTGTTGGTAAGAATCTTGTCAACGATCTTGATATGGTGGTCACCGGTCCTGATGGCACTTATTTAGGGAATGGTGGAGATGATACAAACAACGTTGAACAAGTAGAACTTTCATCCCCTTCAACTGGATGGTACACAGTAACAGTAAATGGTACAAATGTACCTAATGGATCACAACCATTTGCGATTGTTTTATCCGGCCCTTTTAGTAATGATGAGATCGCACCACTCAGTGTAACTGATCTTGCTACATCAGACAGGGGAACAACATGGATAAACTGGACATGGAGCAATCCAATTGACCCTGATTTCAATCATACGATGCTCTACCTTGACAATATGTTCAAGACAAACGTATCTAACACGACCAATTTCTATAATGTAACAGGACTTACTGCCAACACAACATATGGGTTCAGTACTAAAACAGTTGACCTGACTGGCAATATCAATTTATCGTGGACAAATGATACAGCAAATACAATTGTTGCCCCTGATGAAATTGCACCCTTCAGCATATCCAGCCTATCAGAATATACCACCGGACCTACATGGATCAACTGGACGTGGACTAACCCACTTGATAGTGACTTCAGCCACACAATGATCTATATGGATGGAGTGTTTAAAGCAAATGTGACCGGCACAGCGTACAATGCTACAGGATTTATCGACAATACAGGCCATATTATCAGTACACATACTGTGGACAATGTCGGAAATATAAATTTGACCTGGATAAATGATAGTGCCAGCACAATGAACACCCTCCCTCCAGCCAGTGTAACCAACCTATCAGAATTTGCCAGAGGACCCACATGGATCGCCTGGACATGGACCAATCCATTAGATGACGATTTTAATCATACGACAATTTATGTTAACAATGGATTCATAGCTAATGTGTCAAAGGATACAACATTCTATAATGTTACCGGACTAACTACCAACACAATCTATGAGTTCAGTACTAAAACAGTGGACATTGTAGGCAATATAAATTCATCGTGGACAAAAGATACAGCAACTACTAAAAATCCTCCAAATGCAAATTTCACGGCTGATAAAAGAGAAGGCAAAATGCCATTGGTTGTACAATTCACTGATACATCTACAGTGGCTGAAACATGGGCGTGGAATTTTGGAGATGGTAATTGGTCCTTTGTAAAAAATCCTATACACACTTATTCAATCTCAGGTAGATATGAGGTTAGCTTGGCAGTGTCCAACGATGGATATAGCGATATTGCCATCAAGACTAATTTCATTAATGTGATAGCACCCATACCCCCAGTTGCAGATTTTACATCCAACGTAACTAGTGGTACAGAACCACTTTCGGTTAAATTTGAAGATAACTCTTCAAATGCAAAAGATATAGAATGGGACTTTGGAGATGGTAACACTTCAATCGAAATTGGTCCAGTTCATACATATACAATTCCAGGTACTTACAACGTTTCATTGAACGTGTCCAATGATGATGGCACAGACTACATTCTCATAGAAAATTACATAACAGTCATTGCTCTTTCAAAGCCAATAGCCAGTTTTGTAGCGACTCCAATGACCGGAAGCTACCCACTACCAGTATCCTTCACGGATAGATCCATAAACGCTACCAAATGGTTCTGGAACTTTGGTGATGGTAATACTTCAGCAGACCGCCATCCATCCCATACATATCTAGCTGCAGGAACTTATAGCGTATCTCTGAATGTTAGCAATGCTAAATATGACAACTTTACCTCTATTTCAAACTTCATCACAGTATCAACACCTACTACTGATACAACCAGTTCGAGCAGCTCAGGCGGAGGTGGAGGTGGAAGCAGTGTCACCAGTGAGAGTTATGAGAATATCATAGAAAAAGCTGTTACAAGCATGCATATCATTAAAGATATAGAAAAAAGCTTCACATTTACCAATGAAATGATAGATATTACTTACATCAATGTAACAGCTGATCTGAACGTTGGTAATGTTAAGGCAATAGTCGAATCACTTAATACAACCTCAAGTCTTGTTTCCAAACCACCAGAAGGAAGGGTATATAAAAATACCAATATCTGGTTAGGAGATTTCGGATTTGAAAAAAGGGTTACTGATTCATCCATTGGTTTCAGAGTAGAGAAAACTTGGCTTAAAGAGAACAGTGTACCTGAATTTTCAGTAAAGATGAGCGTATTTAAAAATAAGAAATGGGATATTTTGCCTACCGAAAAAAGAGGTGAAGATGAAACATATGTCTATTACGAAGCTACACCTTCTGGAGAAATATTTTCTCCATTTGCAATAATCGAACCTGTTCAAAAAGGAACAGACATTACAGATACTCAAGCTTCTTCTTTAACTGAAGGAAATGTTGCATCCGATGCAAGCAAAGCCTCCCCATCCCTTGAAGTTTCAGATGACATAGAAGGTACTTTGTCAGGATCCTCTGTTAGATTCCTCTTATTTGCAATACCACTCCTCATTCTGATCTCGCTTTCCTATGTTGCAATAAAAAGAGGCTATCACATCGAAACAAGAGCAAAGGTATCAGCCTTAATCGAAGAAATGAAAGCTGAAAACATCAATGATGTAGGAAATGGCAGAGGGAGATCACCAATTGCAAATCGCTCAGCAACTGAAACACTTATTCCAAAAGTAGAGATTACAAGGTCAGATGTGTCTGCAAAAATAAAGAAATTGGAAGAATCCGGCATTCTCTCAAATGTGGATAAAAAAGATAGAAAGTAATAAAATTGCCGAAAAATAAAAAGGGATATGGATCCCTTTTGGCATATCTTATAACTAAAATTAAAAACCAGACTCTGATGCTTTTGAATAAATAAGATTCTCAATGCGTTTTCGATCAGAGATATCACAGAAAGTTATCAGTATTCCCATAACATTTTCATTCTCGCCTTTTATCGGAGAACCAATGATATCAACAGGAACTCTGGTATTATCTTTTGTAACGAGAAGCGTATCGTTTGCAAGTCCATAGAACATACCTTCGCGGATCACTTTCTCCACAGGATCAGCTACAATAACTCCGGTTTCCTCACTTTCGACACAAAAAACATTATTCAGCGGCATACCAAGGGCATCGATCTGTTTCCTACCGAGAAGTGCTTCTGCAAAGGGATTGATGAATTTTATCAAACCATCTTTGTCAGTTGCGATCATAGCATCGCCAGTATTGTTCAAAATTGCAGTGAGCCATTTCTGGCTTTCCTTAAGCTTACTTTCCATCTTATGCTTATAAAGTGCAATTTCTATGTTCGTGCGGAGTTCGCTTTCCTCGAATGGTTTGAGTATATATCCAAAAGGCTCTGTTAACTTTGCCCTTTGCATAATATTATCATCGGCATAAGCCGTGATATAGACTACAGGGAGGTCATATTTGAGATGAATCTGGTTAGCAGCTTCCACTCCATCCATACCATCTTTTAGCATGATATCCATCAAAACAAGGTCAGGATAGACTTGATCGGAATTTTCCAGTATTTGAAGAGCTTCGTTCCCACTGTATGATGGAACTATATCGTAGTCATACGATAGATATGCAGTAAGCAATTCGACATTATCAGGTTCATCGTCGACTACGAGTATTCTTATTCTGTCATTCTCAGCCATATTACCACCTTAGGAGCAGAACATTTGCTCGTTATCTTCAATATTGGTCATATCATCCCTACCAAACTATATCGATTACCGGGTAACTAAAATTTAAGTTATCATTTCATTATTGTAATGATGAATATATAATGATTACTATAGTATTTAAGCACACTTCTGTGATCAACATATATTTCAACCTACAATGCTCATTTCCGCGATTCTCAAAGACGGTACCACAGTACCTCCCACTTTACGGACATCACTTCCTGCACCTGTGATCTTGTTCAGCATCTCGAATATATTGCCTGATAACATCAGGGACTTTATAGGCTTATCAAGCTGCCCATCCTTGATCGTAAATGCATTTCGGGCCTCGACCGAGAAATCTCCCGAGATCGCATTTGCCGTATGTGCTCCGATGACCGTATTGATGAATACACCTTCATCTGTATCTGCGATCACATCACTGGAAGGATATTCCACGAGAAGGTTTCTGGGACCCACTGAAGGAGTCGATACATAAGAATGCCTCATCCCGTTCCCTGTGCTGGAGGTATTATCTTTTCCTGCTGTATAATTATCATAGAGGAACGACTTAAAAATACCATTTTCAATTATCGGGGTCCTCTGAGATGGTGTTCCTTCTTCATCGGATATGGAGGTATCAATTCCACCCTCAAGCAATCCATCATCAATAATGTTCAGATCCGGTGTAGCAATGGTCTCTCCTTTCTTGCCTATTAGTGAAGAGCGTTCTTTTTGCATATTATCCGCATCTATGGATGGTTCGAATGTGTTCTCGAAAATATCGGAGAACGCAAACGGATGCAGAATGACATTCGTCTTCTTCGGCTCTATGGAAATACCGTTCTGTGACCTGATGGCAAGACTTGAAGCACTTGCGCCTATGCCAAAAACATCGATATCAAGTGATCTCGAAACTTCAAAATCATAAGCTGTTGAGATATCTCCTTTAGTAGTGATGACATCCACAAAACCAGAAACGCCCGTACCTTCATCAACGATCTCCACACCATTTGTATTCATAATGAGGTGCTTGTTGCACGATGTTGAAAAGCTTCCAGAGGTAGTATTAACATCAGGTACTGATAGTGCACCTTCGATCATCTTTCCTGTAAGGCCTATACAATCATCCAGTCCGATCTCACTTATTCTTTTATCGTATGTACCTGATACCTCAGGATATTTCGCGTTTGATGGGAGTGATGTCCATTCAGGATCACTGTCCCTCACTTTTGCAGAAGAAACGGAGATATTTACTATATCCTCGATACGGCTTACGTTGTTCGTACTTGCAAAACCAACCGCACCGTTGATTATCGAACGTATACCAATACCCTGGCTGACATTCTCTTTTGCCGATTCAATAATGGTCTTCCTTATATCTGCAGAAATAGAGTGATTATAGGAAATATATACTTCTGCTTCATCAGCACCCAGTTTTTCAGCAAGCTCAATAGCTTTCTGTGCATGTTCGAACATATCAGACTCCCCCTACCAATGCCTTTGAGATAGATATATGAGGCGAACCATCCGATACCGGCGCAAGCTGACCGCTTTTCCCACACCTTCCAGAGTGCATCTTGAGATCATTACCTACTAATGTAACATTGTTCAATATCTCAAGTGTCTTGCCTGAAAGAGAGACATCACGGAGCAATCTTGTAACTTCCCCATTCTCAATAAGATAGCCTTTCTCAGCGTTGAACTGGAAGATACCCTCCCCAGTATTCACCTGACCGCCTCTAGAGCCTGTCAGGTACATTCCATTTCCAATCTCTTCAAGCATTTCATCAAAATTCGAATCGCCATTATCAATATAAGTATTGCTCATTCTAACAACCGGTTCAGAATAACCCTGTGCTCTACTGTTTCCCGGAGTTCCACCAAGGACCTGTGCGGTCTCCCTTGAATGCAAATATGAATTGAGTACTCCATCCTTTATTATCGTGGTCTTTGAAGACATGACACCTTCGGAATCAAAGGGATAGTATCCATATTCATGTAATGTAGGATCATCAATGATATTGACCAAAGGAGATGCTATCTGTTCTCCCAAACGGTCTGCGAGAATGGAACTTCCTTCAAGCACGAGGTCTGCCTCTGATGCATGGCCTACTGCCTCATGTGCAAATACGCCTGCAAGTTCGGGGTCAAGTATGACCGGTAATGTGCCTCCCTTTGCCTGTTCTGCTCCAAGTAGCTCAACTGCGGTCTCACCGGCAGATCTTGCAAGTGCAAGAGCATCGTTCTTTTCAAAAAGTTCAAAACCACATACTCCAAAGCGGCTTTCCCTTCCAACCTGATATGAACCATTCTCAGTAGCAACAGCGCTTATTGCAAAACCGGTTCTGATAAGACTGTATTCGCAATCGATCCCTTCGGAACTGATATAATGAACTTTTACGGAAGCTTCGGAATAAACTGCTGAAGTACTGCTGACACCATCCATCTTTGCATGGTCTTCAATATCCTTCAATAACTGTACCTTTTCCTCAATAGGAACATCTGCAGGATCGATCTTTGCAGTAGGGATGTTCTTTATAACAGGCTTTTCCACGGGCTTAAGCTTTACTTCATCCTTTGGAGAGATACTATTCATTTGTGCTGCAAGCTCTGAAGCGGAATCGATTGCCGCTTTAAGGTCGAACTCACCTTCTGCAGTGGTAAAGCCCCATGACCCACCACATAAAGCACGAGCACCACAACCTTTGCTGTAATTGACCGATATTTCCTCGATATTGCCATTGTCAAGGACGATCGATGTGGATGTTGCATCGATCATTCTGACATCGTAAAACCCAACTTCAGACATCGTCACTACCTGCGATATTCTTGCTCCTTGCTGCAAGATCGATCTTTTTGTCGCTCATGTTCTTGAGCTTTTCAACAATACCGGCCTTATCCTCTCCCACAAGACTGTGTTCGATAACTTCCGCTATTGTTGTAACTGGGATTATCTCGACCTTATCCTTATAGTAATCCTCGATAAGGACATCCGCTTCATTGGACTTAGGTATGATCACTTTCTTGATACCTGCTTGAGCTGCTGCCTCTATCTTGTAGGTAGCCCCACCGATAGGGAGTACATCGCCTCTTACAGATAGTGAACCTGTCATAGCAACGGTCTGGTCGATAGGAATATTCTCCAGTGCAGATATAACGGCGGTTGCGATAGATATCGATGCACTGTCACCCTCCACACCTTCATATGTGCCTATGAACTGTATGTGGATATCATGATTGGAAATATCCTCACCGGTCACTTTCTTGATAACAGCTGAAACGTTCTGGACAGCTTCCTTTGCAATATCCTTCAACATACCTGTTGCTATCACATGACCTCCGGCGGAAGATTGCGTCGGCGTCACTTCAGCCATGATCGGAAGGACGATACCAGAATCACCACCCATGACAGCAAGACCATTGACCCGTCCAACAGCAGCGCCCAGCTTGTCAAAAAGCTGGTAATCCTTACGCCTTTCGAGATAACTGTCTGCAAGCTGCTGTTCGATGGAACGTGCTATCTTCTTTGCTGCGAGAACATGTGTTGCAGTAGTGATCTCTGCATTCTCGGAATGAGCAATGTCTCCAGCGACCCTTACAAGACCACCAAGGTCACGGAACTTCAGAGTAAGATGACCTTTCCTGCCTGCCCTTCTTCTCGATTCTCTGATAACCTCTTTAACTGCACCCTTATCGAATGGCGGGATGTGGCCATCACGTACGACCTCCTGTGCCACGAAACGAACGAGTGACTTACGGTTCTCAAGTGTATCTTCCATGGAATCACGCATGAATACCTCATATCCGTATCCCTTTATACGTGAGCGAAGTGCAGGATGCATTTTCTCCACTGCATCAAGATTACCTGCTGCCACCATGATAAAATCACATGGCACAGGTTCGGTCTTTACCAAAGCACCTGAACTGCGTTCTGACTGCCCGGTGATAGCATACTCATTCTCCTGTAATGCTGTTAGAAGGCTCTGCTGGGATTCAAGTCTAAGGGTATTGATCTCATCAATGAAGAGAACTCCCTTATGCGATTTGTGAATATCACCGCTCTCGACCCTGTCGTGTGCAGGTGTTTCAAGACCACCTGACTGGAATGGATCGTGCCTTACATCACCGAGGAGTGCACCTGCGTGTGTTCCGGTCGCATCGATGTATGGAGCCTGCTCTTTCTGATAATTGGAAACAATGAGCTTTGGTATCATGAGCTCTTCTTTTGGCATGAACTGGCGCGTCAGCATAAGTATCATGATCGCAGCGATGATGCCCCAAAGTAACTGCCCTACGTAGAAAGAGTACATGACAATACCCAATACAAGGAACATCATCATCATGTTACGTGACTGAGCCTTTTTGCGAGCCTCCATCTTGTGGGCCAGGACGATCTCCCTTCCCTTTCCAGCAGGCACTTCCCTTATCTTTGGGTTGTTGTTATCCTCCAGGTTGGGGTATGTCATTATATCTTCAAGCTCTTCCTTTGGTAAAAGTTCAGCCATTGCTTTTGCAAGCATTGATTTTCCGGTACCCGGAGTACCTATCATCATGACATGACGTCTCTGGCTGGCTGCCTTTTTCACAACTTCGACAGCATGCTCCTGCCCGATGACCTGATCGATCATAAGTTCAGGTACATCTATTGAACTTGTAGTGTTAAAATCATCACCGAAAAGTTCGGTTTCTTCCGTAGCAGTCATTTCGTCTTCCATGGTTTACTCACATTTAAACAGTATGATATGAAGTCTTTACATGAATTATGATAGAGAGTGATATTTTAGAGAATACTACTAGACTATTTTATTTAATACTATAGTAGAGGCATTCAACTAAATATATTTAACTCTTTTTGGCTACCCGATACATGCTATTCATTATTTTAAACATATATATTAATGAAACAATACATATTGGAATTGCATAGGAAATTTGTTGATAGAGGATAGATAAAAGAAGATAGAAATAGAGCAGTATGTTGTGATTATTTTTAGCCAGTATCGTTAAAAGATAGGCATCGATATTTATGTGTCCAATGTTTTGTTAAGCAAAATATCTCAGATTGAATTCTTGAAAAAAGTAATAGGGCCATAGCGAGAGAGTCTCGAAAAACTCAACCCCCCATAAAGAAAAAAGTCAGGTCGAAATGGATGGAAAAAGGTAGTTCCATCTTCCGCCACGTTCTTTTTCATTTAAGAAGATCAAGTATTCTTATGGCAAGTTTTGCAGCATTGGCACCATTATCGATACCTACGCTTGCGACAGGAACTCCAGGTGGCATCTGAACTATGGATAGAAGTGCATCAAGTCCACCAAGTTTTGCACTAACAGGCACACCAATAACAGGTTTCATGGTCTTAGAGGCAATGACACCAGGAAGTGCTGCAGAAAGACCTGCGATCGCAATGAAGACGTTGGCATCGCTCTTAGCAATGTATTCTTCAAGTTTTTCAGGGTCACGGTGTGCTGAGATAACTTCTACGTCAAAGGAGTAGTCGGTACCTTCAAGGACACTCGTGACTCGGGTTGCTATTGCGTGATCTGATTCAGACCCCATTAATATTGAAATATCTACCATTTTTACCTCCTTCAGGGAAGATTACCTTCCCCACTAAGTTCATGTTGGTGCTCAATGCTCATTCTTATAAGGATCTCGAAGATCTCTTTCACTGCGCCTGAATCAAGGTTCCTTTCGGTTGCTGCATTTGTGGCTCTGTCGAGTACCACATGGTTCTGCGTACCATCATTGATGGACATATGCTCTTTCTTTTTTATATCAAGAACATCAGTCGCACAACCGATACGCTCTTCAATAAGTTTTATGATCTCGTAGTCGATCTGTTCGATCCTATTGCGGACTTCTTCTATTGCGGTCATGGTTTCCACTGCAAATTAAGGTTTAGTTAATCCATCATTATTAATCTTGGTATTTATCACTTTTCCGCTCGTTCCAAGATCACCCCAAACTTTCGTCAGAGTGTCTGCCATCTTCCGGTCAACAAGAGCAGAATATGCAGGACCAGTACCTGATAAACTGACCCCCTTAACTCCACATTTCAATGCTTCCATCATGATATCAGTACTAAAACCAAGAGCACCGCAATATAGGAAACCGTTAAGCGTCATGGCCTTTTCATACTCCCCTTCAAGTGCGAGATCGTATGCCATATCTACCCAGGGAGCCAGCAGTTCAGAATTATGCACATTCGTCTGTGAACTGAAGGACTGCCTGTCCGGTGCAAAGATAACCACATCCATCTCCTTTTCAGTGCGTTTGACCAGCTCGTTCTTCCGGTTGTCCGTCACAACGATCCCACCAAAGAAGGAAGCACAGGCATCATCAAAAGCTCCGGTGATAGTAACACCGGCATCCTTTGCGGCCCTGACACCCATATTAACTGCATCCAGTGGTTCAAGGGTTTCACCAAGAGCATCCAGTGTAGCCAGAATAGTAGCATTGGCAGCAGCACTGCTGCTTTTCAAACCGCTTGCAAGGGGCACCTCACTTCTTGTAACAACGGTTCCGCCCATTTCAATACCAAAGTGCTCAAGAACAAGCTCCATGGACCTTTCAATAAGCGTAGTGTCCCCCTGAGGCACACCTTCAATAGTACCAATAAAAGAAGAACTCTCTTTTGTCAGTTCAACATCAGCAAATGTTTTCAGGTCAACTCCAAAGGCCGCCCCTTTCCAGGTAGCGATGGCGTTTATGACCGTCCCAGCACCTAGTGCATAAGCTTGTCCTGTAAATGTCATATCAAATTCCCGATAGTATATATGGGAATTTGATATTTAAGAATTGACTTATCTTTTAAGGTCAGCAATGCCCAAGAATGCATATCTTGTTTCCAGAGGTATGCCAGTGTTCATCGGATTTATCTCTCTCTTGCTGACCTCGATCTTTATTTCCCCATCATCAAGCTGGGCATCTTTCATGTACTTCATGACAATATCATTACCAAGCTTTTCCGCAAATTGGACAGCTTCCTCGTAATTTTTCATTTCATGCTTGCCCTGTGGTGAAAATACGCTTATAGAAGTAGGTTTCAGATTATATTTTGATTCACCAAAGGTGACCCTGATGAGTATCTCGATCCGCTTCACACCTTTTCCTGCAAGCGCACCCACAGCATTACCGACCTCTGCATACTCAGGCAGAAGGATATTCGCATCAACGAACTTCCTGATATCTTCAGTATATGCACGAACAGGGCCACCAAGCAACACCACAGGCACATCTGTCTTGAAGCCTGCAAGATAATCACCGTCAAGACCTTTTTCAATTTCAGCAGGAGCTACGTTTTCCATCAAGTAGGAAAGCAGATTCAGAGCCATGTTCTTTGCAACCTTCTTCTTGACATCAAGACACAGATCTTTTACTTCCATATCAGCGAAGATACACATCTGCTCAGCACCCAGGATAGCTGCTTCAGTATTCCATTCATCATAGACCCCAAGGACATGCAGTGCATCAGTTGGAGTGAATCCTATGGCCTGAATAAGCCTCTTCTGAATGAGGCTGTCAAGGAGCATAGGGGAAGGCATCATCCTGCTTTCCCAGTATATGTCGGCTACATGAACAGGCTCATCGCCGATCCTGTTGAGAAGTTCTTCTTCCCTTTGTGTGATCTCAATGGGCTTCTGTTCCGTCCTGATGAAGAACTTAGTAGGCTGGAGATTTTCACCAAGCTGATTACGCGTAACGGGTTGCCCCTGTTTTAGCTTACTAATGATCTTCGGATGCTTGGAAGCAGCTACACACAACGGAACTACCCTTCTTGGTCCAATGTTTATCACATGGTTACGTACCCAGACATGGCTGTCCCCCCCCATTGCCGAGGTTTCCATTTTTATAGCTTCGACCTTCGTCTGCCATCCACCGACAACAGCACCTGTATCGGATATCTGTGGCAATCCGTCAACGATCAATGAAACATCGGTACTGGTACCACCCACATCTATGACAACACAGCTTGGTTCCTTCGAAAGGTAAGCAGCACCAAGAAGACTTGCTGCAGGTCCAGTGAAAATCGACTCAATAGGATGTTTGAGAGCTTCAGACATCCCTACAATGGACCCGTCACATTTTAGCATCATAATCTTGGCATCGATGCCACGACGTTCTATTTCCGAGACAACGGTGTTCATGAACTGGTTAGTGATAGGAAGTAACTGTGCATTCAGGAATGCAGTGATTCCCCTGTCATAAGCGCCCAGTGATTGGGAAAGCTCATATCCGCAAATAGCAGGCATTCCGGTAAGCTCTGTGATGACCTCTTTCACTTTTAGCTCATGTTCCGGATTCCTTACACTGAAATATGAGGATACTGCAAAAGCTGAGACCTTTGCCTTTACACTTTCAACGAACTCCTTTACTGAATCTATATCGAGTGGTGCAGTCTCATTTCCGCCGGAACTGTGGCCGCCATCTACTGAAATAGAATATTTTATGGCGGAATTTTTAGGTATGTCAGCATTGCCCACAAGTATCAGACCTACGGGATACCCCGTTTTTTCAAGAATAGTATTTGTTGCAAGAGTAGTGGAAACTGAAACGAGCTTTACCTGTTGCAATATTTCCTGATCGACACCGTCAAGGGCATTCTGTATCCCCACAAGCAGGTCCGGATAGGTCGTACGTGCTTTTGTGGCTCCGATTACGCTTCCATCCCCATCGTTGATAAGAACGGCATCTGTATAAGTTCCTCCTGCATCAATACCAAGGCTATATTTCATGATCTGCTTCCTCTATGGATAAATTTTGATATTTTGGATAATTGCTATCCAGTTCTGTTTAATGATGATGTTATGATGGCTTTTTTATGAAATGGCCATCATGAATTGCTTCGTATGCCTTTAGGATTAATGTAGATGTATATGAACATTAGTATTTTGTTCTGCAATGCAGGAAGTGCATTGGCCATTTATGACCAATGCATAATTCAGGTCCAAACGTCCTGCATTCCATGAGACAGAACAAAAGCTGAGATCCAGTCTTAAAATTAGATATTGACCTCTCTTTTCGGAGTGCCGATACCCACAAAGACGAGCTTTGTCTCTATTGGCAAGCTATCACCATGCATAGCAATGTCATTCCTGGTAACTTCAATGCGTACATCGCCTGCATTAAGTCCTGATTCGCCCATGTAACTTAATACCAGTTCCCTTCCCAGGTTATCAGCATATTCGAAGGCTTCAAGGTGGGTCATGAAGACCTTTATCTCACCTGGTGCGAACATCGTGATGTTTGCTTTGGTCCTCTTCCTTACGTTCTTGATAAGGATCTCTATGCGCTTGATGCCCTTGCCCACAAGAGCACCTACAGCATTCCCGACCTCGGAATGTTCCGGCAAGATTATTTCAGCATCGATGATCTCTCTGACATCATCCACATATGCCCTGACAGGTCCTCCCAGAAGCACTACCGGAACATCGAGCTTGAACTTTGTGTGAGAATTTCCTTCAATGACCTTCCTTATCTCATCTGGATGTACATTTTCAAGCAGATAAGACATCAGGTAGATGACCATGTTTTTCACAACTTCCTTCTTTACCGTCTGGCAAAATTCTATTTTGCTCTGATGGGTCATTCTTCCAAGTGTCTTGGCAGCAATATTGGAAGCTTCAGAATTCCATTCGGTGTATTCGCCAAGAACGTGCAGTGCATCGGTTGGTGTGAATCCTATTCCCTGAATGAGTCGCTTTTGTATCAATATATCAAGAAATACCGGTGATGGGAGTCTGTCTATGAAGATCTCACTGATGGATACCGGTGTGTCCCCCATTTTGTCAAATATCTCTTTTTCAGAAGGACTTAGTTCATTCTGCGGCTCCCTTCCTGAACGTATAAAGTATTTAGTAGGCTGTATATTTTCACTTAAGAGCATCCTTGAAGGTATCCTTGCAAGTTTCAGCTTATCGATCAGCTCAGGGTACTTTGAAGCGGCAACACACAAAGGAATGACCCTCCTTGGACCGATGTTCGGGCGCTGGTTCTTTATCCAGATATGGCTGTCACCGCCCATGGCTGATGTCTCCATGCGGATCGCCTTGACCTTTGTCTGCCAACCACCAACGATAGCACCTTCATCACAGAGTTCAGGAAGCTCGTTGCTCATCATTGAAACATCTGTGCTCGTGCCACCGACATCGATCACAGCACAGGTTTTCGAACCACTCAGATAAGCCGCACCTACAAGACTTGCAGCAGGTCCGGAGAAGATGGATTCAATAGGTTTTTCTTTAGCTTCATCGATGCCAACAACGGAACCATCACATTTGAGCATAAGGACCCTTGCTTTTATGTGCCTTCTTTCCATCTCATTGATAATGGTCTCGATAAAGTGGTCTGTTATGGGGATGAGCTGTGCATTGAGATATGCTGTTATTCCACGGTTATAAGCACCCAGGTCCTGAGATAGTTCATGTCCGCAAACTACGGGAAGGCCAGTGAGGTCCTTTATCAGTTCCTTTATCTGAAGCTCATGATCAGGGTTACGGATACTAAAATAGGATGAGACTGCAAAAGCTGATACCTTGTCTTTGTTCTGAAGGACATAATCTTTGACACCATCGAGGTCAAGTGGCCTTGTTTCTTCGCCGTTCGGACCGTGGCCACCTTCAGCAATGAAATAATTAGTTATTGAATGAGTGTCAGGGATGAGATAATCACCTGCCATGATTAGTGCAACAGGATATCCGGTGCTTTCGAGGATAGTGTTGGTTGACAGAGTAGTTGATAGGGAGACGAGTTTGACATCTTCCAGATATGACTGATCAAGACCTTCAAGGGAGTTCTTTATACCTTCAAGAAGGTTCGGATAGGTCGTCAGTGCTTTATTTGAATCTACTATTTCACCGTCAGAGTCCCTGATTATAACCGAGTCAGTGTATGTTCCACCGGCATCAATGCCCATGCTGTATTGCATTTTTATCACTCCTTTGTTGCAACTCTTAAAAATCGTAATTCACAGATCAGATAAAAAGGTAAATTATGTAGTACCTTCTTCCTAAGATAAATGAGCAGGGC
Source organism: Methanococcoides alaskense (assembly GCF_027594145.1). Classification (GTDB taxonomy): domain Archaea; phylum Halobacteriota; class Methanosarcinia; order Methanosarcinales; family Methanosarcinaceae; genus Methanococcoides; species Methanococcoides alaskense. Next base: position 519,603 of record NZ_JAQFFK010000001.1, on the reverse strand, counting down.
TTGTATATAAGAGTTGTGTGATGTTTATGCAAAACCTATTCGTTTATATTAAAGTTGATCTGAAGCTTTTAAAGTGCCTTTCAGTACGATCAGTTCTTCAAAAAAACAATCCCGGTCAATGTTGCAGATCTCGACTTCCAGTCCCTGCTTCAGCATACGCATTTTCACTTCATCCATGCCAGTAAGGGACGATATCAACATAAGGATAATTCCCCCATTACTTAGGAAGGGAGTCACCTCTTCAAAGAATCTATTGACTGCTTCGCGTCCGTCAACACCGCCATCAAAGGCATAGTTCAACCAGCCGGGGACCTTTTCATCTTCTGCCGTAGGAAGATACGGAGGATTAAAAAGAATAAGATCGAACTTTGTCCCGGATCGAAAGCATCCGAACATGTCTGCCCTGATAACCACGACACCATTGCGTTTAGCACATTCGGCTGCAAAGGGGCTTATTTCCGTGGCAACGAGGTCCACACCCACATTGGTTTGAAGGACCGCTGAAACAAAACCAGTCCCTGCACCAACCTCGAGTACGCTCATTCCATCCTGTGCCACATCTATTGCAACATCTGCAAGCAGGTATGAATCTTCGGCAGGATCGTAGACATCCTCATCAAGTTCGATGTCTGCATCCCTATATGTTATGGTCACCATGCTTTTAGGAGGTAGCTTTCATTTTAAAGATATGGTTAGCGATCTCCGCTAGTTCGTGCGGTTCAAGGTTTTCGGCTCTCTTGGACATGAACTCATCAGGCAGTTCGGCCACTATCTGCTTGATGTTTGGAACATTTAACAGATGATTACCCTTTATGATAGCATTCCTTAGCTTTTTCCTGCGCTGGAGGAATACTGCGGTTACCAGATCAAGGAAGAATTGAGGATCTTCAACGTGGAAAGAAGACGGCCTTGGAACTACTTTCACAACGGCGGACCAGACTTCCGGAGGCGGTGAGAATGCAGATGGTGGTATCTTCATGATAATATCTGCATCGGCAAAATAATGCGTGTTCACTGAAAGCCTGCTGTAGTCTTCAGTATTTGCTTTAGCCACCATGCGCTGTGCAAATTCATACTGATACATCAGTATCCCCAGTTCAAACTCGTGCTTAAAGAGCTTGAAAGTTATAGGAGATGATATTGAATATGGAAGATTTGCGACAACCTTGTTGAATTTCGGAAGATCCAATTTCAGGACATCGCCCGATATTATCTCTATTTTCTCATTATCAGAAAAGCGGTCTTTGAGGACATGTACAAGTGCAGGGTCGAGTTCGATGACGTAGACCTTACCCGCCTTTTCAAGAAGACGCTCGGTAAGATTTCCAATACCCCCTCCGATCTCCAGCACGACATCTTTTTCAGAAAGCTCCGCTTGATCGACAATGGAATCAAGTGATCGTTCATCGATCAAAAAATGTTGGTCATGACATCCACCGCGGATGCCATATTTTTGTAATATTTTTCGGACCAAGTTAATGACACCTTATAATCAGTCACGCTTCTGTTGCTGCATTGCTGTTGTAAAGAGCCTGTATTTGATGTTATCATCTTTAAGCTCGTCAAGTATGCGGTTTACGATGATCTTTTGTGGAATATGCACTCCACCCACACGATCGTGGAGGTCCTGCAGACCCTTGAACTCACCTTTCTTGCGTTCATCGATTATAGCCCACATCAGCTTCTTTCCGATACCAGGCAGAAGCTCAAGCATGTGCAGTCTTGTTGTTATTGAATGTGCATCGTTGAAGAATTTAACGAATTTCTCTTCCCGATCTTTGACACAGATCTCAAGAACAAAAGGTAGCTCAAGCTGTGCTCCGTGGCTTAGGTCATCAAAGTGGATCCTGTGTTTAACGTGATCAATGACATCCCGATCCCCATCGCCGACATAGACTTTGGACTGTATCTCAGGGTTTGCTCCTTCCTTAGGAACCAGCTCCACAAGAACGAAGTGTTTGTCACCAATTGCCTGTACGAGAGGTTTCTTTTGATATGCTGGGCGTTTGTCAGTATTACTTCCGTACGGAAGGTAGTCAAGAACCCATGCATAATCCTCTTTCTCAGGCGGCGTGCCCCTCTTACTCATAGATATCCTCCAGTATGTTATGGATTAATGTTGAAAACTTACTGTTTCCACTAAAAAAAGTAAAGTATGAGATATAAATTTATTCCATTGCCTCGAGCACAAGAGTCAATATTGCGTCCAGCTCTTCTTCGGTCAATGTGAATCTTTCTTTTGCATAGACTGTCCTGAGCTCATCTCTTGTCAGAGGTGCGATATCAGCAATGTGTATTGCGATCTCAGGCTTCATCTTCTCCATCTCAAGGAGCTTATTAACAAGTTCTCTGGATCGGCTTGCATCCATCTTTGCAAACATGTCCGCATGGTTGATAGCTTTGCGAAGTTCATACCCAAGCTCTTCTTCACGTGCCACACGCTCTTCCATTATATTGTTAAGTATTTCCTTGACCTCAGGAACGGTCAATAATTCTTCGCTCTGAATGTGTTTGACTATCATTAAAATACACTCTTTGGAATTAGTATGTTTAACGTTTTAGTACCTGCTAAATTAATAGCAAATGCTATCTGCCAGATGGACTTCCGCACAGATATAACTATCGACAATAAAAGATCAATTCCAGGCTATTACTAGCCCGGATGTTGAATTTAGTATTTCTGTGGTTTCAAGTGCTGGGACAGGGAGATGACCTCTTTCTTAGAGTTTCCATCTGTTACCTGTAAAAGATAAGCCCTTCCGCGCTTTCCAAGTACCTTACCGGTCTTGCCCTGGAACTTTGCGTTTGGCATTCCTTTCTGTACGCTTGGATCGATATCGATGTGGACCATCTGGCCTTCTTCGAAATCCTGAATTGCCTTGCTTATAGGGGAGAGACCTCGTTCCCTTACTGTCTTCTTCAATTTGTACCTAGTACAGCTACGTTCACCGTGTGATGTTGGCATTGTTTTCCTCCGTTATTTCAGGTCATGGATAGACCTGTATTTGATAAATTTGATATTTGGGCGACTTATATGTCGACCCCGACAACATCCAGTTCTGTAACGAAAGCCTGTGAACCGAGAAGCCCTGTAAGGCTTGGTATGGTCCTTCCTTCGTCACTGGATATCAGTTCCTTTACATACAGGCCGCCTTCACAATGAACTTCGATCATTGCGCAGTCATCTGTTAATTCGTTAAGCTTCATGTCGTGAACAGTTCGCTTACGAACCAGATCAGCCCTTCTGTGTGATACACGCTGTGGTGTTCTCTGTTGGATCTGCGCACCAGTAAGTTCGTTGATGGCAGTCCTGAGTTTATCTTCTGGAATTTGCTCTTTGAATGTAACTTTAAGTTTATAAACTTTATCCGCCTTTACGGTCTTAAGGCTCTCGACAGTACTCTTCGGAGTGAATGTTAACCCTTCCACCTCGATCTTTCCACCTGCACGCTCATTGATCTCTTTTTCAACCTTTGCAAGATCGCATGTGCGGAGCATAGGTTCAACCGCTTCGACCACGAACGGCCTACCGGTTCCAAGCATCAGAGCATCGATATCCTCACGCCCTGCCCCATGGAACTTCGTGTCCTTTGACGTAAGGGCTTCCACGACAGGGTCCTTGATAAGTTCATCAACAGATTCAGGATATTGCTTTCCTGTGAAGTTACAGGTCTCACAGCCCCTCCCTCTGCATGTCCGGCATGGCCAGCGTGTCTGTGGGATGGTACGCACCATTTTCCGGTACCTGCCAAGAATATAGACCGAACGTACCTGCAGATGAACTTTTTCTTCAGCAAGATCGAGCGTCACAAGAATGTCTGGATTTTCGAGTTTGACCTCTTTGCCGGTCCTTTCTGCAATGAGCTTTCCGACCTCACGGTTCATCTCGGATTTGAACTGTTCCGCATAGGTGGTCCCGGATTCGGTCCAGATGATCTCCTCATTCTCGCTCAAAAGCCCGCTCATCTTCGTCCCGACAAGAAAAGTGGAATGCTCATAGTCCTTCAATGCAGTCTCTGCTCTTTCTGCCCATGTATCAAGCTTTTCGAAAAGACCAAGGCACACCCAGCATTTTTCGTCCTCGCCTTTAAGTCTAAGGGATTTGCGTGCATTCACACTTGAAGTGCTCAGGTCTTCCAGTATCCCCTTGTCACCTTCGTCCTTGTTAATGCGGTCCCCTTCCATAGCAAGGGCGAGCTTGATTGCACTCCCTCGTTTGTCATTGGTAAGTCCGGTAGAGAGTTTTGCGAACTGTCTTCCCATACAATGGTCACATATCGGTCCTTCACGGACGATCTTTTTTGCAATATCGAGCACGTTCAACTGATCACTTCCTTCTTCCTGTATTACTGGGATCTACCTGACAAATTCCGGTCTATCTCGTTATTGATAAGTATGATACAATGGTCGGCATGTAGCGGTATCGGACCAAGAGAGATGGTCTTAGCTTCATGTTCTTTTATTAACTGCTCTTCCTCTTCGGTAACTCCCATATGGTCACCAAGAATGAAAACAGCATTGTTCGTAAGGTCAGAAAGCTCGCGGATATCCTCACCATCTTCATGCAGATAGATGAGTCTGCGTCCTGCATCTTTGAACTCATTAAGCAGCGTCCCAAGATTCCCGCTTCTGATGAAAACACCTGGAGTTGAGCGTGCCTCATATTCCCCGGCAGTCTTCTGTAGTGCTTTCTTGATAAGTGAGCCGGCACTCCTTTCATCCGGATTGAGATATCTGACATGCTCACTATCAAAGCGTATGATCTTTCCGGGCTCCGGGTCTCCAAGAAGTAACAGATGTACCTGAACATCCCGCCTAAGGTCATGTGAAAGGAACAGGCATGAATTGATGCACCTACAAAGGATATCCATGCGTCCTGCTGAACCAGGGAGGTCATTCAGGGAAAAGTCACCTGTTGTCAAAGCCTTATGAGCTATTATCACAAAATCTCGCATTTTCTTCAGTATCCTGTCTTGTTTTTTGATGATTACCATGTGTTATTAGATTAAATGCACCCTTGGATAACACAAAGCTTTATTTTATTTAGTTAATTTGTACTGTGGAATGGTTCATAATAATGAATATAGAATAAAAACATATCTACTCTGATCAATATTGAATGCTGATAATTAACATGAATTAAAAGCATTCATTATTTTCAACAAAAAAATGAAGGGACTTCATCTTACCCTGTAAACGATGCCTCTGAACAGGCGACCAAGTATATCGGAACCTGTGATTACTATTTTTTCAGGATCATCATCATTCCAGTAAAGGATCAGGTCATTATCTATGACATCATCTTCGGAGTCTACAGGATAAACCTTCAGTTTATGGAGTACATCCCCTATCTTTACATTAGGGCTCTTTACGATTAGCGGAGTATGGCAATAGCTTAGTGGATGGAAATTATTTTTTTTGTAGATAGCATCTCTTATGAAAGAGGTAGAATCTATTGCCACAACCGGATACCTGTTCTTATCGACCGCTATTATCCATTTTTTAGCTGGAAATGCGATCTTATGAAGCAATATCTCAAAATCCGGAGTACCGACTTCCGGAAAGACCGGTAAGTTGTTAATTGTATCAATTTCGATTATGGTCTTCTCGTCTATGAGCGAACCTTCCTGTTTTATACTAAGATCATCCAGTGACAAGAAATTAAGAGCACCAAGTCCTTCCATTTTATCAATATCGCTTGCATCTGACCTCATGTGTTTCTGAAGCATTATCCTCAGGGATGTTTCTTTGAAATACTCAAGTTTTTCTTTACCAAGCCATCTGTCAAGGATGATTGCAGAAGGTTTTGTAAAAGGATACAATAGCAATATGTATATTTTGACAAGAGGTGTTAAGGAAGCACCCATCTTTAAAGCATTTCTTGTGAAATATGCCTGAGGCATTATCTCTCCAAAGCAAGTGATGAATACTGTCGAGAATATGAACGCAGAGCTACCGACCATAACTGAATCCGTTAAAAGGGTAAGCAGTACATTGACACCCACATTACCCCACAATAAGGTAGAAAGGAGTAAATGCGGATCATTTCTTAGTTTTAAGACCTTCTGTGCATGTATGTTATTAGCTTCAGCTTCGATCTCAAGCCTGAGACGGCTCAGTCCGAAAAGACCAATTGTCAACCCCGAAAAGATCCCTGATTGGACCAGACAAAGAGCGATAAGTATCCAGATGATAATATTATTCATAAATTATTGACCTACTCAAAGTAAGAAAAATTACTAAACAATAATAAGGGGGCACGAAATAAAACTATTTCTATGTAATTGGTGATCTTTAATACCCCCAGCAAATGATAATATCGAATAATTGAATTTGCTAATCGCTTTTAAACTATAATTTAGATCATACTAGGCATTACTACAATTCAAAGAGTTATATTAAGGAATCTCCCTCACGTCATATTTGATCAGAGAGCACTTAGGTACAAAATTAATTTAGCGGGATGAAGAGAACTATATCCCCTTCATTCCCAAATTCAAAAAAATATGGTCAAAGCAGGTGTTTCACTGCTCTGCTACATCTCCTTTAACAAAAAGCATTCTGTCGCCGTTGTCCCCGATACCGAGAACAAGCTGATCATCTTCCATTGAGACGGTTGTTACATTGCTCAACAGGGAAAGATACTGACTATCCAGCGAGTCAGGACCACAATATGCAAGCGTTATTGGACCTGGTGCTAAGGTAAGCTCATTTCCTTCCATTGTGTAGCCACCACTTCCAATGTTGCAGTCTGCTTTAATGGAGTAGGTTCCATCCGATCTCAAGGTAATTTTATAGTTTTCCGGGTCAGGAACTACGGACTGGCTAGCTGGAAAGGTCTCGGTCAATCCTGACCATTGCCATTCGATGTCGATGATCTCGTCAGGAGATGCAACAATTTCTTCGTCCTGTTCGGCCTCAATAATGTCGTCCTCATTATCAATTTCAGTACAACCCACTGCCATAAAGGTACAGGTAAGTACGGCAAAGATAATGAAAATGGATAATAATTTTTGTGTATTCATGATCTGATAACCTCCGGGTTCTCTAAATGTAAATACATCAAGTTACTATTTATAGATTATTTAAACTACAGTTCAATTTGAAGTCTTCAGGTGCTGTTATTGGTATTCATAGCATCTTTCGTGAAAATCAATGAAAAGTACCTCTCCAAAGTAATAGCAAATTTGCCATCTTTAGAGATCTTATGAATTTAGAGAATATTGCAATATTTCGATATGCCTGAACTGTGACACTTATGTGAACCTTACAATACGTTTATGTGCTGTTAAATGCAATATTTCTGCATAGGGGACTTTCCCGATTGAGGATCCCGTCCCATAGAGGAGTAATAATAATGGCACATGATATTGATTATAAGATCCACGGGAATGAAATGCAGCTTGTTGAGATAGAACTTGACCAGGGAGAGACCGTAAGGGCCGAAGCAGGTGCAATGATGTTCATGGGAGATGGCATCAAGATGGAAACGTCCACCGGCGGAGGATTGCTTAAAGGTCTGAAGCGTGCATTCTCAGGAGAGAGCTTTTTTATAACTTCTTTTACCCAGAACGGAAAAGGCAAGGGAACAGTGGCCTTTGGAGCACCATATCCCGGTAAGATCATACCCATAGACCTTGCATCAGAAGGTGGCAGTTTCCTCTGTCAGAAAGACGCATTCCTCTGCGCTGCAGATGGAGTAGATATTTCCATTGCATTCTCGAAGAAGATAGGAGCAGGGCTTTTCGGAGGAGAGGGTTTCATCCTCCAGAGACTCGAAGGCAACGGTCTTGCATTTGTACATGCAGGCGGTACGATAATCAAGAAAGACCTTGCCCCAGGAGAAACATTGAGGGTTGATACAGGTTGTCTGGTGGCCTTCTCAGAGAGTGTTAACTACGACATACAGTTCGTAGGCGGTTTCAAGAATGCACTCTTTGGTGGCGAAGGCATCGTTCTGGCAACGGTCTCAGGACCAGGTACTGTATATCTTCAGAGCCTGCCATTCTCACGCCTTGCTGACAGGATAGCAGCAGCCATTGGCCCTAGTGATTCAAATAGGGGCGAAAAAGGCGGCATTGCAGGCATAGGTGAAAGTGCACTTGGTGGCATTCTCGGTGGCGACAGGAAATTCTAACGGTCTATATGAGGTGAAATAAATGAAAATACTTGCAATTGCTGATATACATGGCAATTTCTCTCATCTGGAAGATATTAAAGAAAAGGCCGGTGAGATCGATGTAGTGGTCATCAGCGGTGACATTACGAACTTTGGCCCTTCCAGCGAAGTGGAACAACTGAATGGTGTTTTTGATGTACCGGTCTTTGCAGTTCCCGGAAATTGCGATCAAAGGGACATCCTCGAAGTACTCGATGATTCGGAAATAGTGAATTTGCACAAAGCTACCGAAAGAATAGGAGAGTTCGCTTTTGTAGGAATAGGAGGTTCCAGTCCAACCCCATTCAATACTCCGTTCGAACTTGAGGAACAGGAGATCGAGGATGCCCTTGAACCCATGTTCAATGCCTGTGAGGGTGAATGTAAGGGTAATATAGTAATGGTCTCACATGCGCCCCCAAAAGGACTTCTGGACTCCATCTCAGGGGACAATGTGGGCAGTGCAGCAGTTGCCAAGTTCATTGACCGCTCAAAGCTGGTTATCTGTGCACATATCCACGAAGCAAGGGGATTTGCCAGATCAGGAGATACATTCCTTGTGAATCCCGGTATGGCAGCAGATGGATATGCGGCCCTTATTGAGCTTGAGCAAGACAACGTGAGCGTTTCATTCATTGAGGTCTGAACAAGGACATCTCATCCAATTTGAAATTGAACGCATGCCCTGACTAGTTTTCAGAGCTCAACTTCCATGAGGTCGGAAGCAATATGCACTTCCCCCTCGAACTTTTCTTTTATGTATTCGAGAGCTTCCTCTTCGTGCCCCTGCATGTGAGGATAAAGATGTGTCAGATACACCCTTGAGATACCGGACCCTTCGAGATATGGTCGCAGCATATCAGGTGTGGCATGATTGGTCATAGGAAAGTCCAGCGGGAAAGAGCATTCGTGAATAAGCAGATCGGCATCTTGTGCCAGCTCCATGATGCAATCACATGGCTCAGTATCCCCTGAATAGACAACGACCTTACCATCGTATTGCACCCGACATCCAAGCGAAGGTACACTGTGTATCCCATCAGCACACTGGACAATGCACCCATCTGTAAGCTCAAATACTTCACCTGCTGCAACTTCCCGAACCTCAACATTGACCTTCTCTTTCATGTACGGATAGATGTCCATGAGCCGCTCTAACCATTCCTGCGTTCCCACGGGCCCATAAATGACCGAATCAAGCTTGTCGCAGAGCCAGTTGGCCTTGAGCAGACACATGACATCCGCCACATGATCAAGGTGCAGATGCGAAAGCACAATGGTATCGATCTCCGTATGCAAGACTCCGCTTTCGAATATCCGATTAAGAATGCCACCCCCGCAGTCGAAAAGCACCTTATTTTCCCCGAACTCCATCAATACACCTGACTGGACCCTGTCCTTCTGTGGTATCGCCACACCTGTTCCAAGAAATGTTATCTTCATGTTCCATTAGAATAAGGCTTAAGTAACTTAACTTTAATTATGGGGTGACCAAAAGCGTAAGGTAGCCATTCTAATTCTCATGCGGGGGTCGCCCAGCTAGGTCAAAGGCGCCAGACTTAAGATCTGGTATCGAAGGATTTCGAGGGTTCGAATCCCTCCCCCCGCACTCATTTTAAAGTATATAGGCATCTAAGAATAAACGAACTCTATAAATATAATCCAATACCTAAAAAAGAAAAAAACACCAATATTAGAAAGTTATTGGTGGTTTAAGCAGAAAGTTTACCGTAAACTTTCAATAATGCTATTGTTTGGAAAAAATCGGAGTATTTAGGTTAATTTTTAAGCAATCATTTTTGCTCTAAGAAATTAAATAAAGTAGATCATTTAACTTTCTTATGAACTCTCTTTGAGATATACCAAAATAATTTTGTTTAGGATATAATATTATAGGAGAGTTTTATCTAAAATTACAAATAATTATATATAGATATAAATCTACAAGCCTTTAAAATAAAGAGGGTGTACCTATTAAAGTCATTACAATAATCACTATATTTTTACTTTTGCTTGTTTTTGGTTGTTTCAATTCAAATGCAGCAGACGTAACGCTTGAATCATCAACTCAAATAGCCACAACCGGTGAAAACTTCACAATCGATGTGTTTGTAGCACCGGATACTGCAATTGCAGGATTACAGTTCGATATTGACTTTGACAACTCAAAAATACAGGTTGAGAGTGTATCTGAAGGCATACTCTTAAGCCAGAATGGAGCTTCTACATTTTTTAACAACGGAAGCATAGACAACAATGCAGGAACACTTTCAAATGTTTACGGTTTGATACTGGCTCCTTCAAGCATCATAGAACCTGAGTCATTTGCAAGTATCACAATGAGTGTAAAGGAACAGGCCACAAGCACATCAACAATTTGTCTGAAAAATGTTATCATAAGCGACCCATCTGGAAATCCCATAGATGTCTTGATCAAAAATACGACTCTGACTATTAACGAAGCCCCTGTGGCAGTTGCCAATGGTCCCTCCGAGGTCAATGAAGGTGACCTAATATCCTTAGATGGTTCTGCTTCATCCGACCCTGAAGAATCCATTGTCTCATATGACTGGGACTTCGGGGATGGAAACACAGGAATCGGAGAGACCACTACTCACACCTATACTATTCCAAATACATACAAAGTGACACTGAGAGTGACGGATAATTATGGTCTCACCGATACAGACACCACAACGGTAACAGTTGAAGAAGCATCTAGTGTGCCACAAGAGGTATTCTACGATAGCTTTGAGCAGGGTGAATGGAACGGGCTATGGACTGAAGACAGCCAAAGAGACTGGTACGATTCAACTCAGCGGTCAACAGAAGGCAGATGGTCTGCTGGAATCGATGGCCGGGCTACGGATGCAACATTAACCTCTATTCCCGTAGATTTGAATGGCAAAACAAGCGCTACAATTACCTTCTCCTGGTATATTGAAAGCTACCTCGACAAAGGAGAATACCTTGCATTTGATGTGTCCACAGATGGAGGAGCTACTTGGAATGAAAAGGCAATATTAAGAGGGAATGTTGACACTGAAAACACTTGGCACGAGGAAAGCATTGCCGTAATCGACATAGACAGCCTCAAGATCCAATTCAGGGGAAAGATGTCCAATTCGCGGGAAGATGCGTTCGTTGATATGGTTAGGGTAATAGCAAAATAAATAGTTATTGAAACTGTTTTCCCATCACTTCAAAACATTGAACAGAACAATAATGCAGTATGTTGAACATACTGAACATGCCCCATGCATTAGATTTTCGTAGTAGAAAATGTGCCATTCCAGGAAATATACTTACATATTTTCGGGCGGGATCAGTAGCATTGACGATCTTGCGGATCATCTGAACAATGAACAAAGGTATTTTCATCACCTTAACGTAGGAATCATTAAAATTGAAAAAAAAGGTAGTGGGTGCAAAATATTGCAATCCACTATTTTATTATTCTTTAAGTGCAAGCAGTGAAAGACCCAGTTTCGTTTCCAGATCCTTTACTTCTTTAGCAGCGTCTTCATTTAAGTCTGCATACTCGATATTCTCATCTGAAAAAGCAATTAGGGCTATACCTAATTTACTTTCCAGCTCATTGATAGCTTTCAGATTTTCGGTGTCAATTTTTGAATAACTCCACATTTTTAAAACCCCCAATAGAATATACATTCGATTAGCTAATATAGGTTGTCTCTGAAAACCCCATATATATAATTAATATTTGATATATTATTGACATAACCAGTGGTCAGAATATTTATATCGATACTCTTATTTTCTCATAGAACAAAGATCATGTCAGGGAAATTTGAAGGAAACGCACGTTTAGTATTTATTTTTTTAAACCGTTTTTCATGGATGGGTCATCGCCACCATCATAGAATACGGGGGTAAAAAAATAATTCATACATCGGATCTGCAGGGACCAAACATTGAAGACCATGCACAATGGATCATTGAAGAAGATCCGGATATATTGATACTGGATGGTCCGGCAACCTACCTTTTAGGTAATCTTCTCAGCAGGACAAACCTTGATCGGGCCATAAATAACCTCACCAGGATCATCAGGGAAAGTGCTCCATATCTCATTATATACGACCACCATCTTTTGAGAGATCCGCTTTACAGAGAGCGTACTGCAAAGGTATGGGAGACGGCAGATGATATGCATGTCAGGATAATGACAGCTGCTGAATACAATGGACTTGTTCCTGTTGTTTTGAGATCAGGGGACGGTAATGTATGATTCGAAAGAGCAGGGCACATCATAAAATTCCGGAGGATACTCACAAAATTATCTTCGAGATTTTAGTGGTTTGCTTTATATTACGTGAACTTCTAATATTTATCAAGGATTATAAAGTAATATATTTAGATATTATTGAGGGAATATTTAGAAAATTCGTTGACAACTGAAGATCTGACAGCCCCATAAAGTCACAAATATTAGATATAATTAAAATTAGAAAATGGAGAGTATTGGAATTGGTTTCATCCACGATCATCCTTGTTCTTTGCCTGATAGCATTTGCAGCTATTCATAGCCTTACCGCAAGCCTACCTTTCAAAGGCATGATCTTGCGAGTAATGGGCCCCGGGTCAGAAAAATATTATATGCTAGCATACAGCCTGATCTCAGTGCTAACAGTATTACCACTCATATATCTGCTCTACAAATATCCGGGGCCAATACTCTACATAATACCATCTCCCTGGCGCTGGTGCATGGTAGGTGGACAGTTGATCGGTGCACTCATCGGAGCCAGAGGTTTGCTGGATGCACCCCACAGATTCAAGATACGTGCACAGCTGTCTGCACCAAAGACTCCTGAAGCAGGTTCCCTGAATATTCAGGGTATTTTCCGATTCATAAGGGACCCCTTCCTGCTCTCAGGACTGATCATTATATGGCTGACCCCTTTTATGACCGTCAATCTGCTCGTCATATACATTTTTTCCACCCTGTACGTGTATCTGGGGTCCCTGCATGTGGAAAGAAGACTGGTTTCACGTTTTGGTGATGAATACAGAGAATATCAAGAACGGGTTCACAGGACAATTCCTCATTTCAAAGGACAATATTAAAAAAGTATTGAATTTCTCTTGACCCCCAATATTCCCGATCAGTGTGAGGAATAACAGGACTTCAAAAACTAAAGAACATGAAGAATGCCTATTTTTCACCTTTACTGTAAAGAATTAATTATATATCTTGGGTCATTAACCACCAAGATTATCTCTTATCAATAAGATGGGTCAGATAAATTCCAACGATTTTTACATTATAACCAGAGGTATAACGTGTCATTTGATAATTTAAATTTAATATTCCCGCTTCAGCGGGCATTAACCGAAGAAGGATATACAACACCTACTCCGATACAGGAACTATCCATCCCCCATCTGTTGGATGGTAGGGACATGATCGGTATCGCTCAGACAGGTACAGGCAAGACAGCTGCATTCATATTACCGATTCTCCAGAATATGTCTGCATCCCACAAGACAGTGAAGTCAAGAAGTCCGCGAGTGCTTGTGCTTGCGCCCACAAGGGAACTTGCAGCACAGATAGGGGATAGTTTTGCCACGTATGGCAAACACACCCGTTACAAGCATACAGTTGTATTCGGAGGAGTTGGACAGACACCACAGGTAAGAGCTCTCTCAAAGGGTGTGGATTGCCTTGTAGCAACCCCGGGCAGACTGCTGGACCTGATTCAACAAGGCCATATTAGGCTTTCCAGTGTGGAGTATTTTGTCCTTGATGAAGCGGACAGGATGCTTGACATGGGTTTCCTCAACGATGTGAACAAAATTGTCGATATGCTGCCAAAAAAGCGTCAGTCCCTTTTCTATTCAGCCACCATGTCCCCGGAGATATCCACACTTGCCAGGAAGATGCTCAGCAATCCTGCACAGGTAGAGGTTACCCCGCAGGCAACAACTGTTGAGCGCATAGAGCAGTTCATCTTTTTCGTGGATACGGATAACAAGAACGAATTACTTTTGCATTTACTAAGAGGTAAGCATCTGGACTGTGTCCTTGTATTCACACGTACAAAGCACCGTGCCAATAAGGTCACTGAGATGCTAAACAAGAGCAATATAAATGCAGGTGCTATTCATGGCAGCAAGTCCCAGACCCACCGCACAAAAACACTTCAGAATTTCAAGTCCGGACAACTGCGTGTACTGGTTGCAACAGACATAGCTGCTCGAGGAATTGATATCGAGGACATATCACACGTAATAAACTATGACCTGCCGAATATCCCTGAAAGCTACGTACACCGAATAGGACGTACAGCAAGAGCAGGAGCTGAGGGAACAGCATACTCATTCTGTGCAGCCGATGAGCGGGATTTCCTGCGTGATATCGAAAAGCTCACCGACATGGAGATCGAGGTCGCTGAGCATAATTACCATTCCGAAAAAGCGAAGAATGCCACGGGGGACGCAGCAAAGCCAGCTCCCAAGCAACAGAGAGGACGAACAGGAAGCGCCGGACCTAAAAGAGGCAGGGGCAAAAAAGGAGAAGGCAAAGGCGGTAGAAGTAGTAGTGCTAATAAAGATAGTAAAAATAAAGGTGGACGATCAGAGAACACCAATGGAGGCCAGGCTAAGAGTACTACCTCCAAGAAAAACTCAGGTCGAAATTCTGGTCGAGGCTCAGGTAAGCCCAAAAGCAGTCAGTAATTGAGCATTTTTTCAGTTCATGGATCTATTCATGAACTGAAAATGCTACTGTCTGCTACTGACCTTACTCCAAAAAAACGAAAATGATCCCAATTAGGTATATCATCCAGTTAGTTATAATTCTCTCCATATGCTTTATGGGAGATATCCTCCATAATTATCTCAACCTTCCGATTCCCGGAAATATACTGGGAATGATGCTATTACTGGTCCTTCTGGTAACTGGTATCCTAAAACTATCCATGATCGAAGATGTAAGCAACTTCCTGCTAAAGCATCTCTCATTTTTTTTCATACCGGCAGCTGTGGGACTGATAACTTGTTTTTCCATACTTGAAGGAAAATGGACTGCCCTGCTTTTCATATCCGTGATCTCGACCTTCATCATTACAGTGGTGACCGGTATGACGGTACAGATACTGATCAAAAGGAGACGATCTGTTGAGTGAACTTGCGCCCTATCTGGTGGGATCGCCGGTCTTTGGCATAGGGATATCCATAATAACATTCTATGCAGGCAACCTACTCTACAAAAAAACAGGTTCCCCCCTACTGAACCCACTAGTACTGAGCATGCTGATGATAATTGGTCTTCTGCTGAGCTTACACATAACCTTTGATGATTACAACAGGGGAGGGCAATACATATCTTTCTTCCTTGGGCCTGCTACAGTCATCCTGGCTGTGCCCCTGTATAAGAAGATCAGTCTTCTTAAGGAGAATGTAATTCCAATACTTGCAGGGATCAGTGTAGGTTCTGCAGCAGGTATTGTAAGCATAATCGTCATGTGCAGGATGTTCGGGCTTGATGAGCTGTTAAGCCTATCCATGATACCTAAATCTGTTACAACACCAATCGGAATAGAGATATCAAACCAGCTTGGAGGTATACCATCCATAACTGTTGCAGCCATAGTATTCACAGGAATAGCAGGTGTTCTACTGAGTCCTCTGGTATGTAAGTTGTTCAGAATAAACGATAAAGTGGCAGTGGGAATTGCCATAGGAACCTCGTCCCATGCCCTCGGTACGACCAAGGCTGTTGAGATGGGGGAGACCGAGGGAGCCATGAGCGGGATGGCAATTAGCATTGCCGGATTGGTTACAGTTTTCCTTGCTCCAATACTGGCCAAGATACTTATGTGAGATAATTTAGTAGCTTTCCGATCTTGATTAAGATAAGTGAAACTGGTTATACCAATACGTTAAATTCATCAACTTATGTTTTTTGTTGGAAACATGCTCATGAAACTTTTTATGATTAAATATATATATGATAATTCGGTTCTAGGAAATAATATCTAGACGAAGTCAAATTCTTTTTTGTTACCAGGTTGTATATCAAAATCAATTAATAGTTTAAAAACATATTATCTATTACCGTACCATGAAAAGTACGGTGAGGCAGTGAATCAGAAGGTAGAACGCCATTGGGTGTGAAGGCCCATAAATATTCAAAGTTTATTTGGCATTTGTAAATCCTTAAGGTCGACCTGAGACGGGGAGAATTCAGTGGGGTAGGGTCGCCCTAAAATTGTCCGATAAGGTCGGCAATTCGATCCCTGATCACTGCCATTTATACTGCTTTTCTACCACACATAAAAGATTGAGAGTCGTAAGTGACGTCAACAAATCGAGATTTCACAATAAATTGATTGAATTTGCAAATATTTTTCCCAATATTTATATCAGATCTAATTTTAGTCTCTTCTATGAAGGGGGACAAGTATATCATATATTATCTTCATTTTATGAAATACACAACCTAATAATGTAGGTATATTTTTATTTTATAGGCTACAGTCAATGAAAAGTGACTGGAAGTATCTATCTGATTCAAGATCCATGTGCTTTTTGTGCTAATTTTGGATGGTAAATTATAGATGCTATTTTAAAGCCGAAACTTTACCCGTGGTTTTTCAATGGAAAAATACAGTAAGCAACAAAAAGAAATAGCAACAATGATCGATTCTGATGACTTTCTGGATAAGTGGAAAGATTGGAATTGGCAATTAAAACATTCAATTAGGGATATAGATACTTTCGAGCGACTGCTTGGAATAAATTTTGAGCCACCTGAGAAAGAGAAGCTCAAAGAAACGCTGGAAAAATTCCCATTGTCTATCACACCTTACTACCTATCATTGATAGATTCTGATGATTTCAGAAACGATCCTATTTTCCTACAATCATTCCCTTCACCGGAAGAACTGATTGTATCGGTGGACGAACTTGAAGATCCTCTTTCAGAGGATACAGACAGCCCTGTTGAAGGTATAACTCACAGATATCCTGATAGAGTTCTTTTCCACATAAGCAATGTTTGTTCCATGTATTGCCGCCATTGCACACGTAAAAGAAAAGTTGGGGATATTGATTACATACCTGAAAAAGAGAAAATACTCGAGGGCATCGAGTACATTAGGAACACTCCACAAATAAGGGATGTATTACTTTCAGGTGGAGATCCTTTAATGTTGTCTGATGATTTTCTGGATTGGATACTTACTGAAATAAATAGCATTCCTCACGTAGAAGTGATCCGTATTGGCAGCAGGATGCCAGTTGTACTTCCATACCGAATTACAGATGAACTTATGGAGGTTTTGAAAAAGCATCATCCTATCTGGCTAAATACACATTTCAATCATCCCAGAGAAATGACATTTTCATCCAGACAAGCGCTTAAAAAGCTTGCAGATGCCGGCATTCCTCTTGGAAATCAAACCGTACTGCTTGCAGGCGTAAATGATTGCCAGAGAATTATAAAGAAACTGGTTCATAAACTGGTTCAAAATCGTGTTCGTCCATATTATCTGTACCAATGTGATCTTTCAGAAGGTCTGTCCCATTTCAGGACACCCATAGGCAAAGGAATAGAGATAATGGAAAATTTGATTGGACATACAAGTGGGTTTGCAGTCCCTACTTATGTTATTGATGCCCCTCATGGAGGAGGTAAAATACCGGTTATGCCCAATTATATCATTTCCTGGTCGACAAACCGTGTGATCCTTCGTAATTATGAAGGTGTTATTACCTCCTACAAAGAGCCGGAATCATACAATCAGATATATTGTGATCGAAATTGTGAAAAGTGTGATCTACAGCTTAAACTTGACGATGCTACAGAGTATAAGGGGATTGGCATTTCCAAACTGCTTGCAGATTATGATGACACCACAAGTCTTGTTCCTGAAGATAATGAGAGGATGGAGAGAAGGACTTGAAGGATACTATTGAGAAGATCGGCAACTCCATTATCCAGCATGGGAGGTATAATGATCGCATATACCTCATGAAATTAGATCCAGAAGATATGCATTCACTTCTGGATAAAATGGATGCTCTTGCAGAAAAGGAAAGCTATTCAAAGATATTCACAAAGGTTCCGGAATCTTTCAAAGAACTTCTTTGTGATAGAAATTATCTTTGTGAAGCGGCCATCCCACGATATTATGATGGGAAACAAAATGCAGTTATCATGAGCAAATTCCTTGATGATAAGAGAAGCATCAACTGTTTGAATGAAATGCATGAAAATGTGGTAACGACGGCTCTATCAAAAAGAAACGATCAGCAGACCAATGTTCCATCTGAATACTCGATCAGAATATGCGATAAAAGTGATATTTCACAGATGGCTGATCTGTATAAAAAAACATTTGAAACCTATCCTTTTCCCATACATGATCCCGATTACCTCTTAAAAACAATAGAGGATAATGTAGTGTATTTCGGAGCTTTCAAAGAACAAAAAATTGTTGCACTTTCTTCTTCTGAAATAGAATACAGCCACTCGAATGTGGAAATGACAGATTTTGCAACATTGCCTGAATTCCAGGGAAAGGGCTTATCTTCATATTTGCTTAGAAAAATGGAAGATGAAATGAAAGCAAAGGGTATCAAAACTGCATATACTATTGCAAGAGCCAGCTCTTATGGAATGAATATTGTGTTTGCAAGATGCGGATATGAATATTGTGGAAGACTTGTAAATAATACCAATATATCTGGCAATATTGAAAGCATGAATATTTGGTATCGAAATTTACAGATCGATTGATATTTATTTTTCGTTCATCTTTTTTTATTATGTGAGAAGCATCTCTTATTTCATTATTACAATTTTGTATCGCTTTTTTGTCTTCATATCCATATTTACTCCGCACCTTGTATTGTTGTGATATTATACAGGACATGAAGATCGACTTTCTGTATGGACGGTCAACTTCTCAGGAAACTCGCCTGAAAATATACGAATTTGCTGTTTTTGTGTATCCTATTCCTTTCCCAAGTTTTTCAAGGTATTCTTTTGTTATCTGGATCTGCTTCTTTGGAATGAAATAGGATCCAAGATTCCTGTCTGTGATGTGATAGCTACCATCTTTTGCATAAACAGCAGCGATGAATTCGTAATCATGATCTATGAATGCCATCCCTGCATCTCCGTGACTATCATTTGCAAGTAGGGTCCCGCCTGTTTTCAGATATTTTTTACATGCCTGCGAAACAAAACCGGCATATTGTGAGATGAGCAGATCATAGCTATTTTCTTTAAGATCAAGGGGTCGGAAATAATCAGATGGTATGAAATGGAACACAGCATCTGCATCATAGGTCTTTTTCTTTGAGATCAGCTCAGCAACTGAATCTTTTTGTTCAAAGAACTTCTTTGCTCGCTTATCACTATCCACATATACGACTTCTGAAATGAAAAAAGAAGGAGTTATATGAACAAAACTTCCCGGGTAAAGAGCTTTATTAATGTTGAATCTTGATATCAGGGATTCAAATAGATCTTCCATCTCAAAGTTTTTGTCAACATAGAATTGTCGGTATAATCCTTGAACATCTACTTTCATATAGATAATGAGAAGTTATAATGTTATAAAGCCGATCATACTTATTTGTAGCCTTTTTTAAAATTGGAGTCATGTATCCGATCTTGCCGTTTTTATGACCACGTCTGCTAAGACCTGTGAAGGGTGTATCAAGGGAACAGATACTTCTTCTTCAATTGAAAGCAAAGAAAGCTCACTGCAACCAAGTATTACAGCTTCTGCACCCTGGTCGATCAGCACATTAATTACTTCTAAGATCTCGTTCCGTGAACTTCCAAATGTGTATCCTGCTTTTATCCCTTGTTCACCATAAATTGAGTTCATGACCTTCTTTTGCAAATCATCATCCGGAATTAATATTTCAATATCATTTATTGCTTTATGATATAGTCTGGTTTCCAGTGTGCCAGTAGTAGCTAATAATCCGATCTTTTTAATATCTGGAAATGTGTTCGAAATGTGTGATGCAGTTTCAGAGATCATGTTTAGTATGGGTATCTTTGTGCTGTTCTGTAGTTCAGAATAAAAATAATGCATAGTATTGCATGGAATTGCTATGAGCTCTGCACCAGCATTTTCTAAGATATGGATAGTTTTTTGTGCTTCAGCTACAGGGCTTTCCCCCATTCCAAAGATCGCTTGCGTACGATCTGGTATATTGGAGTTATTATCTACGATGATCCTTAGATGGTCCTGATCCGTCCTGGCAGGAGTGCTTTTGATCACCTTTAAGAAAAAATATGCAGTTGATTCCGATCCCATACCACCTAAAATACCAACCGTTTTATCACTTGCTTTAGCTGTCATAATATTTCCCCAAACTTCCCCTTTTGCCATATTTCCCAACTCACCCAAATGCTTTAAGGAAAAATATGATCTTGCAAAAGAATGCCTAAATTAAATTTATCCCCATCCCAATGAACATAGTTTTAATTGGGCTATTAGCATAAATTAATTTGTATTTTTATGATTGAAACAAAAACAACATTACCTCAATTTTCGAACCTATCCACCATATGAGAATTCAAACTAAAAGCCTCCAATAATCTCGAATTCTGCTTCATCCAGCATTCCGTGATGTCAATCACTTTTTCCACTCCATCCACTATAACACTGTCAGCAGTTGCTATTACTGCATGTGCTCCCGCTTCCTTGAGATCGAAATCCACATGTTTGGAGGTCCTTGCATCTGCCTTAAATCTGTGATCTTTGGATCTTTTGCGGATAAGCTCTGCAAGTATTCCACTGTTGCTCATCTGAGAGTCAAGAAGGATGGTTGCTGACCTCATTTTCAAAGTCGAGAGTGTTGAGAGCATCTCATCAACTGCCATACAGGTCATATCCGTGATCTTGTGATTACTGAATATTCCACTTGTATCCCGCAGAAATCCATCATCTGCAAACCATAGGGGTTCATTTTTGAGTGCAGTCTCTATGGTTATCAGGACATTATAGCCGTCAACAAAGATATCGCATCCTTTTAATTGGGAGCATTCGAGCTTCTTTTTGCTGCGGTCATCTGCTTTTTTTGGTGAGAAAACAAGTCTTGTGAGTATGTGTCTTTCCGGTTCTGTTAATCGGTGATGATCGCTTACAAAAGTAATTGCACTCTTTTTCTTATATCCTCTGGAGAGAAGATACCTTATGTCCATTGCAGGTTCTGAAAGCTTTTCTTTCAGCTGATCAGGTGGAAGCAGATGTCTATCAGACATTGCAAATACTTTGCTATGAGTAAGATTTATAGATGTCGCACAACAATCTATTATTTTGATGAGTAGATATCTCGAAAAAACTCTGCCTTGTGGGCATTGAACCTGGAAAGCTTTTCGTCTTCGCTCAAAAAGACCGAATCGCTCTCCGAGGCAGAACTTATCAGCTTTGGTATTCGTCATTCTCTCAATGGATGGATCATTATCACCCAAAGTGAACCAGGAGATCGGCCTGGCTGTGGGTACGGATCAGTTGATGATCCCTTTGTTAGAATACGAAGAGAAACTTCCAGTTTTGATAAGCCACATGCCAGCTATCCTTTTTTACAGAGATAACTATGAAAATGCACTGGGAGCGGTCATAAAAGACATAAGACAACTAACCAAACTGGAATGGCTTAAAATAAAATGTCCTCACTGCGGAGAGGAAATGACGCAGTACATAACACCTCAGAAAGAAGTAGATAAGGTGATTATTGAAGGGTCGGATCTTAAGACCCTGTGCAGCTACTGTGAACATATTTTTTTCTGGATCCAAGGACATTCAGACCTCTTCCCCGGAAACTTCCTCACATGAGCATTCCGAATGAATGGTTTGCCAGTACTTTCAACCCCTTTCAGATCAAACTATATCCCAATTTTGAGATCTCCACGAGCATAAAGATAAGGGTAAAATTACCCACAACCAACGGAACGATCATTTTACGGAATGGAAATCCCACTATTGCAAGTGCTATTGCAATCACATCACTTGGAAGAGGGGTCAATGAGTAAAAGAAGATCAGCACCATGGTCAACCTGTCATCGATCCGTTCCATCCATTTTGTCAGGCGAAAAACATTACCTGCATATTTTCCCTTAATACATTGCTTGCTTTTTGTGCCCAGATAGTAGAATACCAGATCTCCAAAGGTAAGACCCAGGCTTGCAACCAATGCGATCCCGATCGAATTTACCCCTCCCAGGGATATTGCGATCAGAGCCGTGTAGAATGTAGTGGAGGTTAATGTGGAAACTCCACCTATCATGGCCAGCAGGAAGACAAAAATGTAAACGTTGCGTACTCCCAGCCTTTCGACTATTTCTCCTGGAGGATAGTAAAAAAGTAGAATTGACCATGAAACTATGAATAGAACAATTAGCCCAAGGATCAGGATATTCCTATTACCAACATGGTGAAGAAACGTCCCAATTTCATGATCATCTCTTTTTGGTGGAACCTGTGTTTCATTTTTTGCCTGCATTGAGCCTCTTAATAATTAGAACATTTCTATGTAAGGTCCTTTCTTTTTTTGTCGCGTGAAAACATCTCTTATTTGATCATTAAAAGCTAGCATTGCTTTTAGCTACTTCCATGCTACATCAAAATATCTTAAGTACTTGTTAACCAGAATATATTCATATCCTTGTGTTTTTTGTTGGAAACATACACATGGACCTTATTATGATTAAATATATATAGGATCATTCGGTCATAGGAAAGAAGATCTAGACATAGTCAGATTCTTTTTTGTTACCAGGTTGTGTATCAAAATCAATTAATAGTTTTAAAACATATTATCCATTACCGTACCATAAATAGTACGGTGAGGCAGTGAATCAGAAGGTAGAACGCCATTGGGTATGAAAGCCCATAAATATTCAAAGTTTATTTGGCATTTGTAAATCCTTAAGGTCGACCTGAGATGGGGATAATATAATGGGGTAGGGTCGCCCAATGATTGCCCGATGAGGTCGGCATATCGGCCCCTGATCACTGCCATTTATATTGCTTTTCTACCACATATATCAGATTGAGAGCCATAGGCTGCTCCAAAAAACATAACTTATATAGATAATTTTGAGAAATTCGTAGTAGAAGATATTTTAAAACAAATCAAAACCATTCATTGCTGTAAGTCAGAATTTGAAGGTATTGTGAAAGT
Organism: Methanococcoides alaskense; assembly: GCF_027594145.1. Classification (GTDB taxonomy): domain Archaea; phylum Halobacteriota; class Methanosarcinia; order Methanosarcinales; family Methanosarcinaceae; genus Methanococcoides; species Methanococcoides alaskense. The sequence goes on along the minus strand of NZ_JAQFFK010000001.1, from coordinate 496,265 downwards.
AAAAGTGCTCCCTGCACCCTCTTCACTATCAACCCATATATTTCCGCCATGCATCTCAACATATTGCTTAACCAGGGTCAATCCTAAGCCTGTGCCACCATATTTATTCGTAATTGAAGGATCAGCCTGTTTGAAACTCTCAAAAATCTCATCATGCATATTTTTGGGAATACCAATGCCATTATCAGATACAGATATCTCCATCATATTATCATAATCAATCGCGTTAATCTATATGCTGCCATTTTCAGGTGTGAACTTCAAAGAATTGCTTAGTAGATTATATAATATTTGCCTCATCCTTAATCTATCAGCATACATTTCAATTCTTTCATAACGAGCTTGATTACAGATTTGAATGTTCTTTTTGTATGCCAGATGTTTTACCATCTCTTCAATTTCCAAAAAGAATATCGGCAAGCTTATCTTTTCAGATTGAAGATAAGTTTTCCCATTTTCGATCTTAGCGAGATCAAGAATTTCATCCATCAGTTCCAATAAGTGCCTTCCACTGTTCAAGATATTTTTTGAATATTTGATCTCTTTTTCATTCAGATTACCAAAAGGATTAGTATTTAGAAACTGTGAGAAGCCGATGATCGAATTAAGAGGTGTACGTAGCTCATGGCTCATTTTTGCAATGAAATCTGATTTAATCTGGTTAGCTTCTTCGGCTTGTATCCTTGCATTTATCGCAATTTGAGTATTCTTACGTTCGGTAATGTCCTTGGCATCGATAATCACACAGGGATGACCATCATAGATGAATGACCTACTACTCATTTCCACAGGGATCCTAGATCCGTCTTTGTGAATGGCCTCTGTATCCAATATAAAAGATGTGTTATGTGATTGAACATTTTCATTATTGAGATCTTTTATTTTTAGAGGAGAAACATACAGATCATGAATAGACATGTTCAATAGCCCATCCTTGCTATAACCCAGTGTTAATGAAGTTGTCATGTTTGCATTTATGATCGATCCATCCTCTTCAAAAATGACTATTGAACCATTGGAATTGTCAAAAATATCCTGAAAATTAGTACTAGATTCAGCTAATTTGAAAGATGCACTTTTTATCTCAAGATAAAGGAGATAGGAAAAAACAAAGAGAGAAGCTATTAAAAATATGCCTGCTAAAGATAATTCATATATCCCATACTGATCATATACATTTAGTTTAAAAAAGATTTTTTCAAATAAATTAAAAGTTGTAGAGATAATCCCAACAATAATGGTTAAAACTAAAATAATTAATATATCACGAACAACGATTTGTGGATTGTTATGTGTACCCATTTAATTTCCCAGTCTCGTATATAACAATTATTATACTTATAATAATATGTTAAAGGGGTTCTATTTCTTTTACTAGAGCAAAAACTGAATTAATTACTTCCAAATATTTCGCTTCAAGCAAAGTGATCATGATCAAGAATATAATTGGCTTTAGCACCTGCCCAGTTTACATTTCTGTAAAAAAGATGTTCCAATCGCCTTCTTTATAACTAAAGTATACTTTTATTGACGAATGGATTATGTCGGTTATTTCATTTATTCATTTATCACATTATTTGTTATTGTAAGCCCTATTACCGGAGCAATCACATTTATAACGCTAACCAATGGCCTGAGCTTAAGTGAAAAGAACGTAATTGCAAAAAAATCAGTTACATTGGCATTTTTCATTTCCTTATTTTTCATTTTCACAGGAACCATTATCCTAGATGTTCTTGGGATAAGTCTTGATTCAGTAAAAGTTGCTGGCGGACTATTACTTTTAATGGTAGCTTTTGATATGATGCATGCCAAGATATCAAGACAAAGCATTACCGATAAAGAGATAGATGCATCCTATGAACGTGATGATATCTGGATATTTCCAATTGCAATGCCTATCCTGGCAGGTCCTGCCACCATAACAACAGCCATAATTCTTACAGAAACTGCTGAAGTGGTTCAGCAAAAAATGCTCATCGTACTCGCAGCAGTAATAACATATTCAATAGCCATGGTAACATTTCTCTTTTCCAGGAGAATACACAAAAAAATGGGATATAATGGGATGCTGGTACTTACCAGGCTATTCGGTCTGTTCCTGGGTGCAATTTCAGTAGATATGATCGCCAGCGGCATTTGGGGACTTTATGTGAGCATGGCCTCATTGCCAGTTTGAATATTCCCCCTATCTATTTTAGTTTTCTTCAAAGGATCCCTACATCTTAAAACATACCGTTTTGGTGTCGCTTTCAAGATGAGATACAGCATTTATCAGATCCATAATATCGATGGAACCTATTCATTTTGATCGAATCCGAGCTGTACAGTGACTAATACTGAGTGTTATGCAGGAAGATATTGAATATTGAAAGGCATTTGATCGAGCACATGTGGTGAGTTTAATTAGGAGACCATAATGCTTCCATATAAGCGTAAATGGTTGAATACGTTTGAATTAGAATGAAAACGGAATATACGGCTTTGCAACCCCAACTGCATATTTATTTACATTGGTTTTGATCAAGAATAATGCCCACAGGAAAACATGCACAATGAACTGAAAGAGTCCCCATTGGAAGTAAATTACCTGATCACTAAAAGGATTCCAAATACACCTACAGAACGCTTTAATCCATCCAATCGAACCGGTGACAATTCGTGTTCGAAATTAATAAGCACACAATGATTAAAAAGAAGAACTGCAAGAAATAATATTTTCAAAAGGAACAATCCCAATATTCCATATTCAGACATTGTCTGCATTAAAAAAATATTACCTTCATATCCATATGGCAGTGCAAATACAGTTGTGACACAGACTCCGATAATATAAATAGTACAATATATCGGATATCCCAAAAAAAAGTAGATGATCTTACGTGTCCATACATAACTAACAAAATAAAGTTAGAGCGGACTATATATAATTATATGTATTTGCATATATAATAATCATAATTGTCATTATGAGTATTGAATACCCTCTCGTAAAGCTCGAAAAACAAAAAGGAAGTGTTGTGGGCTCGATGAGATTCGAAGTAATTATCTTCGCTGTTTAAAGGCTCCCAATAGCTATTTCGGAACAAAATTATTATTACGAAACCAGATCAACATGTCAATCTCAACGATTTTTGGATAAAACATAAAGAAGAAGTCAATACGCGGTCACATCTCAGGAATATCACCGCACCAAGAAAGTAAAAAGAGTTTTTATGATAGCACTCATATAAATAAAAAAAGAGTAGTAAGGATAGATGCCCTTACTTCATTTATTCATCTTCATCTTTCCTTCTCTTCCAAATGATGATGAACAAAATACCCAGTATTCCTGCGATCACAGGAATAAACCACATCGAACTTTTTATCCGGCTTTCTACAACTTCATCTGTATGATCTACATCTGCTATAGCTTCCTCATCCACAGGGAATTCCACTGCCATTTCAAATGGCAATGCTGCCACTGAGAATTCAGAGAATCCAGGTGTCATCACTGTGAAGTAGTAATATCCCCCATCTTCTGAAGAAGAAACAACATCAAGTACTTCCCAAACGGTTGAATTATCGCCGCAATGGGTCGCGATGGTTGTGGTCAGGTCAAGCTCGTTCTGCTCATACCATGCAAATGGGACACGAATGTGTACCAAAGCACTTTCAGTACTTCCGGGACTGTTGGTATCGATGGTGAAGAAACCATAGGTCTGTGCACCATTACCAATGAGCAACGTTACATCGGATGAATTTTCCTAGGAGGAGGAGGAACTTTGCGTTATAATCACTCCCATGTCATCGACATTATTTTTCATATCGATGTCCAGTCCTGTGACCATACAGTCCCCTACATCTACATATTCTGTTGTACTGACCTTTACCGTATCGCCTGCCTGAACGCTTCCGACATTTACTGCTTTTGTACCTTCGGAGACAGAGCCGCATGGTTCATTATCTCCCTCCGGGTTTTCCAAAGGTTCATCGGAGTAATAGTTGAAACCACCGCTACCGCCACTACCTCCACCAGTGGATTTTTTAATATCTGTGGTGAAAGTGCCGATCTTAGATGAATTATTGAATCCGAACATATCGTAGCTTTCGACCTTGTAGTAATACAATGTATTTTGCCCGAGGTTATCGAGTGTGATTCTATGGTCCACTATAAATAATGTTTTTGAAACATTCATGGTTAGATTTGCATCCAGTCCATAGTAAACTGTTGAGTTTGCATTCTCGTTCGTATCCCATGTAATAATTGCAGAATTATCAGATAGGGATGCTACGCCTACATTGGTTATTTCCATATCAATAGCATCGATACCATACATCTTCGTATCTGTCATCACAATATTCCCTGCAAGGTCTTCAACGCTCACATTCAGGTAGTAAATTCCTGATGGCAATGATGTGAAGTTCATTGACATGTCATTTCCTGAATAAGATGTGGAATTGAACAGGCCTGTACTGTTGTACAGATAAAATGTGATGTTTGCTATTCCGAGATTGTCTGATGCTGTGACATTACCAAATATCCAGTCCTGTGAATGATTACCAATTTCCAGTGTGGAGGCATCAAATGTTATTTCAGGATCATTAATATCCAGCAGTATCCCACGTGTCTCGGTGTAATTGATATTGCCTGCAAAGTCCCAAACACTTGCATTCATCTGATAGGAACCATCAGCAAGTGAGGTAAAGTTGTAGGAATGAGGAGATACTCCTGAAGTACTGGAACCGACCAGACCACTTGAATTGTACAGGTAGATAGCAGAGCTGTTGATCCAGGAATCACTGAAACTGAGGTTACCAAGGATCCAGTCCTGACTGAAATTACCTGATGGAGTTCCTACGCCATGATCGATTGCTGGTTCAGCAGTATCCAGTAGTATGTGTCTGGTCTCCGTTTTGTTCACATTGCCTGCAAAGTCCCAAACGCTTGCATTCATCTGATAGGAACCATCAGCAAGTGAGGTAAAGTTGTAGGAATGAGGAGATACTCCTGAAGTACTGGAACCGACCAACCCACTTGAATTGTACAGGTAGATAGCAGAGCTGTTGATCCAGAAATCACTGAAACTGAGGTTACCAAGGATCCAGTCCTGACTGAAATTACCTGCATCCGTAGTCTCATCATTGAAATCTATAACCGGCATTGTGGAATCCAGTGTAATAGTCAATGTTGAAGTGGTGTTGACATTTCCTGCAAGATCCTCTACTGTAGAGTTCAGGTAGTAGGTACCATCAGAAAGACCTGTGAAATTAGAGGTCAGACTGTTACTAACTTCTGTGGTATTGGAATCTACCAATCCACTGTTGTTGTACAGTGATATCGTCAGATGGCTAACTCCATAACTGTCCATTGCAGTCACATTACCAAGGATCCAGTCCTGACTAAAGTTGCCTGATGGAGTTCCTACGCCATGATCGATTGATGGTTCAGCAGTATCCAGTAGTATCCCTCGTGTCTCGGTGTAATTGATATTACCTGCAAAGTCCCAAACACTTGCATTCATCTGATAGGAACCATCAGCAAGTGAGGTAAAGTTGTAGGAATGAGGAGATACTCCTGAAGTACTGGAACCGACCAACCCACTTGAATTGTACAGGTAGATAGCAGAGCTGTTGATCCAGGAATCACTGAAACTGAGGTTACCAAGGATCCAGTCCTGACTGAAATTACCTGATGGAGTTCCTACGCCATGATCGATTGCTGGTTCAGCAGTATCCAGTAGTATGTGTCTGGTCTCCGTTTTGTTAACATTGCCTGCAAAGTCCCAAACGCTTGCATTCATCTGATAGGAACCATCAGCAAGTGAGGTGAAGTTGTAGGAATGAGGTGATACTCCTGAAGTACTGGAACCGACCAGACCACTTGAATTGTACAGGTAGATAGCAGAGCTGTTAATCCAGGAATCACTGAAACTGAGGTTACCAAGAATCCAAAACTGACTGAAATTACCTGCATCCGTAGTCTCATCATTGAAGTCTATAACTGGCATTGTGGAATCCAGTGTAATAGCCAATGTTGAAGTGGTGTTGACATTTCCTGCAAGATCCTCTACTGTAGAGTTCAGGTAGTAGGTATCATCAGAAAGACCTGTGAAATTATAGACAAGACTGTTACTAACTTCTGTAGCGTTAGACTCTACCAATCCACTGTTGTTGTAAAGTGATATCGTCAGACTGCTAAGACCATAACTGTCTATTGCAGTTACATTACCAAATATCCAATCCTGACTAAAGTTGCCTGATGGAGTTCCTACGCCATGATCGATTGATGGTTCAGCAGTATCCAGCAGTATCCCTCGTGTCTCGGTGTAATTGATATTACCTGCAAAGTCCCAAACACTTGCATTCATCTGATAGGAACCATCAGCAAGTGAGGTGAAGTTGTAGGAATGAGGTGATACTCCTGAAGTACTGGAACCGACCAACCCACTTGAATTGTACAGGTAGATAGCAGAGCTGTTGATCCAGGAATCACTGAAACTAAGGTTACCAAGGATCCAGTCCTGACTGAAATTACCTGCATCTGTTGCACCATCATTGAAGTCTATCACTGGCATTGTGGAATCCAGTGTAATAGTCAATGTTGAAGTGGTGTTGACATTTCCTGCAAGATCCTCTACTGTAGAGTTCAGGTAGTAGGTACCATCAGAAAGACCTATGAAATTATAGGTCAGACTGTTACTAACTTCTGTGGTATTGGAATCTACCAATCCACTAATGTTGTACAGTGATATCGTCAGACTGCTAAGACCATAACTGTCCATTGCGGTTACATTACCAAGGATCCAGTCCTGACTAAAGTTGCCTGATGGAGTTCCTACGCCATGATCGATTGATGGTTCAGCAGTATCCAGTAGTATGTGTCTGGTCTCCGTTTTGTTCACATTGCCTGCAAAGTCCCAAACACTTGCATTCATCTGATAGGAACCATCAGCAAGTGAGGTAAAGTTGTAGGAATGAGGTGATACTCCTGAAGTACTGGAACCGACCAGACCACTTGAATTGTACAGGTAGATAGCAGAGCTGTTGATCCAGGAATCACTGAAACTGAGGTTACCAAGAATCCAAAACTGACTGAAATTACCTGCATCCGTAGTCTCATCATTGAAGTCTATAACTGGCATTGTGGAATCCAGTGTAATAGCCAATGTTGAAGTGGTGTTGACATTTCCTGCAAGATCCTCTACTGTAGAGTTCAGGTAGTAGGTATCATCAGAAAGACCTGTGAAATTATAGACAAGACTGTTACTAACTTCTGTAGCGTTAGACTCTACCAATCCACTGTTGTTGTAAAGTGATATCGTCAGACTGCTAAGACCATAACTGTCTATTGCAGTTACATTACCAAAGATCCAGTCCTGACTAAAGTTGCCTGATGGAGTTCCTACGCCATGATCGATTGATGGTTCAGCAGTATCCAGTAGTATCCCTCGTGTCTCGGTGTAATTGATATTACCTGCAAAGTCCCAAACACTTGCATTCATCTGATAGGAACCATCAGCAAGTGAGGTAAAGTTGTAGGAATGAGGTGATACTCCTGAAGTACTGGAACCGACCAGACCACTTGAATTGTACAGGTAGATAGCAGAGCTGTTGATCCAGGCATCACTGAAAATGAGGTTACCAAGAATCCAGTCCTGACTGAAATTACCTGCATCCGTAGTCTCATCATTGAAATCTATCACTGGCATTGTGGTATCCAGTATAATAGTCAATGTTGAAGTGGTGTTGATATTTCCTGCAAGATCCTCTACTGTAGAGTTCAGGTAGTAGGTACCATCAGAAAGACCTGTGAAATTAGAGGTCAGACTGTTACTAACTTCTGTGGTATTGGAATCTACCAATCCACTGTTGTTGTACAGTGATATCGTCAGATGGCTAACTCCATAACTGTCCATTGCAGTCACATTACCAAGGATCCAGTCCTGACTAAAGTTGCCTGATGGAGTTCCTACACCATGATCGATTGATGGTTCAGCAGTATCCAGCAGTATCCCTCGTGTCTCGGTGTAATTGATATTACCTGCAAAGTCCCAAACACTTGCATTCATCTGATAGGAACCATCAGCAAGTGAGGTAAAGTTGTAGGAATGAGGTGATACTCCTGAAGTACTGGAACCGACCAACCCACTTGAATTGTACAGGTCGATAGCAGAGCTGTTGATCCAGGAATCACTGAAACTGAGGTTACCAAGAATCCAGTCCTGACTGAAATTACCTGCATCCGTAGTCTCATCATTGAAGGATATGAAAGGGACAGTGTTGTCTATTGTTATCTCAATCACATTGTCCGCAGAGAGAAGTTCAGTTGATTCATTCTCGCATGCTTTCCAGGTAATATTGTAGTTACCATCTGTAAACTGAGTGCTGACAATTACAACAGAAAGGTTGCCCTGGAAGAGACCATCATAGGAAAGAACTTCACCTGTGGTATTGCTTAAACTAAAATTGGAAATGTAAACATCACCATTGTTGTCAGTAATAGATGCATTCACGTAGAAACTACCAGAGATATTGGCATCCGGCTCAGGTGCAATGATAGCCACCATGGGTGCTGTATTGATGGAGGTTATATCGAATTCACTTATCTCAAAACCAGCAAAGTTCTCGTCTATTTGTACGAGGCTCTCACCATCTTCCACTGTGACCCAGAGGTTGAAGTTGTATGATTCGCCTTGTGTCAGACCATCAGTAGTGAAGTAGATGTAGGAGTTACCAATATCGGTGTTTGAATTCAGATACCTTTCTTTCTTTGAATAAACTGCAGGCACTTCAGTACAGTCAATGAAATAGGTAGGTGTTTGTTTTTCAGATTCTGAACTGAAAGAACTGGTCATTGAGAGGAAATATCCACTGCCATTGTACAAGGTAACATTCTTGGTTGCCAGGAGATGGGTTCCTGATAAAAGAGTGATGTCTGAAGTAGTATCAGTGGAATCGTTTGAAACTGAGAAACTGCTAATTTCACTACCATTTGCATCTTTCAGATCGAAATCGAGAATTGTTCCATCAACATCAGTATCAACAGAATTGCTTTGTGAGAAGATACTGTAATTTGCAGCTGTGGTCTCATTTGAATCTACAACGATACCGGCGACCGAACCCACATCATCGCTATTCTCCATATACCTTGCCCATGATGGGGACGCTATAGCAGAGTTCATTTCTTTATAGTAGTACTGAAGAGATGCTTCCTGTATTGATTCCAGAGTGAACTTTCCAATCACAAATGTTCCGGACTCAACTGTTTTGTTAACAGACCAGTTGAAAGAATCACTAAATGTAGAAGATGAATGAGTATAATCAACCTCTGTAAGCTGCTTCCTTACCATATTCCCTTCTGCTGTGGTGAACTTTACAAGGCTTATATCAATATCATTGACCCCTACAGCACCGTTTCCAGTCCTGCGGAACTCGTATATAATGGTGTGGGTACCAGATGATGCAATCGAAATACTGACAGGTTTTGTACCTGTGGACCCTTCATCGTAACTACGCCTATCTTTGCTGAGAGTCCTCATTTTCTCTTCAAGCACACTATCCCCATCGACGAGTACATTGACCCATACATCATTGTTCTTTGCACCTGTAAGCTTCACAATGTTCATGGTGCTCATCAGTGTAAGATTGACATCCGACGTAGATGTGTTGAACTCCACATTGATGCCTTCAACATAGGTCGAGCTGGCGAAATCGAAGTCGATAGTGTTGAGTGGAACTGCGAGAAGGGAGGTTTTTGGCTCTGCAGTAACAACTTCTGCGGGATTGCTCAAAAGGCATGGATAACCACCATTATTAGCACTTGCGATAGCCCATAAAGAAGTGAAATCCCAACCAACATATGTAGCCTGAAGATTCATTTCAGCCGTCGTATTACCTGTACCGCCTGCACTTGTACTTAAACCAGAGGTTTCAGTATCCCAGTGACTTTTGGTAACCGAATCATAATTTTGCCCAATAAGACCGCCTACATTTGCACCATTACCAACTACGCTGCCGGTGGAATAACTAGAATCAACGGGACCAGCGTTTTCTCCAACAAGCCCTCCGGCTCTGCTGTCAGTTCCACCCCCAACAACGCTGCTGGTTGAATAACTCTGAGTAACAGAACCATAATAGTTCCATCCAACGAGACCACCTATATCTACAAACCCAGTAACACTGCCGGTAGAATAGCTCTGGTCAACAGAACCCTCACTATAACCAGTAAGACCACCTACATAATAGGTATTGCTGGTCACATTACCAGTGGAATAACTTTGATTGAGAGAACCTATATTAGCTCCAACAAGGCTACCTGCATAATAACCAGTAACATTCACATTACCGGTAGAATAGCTATCATTAATAGAATTTTGATTTAATCCAACAAGACCACCTGTACACACACCACTATTTATTACGTTGCTGGTGGAATAACTTTGAGTAACGGAACCTTCATTCCATCCAACAAGACCACCTACATAATCAACAGTACCAGTTACATTACCGGTAGAATAACTCTGATCAACATATCCAAAATAAATATTTCCAACAAGGCCACCCACCCTATCGAAAGTACCAGATACATCACCAAGGGCATAACTCAGAGTGATATTCCCCTGAATTCCACCAGCAAGGCCACCTACATCATTTTTACCAGTAATATTGATATCTGTTAACCCAACATTATTAATTTCCGAACCAACATCAATCCATCCAAAAAGTCCAACAAATTCTGTAGTTGGTCTATTAATGTACAGTCCAGTAATCTCATGATCCTGCCCCTCAAAATTACCTGTGAATTTGTTTGTATAATTGCCAATTGGCTTAAATCCCGCACCCGAGTTCCAGCCGCTAGTGACACTGGCATCAATATCGTTGATCAGAATGTAATTGGCTGATGGGCCAGAATTCATGTTCTGAAGTTGCTCAACTGTTGATATCTGATAGGGGTCCCCGGCAGTACCATCTCCGCCTGCAAATGGAGTTGCATTTGCGGGAAAGGACATCGACATAGCAATTAATAACAATAATGAACAAAAAGCGATTCGTTTTATATTTATATTTATTTTTTCCATAGTATTCCCTTATAATTTGTTATATATCTGCATAAATATTATATATGTAAGATTATAGCAGACCATATATATTTATTTAACCTTTTTTAATTCCTGTTGATAGGAGATAGAAAAATCAAGGATTTGATATAAAATATACAAAATAATACCAGCTTCGACTACAAGCTACAGATTTTGATTCCCGAATTTATGGATACAAAAAACTTGGTGACCTAGTTGAGGCAATTAAATTATTTGAAATTGATAAACGTTCGTCAGATAACTCGGGGAATAATTTTTAAAGATATTTTAAAGATAATCGAAATAAGAATAAACACAAGTGATGAGATATCTGAAATCAGCTATAATGAGATTTGAACATGTTCAAAAAGAGTCTCATTCAGGCGAGTATGCACAATACTTGAGTTATACAAAACAAAATATCACTATTTCGTTCTCAATCTTCGACTTCATCGTTCTCTAGGAAAGAAAAGAATGTGTATCTACTAGGTGGGTACAGGAAGTGCCATATTGACTTCAAGAATACCTAAACATCACCTGTACCACTTAGGTGTGATCCAGCTACTACTGGCAGTGCACATCTTGCTGGTGAAACCGCTCACATCTTTGAAATCGATAACAACGGCAAACCTTTGTTTGTGATATCTTTAGACGAAGACTTTGATAGCAATATAAAAGTTATACAACAAAACACCAATTCTAACACTGAATACAGATTAAACTACCTTGAATCTCGCATAGAATCACTAGAAAAATCACTTTTCGAAAATCAAAACCAAAGCTCTTCAACTCGAAAACCAAAAGAATAGAAGTGTGGTGGGCCCGATGAGATTCGAACTCATGATCCTCGCCGTGTAAAGGCGATGTCATAACCAACTAGACCACGGGCCCATTTGTGCAATTAACACATCATTCTCCCTTCGCATGTAAGCAGTAAAGGGGACGTGCAACTCCTTAATGTCATTAGCAGTATATAATCTTTTCGTGAACAAGCAGGGATGCGCATAAATTAATCCCAACGATTAATAAATAGTAGAGTATTATGATGAAATATGACAGATGACAAGGGAACAGATGAGATAAGCACTCTGAGCAAGCAGATAGAAGAATTCAAGGTAGATCTCAACTACAATTCAAAGATGGGGCAGCTCGCTATCTGGATGCCTGAGGGAGGACATGAGATGAGGGTTGTCGCAAAGGATAAGGACAATTCCCTTGAATGTGTTTTTGTCGAGATGCACCATAATGTTGAAGAGGGTAGAGAGGCCTATGACAAACTTGACGATGCCCAGAAGATAAAGGACCTGTTCACCAGAACGGGCTTTGGGAAGATCTGCAAATAAATCTCAACTTAATATCTTAAATCACAACCGATCACTACTACAGATTAACTTATTAGCTATATTTTAATTAAATTCAAAAGTCAACGAGGGAGTATCTCATATGCGGATAGGAGTTTACATCTGTCACTGCGGACTAAATATCGCAAGTGTCATAAACATGGATGCACTACACGAAAAAGTAGAACAGATGAAGGGTGTCGAACTTGTCAAGGACATACAGTTCATGTGTTCCGATGTCGGACAGGATGCGCTTATGGACGATATTGAAGAGCACGACATCGACAGGGTACTCGTTGCCGCATGTACTCCAAAGCTTCACGAGAACACGTTCAAGAAAGTGTTGGAACGGGCGGGACTTAATACATATCTTCTTGAAATCGTAAACATCAGGGAGCAGTGCTCATGGGTACACATGGACCATCATGACATGGCAACCCAGAAAGCCTTCGACCTCATCAAAATGGGAGTTGCCAAGCTCAGCCTCTTTGAACCATTGCAGATAAGAAAGACAAAAGCGAACAAGGACGTTCTCGTCATAGGTGGCGGTGTCGCCGGGATAGAAGCTGCCCTCACGCTGGCGGATTCCGGCACTCATGTCTATATGGTCGAAAAGGAGCCTACCATTGGCGGCAAAATGGCATTGCTCAATGAAGTGTTCCCCACTAATGACTGTTCCATATGCGTCCTCGCACCAAAGATGACCGATGTGCAGAACCATCCGAACATCGACCTTTTCACCTACTCCGATATCAAAGACATCTCAGGATCAGTTGGCAACTTCACAGTAAAGGGCGTTCAAAATCCAAGATATGTAATTATCGACAACTGCAAAGGCTGTATCGATGAATGTTCAAGGGTATGCCCCGTGGACATCTCCAACCCCTTCGACAGCGGTCTGGGGAAAACAAAGGCCATCAACATGCCCATACCGCAGGCCATACCCCAAACAGCATTTATCAACAGCGATTACTGTGTGGGTTGTGGGCTTTGCAAACAGGCCTGCCCTGCAGATGCAATTGACTTTAACATGAAAGCAGAAAAATTCACCTTCACCGTGGGAGCGGTCATAGTCGCAACCGGTTATCAGGGATTCGATGCAAAACGCAAAGAAGAGTACGGCTATGGAGTGTTCCCCGATGTCCTCACCAACATGGAACTGGAAAGATTGCTCAATGCTTCCGGTCCAACCCGTGGAAAAGTGGTCGTGCCCTCGACAAAGGAGACCCCTACAAAAGTCGCATTCATACAATGTGTAGGCTCAAGGGACGAGACCGTTGGAAATCCTTACTGTTCACGCGTCTGCTGCATGTCCTCCATGAAGAACGCACAGATGATCAAAGAGCGCTATCCTGACTCCGAGGTCACCATTCACTATATCGACATACGTGCCGCCGGTGAAATGTACGAAGAATACTACGTCCGTTCACAGATGATGGGGATCGACTTCATTCGCGGAAAAGTAGCAGAGATACAGATAGACACACACGGACAAATGTTACTGAGGTATGAGAATACCCTCGAATGCGCTGTCTGTGAAGAGAACTATGACCTTGTGATACTCGCAACCGGAATGGAACCCAGCAACTCAACTGAACCCATAGCCAGAACATTGAACCTCACAAAACGAACTGACAGGTTCCTTTCCATCGCACACCCGAAGATGCGACCTGTGGATGCACACATAAATGGAGTGTTCATCGCCGGCTGTGCCTCAGGACCAAAAGAGATACAGGTATCCATTGCACAGGGAAGTGCCTCTGCAGCACGTTCCACACGCCTGCTTGCAAGAGGTGAACTCGAGAACGACCCTTTCAGTGCACACGTGGATACAGAAAAATGTATCGGATGCCGTATTTGTGAAGACACCTGTAATTTCAACACCATCAGGGTCATTGATGGAAAAGCAGTTGTAGATGAGATCTCATGCCAGACCTGTGGCTCCTGCAGTGCCTCGTGTCCGGTAGATGCCATCGACATGCCACACAGCACCGATGCCCAGATAAAAGCACAGATAAGGGCAGCCCTTGAAGTAAAGGACGAATTCCCGCTCATCATCGCCTTCCTTTGCAACTGGTGCAGTTACGCATCAGCTGACCTTGCAGGAACATCAAGGATACAATACCCCACCAACGTGAGGATAATCAAAGTGATGTGTGCAGGTCGTGTTGATCCCGACTTCGTACTGGAGGCATTGCAGGGAGGTGCTGACGGTGTCATCGTTGCAGGATGCCGTCTTGATGAATGCCATTACATCATTGGGAACTATGATGCAAAGCACAGGATGGACAATCTCAAGGAAGTACTGGAAGAGATCGGACTCGACCAGAGAAGACTTCGTGTCGAGTGGATATCAGCCGCCGAAGGCGAGAGGTTTGCAAAGACCATAGAGGATTACGTGGATGAGCTGACAGAACTCGGACCGGTGGGTTCAGAGCTTCCAGGAGGAGATACGGATGAGTGATGAAGAAAAGTCCATGACCGTTTCAAAGGAAATGGACATCGAAGGAACTCATGTACTCTACAAACTGATATCCGACAGGTCCTCAAAGACACTCGATTATGATTACAAACGCTGTGTTGGTTGTGGTATCTGCGTAAGGATATGTCCCACCAAGGCCCTTGAACTTGGGCCGATGAAAGAGATAGCAACAGGCCTTGATGCACCGCCGGTGATGATGGACCTTGAGAAATGTACATTCTGTTCGATGTGTGTAAACTTCTGTCCGGTGAACGCACTGGAGATGAGAAGCGAGGGGGACTTTCCTAAAGAGGACCAATATCCACGCCTGGAACAGTTCGTCAGAATGAACGAGAAGTGTGTACCATGCTCGCTTTGTGAAGCAACTTGTCCCGAAGATGCCATCGAGCTGGAATATACATTCCCGAAGAAAGAGGATATCGCACCTCTGAAAGAAAATGCGGAAGGCGAAATAGAGATAGATACCGATAAATGTAATCTCTGCGGGATATGTGCTCGTTTCTGTGATGCGTTCCTGATGCTCGAAAAGGACCCGACAGCAACCGACCCCATGCCTTTTGAACAACTTATAATAGATGAGGACAACTGTGATTATTGTACGCTCTGCCAGGATATCTGTCCCGAGGATGCTATCAAGGTCAAAGGGGAGAAGCCATGTGAAGCCCCTGAAGTATCAGGAAAGGTCACTGTGGATGATGCTAAATGTACCCGTTGTGGCTGGTGTGATGTTGTATGTCCCTATGATGCAGTGGACATGCTCAAACCCTTCGAAGGTGAGCTTATGCTTGTCGAGAGCCACATCCAAAAATGCGATGCGCAAGGCTGTCATGCCTGCTTCAACATCTGCCCGTCCCATCTGTGGTACGTGCCTGATGACGGAAAGAACATCGCGGCTGTAGATGAACTGTGTACCTACTGTGGAGCATGCATTAATGCATGCCCTGAAGATGTTATGAAGGTCTTCCGCACAAAAGTAAACCATACAGAGATCCCTGAAAGTCCCTGGGCAAATGAATGGAAAGATGCAATCGGTTCCCTGTTGACAGAGGAAAGAAAACACCCTGACCTCTCAAGGACCATTGAGGTCGAGAACGAGCCCATGAAGGAGCATGTGGACATCGAGTTCCCCGAGGTCGATAAAAAGATGATGGAAGCGGTCTCGATAAAAATGAAGCTCGCAAAGGATGCTCTTAGTGACCCCAGGACCAGAAGGACACTTAATAAAGGGGAAGGCGATGACATTCACAAGGCTATGAAGAAAATGAAGGATAAAGGGAAACTCTAATCCTTAACTTTATTGTCGAAACAATACTTTTATAACGCCTTACACGTTTTGTTGTCTAGATTATTACATCATTATTACATTGTTATTACATGATCATTGGTGATACTTTTATGAGCAGAAAGATCGACTACCGTGAACTTGGCTTAAAATGCGGACTTGAAATTCATCAGCAACTTGACTCTAAGGAAAAAATGTTCTGTAAATGCCCCACTACGATCCGCAACACGGATGAGTCGAACTTTGAGTTCTTCCGTTATTTGAGACCGACTGCAAGCGAGATGGGTGAGACAGACAAAGCAGCACTTGAGCAGACAAAGGTTAACAGGAAATACATTTACAAGGCCTACGATACCACATGTCTTATTGAAAATGATGAGGAACCGCCAAGGAAACTGAACAAAGAAGTACTTGATATTGCCCTGTCCATCTCAAAACTCCTGCACATGGTACCAGTGGAACAACTCCACATGATGAGGAAGATAGTTGTGGATGGGTCGAACACGTCCGGATTCCAGAGGACAGCATTCCTGGCAAATGGCGGGAATCTGGATACTTCCGAAGGTACGGTGGGCATCGATGTGATCTGTGTAGAAGAAGAAGCTGCACAGAAGATAGAAGATGCTGGCGATTCCATCATTTATTCACTTGACCGACTTGGTATCCCTCTTGTAGAGATAGCCACCAATCCAGACATAATCTCCCCTTCCCACGCCAGAGAAACTGCAGCTAAGATTGGCATGCTACTTCGTTCCACAGGAAAGGTCAAGAGAGGAATTGGAACCATCAGACAGGATGTTAACATCTCCATTGCAGAAGGAGCAAGGGTAGAGATCAAAGGTGTGCAGGCACTCGACCTCATCGAGACAATCGTGGAAAGAGAAGTTGAAAGACAGGCCAACCTTCTCGAGATATGCAGGTCCCTCAATGAAAGGAAGGCCAGTGTTCATGATGAGATCTTCGATGTGACCGAACTCTTCAAAGGCACAGAGTCGAAGGTCATCAAGAGAAGCATCAAGAAAGGGAAGGTATTTGCTGTTCTATTGCCTGGTTTTGCCGGACATGTCGGAATGGAAGTACAGCCAGGAAGACGTCTTGGCACTGAGTTCTCCGACCGTGCAAAAACATCCGGTGTCGGAGGCATATTCCATACCGATGAACTGCCCAACTACGGCATTACTGAGGACGAGGTCACAGCACTGCGCGAATTCGTTGGTGCCGGTGAAAATGATGCAGTTATAATGGTGGCAGATAAAGAAAAGCGTGCAAGGGGTGCAATGGAGAGCGTACTTATCCGTGCCGCTGAGGCACTTGAATTCATTCCCGAAGAGACCCGGAAGGGATTACCTGACGGAAACAGCGCTTATATGAGACCACTCCCAGGTGCTTCAAGGATGTATCCTGAAACGGATGTACCGCAGGTGGAGATAAGCAGGGAATATTTCGAGTCTATCCCTGTACCAGAACTGCTTACTGAGAGAGCAAAACGTTTCAGCAAGGAATATGGACTTAACGAAGAGCTTGCGGAAAAGATCGTATATTCACAAGACCTGCCGCTGTTCGAAGAACTAATCGCCAAATTCAGTGGTGACAAGATAATTACAGCTACTCTGATCGTTCGCACGATCACAGGCACGGTTTCCGAGCTTAAACGTGATGGTGTTGATGTCGAGAAGATCACAGATGAACACTTTAAACAGATGTTCGAGGTCATAGCTTCAGGAGAAGTTGCTAAAGAGGCAATTGAGAAGATTCTCCGCCATGTTGCTCAAAAGCCGAATACAATTGTAAGGGATTCACTGGAAGAGCTTGGACTGACAGGCAGTGATACCGCCGAGATCGAAGCATTCATTGAAAAGCTTGTGGAAGAAAGAAAAGATTTCATTACTGAAAAGGGTGCAGGAGCAGTCGGACCACTCATGGGACTCGTCATGGGAGAATTCCGCGGTAAAGTGGACGGCAAGGTTCTCAGCGAACTATTGAAACAAAAGATTAATGAATTCCTTAATACATAATATCACTATGGTGAAGTGTATATACAATCAAAGAAATTTGATTATCATATCTGCAGTGATACTTTTTGTGGTATTATTGTCACTTCCTCTTGCAGGAGCGATCACCGTAACTGATCAGTACCAGCTTACCGAAGGTACCAATCAGGTAGCTCCTGCATGGAGCCCTAATGGCGATAGGATAGTATATTCTTCTGAGCAGACCATCTGGACAATGAATGCCGATGGTACGGATAAGAAAGAGACATATGACAGTATCGTCTGGGATGGCGAACCTATTTACAGTACCGATGGCAAGCACCTTTATTTTGCATCGGAGCATGTCAACCCATACACCCCTAAATTCATCGGTATCCATGTCATAGACATTGACGGAATGAAACGCACACAGATCACTAAAAATGCTGATATGAGAGCACCAGCTGTGAGTCCTGACGGAAAACAGCTCGCTTATCTTTCAAAACTTTCCGGTAACTACGATATCTGGGTAATGGATATCGATGGAAGCAATCAAACGCAGATAACAGACTCTAATATCGATGAAGGTGTACCTGCCTGGACTCCTGATGGAGAACAGATAGTATATTCACTTGAAGGAAATATCTGGAAAGTCGACACAGGATCGAAGGTTCCGTCCATTCTGAAAGAGAACTACTATAATAGCTACGATCCCGTATTCAATCCTGAAGGAACTATGGTAGCTTTTGTTTTAGAAACGAATGGTGCAAAGGATATCTACGTGATGAACGCTGATGGAAAAAGAACGAAGCAACTTACTTTTTCAGGTTCGGATGAGATGGACCCTGCATGGAGTCCTGATGGGAAAAGTATAGCATATTCGTCAAATAAAGCTGGTGAGTTCAATATATGGAAAATGGAACTTTTAATGACCGAGCAAACCATTCCTCACGAACCTGAATATATCGAAGAGGGAGACATAGTAGAGGAAAAAAATCCCATCATTGAAAAACTGGAAGACTTTGGAAGATCATCACCATTAAGACTAATTATTCTGGCTTTTATTCTGGCTGTCACAATAGTTATCATGATCACTATGTATTTCCTGAAAAGGTTTTGAGGACAACTCATTTCATTCTGTGATTAATGCCCTCGTTGATGTTTATTAGTATTGATACACAACTTTAGCAGATATGCCTAAATAGTGTTTTAATTCGTTTGGAGATAACTACAGGACAAAAACACAAGTACATTTATATACTGACAGTTTCTTTACGAAGCTCTGCTAACATTAACAAGATATGTCTAAAGGATGTATCTAATGGAATTAGAGAACAATACCATAGATCACTTTAAAGGACCAGTTCCAAGTGATCTAAAGCAGGTTTTGTAGCAATCGTAGTACTTCCAATTGTCTTTGTAATGGCTCCTGGATTGAAAACGTTGATAGGCTTTTATAAGACTATGATTGGATGTATGCTTGTTTTTCATTGATAATTCAAAGTATTTCATTTCACATGAATATTCACAAGTTTTCACCATCCGGATCTACGTTTTTCGTAAAATTCCATCCAATTTATGTAATTGGCTCTTCAATTTTGAAAGTTGGTGGAAATTACAGGTACATAGTAATTTTAAAAATGGGATAATTATGGCATTTATAGAAAAATTAAATAACGATAAAGTAAATTTCAAAAACGAGGTCCTATCCGGACTGACGGTTTCATTGGCCCTGGTGCCTGAAGCCGTAGCTTTCTCAATTATAGCGAATGTCAGTCCATTGGTCGGACTATACTCTGCATTCATCATTGGATTAATAACCGCAATATTCGGTGGCAGACCGGGAATGATCTCGGGTGCTACAGGCGCAATAGCAGTTGTAGTTGTGGCTCTGGTTCTCCAACATGGAGTTGAGTATCTTTTTGCTGCTGTAGTTCTAATGGGAATCATTCAAATGACCATTGGAGCCTTAAAACTGGGTAAATTCATTCGGCTTGTACCCCATGCAGTAATGTTCGGATTCGTGAATGGACTGGCTATCGTGATCTTCATGGCACAGCTTGCCCAGTTCAAGGTCGCTGACATCAATGGAATAGAGCACTGGTTAGGTGGACAGGCACTTCTGGTCATGTTAGGCTTTGTAGGATTGACCATGGCCATCATCTATTTGTTGCCACGGTTCACAAAGGCAGTTCCTGCTTCACTGGCTGCGATCATAGTTGTTTCGACCATTGTGATCTATTTCCAGATCCAGACAAGAACTGTTGGAGATATTGCATCCATTGCAGGCGGATTTCCAGAGTTCCATTTACCAAGTGTACCACTGAACTTGGAGACCATAAAGATCATTTTCCCCTATTCACTCATAATGGCGTTGGTAGGATTGATCGAAAGTCTGTTGACACTAACAGTTATCGATGAGATGACCGAGACCAGAAGCCGGGGAAATAAAGAAAGTGTTGCACAGGGTGTTGCCAATCTCGTTTGCGGGTTCTTTGGAGGCATGGGCGGCTGTGCAATGATCGGACAGAGTCTCATCAACATAAATTCAGGTGCAAGGAACAGGATATCAGGTATAGTTGCAGCCGTGGGTCTGTTGCTTTTCGTGTTAGTAGGTTCAACTCTTATCGAAAAGATACCAATGGCAGCATTGGTCGGTGTGATGTTCGTGGTTGCCATAGGAACATTTGAATGGGCATCATTAAAGATATTCAGAAAAGTGCCCATAACAGATTTCTTGGTTATGTTGGTCGTTGCAGGTATAACCGTGATCTACCACAATCTTGCAGCAGCAGTGATCGCAGGAGTCATCATTTCTGCATTGGCCTTTGCCTGGGAAAATGCCAAACTTGTGCGTGCGAGAGAAATAGTCGATGACAATGGGATCAAGCATTACGAATTCTTTGGCCCGCTGTTCTTTGGTTCAGTTGCTGAGTTCCAAAGTAAGTTCGATGTGCTGAACGATCCCGACGAGATAATCATCGATCTTAAAGAATCAAGGGTTGTTGACCATTCTGCCATCGAAGCATTGAACAAGATCACTGAACGCTACGCCAAGGTTGGCAAAACGGTCCATCTGAGACATTTGAGCGAAGATTGCAGGGTACTGTTGGACAATGCATCTGCCATAATTGACGTCAATCACTGGGAAGATCCGAATTATAAAGTGCCTTCCGATATACTGGGATAAGAAGTGGTGGGTAGACTGAGTTTACCCACACTATACTAAAGTTAAATTCAAATTTGGTCTTTCGACCAGGATTATGTCAGTTCGATAATTATGGTCTGATCGGAAGACCTCTTTTCTTATTTTATCACTATTATTATTCAGCAAAGTCATTTCAAGCAGTTCGAACTTTTAAGAAAAGTAAATGTTTATATCTTTAGGAACTTTCATCCCACCATGAGTGCAGGTAATACCAGAGCAAATATCAAAGTTGGAGCGAATGTAGGCATCGTCTTGAAGAACGATCAAAGGTCCGGCAAAATAACTCAAGGCGCTGTAAAGAGAATTCTGACCAAATCTTCAACTCACCCTCACGGAATAAAGGTTCAACTGGAAGATGGTCAGGTCGGAAGAGTAAAAGAGATTCGTTCTTAAAGCAAGAGATAGATATCAGGGAAGAAATAATGATAAGAGATGGAAAGTTAAGGGATGAATGATATCCCTCTATCTTCAAGTCTTACCATCTTTTGAAGAACTTCGCAACTGATATAGATAGACCAAAACAAATTGGGTCGTATTCTAAGATTATATCAGCATCTTCCCTCTTTGCCAGTCATTAATGATCTTGATAGCGATCCTCATTTCGTCCACTTCCCCTTTCTGTTTGAGGCAATTACCCTTTAGACCTATGAGCTCTAAGACCTTTTCGGGACTAGTTTCTTTTATCTCTATATTGTAAAACTCTTCAAGTACAGACTTATTATTATCACAGATGTGCGCAACGATCTTCATGGCCACTCCGATGGGATCTTTCAGGTGACTAGAATCTTTGACACCAAGAAGACCCTGTCTGTACTCATCGTTATCGCCAAAGGGTATGACTCCAGGTGTGTCAATGAAAACTATTCGGGAACCGGCCTTCACAATTTGTACTCCCTTTGTGTGTCCGGATATTGAAGACGTACCAGCTTTGTTCTTCCCGGCCACTCCATTGATGACCGAAGATTTACCGGTGTTTGGGTAACCGAGGGAACCGATCAAAATATTGCGTCCCTGAATGTCAGCGATCTCAAGGATCTTGTGCCTCAACATGGTCGTACCATACCGTTCCTTACTGGAAATAAAGACCGTTGGTGCGACCTTCGATAATCGGGATTTAGCTTTTTGAAGAGTTTCCTTTGATACAAGATCACATTTGCTGAGAACTATTATCAGTGGCTTACCTGAACGTCTAACATCACGCTCGACCTCAAGGTTTCGAGTCTCATCCGGAAAACGAGCATCCACTACCTCAAGAAGAATATCAGCCTGCTTTATGACATCCTTTACCATCAACTTGTAACTTGCCATTACATGTTTTACAACATGAGCCTATAAGGATGTGTTGAGAGGTTCGTTATATTTTACTTATTTTGGAGTAAAAAATGATAGATATGACCTCACATCATAACGCTTGATCACACATCACTCACTACACCTCGCTTGGTCTCATCTCAAAAAATAAAGATAGAAAAGTTCTTGTCAGCCGAGTATACCATAAGTTCATTCCACCTCTTTTGCAAATTACATAGATGCTCAAAGGGATCAATGTCGGGAATTGCACCAGTAATTATGAGTTCGATGTTCCTGAGAGCTTCTTCGCTTCCCACAGTATCTCCTTTACTCAGATATTCTTCAGACAGCAACCTGCAGGATTTACCGATCTTTTCTTCAAGATCGTTACCAAGGAAACTTCCGGGATAGCAACTCAGATCTTCCACAGCCAGTGTACTCATTCCCTCGGTTTCTTTCTGGCTCATGAGCTTTGCCCGCTCATAGGCAAACCTGTAAATGTCTTCCCTCACCCTTTTCCACGTTGGATGGGATTTGGCAGGAGGCAGGTGCTTTATGGCAAGTTCGTTGTCAAGGAGGAAGGAATATCCGAATATTCTTGCATTGATAAGATAATCGATGTCCTCACCCCGTGGCACCATCGGATCGAAAGGAACTTTCATGAACAGGTCCCGATGAATTACCATATTCCCTCCAAAGACGAAAGGAGTCTCCTTGAGCCTTGGGGATTTGCCTATGACCTTATCAAAGGCTTCGTTCATGCAGATATTCTTATCCCAGTATCGGGTCCAGGTGTTTTCAGGGACTCCTACATGATAATCCCCATTGGGCTGGAGATAGTACCCTGCAACAGCATTGATGAACTTACCCTCATGGAACTTCCCTATGAATTCCTTTGCCTTGGATATGAATTGCGGGTCTTCGAAAACCTCATCGTCATCGATAAGAAGTGCAACATCTGAGCCCATTATGTGTGGAACAAAAAGACACATGTTCCTTATGTTGGAATATCCCGTGAGAGAAAGTAGATCACAGTATTCCCCCATGCCATCCTTTTTCAGGTCCTCATGTAACTTTTCCAGATGTGATGGCCCGAACATGCGAACCTTCACGTCAGCATTCGAAGAGGATCTGATGATATCCCTTACCTTCTGCTCGACCTGCTCCACGATCTCCATATTATTTGGAGCCACCAGCACCACCAGTTCAAACTCCGTATCTTCAAGTATTGCCAGACTCTCGATAGCCCTCCCAAGCGTACCCTCAGAGTTCAAAGGCGTGGCATGATCATATACAGCATCACCTTCAAGCCAGCCTACGCTACATTCCCTTCCCCAGTAACTGGGAATGACCATTGTTAGTTTCAAAATTATGTATCCCCCGATATTTAATTTGTTTGAATACTAATAATATTTACGCTAAATTATAAGATGATATAGTATAATGATTTTGTTTTTTGGTTAGTTTTATTTTATTCTTAAATCTGGCAAAATTGAATGAAATGTAAAATTAAACAGCTTAAGTGGGAAATTGAATAGTTGGATAACATTGGATAAAATTCAAAAATAAATAATAAGTCTTTTATATGTTTATGATGTGGGTGGCATGGAGGTGAAAAGTATGATAGATTTATCACAATATCTCTCGGGCGAAAGTCTAACCCTGTTAAGTTTGTTCTGTTCAGATACATCTGGACCAACTAGTCGATCTGGACTCAACCGGTGGAACAATTTCTTGATTAGTGTGGTGGACAAACGAGAAGACTTGCCGCTTGGCGCTTTGAAAAAGTGGTTGTCCGATAATGGCTATTCTGCAAAATTGGTGAGTTACATTCTTAGTCGTTTTGAGGCGGATCTTGAATCGCTTAAACAATCTCGATGTTGCTGAGATATCCTTTTTTTAATTTTTACATTCCTTCTAAAAGTCTCAAATATTAGAGATTTCAAATTGTGCATTAAGTGTAAATAATAGGAAATAAAATGAGGGGATACAATCTAAAAGATATTGATGTCTTTTTTTACAATGGAGGAAATATTTTTGGAAAGAAAATCGGTTAAATCCTCAAAGGTAAAATCAATAGGATATGATGAAGATACTTGTATATTGGAAGTAGAGTTCAACAACAGTTCTATTTATCACTACCATGGGGTTCCTCTTAAGCTTTATAATCGGCTAATGAATGATTCTTCAAAAGGAAGATTTATGAAAAACAAGATAAGATATAAGTACAAAAACAGTTGCATCAAAAAATAATTGAATCGTGAAAGGTACTTAATTTTTACATTCCTAATGCAGAAGTGTTAAAGTTAATAGTGGTTCTATAGCTGTCGTTTATCTTCATTTTTAGCTTATATTTAACCGGATGTCGTTTAAATATAACATTTTCTCTTTTTGTCAAACTTAAAATTAGGAAAAAGAATTATACAGATCCATTACTTAATATGTTCAGTTCGAGGATCATAATTAACTTAGTTATGTTTATTCGATCAAAAATAGACTATGTAGAGGTCCAGATTATTGACTGACCCCTACTTTTAATTGTTCGATGCGGTTTTTTGTTTCACTTATTTCATTGTGTCCTTACTCAATACACGTCCTGTCTCCTCTTCTTTCCTGCTTCTTGTCTCCGTTGCCATCTCTAGATCCATGTCCAAGTCCAAGGGAGTTGTCATTGATACCATCACCATCTTCGTCTATGAAGTTATCACATACATCGTCGCCGTCTGCATCTATTAAATTGTCACATACACCATCGCCATCTGCGTCTATGAAAGAATTCATGCCTGCTCCCCTTTCCTGGCCTACAGCCATGGCAGATACTGCTAAAAGACTGACCAACATGAATGCCACAGCAATCGCACTAAATGTTCTTATTTTCATGATTTTACCTCTTTATATATTCCTATTTGCATATCTCAAGGTTCTGGCTTCTCGTTTTTCTGGTGGTATATCCGGCCTGAACCTGCAATTTCCATATTATCAGGGGAAAATATAAACATACTTTATTTCATGAAACTTTTATGTATACTTTCAGGCAAAATAAATCATTTAATACTTTATTTTGAATTAAATTGCTTTATCATCCTTTAGATAAATTTTTAAAAGGATTAATATGAATCCTTTTGAGAATAGGGTTTCTACAGAGCCCTAATTTCATCTGCAGGAATATCATACACCATTACAACCTCTGATACAAAGAAAAAAGATTAATGATCAGCAGGAGAAAAATAAATGAGAAGAGCGAGAATATGGAAAGGTGTCGCTCCTCTTAAAGTCAATTCAAATGAGATTCAATCTAAAGTTGATTCGATCTCGTGAACCCACTCTACCTCAACTCCCGCATTTGAATGGTGTTTCTTGACGGCTTCTTTATCTGGCGCATCAACAACGCACCAAACCTTATCATCTTCCTTATTAAAAAATATTTCATGGTGCAATACCCCGAATTCATCCCTCGGCTCATTCTGCATTTTGCGAAGCATCTCTGGTGTCATAGAGCCCATTTTATGTTGATCGATATATCTTGTCATTCCATTTCACCCCCCGTTCGTGAAGTGGGTATACTCTACCCCCAAAATTAATTTGAACTCTTGAAATATAGCAGTTTCGCTCTCACATTCTATTTTTTAAAAATATATTAACTTGATCAAAGATACGACTCGAAGATCATCGAGACACATATATATTTCACCTGTCCCGCACCCACACCAATATTTCCTACGACCCACCTATAAATAGACAAATTCATCATAACCCTTATAAACCATTCATGATATCTAATCGCAGGTTCAGATGATGAATGCGGTAATAGGATTAGAAGATGGAACGTTTTTAAAAGGTACCGGTTTCGGTGCTGAAGGTATCGTTTGCGGAGAGCTTGTTTTCACTACTCAGTACACTGGTTATGAGGAATCACTGACAGACCCTTCATATAGCGGTCAGATCTTGATGTTCACATACCCTCTTATCGGAAATTATGGGGTCAATGATGAGACCTTCCAGTCCGACGGTGTAAAGGCCGAGGGCCTTGTTGTAAGGGAAGCATGTCCGTCTCCAAGTCACCACCAATCCATGCGTAATATCTACAAGCTGATGGAAGATGAGGGAAAGCCCGGAATATCCGGTGTCGATACCCGTATGCTTACCATCGGTACTAGAGAGCATGGTACCATGCGTGCTGCACTTATCAATGGCAGTGACGATGGTGAAGAGGCTGTAAGGCTGGCAAGAGCGCAGCCGGATATATCCAGTCTCGACCTGATCTCAAGGGTTACCTGTAAAGAGCCCTACACCATAAAAAGTCAGGTCAATACCGGTGACAAGAAAAATGTAGTACTTATCGACCTCGGAATGAAGAAGAACATTTCTACAAGTCTTTTGAACAGAGGTATTGATGTTACAGTGGTACCAGCTACCACACCCGCTTCTGTAATTCAGGAATTTGATCCTGATCTTTTATTCCTGTCCAACGGACCAGGTGACCCACAGAATGCAAATGCAGCCATAGACGCAGTAAAAGAAATGGCAGGAACTGTTCCTATTGCAGGAATATGCCTTGGTCATCAGATAATTGCAAGGGCACTTGGAGCTGACACATACAAGCTCAAGTTCGGGCACCGTGGAGCAAACCAACCGGTCAAGGACCTCGAGACAGGAATTGTACATATCACGTCCCAAAATCACGGATTCGCTGTGGAAGGAGAGTCCTTCGATGACACCGATGTAACTGTCACACAGGTCAACACCAATGACAGGACCGTGGAAGGTATCGAGCAGAAGGACCTCGATATATTCAGTGTTCAGTATCATCCAGAAGCACATGCTGGCCCAAGAGATACAGAGAAGATCTTCTTTGGCAAAGTAATGAAAGCTATGGGAGGCAGGGTATAATGGCAAAACGAAACGATATTAAGAAGATCCTGCTCATAGGCTCCGGTCCGATAATGATCGGGCAGGCAGCAGAATTCGATTTCTCCGGAACTCAGGCTTGCAGGTCATTGAGAGAAGAAGGATACAAGGTAGTCCTTGTAAACTCCAATCCGGCAACCATCATGACAGATCCGGAAATGGCAGATGCTGTTTACATCGAGCCGCTTGAAGCAAAGATAATCGCCAAGATCATCGAGAAGGAAAGACCTGACAGCATCATTGCAGGTATCGGCGGTCAGACAGGCCTTAACCTTACAAGTGAGCTTGCTGAGATGGGTGTGTTCGAGAAGTTCAATGTGGAACTGCTTGGCACATCCCTTGATGCTATCAAGAACACCGAGGACCGTGAGCTCTTCAAGAACAAGATGGAAGCTATCGGTGAGAAAGTGCCCAGAAGTGTGGCGATTTCCACACTTCAAGAAGCTGAAAAGATCATCGATGAACTCGGATTACCCCTTATCATACGCCCTGCATACACCCTTGGAGGTGCCGGCGGCGGTATCGCATACACAAGAGAACAGCTTCTCGAGATAACCGAAAGAGGTCTGCGCCGCAGCAGGATCAATCAGGTCCTCATAGAGGAAAGCGTTCTTGGATGGAAAGAATTCGAATACGAGGTCATGCGTGACTCCAACGATACCTGTATCGTTATCTGTAACATGGAGAACCTTGACCCGATGGGAGTTCACACCGGTGAGTCCATTGTAGTCACACCTTCCCAGACGCTTAACGATATCGAACACCAGATGCTTCGTACAGCAGCTATAAAGATCATACGTGCTCTCGACATTGAAGGTGGATGTAACATCCAGTTCGCTGCTAAGGATGGCGAATACAGGATCGTAGAAGTGAATCCACGTATCTCAAGATCATCCGCTCTTGCTTCAAAAGCGACCGGATATCCTATAGCAAGGGTCACAGCGAAGATCGCAATTGGAATGACACTTGACGAGATACTCAATGATGTCACCAAGAAGACACCTGCATCCTTTGAGCCTACCATCGACTACATTGTCACAAAGATCCCAAGATGGCCATTCGACAAGTTCGTCACCGCTGACAAGACACTCACCACCGCTATGAAGAGTACCGGTGAAGTAATGTCCATCGGACGTACCATCGAGGAATCCCTTCAGAAGGCGGTCAGGTCCCTTGATATCGATATGAAGTTCGGCAACAAGACATGGGAGCAGGCAGAGGTCATCACCCTTTTGAAGACCCCTACAAGTGAAAGGCTGTTCGTTATCTTCCATGCCCTCAATACCGGAATGAGCATAGAGGAAGTTTCCGAGCTCAGCGGCATTGATGTCTTCTTCATCGAGAAGATAGACAACATCGTCAAGATGGAACAGAAGCTTGCAGCAAAACTCTTCGCAGGCGAGCCTGACATCGCTCTCTTAACAGAAGCGAAACGCCTGGGATTCACAGATGAACGCATCGGAGAACTGACAGGAAAGAGCCGTGAAGAGATCAACGATCTGCGCCGTGCTAACGACCTTATTTCTACATACAAGATGGTCGATACCTGTGCTGCGGAATTCGCTGCAGAGACACCTTACTATTATTCATGCTACGAAACGATGTGCGAGGATGTACCAACCGACAGGAAGAAGGTCCTCATCCTCGGTGCAGGTCCTATAAGGATCGGACAGGGTATCGAGTTCGATTACTGTACTGTCCATGCTGTGACAGCTATCCGTGAAGATGGGATCGAAGCACACATCGTGAACAACAACCCTGAGACCGTTTCAACCGATTACGACACCTCTGACAAGCTGTTCTTTGAACCGCTTACACTAGAGGATGTCATGAACATAATCGAGCGCGAGAGACCATATGGTGTACTGGTGCAATTCGGTGGACAGACCTCTGTCAATCTTGCACTACCCCTCCAGAAGGAACTCGCACGCCGTACTGACCTCGACACCATCATCATGGGAACATCCCCTGAGGACATCGATATGGCAGAGAACAGGGAAAAGTTCAACCTGATGATGAGCGAAATCGGTGTTGCACAACCTGAAGCCGGCTATGCGACCTCACAGGAAGATGCCATCGAGATAGCCAACCGTATTGGATATCCGGTACTCGTCAGGCCATCATACGTACTCGGCGGACGTGCAATGGAGATCGTCTATGAGCAAAATGATCTCGAACGCTACATGAGAGAAGCAGTACGTGTATCCCCTGAACAGCCCGTACTTATCGACGACTTCCTTGAAGGTGCGGTCGAGATAGATGTGGATGCGGTCTGTGATGGCAAGGACGTGCTCATCGGTGCGATCATGGAGCACATCGAAGAAGCCGGCATACACTCCGGAGACTCAGCTTGTGTCATCCCACCACGTTATTTGTCAGAAGAGACCCTTCAGACAGTACGTGATTACACACGCAAGATAGCACTATCACTCAACGTTATAGGACTTATCAATATTCAGATGGCAGAACAGAATGGAAAGGTCTACGTGCTTGAAGCGAACCCTCGTTCCAGCCGAACCATTCCATTCGTATCAAAAGCAGTGGGACTTCCACTTGCCAAGATCGCTGCACAGGTCATCATCGGCCACTCCCTTGAAGACATGGGATATGCACAGCAGGACGAGTTACATGTCGAGCACTATTCCGTCAAGGAAGTACTCTTGCCATTCGACAAATTGCCTGGAGCAGATCCTGTTCTTGGTCCGGAGATGAAGAGTACCGGAGAGGTAATGGGCATAGACTATGATTTCGGACGTGCGTTCTTCAAGGCACAGCTCAGTGCAGATAACCTGTTGCCACTTAGCGGATATGTTTTCATGTCCATAAAAGAAGCAGACAGGGAAGCATTTGTCGATATCGCAAAGAAGATGCAGGATGCTGGCCTTAAGCTCATAGGTACCAAAGGGACCGCGAACTACCTGGCAGAGAAAGGTATCAACATGGAAGCGGTCATGAAGTTGCACGAAGGCAGTCCTAACGTCATAGACATGTTGCGCAGGGATGAGGTCGGACTTATCGTGAACACTCCAACAGGAAGCCAGTCACGAAAGGACGGATTCAATATCCGCCGTGCTGCAGTGGACTTCAAGGTGCCATACATCACCACGATACAGGCAGCAAAAGCAGCCGCTGATGCTATCACATCCATGAAAACAGGTGAGATAACCATCAAGTCCATCAATGAATATCACAAAGAGATCAAGAACTGATCATCAATTACAAGGAAACAATATCATGTCAAAGAAAGTAGCACTTGCGTACTCCGGAGGACTGGACACATCTATCTGTATCCCTCTTCTCAAGGAAGAATACGGATACGATGAAGTAATTACAGTGGCAGTCGATGTGGGACAGCCAAAGGAAGATGTCGCACAGGCAGAAGAGAAAGCACAGAAGATCAGTGACAAGCATTTCACGCTTGATGTTCGCGAAGAGTTCGTGAACAACTATATCTTCCCGCTTATCAGAGCTAACGGCGACTACGAAGGCTATGTCATGGGAACATCCATTGCACGCCCGCTCATCGCCAAGAAGGTAGTTGAGATCGCTGAACAGGAAGGCGCAGTTGCACTTGCACACGGTTGCACAGGCAAAGGCAACGACCAGCTTCGTTTTGAGGCAGTGTTCAGACTCACCGACATGGATGTCATCGCACCCATGAGAGAGATGAACCTCACCCGTGAATGGGAGATCGAATACGCTAAAGAACATGGCATACCTGTGGGAGTCACCACTGCAAAGCCATGGAGCGTTGATGAGAACATCTGGAGCAGAAGCATCGAAGGCGGAAAGCTCGAAGACCCGGGATATATCCCTCCTGAAGAGATATACAAATGGACAACAGCTCCGGAAGATGCACCCAATGCACAGATCATTGAGATCGGATTCGAGAACGGTGTACCGATATCCCTCGATGGCCAGAAGCTCGGCGGTGTCGAACTTATCGAGAAAATGAACGTCATTGCAGGAACACACGGCGTAGGTCGTACCGACATGATCGAGGACCGTGTCCTTGGACTCAAGGCACGTGAGAACTACGAACACCCTGCAGCAACAGTTCTGCTTGCAGCACACAAAGACCTCGAAAAGCTCGTGCTTACCCGTGCAGAGCTCAAGTTCAAGGCAACAGTTGACGCCCAGTGGTCTGAGCTTGCATACTACGGCCTCGTGGACGAACCACTCTACGATGACCTCAATGCGTTCATTGACAAGACACAGGAACGTGTCGCAGGTACAGTAACAATGAAGCTCTACAAAGGTAGCGTCCTCGTTCTTGCAAGAACATCCCCGTATGCCCTTTACTCAGAAGAGCTCGTATCCTTTGACGGCACAAGCATCGACCAGAAAGATGCAGAAGGGTTTGCCAAATATCACGGATTCCAGGCACGCCTGTACAGAAAATTCGTAGTCAAGAACTGATCATATTGCACGTATGCGGATCTCGCATACGAACTTCTTGTTTCTTTTTTCTCTTAATTTGATTCGGATCGTTCTAAATTTAATCCAAGACCATTCCTGCTGTTTAATCTATTCGGTAAAAACATACCCCAAATCGTGAGGCATGGGGTGTCGTACTAAACAAAATATAAGGGTTCGAATCTATCCCTCGCACTAAAAGAAGGGGATATAGGTAAGTAGAAAAAACCGAACTCCCAAAATTTACTGCTGATGCGAACTTAAGTTAAATCATTTCAAAAAGTGAATTATTAATTTAATTTATAGAGTATTTGGTTTAATTACATAAATCAAATGCTTGTTCATAACCTTTAGTCCCAAGAAGAATACTCAATTAAGCATATCATTTTATACTTCTTCATGGCTATATTTATTGTAGCAAAAATAATATCACTTCAGCAATTTATTTAATTTATTGCTAAGGAGGGGAAGATGAGCTTAAAAGAAGAGATTCAAGAAAGGGCTTTCCAAGAAGGTTTCCAGCTTTTTGGTGTTTCAGATATCGAAAAACTGGAAAAGGTTGATTTCCCAACTGATAGAGGAATGATGCGACCATCTGAAGTAATGCCTGAAGCTAAATCTGCATTTGTAATGGGTTTAGTTCTCTGGGATGAAGGTCTAAATGCCGCGATATCATCTGTAAGTACGGGGGATTTCTCTGGAGGGGAAGCTGACTATTACAATCTGTACTATGAAGTAACCGAAACCCGTGCATGGCGTTTGATTTCCTGGTTAAATGAAAAGGGATACAAAGGGGTTCCATCTCATGCAGTTCATGAAAAGGTAGCCGCATATCTTGCAGGATTGGGATTTATAGGACACAATACTCAGGTTATAACTCCTGAATACGGGCCAAGAGTCAGATGGGTAACAGTATTGACAAATGCAGAACTTGAGCCCGATGAACCTTTTGAACGGGATCTGTGTGCAGAACAACCACTTTGTCAGGAACAGTCTTTGTGTGTTAAAAGTTGTCCATATCAGGCGATCATTCCCGGCCCTTCCCAAGGAGTAGAACCCGGGAAGAAAGTCATTTACGATAAATGTGTAGTTTCCCATGAATTTGATAAAGATATTTCTCCTCAAAATGAGAAGTACATACGTCGTATAACAGAAAGGGGATTCATGGAATGTACAATATGCAACCTGGTATGCCCCTACGGGAAATCAGTGGAAGAAAGTATAACTCCCGGCAAAAGGGGCCTTGATTGAAGAGGAACTAATTTTCTCTCATTTCTATTTTTAAAAATTAAATTCGGTCACAAAACTTCAAGCAGCCTTTTTTGCTGCAGGGGTATTGTATATTAAATAACCATGCTCAAATATCCTCTTCTTAATATCCTGAAATGTACTCCTTCCTACTCCAAGCCTCTCAGCTTCTTTCTGAGGTATTCCAAGAATCTTCCTCTTGATCTCTTCTACATCAATAAACTCTTGAACCTTCTTCACATCTAATTCCTGTTCATCAATATTGTTAGCTTCTTTCCCAATGTAAACAACCCCATCAGCATGAACATGCTTTCTTTCAAGAACTCCAATCTCACCATCAAACTTATGCTCAAGATGTTCCACATACTGCATTATTGTCCTACTCAATGGTTTGAAATAATGAGATCCTTCCTTAATCTCTCCTGTTGCATAATCAATAAATGGATCATAAACAGTACTCTGAGGATTATTTGAGAAGGGATAAAGGCTTGACTGCCTTGCCATCATCTTCTGCTACCTGAAATCCAACATGATAGAAATTGAAAGAATTAATCATATCCTTCCATTCCTTGCCTTTGTTAATCGTATCAAATCGATGCAAAACATTTGCAGTTGAAACAGTAAGCCTTGAGATAGCATACAAACCTGAATACTTCTCTTCAATATCTAATTCAGAAATATTCCCATAATGCAATTTGAGAATATCTTCCCAGATCTCAGCCTGCCAATACTCAACATCTTTTGGAAATGGATTAGTTAAATGTCCAAGTCCAATTTTTTGATTGTTTAATAATATGGTAGTATTTTATAAAAGTTATTTATGAAAATTTATTCAATTTCCACAAATTCTACATAATTACTTGAAATTTTAATAGCTGAATCGAACATGTTTCCATCACGATTGATCTTCCTGATGTATTCGAGTTTCTCTTTACCCATATCAGCTTTATCTAATGTTCTAATAACACAACCAATCAAGGCATTGATGTCATTAGTGGCACCGTAAAAAGTACATTTTGGTTTATCACACATTATAGATCCTACAACAAATATAATAAAACGAATGAACATTTGTTCATCTATACAAAATGAATAAGAAATCTTTACCAATTACCATAAACCTTGAAAAAAGGTTTATTGTATATGGTGTACTCCATCTTTAATGTGGTTTGTATCAAATTACATTAAAGCAAATTCTCACAAGCAATTAATGATCATTATTTAGGAAAGATAAATTGTGATAGTTACAATCCCTAAAGAACCGAATTCTTTTCAAATAATCTATTAATTTTTGAGAGAATAAAAAGTAAGAATGGAAAACCAAAACTTGGTCTTCCAATCACGCTTAATTAACTATTAAGTGTAGTAATTAAACTAATTCGCCAAATGCGAATTTACGAGCTACTTTGGTGACCTTGATAGTCACTTCATCGCCAACTGATGCGTTTGGTACAAAAATCACAAACCCATTTACTCTTGCGATGCCATCTCCCTCTCTTGCAATATCTTCGATCGTTACGTCATAGCTTTCGCCAGCTTCTACTGGAGCACTTTCATCATTATTATTGTTAAACAAATATTTCACGTCCTTTAAGTATTTGCTTAAAAAGAAATACAACCGTTTGGTTAAATATACGAAAAAATAGTAAATACGATTAAGGCAATACCATCTAGACTTATAATTTATCAAAGTAGTTTTAAACTCTAAAAGCACACTTACAATGATTAAATACTATATATAGCTTTTTGTCCATAAGCGTTTCAATTTAATACAAAAAAACTAAACAGGTTTATATTTTCACGACACTTAAAAATTTGAAACAATAATTGGTTTTGAAGAATTGTTTTCTTTTTCTTCTTAAACATATCTGGATCATTCCTTCCATCTATGTAGATAGTTATTCCAACCTCCCCCTTACATAAGAATTGAGAGTAAACGGTTTATCATTCTTGGCATTCTGTTTCATGTAATGTAAAGTACCCTTAGAAAAACCCATCTTCTATTAATTTAAATATATTTACAGTCATATAATTTTAATGGCGTGATAGATCCCAATTTCCAGCATTTCCAGGCACATTCCAAATTATACTAGATTATTTTACGTTAATTATTAGACCTTCAGCAATCATCCATTCAAAAAACCATCGAGCCTTCTAATACCTTCCTCGATATTCTCAAGACTGTTCGCATACGAGAATCTGATATAACCTTCCGCACCGCTGCCAAAGTCAATTCCCGGAGTCACAGCTACCCCTGCTTCGTTTAATATCCTGCGGCTCATCTCCAGAGAATCTGAACCGAACTCCCGTGCATCAGCAAGAACATAGAAAGCTCCTTTTGGCTCGTACCCTATATTGAACCCTATATCCTTCAGGCGTTTCAGAAGATACTTCCTGCGCTCATCATAGGTGGCCACCATCTTATCCACATGGTCCTGTGGACCTTCAAGGGCAGCAATACCCGCTTCCTGAACGAAACTATTGGCACAGATGAAGAAGTTCTGCTGTAATTTCTGCAACACCCTCATACAATCAGGCGGAGCTATCAAATAACCAAGTCGCCAGCCTGTCATACAGTACTTCTTTGAAAAACCGTTCAGAACGAACGCATTATCAGTATATTCAAGGATACTGTGGTCCTCGCCCTCATACACAAGTCCCTGATAGATCTCATCCGAAATGATAGGAACATCACCAGCCACCTCAGCGATACCCTGCATCTCTCTTGAAGACATGACATAACCCGTGGGATTTGAAGGACTGTTCACAAGGATGGCTTTCGTATCTTCTTCCATATTCTCGGAAACAAGTTCCGGTGTCAGCCCGAACCCGTTCTCCTCAGAAGTATATGCAAAACTGGGAACAGAGCCAAGAGCGGTTGCAAAATTCGGATAACACGCATAATGGGGGTTCGGAAGCAGCACCTTATCGCCCTGATCCAGAAGGGCCATGAAACTTAGCATAAGAGCCGGACTTGTGCCGGAAGTTACAAGCACTTGTTCGGGAACCAGGTCGAGTCCGAACCGGTTATTATAATCATCGACTATCGCAGTTCTGAGCTCGTAAATGCCCAGACTGTGAGTATATCGTGTCTTGCATGAGGTCAAAGCCTGATGAGCAGCCTCACATATGTGAGGTGCTGTTGGAAAATCCGGCTCCCCGATCTCAAGATGCACCACATCTTTGCCTTCATGTTCCAATTTCTGTGCACTTTCAAGAACTTCCATCACATAGAACGGAGGAATATTGACCGATCTTTTGGATAATGATAAAGGGCTCATATTAACAAAGTCTCCTGATACTAAAAAGAATAATGTATTGCTGGTGAGATGATATTTAAGGATGTCTTTATGTCATCCATTCGAAAAAGACAATATATCAAGGAGAAGGATATCACCCCTCTTCACAATACTCCTTGACATCAGCAATGCATGCCTCGTATAATTTTTCCCTGAGGTCAGGTACAGCAGAAAGAGCCCGGGTCCAGTCCGGCATCAGCACATCAGAAGGATCATGCCTATAATCATCACCAGCATTTCTTATCACACGTGCGAACATATCCACATACGTCTCTTCCTCATGCCTGTTATAATAAAGCCCATTGCAAAGAGCATCCGCATGATATCTTCGGATAAGGTCCTGACCTAATCGTTTATACCTGACATGTATCCCATGGAGGTATGCTTCTGAAATGCGATTATCCGTAGACTCCGTCACAACGCGCATAAATGTTGTGAAAATATCACCCACCATCTTGCAAAGACCTTCGGATCTATTTGCACCTATGTCCTGATGTTTGTGGTCATAATAACCCAGATCGATCTGACAGATCTTTTTTGTTGTAGCGTTCCTGTAAACCTCTGCGAGAAGACCAACTTCAAGCCCCCAGTCAGCAGGAATGCGTATGTTCATGGCAAGGTCACTGGTCATAGCGAACTCCCCTGCAAGAGTATACCTGAAAGCAAGGAAATATCTCAAAATATCTGCTTTAGACTCGGATTGCAAAGTATCGAGCAAAGGCCGGACAAAAAGCCGAAAAACACGCCCATGCATGGCCATACCATCCATATCGATCCTTGCGTAGTAGCCTTTATTGAAAAAGAAATTAAGTTCGGTCTCGACAATAGGATAAAGGAGCTTTGCCGGAAAATCCACCGAATATGTCACAATGTCCGCATCGTGGTAAGCAATAGCATACGAATCAAGAGTTGCTATGCCAGTAGCTATCCATACATCCTTTCCCTTTCCCTTAAAAGATGTAAGATCGATACCTTTCTTTTTCATATCGAAAATGATCTGTTTTATCCGCGGACCATCGCACCATACGATAATATGGGGAAGTTTAAGGTCTTTAAAATATTCGACCACATGCACGTACTGTTCAGTAGATTCAGCCGCCAGAGCGATCACGACCTGACTTAGGTAAGTACATTCATTAAGATCTGTGATTATCTTTTTAAGAGGAGGGTTTTCAACCTCTTTGTAAAGAATAGGAATGATAAGTGAAGCAGGTCTGCTTTCCTTTAGCCCCTCTATTCTTTTAACAAGCTGTTCTTTGTCGATACAAAAATCATGAATCGTTGTAATGTATTCTTGATAAAAATCCATTTAACTCCCCGAATAGCGAAAGCATCCATAATTCAAGAGTTAACTCCCATGTAACTCTTTATAAAGATGCCAACCCCCAGATTGACGATATTAAGGAATATAATGTTAATGACTAGAGTACCTATATATAGGACATACAATATAAGCTTTTATAATAAAGAAAATAACAAATTATAGTATTCAGTATAAGCAGCAGCAACAGACACTGCACACAGAATATTTGCCGGGGGGCGTATTTTGAAACACATCATCTTTACAGATCTTGATGGCACGCTGATAGACCATGAAACATACTCATATGATGCTGCAAGGCCAGCACTTGAGCTCTTAAAAGAGAAAGAGATACCATTGATATTCTGCACAAGCAAGACACGTGCAGAACTTGAAGTATATGTTGATGAACTTGAATGCCACCATCCGTTCATATCAGAGAACGGAGGAGCTATCTTCATACCAAAGGATCATTTCAGCATTGAGCTGAAAGAAGCACGTGAGATCGGTAATTATAAAGTTATAGAATTTGGAACATCTTATACCAGGATCAGGGAAGTTCTTGAAGATATCCGCAAGAAGACCAGTTTTAAGATAACAGGATTTGGCGACCTCGATGCTGAGGGTGTGAGCAAGGACACAGGCCTTGACATCCGATCTGCAAAGCTTGCCAAAATGCGAGAATATGATGAAGCATTCAGGATTGAAGAAGATGAGAATGCAACTGCAAAGGTCATCGAACTGATACACGCTGCCGGACTGAACTATACAAAAGGGGGACGCTACTGGCATATTATGGGAGACAATGACAAAGGAAAAGCTGTCAGGGCTTTGACTGAGATATACAGGCAACAATTCACAGAGATCATCACAATAGCATTAGGAGATAGCCTGAACGATCTTCCAATGCTAAAAGCCGTTGATATCCCATTCCTTGTGCAAAAGCCGGATGGTAAATATGATCCATCGATAATACTTACAGAGATAAGACATGCTGAAGGTATTGGGCCTGTCGGCTGGAACAATGCGATAATGAACCTTATCGGAAAAAACGATAGCATTTGAGCATACTTGAGAATAAAGGGGGTAATTAATTGATACGCGTTGAAAATATGATCTCAAAGGCCTTTTTATT
Organism: Methanococcoides alaskense; assembly: GCF_027594145.1. GTDB lineage: Archaea > Halobacteriota > Methanosarcinia > Methanosarcinales > Methanosarcinaceae > Methanococcoides > Methanococcoides alaskense. Next base: position 457,327 of record NZ_JAQFFK010000001.1, on the reverse strand, counting down.
GGGCATAATCGAGATGGTGGACAAAGACGGACTGGAAGAGACAACTGACTGGCTCCAAAAGATAGGGATTAAACTTGCAGAGATCGAAGGACCAGGATTTGAAGGTGCACGTGAAAATGATATCAATTACGTACCACTCTGCCCGTTCTCCAACATGATCTTGGATTTCATCCAGATGTACGGCGAGCGTCCTTCACAGTTCACCGAACTTGTAAATATCTCCAACAGAAAAATGGCGGAAGCTGAGGATGGATGGAAATATCCGGCACTTACAACCGTTACCGGAATCCTTTATCACAGTTATACCAGAAAGCGTGCTGAGCTCGCTGGTGTCGAACTTCTCAATGTAGGCGCAAAATGCCCTCGGACACATAATAATGTGTATAACGAAAAAGCCATTGAAAGGGCTGGGATGAATAAAGAAGAAGTGGACAAATACCTCGAAAGATCGTATTACGTTAGCAAGATCCAGCATCCTGACAAGGAGTGAGACCATTGAATCTGATCGAAGCAGAAAGGCTTTACGAGAACAGTGTGAAGATACTGAAAGACAACCAGCATGAGAAAGGAGGATTCTATGCAAGTCCCCCGGGAACACGTTACCCTTTCATTTACCCCAGAGATCACTCTATAGATATTCTGGGATGTATTGCAGCAGACATGATGGATGAAGCAAAGAAAGGACTTGAATTTGTACTTAATTCCCAAAAGCCTCTTGGAGAATTTTCTCAGAGATATGATGTCGATGGAAATGATGCCAGTTATAAAGACCTTCAGATAGATGGAAATGGTTTGGTCCTTTATTCCATGGGAAAATATTTTGAAGCTACTGGTGGGATGTTCTTTGAAAAACTGGCAGACAAGGATTTTGTTGAAAAGCACTGGGAGACCGTTTCAAAAGCAGTCGAATTCATTCTCATGAACAAGAATGAAGAGGTCGATCTTGTACATACTATAAACAGTATTCACGAATATCCGGCATACGAGCATGGATTTGAGATATATGCAAATTGTGCCTGCTGTGCCGGAATACAAGCTGCGGTGAAAATGGGAGCTGCGTTAGGAAAGGATGTTACCACATGGGAAATGGAAGCTGAAAAGATAAAAGAGGCGATCCTTACCCGAATGTACAGTCCCAGAAGGCGATCGTTCATCAAGTGCATACGTGTAAAAGAAAAGAACAGCAACCCCATTGGTTACGATGCTTTTGCATCCAGTGTCATTGATGTAGATGTTGTCGAATATGCTCCTGCCTACTTTGGTATCATTGAACAACAGGATATTAAGAACCGTTATACTGTCAGAAGGATCCATGAAAATCTCTGGGATAAAGAAATAGGCGGATTGAACCGCTACCCTGAGATGTGGGGCAGGAACAATGGCGGATATGGACCATGGTGTCATTTTACCTGTCAACTGGCAAGCCATTACACTGCCATTGATGACCAGGACATGGCAGAAATGTATCTTGGCTGGGTGGTCGATATGGCTCACAACTATCTCCTGCCCGAACACATTTCAACCATAGAACGTTTCGAGATGTGGCTAGAGGATTATACCAATGCGAAGATACTGAGAGATAGTAAGCTGACCATGATAGAGAATGTACGCAACCATCCAAAATGGAAGGATGGTATGGCATATGTGACCATTCCCCTTATCTGGCCACATGCAGAATATATCAGAGCATACAAAGACTACATTGAAAAATTCGGATAAGACATTTTAATAAGGGCATGCAGACATCATCTTTGTCAGGTAAGGCCTTGCATACCACTGTTTTTCTCTTTTATATTGTCTTAAAGGTCTATTTGGTCGGACCTCTCTGCAACCTTCATATTGCCCAAATGTTTACAGATAATAAGAAAAAGTTCAATCCATTATTTCATCTATTGGAGATATAAGACTGAACTCATCCACATCAAAGAGCCCCATGTCGGTAAGCCGCAAAGAAGGTATTACCGGAAGCGCTATGAAAGAATGTGTGATAAATGGAGCAGGAAGGATACAACCTGTTTCTTTTACTGCTTTATGAAGATCATTGAGCTTCTTTTCAACATCATCCGCAGGCAATGTGCTCAAAATACCTGCAAATGGAAGTTCAAGCTTTTCCACGACCTTGCCATTATTGACCACACATATCCCACCGTTCATGCTGCGTATTGTATTGGCACACAATGCCATATCCGAATGATCGGTACCTGTAACGACAATATTGTGACTGTCATGACCTATGCTTTGCCCGATGGCACCGTTCCTGATGCCCATCCCCTTGATGAAACCTGCACCAATGTTCCCATTCCTTCCATGCCTTTCAATGACAGCGACAGAAAGCACATCATTCTCAACATCAGGCATCAATATGCCATCTTTTTCTGAATGCAATACAAAGGTCTCTTTCTCAGTCACGATAAGGTCAGGAACTACTTTAATGACCCACACCCTGTGATCCTTGTCCGCATTAGATCTTATTTGAAGGTCTGTGGCAGTTACTGTATCGAATTCCACAGTATTGAACACTGTATCCGGATATTCGTACGAAGGCACAAAATTTTCCACTGGTTTGCCAGATGCATAAACCGAATCTATAAGGAATATATCAAGGTCATCCAATACGATAATGTCAGCCTTTCTTCCCATGGAAAGCGAACCGACAATATGGTCCACACGATAATGTTTCGCAGCATTGATCGTACACATGGAAATAGCATCCAGAGGTGAAAGTCCCAGTTCTATCGCCCTTCTGACGATCACATCCATATAACCTTTCAACAGGTCAGATGGGTGCTTGTCATCCGTCACAAAGAAAACATTTTCAAGGGAAATACCATCCTCGATCAGGCGGGGAAGGAATTTATCAAGTGATCTTGCAGCCGAACCTTCCCGTATCATTAGTTTCATCCCAAGACGCAGCTTTTCAAGAGCTTCTTCATATTCGATGGATTCATGGTCAGTGGATATTCCGGCACACATGTAGCCGAACAACTGCTCCCTGGAAAGTGCAGGGCAGTGACCGTCAACGACCAACCTTTCCTTGAGCGCTGCCTGTATCATTGAAAGCTTTGCCTCATCACAAAAGATAACTCCGGGATAGTCCATCATCTCACCAAGTCCGACAACGTTCTCATTGGATATCAGGGATACAATGTCATCAACATTTATGGAAGCTCCAGCAGTCTCAAAGGAAGTTGCAGGGACGCAGGAAGAGACAGCAACAAAAGCATTAAGAGGAAGGGTAGCTGCTTCGTCGAGGACAAGTTCGATACCAGCCTTGCCAAGAACATTCGCGATCTCATGAGGGTCGATCACGACAGAAGTAGTTCCATGTGCCAGTGCCGGTACTGCAAACTGGCTTAAGGTCACCATACTGGATTCAAAGTGAACATGACCATCCATTAGCCCGGGACAGAGATGCTTGCCGGTCACATCTATCATCTCAGTATCATGGCCTTTAAGGGAAGAAACATCCCCGATGCCAACTATATAGCCACCCTTTACCGCAATGTCCCTAGACAGTATCTCTTTTGTGTTGACATTGATCAGAAGACCGCCGAAAAAGATAGTATCTGCCTTGACCTTACCGGTGGCCGCAAAGACCTTGTCCCTTATATCCATAACAAAATTCATGGATTTGCAAAGTATAAGGATATTGCGGCGAAAATGAAAACAGAGCAAGCATTTCATTTCCAGAACTGCTTGTTCTTGGCATAATTCCTTTCAGCTGCCATGATATCCCTGTAAAAGGTTTCCTCATCCACCCGCATCTTCTCAATGACCCTTGAAGCTGTCTCGGGACCAACACCCCTGCTTGCAAGAGCAATAACAGCAAGTTTTCCACTGGCCATTACAATATGGGAATTACGATAGACCTTCTGGATACGTTTCACATCCTCTTTTGCGGTCACTTTATCCTGTTTCCTGACAAGCTTTATCTCATCCTCTTCCCAAGGTTTGAGAGCGGCTATCATTTTTGAATCACACACAGGACATATTATCTCGTCAGGTACGTTCATCACTTTCCTTCGGGACACCCATTTCTTGCAATTGACACAGAAAAGGATGATACGATCATGCATTATCCTGTCCTTTAATGCAAGGACGATGGATCGGTCCGCTTTTTCCGGCGCCACAAGATCACGTTTCATTGCAAATCCCGCACCTCCTATAGGAGTTGGTACAGGACTTGAAAGGATGATAATTTCCTCGGAAGCTATCAGCCCCAATACCTCAGAAGCTTTGTCCACATCGAGCATGTTGTGGAATATCTCACGTATGACCTCCTCATACATGGGCGTGCCCTTGTAGATCTCGAGGAGCTTCTTCATACTGATACGATCATAATCGATCTCACGGCTCAACGCACCGAACTTTCGTGCCACATGAACCATCTTCCATTTCATGACCGAGGTGTTCTTAAGGGTCATCTCGATTATCGGCTCGATGTGTTCAGGCTGTATATCATAGATCATCTCCTGAATATGCAAGGCTTTCATCCGCCTTGGAAGCTGCAATCTTATCCTGTACGGATCGACCTCCTGACCTACACTGCCCCCAAACCGAGCAGCCAGAAGAGAAGTTATCACCTTTCCAAGGGTCTCATTAACATTGTGTCCGAAGCAGGAATTGATTATTACGGCCTCGCCTTCATCTTCGATCACAATTGTATCATTATCGGGAAGAGGACAACCTTTAGAGATGTGTTCACGCACCAGCTCGATGATGGTAAGTGCACTGGGAACATCCACAGGATAGTCTTTCATTAGGTCTTCAACGATCTCATTATCTTCTTTTCCATCGTGGATAAGGAACGAGATCCTGAAACGGATACGACCTACTTCCTGTGCAACATCGAACGGAACAGGGATCTCCTCGCCAACCCAGCTTGGGATCTCGCCCATTGCCTTTATCGGTTCGACCTTTATCCTGTCCTTTTCAGTGTTCATCTCGATAACACGCCACATTTCACCTTTAGTGATGAAGACCGCACCGGGAGATGCGAAGTTCACTACAAATGCCTCATCCAGCACCCCTACAGACCTGCCGGAGACAATATCGAATATCTCGAACTTCCTTTCGTCCGGTATCATGGAAAGGTTGGCATAGTAATACTGCCAGCTTTTCTTTCTCCTGCTGATAGTGTTAGAACCTTCCTCACGCCATACCATACGGTATTCGGTAATCTGTTCGATGACACGTTTTAACTGTTCAAGGGAAAGGTTACGGAAAGGATATGCCCGTGCCAGAATGGAATGTATCTTTTCGATATCCACATCCCCGAAATCGATGACCATTCCTGATATCTGGTTTGCGACAACATCAAGGGAGCCCGTATGAGGTATTATGTCCTCAACTTCTCCCCGTAGAGCTGCTTTGGCTATAGCCATGCTTTCCGCAATATCATCGGCTCCCATTGTGAGGATAGTACCCCGGGATATTTCGTGTATCCTGTGACCTGCACGCCCTACACGTTGCAACAGTCGGGATACCTGTCTGGGAGAGCCATACTGGACAACGTGGTCAACTTTACCTATATCAATTCCCAGCTCCATTGATGAAGTGCATATGAGTCCCGGAAGGTCACCTGCTTTAAAGGATTCCTCGGCTTCGACACGGGCATCCACTGAAAGAGAGCCGTGATGGACACCAATTGATGCTCCGAGCAATTTGAATCCTGATGCGAGAGCTTCGGCGCTTTGTCGTGTGTTCACAAAGATGAGGGTCGAGATATGAGTTTCAACTATCTCCCTGATGCAACGAAGGTGGGATGAGAATTCCGGTTCACACCCTATCTTTCTTCCAATCTCGAGGTCTTCATCTGTGACTTGCGGATATATGATGTTGAACTCAAGAAGGCTTAACATGGAAACCTGTACGATGGATACGGCCCGTTTTGCACCTGCAAGGAAATGAGCGACAACATCGGGATTGCCCACTGTGGCCGACAGGCCGACCCTCTGGAACTCCCCGGATAGCTCAACAAGGCGCTCAAGTCCCACCGATAGCTGAGCACCACGCTTGGATGAAGCAAGCTCGTGTATCTCATCGACAACGACATAACTGACACATTCGAGATTCTTTCTCAAACGCGAACCTGTGAACATTGCCTGGAGGGTTTCAGGTGTGGTTATCAAAAGATCAGGCGGATTTTTGGATTGTTTTTGTCTCTGATATGGAGTAGTGTCCCCATGACGTACCTGAACATCAATACCCAGTTCTTTTCCCCACCACTGAATACGTGATAGCATGTCACGGTTGAGAGCACGCAGCGGTGTTATGTAAAGGGCGGACATGCCGACCCGGTCCTCTTCGCTCTTGCTAAGAATGTGATCGAACATCGGCAACACTGCTGATTCGGTCTTTCCTGACCCGGTAGGAGCTATAAGGAATGTGTGTTCCCCTGCAAGGATGTGAGGGAAGGACATTTCCTGAGGTTGCGTGGGTGCTTTGAATCCCTGTTTTTCGAGAGCCTTTAAAATTGCAGGGTGGAAGTTGTCGAACATGTTATCGAATTTCATTTACCAACCTCCACAGAACGGTTTTTCCTTGACCTTCTTTTGCCGGTACGTGGCTTTGTTTCCTCAAGTTTCCGAATATTCTTCAAAATTCCAAGAAATGTCCCATCAAGTAAGTATATTTCGGAATTGTCTAGCTCGACCGCCCCTGAGGAAAAGATGGGACCTAAGAGATCATCACGGACGGATTCATTAAACGCCACACCGCCACAAAGCTCGTTGAATGCAGGCACTACCAGAACCTCAGGATCAGCCCAATTCGCGCTATCCTGATCAAAGGAAGAACTTTTGAAGTGCTCCACGAATACTTCCTTTTTGAAGTGTGTCTTTAGCCAAACCTGTTCGACCACTGAATAGCCCAGTGCATCCGTAAACCTTACCGTCGGGTGATTGTGAGCCACAATGATCTTTTCTGCAGAGAGGATCTCGACCGCTGGCCATGTGTGGCCATGGAAATAGCCCACGCCATCGATGATGGTACCTCTTGGAGAATGAAGCTTTATGTCACACCCTTTGGGAAGTAAGAATTCGAGACCTCCATCGTGATTGCCAGGAAAGATATCAACCGTTGCTTGCTCTGCAAGGGTACTAATGAAGTAGGGGATCTCATCCCTCTCCTGCCACGAGACCTGCGGAACGTTGTGCTTGATGTCACCGAGAAGAATTATGTGATCAGGAGATGTCTGCTCAACAAGTCCCATTATGCGTTCAAGGCGTTGCTCTATCTGACTGGGTATGGAAAAGCCACTCTTATAAAGATCCCACTCGATCCCCAGATGGATGTCTGCCAGGACAAGAGATGTGAACTCTCCAGATACCACAAGTGCAGGTTCATCAATGATAGGGTCTACTGAGATCTCCATTTTCATGTTTTCCTTTCTTTGCTTAAACTTTCGACCTGTTCCTGAAGTTGTTTTATCATGGATTGCATTTCATGCATTTCTCCATGCATCTGCACAAGCCGGTCATACATAGGACTTCTACCATCCTTGATGGCCTGCTCCTGTGAGAACTTTTGCTTGCTTGGAAATATATAGACATAGGTTAACCACATGCCAATAAGGGCTACAACGATCATTCCTCCAAGGAATAATATGTATTCTGGAAATAGTGTCCTGAACAATGTGTCGTTCGAACTGTAATACTGGATGCGGGTTATCATGATGAAATTCAGGAGGGAAAAGAGGAACATGGTCTCGCCTACGAGAATGAGGAGACCGCCAAGACGAGTGGATGTTGATCTTTGTTGGGGGATCAGGCGGGATAGCATGTTGAGGGTCACCTTTGGAATGTCTATGTGCAATATTTAATATTTATAGAGTTAAGAAGTAAAAATGCTTTCCGATTGAATTTTTAGAATTAATTTACATGTGCAGGTGAATAGATTGGAATTGTAACAAAAGTAGAGATATACACGACAAATTTCGATCTTTTTTCTATTGATGAGGTCTGCTATAATGCTAATTCCCGTGATTGTTGTGTGTTAGCAATTACATTAACAAAGTAACAAAAAATAAAGAAAAAAAAGATAGGTGATGGAAAATATACTTTTTCATTGGGCTTTCTTACCATTATTAGCCCATATACTATAGAATCAGTATTACATCAAGAAAATTTACAAGATCACCCGGATTCATGTCCCAGATGGATATGGAGCTGCTCCCATATTATAACCGTTGTCAACCATATGACCCTGATCAATATCGAAAACTAGAATAGAAACCTCTGTGTTTATTATTCCGATGTCCACAGCATTACCAGTTGGACTACTGATCACAGTATCTTTTAATATGAAAGCTGATCTCCCACTTGCTTGTTCATTTACTGTTACTGTGATGCTTGCAAAAGTTGCTGGCGTTGAGACATCTGCAGCACCTAGAATACACCCATATGTATCACCGAGTAAACCTGAATTCATAGGAGCACCAACAAAAAATGTTCCCATACCACTTTGTTTGAACAGATTGCCTTCGTTCACACCTTCGACCTGGAACTTTGAACTATCGTAAAGTAGATCAAATTGCATTCCTGCAATATCAACATCCGGAGAAACGAAGACATCGATTGTGAAAGTCTCGCCAGGTTCAAGGATCTGTGACGATGGTTGTAAAATTACATCTGTAGCAGCTGCAGAAACGTTACTTAGAACCGCCAACAATGTAATTATAGCAACTATTTTAAAGACGTTTTTTATGCAAATCATATTTTACCCCTCATTTGAAATATATTAGAGGACTTTTATCTAATCAACTAAATTTAAAATCCCCAATTTACCATTGTGTTGTTGCTATATAAACATTGTGAAAAAATCGAATATGTTATGAGTATCATCATTATTATATACTGCCTCAAATTCGATTGATCTTCAATACTAGAGAAGGAAATTGTAACTAGTTGATACTAATGTAATTACAAAAGTAACATCCTTTTACATAATGGTAATTACATTTTTATTAAAATAAAAAAAGGTATGAAAATCCCAGAAGTCGAATATTCAGATATTAAAAAGAAAAAAAAGGAGATGCAGAATCTACATCTCACTTTACTGTTTCACCAAAGTACTGTGCTACGAGGGTAACGTCCTGGACGTTCACTTCACCATCCTGATATACATCCGAATTTGGATTTATGTTTTCAGTACCCATATTCTGCCCCACCAGAGTAACATCCAGAATATTCACCATACCGTCCCTATTCACATCCCACCTTGGATGTGACTCAACGATTATGCTGATGGATTCAGAATCAGCAATATACCCATCAGTCACTTCAAAGGTAATGGTATAGGTTCCTGCCTGACCCACTGATGGTGTCCAGCTGAATATACCTGATACAGTATCAAAGCTTGCACCGCTGGGCAGACCTGTAACTGAGTATGTAAGACTGTCACCATCTGCATCAGAACCACTGGTCACAAAGCTCAAACTACTTTCTCCATCCACTGTTCGATCACCGATTGAGGTCAGTACAGGTGCTGTATCGATCACAACTGTTGTACCGGATACAGTGCGAGGTGCCTGCTCTGAATTTGCATTACTGATCACCACATCAGACAAACCAAGCTCCGCAATGCCTGCAGTGCTACCTGCAGTAAAAGTTATACTTGCCATGGCACCCTCTGAAGATACAGGTGATGCACCCAAGATAGAGCAGTAGACATCTGTAATAATTCCATCCAGGTTGTTAGTCGTACCGATATTGAACAGGGTAGATGCTCCATCCTGACTGAACAGGTCACCTTCTATTACACTGTCTACGGTTACCAGCTGGCCATCGAAGAGAAGGTCAAATTGAGCACCTGTTATCGGCTCTGATGGGTCAATTGAAATATCTATGGTGAAAGGCTGGTTTGGAGCGACTACTTGGGTTGAAGAGGATATCATTATCGAAGTAGCTCCATCATTGGAATCAACAAGCACTTCCCATAATCGAGAAATGAATCCATTATCATTAGAAGCTGTAAATCTGATATCATAGACACCTGATTCTTCCCAGTCAACCGTAGTTGCCATAGCACCTTCTGCAATGATCTCATCATTTTTGTACCAAACCATAGAAGTCATGGATTGGTCAGCAATTACACTGAAATCTGTGGAAGTGCCAAACTCCTGAGATAGTGTAGAAGTTCCCGGAAATATGCTGGAAATAGCTGGCATCACATTTCCTGACCCGCTGTTAATGTCCCAAGTTTTAGTTATTGTGCCACTAGAGTTGGTGCCTTCGAATGTGATCGTATGACCATCCTCATCCGGCACTGTCCATGTGTACTCTAAAGAGTTTTGTGAAACGAGTTCACCATCAACAAACCATTTCATTGTTGTCAGATCTTCATCTGTCCATACCTGGAATTTCTTGGTATCACCCATGTTGAAGGGATTGAACTCAGCTGGAGCAAAACCGGTTACTTGTGGACCAGTTGAATCGTCAAGGATTATTGCTGTTATGGTATATGTTGGAATATTTGGGTCAGAGCGATACCAGGTGGAGTCAGGTATTACTCCTGTAAGTGACAAGGAATCACTGACCTGAGTTGTGACGACTACATCATATTGAGGATATTGCAAACTGTCGGAACTCCTATAGAACTCCACTATTGCTGGTGAACTAAAGCGATCATCTTCAGGCAATGGCAATCTACCCGTATGGATTGTAGAAAATATATTTTTATAATTCCCATACCCATCTACTGTTTGAACTAAATCATTGACAAATAAAACATCTGCATTTGCAATCGCAGAGCCTGTTGAATTTTGTACAATGATATCAGGGTACTTATAAACAGAGATGTTATCTGAACCCCATAGTACATCATATTCAACATTTATAAATTTAGGATCAATCGCCTTATCAGAATCAAGACAGTTAATTGATGCATCAATTATAGTGCTTTTTTTGACAATTACACCATCTAACTCATAAAGTGAAATTTTATTAAACCAAGGGTTAGCAAAGTTTGTGGTGTTTGTAAAAGTTGCATTTATTACAGTTATATTTTTAGCATCACCCATACCAATACCCCCATCTATCTGTGTAAGATTGGTTATTGTTACATCGGATACATTATTCTGTATGATGACCCCCGCACCCTCTGAATAAATATTATTAATTGTAATGTTTGATGCAGAAGGATTATCGTGATAACCTGCCGTTATCAAAATATTGTTACCCCTCACACTATCATATATACTAATATTATTAATTATAGCATCATTACAAGGATGAATATCGAGACCATTATGCCCATAATTACGCACTACTATATTTTCAGCACGTATAAAACGTTCACCACCAGAAATACCTAAACCACTCCAACCAGTGTCATTAATATAAATATCGTGAATATAATTATTGTACCCCTTAGTCAATGAAACCCCTAACCCTGCAGAACCTTCATCCAAACTATCCCCAATATGCTCCACAAAAACATCATATAATTCACTGTTTGATACCGTATCTAATAAGATACCACTCTCTGTTGATTTAGGCAGATTCACTACAGAAATATTATACATTGTTAAATTGTCTGAATTAAAGATGTATAACCCATCCCCACTAGCAGATTGAAGATCTTCTATTTGTATATTATAAACATATGTATCATTGACATTATCTAACCAGAGAGTACGAGTATTTATGGTTGTAATGTTTGAAAGATTTCCAATAGGATGTCCATATATTTGTATTGCAGTGGTATTGCGCACAGTTACATTGTTAAACTCGGGATTATGGAGTATTAGTCCCCCTCTAACTTCTGGCATAGACGATGTGAGATTCCATCCCGTTAAATGAACATTTTTTATACGAAATACATCACTATCATCCCATCCATATAATAGTTTAGTTTGGTCACTGTTACCTGTCAGCCGAACTTCTGAAGCTTCCGAATCAGTAATAGAAACCGTAGAATTTTTTGAATAAATTGCAGCATTGATTGTCCAAATATCACCATTCATTACATTAATAAGAGATTTATCATTTATGTCATTATAAATATCAACAAGATTTACGTATTGTTCATCTTCAACATATATAACATTATAAGCAGCAACATAATCAATATTGGCTGAAACGTTTGGAACTAGAATAAAGACTGAAAACAAAAATAAAAGTAAGCAACGTATATTGAGAGGAAAATTAATTTTTTTAGAGCACATGTTGAATCTCCATATTTTAGAATAATCTTGAAACATTTTATATCACCATGAATTCAATAATAATGCTCATTAATATATATCCCATGGCACCACATTCGTTTTTTTTGAACATACAATCAATAATGATATGAAAATGTCGCCATTATAAGTACACTGAATTTGAACATAAGTAATTAAGTCCCAAGATATAATACAGCACAACTAATCATCCACCCCAATATAATATATAACCATTTCGCCTACAAGGGAGCTGTCAAAACTTTGAAATGGGAAGAATCTGCCTTATGCACATTATTATAAACAACATATAAGCATTAATCACGCAGGGATATGCTGTTGTTTTTTACAGATCTCGAATTCACATATTTATATAGCTAAAGACAAAATATAACCCAGTGAATTTGACAGTTACAACAAACCAAAAACTTAATGTAGATAACCGTTTTGTATTGCTTACACTCGAAATAAGCTCATCAAAATTAATATTGTTTTGAAATAATAAGTATTCAACATAGATCTCTGCAGAATCGATAGAAGTATTATTGACGAAGGTAACATATGAACATATCAATAATTATATCCACATACAAACGGCATGAAGACTTAAAGATTGCAATCGATTCCATATTAAAACAATCAACTATTCCAAAAGAAATAATTGTGGTAGATAGTGCCAATGACATTTACACAAAACAACTTCTAACAATATATTCTGATAATGATAAAGGGATTCAAACTCGATACATCCATAACCCTGTGGACAGCACAAGTATCGCTAAAAACGTTGGTGCTGATGCTGCAAAAGGTGATATACTCTTATTTTTGGACGATGATGTCATATTATATGAACACTTCATTAAAGAAATACTTGAGGCATATGAAACTTATCCCAATGCATCAATAGTACAAGGGAATATAGAAGCTAAAAATACTATAACTAAATCACGGCGATTATGGAACATTATATGGAATAGATATGCTCAAGTATTTTATTTATTTCATTTTACTAATAAAAAAATGAATATTCTTCCTTCTGGTAAAAATACTGCCCCATTAATACGAGATGAATTTTTGAATTGCCAGTGGGCAAGTGGTTGTTGTTTAAGCATAAAGAGTGAAGTGTTTAGTCATTACAGATTTGACAATAAATTAGTTAAATATAGTTATTGTGAAGACGCAGATTTATCATACCGAATTTATAAAAATGACTCAGAATCAATATATCTCGCCCCAAATGCAAAGTTAATTCATAAGGGTTCATTCAATAAAAATTCCCCAGTGAAAGCCGCAGTTATAATGGAAAAAACTTACAATATGTATTTCATGGCTAAAAATCTGGGGAAGACTACTAACTATATTTTATTTTTCTGGAGTGAAATCGGTGCATTCACGAGAGATATAATATATCTTTTTATACATATAAGAAACATGAAAAAATACTACTTATTTCGACTTATGTATAGTTTAAGTGCATATTATATTTGCCTAAGACATATTTCAAAAATAAAACATTTAGACATTGAATATATCAATGAGAGATACATAATATGAGCACTTTGCGTAAAATTGCTAAGAACACTACCGCAATGATTGTAGGCAATATATTTGTGAAAATATTAGCTCTTATTATATCTATATCCTTAGCAAGATATTTAGGAGTGGAAAGCTTTGGCAAGTATACTTTTGTGATTACTTATTTGATGTTCTTTAGTTTTATAAGTGGTTTTGGAGTTGATCAAGTTGTTATACGAGATATTTCAAGAAACTCATCAGTAACTAGTAAGATGATGAATAATGCACTCTTTATTAGGTCAATAACTTCATTTATAGCAATAGCACTATCGGTTATTTTTATAAATTTGCTAGATTACCCCACAGATACTAAATTGTACATAACTATTGCTTCCACCATATTATTATTTCAAGGATTAAGCTACCTTTTTGAGTCATTATTTCAATCAAATTTAAAAATGGAATATTCATCAATTGCCATGATTGTGTCTAAGTCTATTTTTGTGTTACTTGTAGTTGCACTCATTTATAAAAATGGTTCATTAATGCAACTGATTTTATTATTCGTATTTTCGGAAAGTATCAGAACTGTTATAAGTGCGATATACTCCCGCAAATTTACTAAGTTTAATTTTCAAATCGATACACATACATTTAAATATTTAGTAAAAGAAGCACTACCATTCGTATTAGGATCTGCTTTTTATATAATATATTATCGAATTGATATTTTAATGTTATCAATACTCGAAGGTGATAGCGCTGTTGGATTATATTCTGCAGCATATAAGCTAACAGATCCATTACTTTTTTTGCCTGGTGCGCTTGCTTCTACGCTGATGCCAGTAATGTCAAAACAATATATTGGAGAAAGAAAAAACCTCAAAAAGACGTATCGAATGGGATCGAAATATATAGTGATGTTGATGCTACCAACAACGGTTGGATTATATGTGATTTCGGAGAAATTAATCTTATTACTTTATACTGTTGAGTTCTCAAACTCTATCTTTGCATTACAAATACTTGCTGGCACAATAATAGCAAACTCCATAAATTCAATCCAAACTTCTGCATTAGCTGCAACAAATAAACAAAAGTTAAACCTTATAGCAGTTGCGATTTGTTGTGTAATAAATGTGATTTTAAATATAGTTCTTATCCCAAAATATAGTTATGTAGGAGCTGCTTTAGCAACATTAATATCAGTTATTTTATTATTTAGTATAGGGTATTATTTTATATATAAGCATTTGTCAATGCAATCTCTCAACAAAGAAACAATTAAGCCTATTGCAGCATCAGGCATAATGGGATTAGCTTTGTTTGTATTGTTGGAACTTAATCTGATACTTTTAATTGTCATTGGTGTACTCATATATACGATTGCCCTGATACTACTAAAAGGATTTACAAAAGAGGATTTGACAATGGTAAGGAAACTGTTTGGAAATAGATAAATATTGTGTGTTTCAAATACTACCATTGTCATTATTTGTATCGTATTTTCTTATCAACCCGAGTGCTCTAGCATTAATCATACATTTATTTTTTCAAACTCGATAGTCATCCTCTCAACAACTGCATCCCATGTGAAAAACTCTTCCACCTTTTTTCTTCCAGAATTTCCCATTCTTTTCATCAAACTTTCATCCTTCAACAAACATATAATTTTCTCGGCAAGTTGGTCTGGGTTATTTGGTGGAACCAAATAACCAGTTTCTTCATTTATTATTATTTCAGGCATTGCATCTACAGTACTTCCAATACAGGGAAGTCTATGTGCCATTGCTTCTAAAAAAACTAGTCCAAAAGGTTCTGTAAGGGATGGCATCACAAACATTGATGCAACATTATAATAATTTGTCTTTTCACTATGTGACACAAAGCCCTTTACCTCAACACCTTCCATATTGATATCTGGACTAGAGCCTATTATAATCAAACGTACATCCTTTATTTCGGCCTTCACTTGTTTAAATGCTTCTAAAAGTACATACCCCCCCTTTCTTTCAAAATCAATCCCAACAAACAATATTACCTTATTTTCATAAGCCTTTTCTACGTTAGGCACATCATCCAAATTTGTACCTGCATACACCGTAACAACTTTTTCGTCACTTACCCCATAATCGTCTATAATTGATCTTCTTGTATGATTACTGAGCGTAAAAACAACATTTGCGTTGTTATAAGATTTAGTTTCCAACTCTAACCATTTTTCTTTATGTTTAGCGCACAGGAAGTCACACCAATCAGGTATCTCTCTTTCCGCTAATTTCATTGTGAAATCTGTATAAATAAATCGGGGTACATCTTTTATATCTAATATTGCTGGGATCCATCCCGTTTGAAGTACCAAATCACAGTTTGATTTCATATCTTTTAATGATTTATTTGCACTCTTTGTCCTCTTCAAAACATAATATGGTGTCCTAAAACGATAATAAGATACATCTCCATGATATATTTCCTCAATGGGATGAATATATTTATTTATATTTGGTTTTTTCAGAAAACAGTATAAGATATTGTAGTACTTCCAAAAACCAGAGAGTTTATTGTCGATAACTCCAATTAGTTCATGTCTTTTTGATATAGTATCAAACAAATTATAATTAGCCCCTGAAAATCCTTTAAAGCCGCCTGAACTCAAACCTAGAACTTTATACTTTTTTGCCATTAATCTCACTAACCATTCATTTCAAATTTTTTCCCATTTTTGTGTTTTAAAATTATATATTTTGATGACTTTTGCAGGAGCACCAACTGCTACTGAATAAGAATCAACGTTTTTATTAACAACCGAATTTGCTCCAATTACACAATGCTTACCAATAGACACCCCTTTTAGTATAACACTACCCCTCCCTATCCAGACATCATCTGAAATCTTTATTGAAGATGTATTGTATCCTTGTGAATCTATATTATTATTAACATCAATGTATTCATGATCATTATCCCTTATACTCACAAATTCTCCAATCAATGTATTGTCACCTATCTCAATGGAATCCATACATGCAACAAAATTATTACCTGTGAATTGAACATTTTTTCCTATTGATATATTTGCATTTTCTGAACATTCAAACCTACAAAAGTTACCAACATGTGTATTTAGATCGATGGATAAATTAGAATTAGGACCTAATCTCCAGAATACATCTTTTTCTACATTCGTGTGAGAATCAATATAAAATCTAGTGTTATAACCATATAACGTATTTTTGATAATAATTTTAACTTTAAATTTGATTAATGATATTTTAACTTTAAATTTTGTCCAATTTGTTAGCATTTGTTAAGACCTCGTCGTACAAGTTCATATAACAATTTATGATTTTGCCCCACCTATATTTGTTCGCAAATTCTTTTTGGATATGTATATCATTTTCATTATAACCTGAAGAGACCAAAGATAATATATCTGTTATTTTTTCAGTTGTTGGTTCAAAATGATTTAATTGATAACCATCTTGAAGAACAAAATTGTATATTCCCGCTTTGCTCGAAAAAAATACGGGACAATTTGCGCATGCAAAAGCTTCCATGACAGCTAAATTAAATGCATCGAATCTAGACGGATATATTGCAACATCGACATTTTGCAAAAAAAACTTAATGGTTTCTCTATCTACATTACCAAGAAATACAACATTTTCAGTGATATTCAATTTAGTGCATAACTCAAGTAGATATTTTTTATATGGAGCATCGCCTGCAATATATAGCATTGTTTGAGAGTTAAATTTGACATATTTTCCAACTGCTTTTATTAACATATCTACTCCCTTTTCGGGAGGTAGACGACCATGGTAAAATATACAAGTTTTACTCTTATCAATCAGATTCTTTAATCGATAGGACTCAATTTGTTCCAATGGTTGATACCAATAATCATCGAGACCATTGGGAATTACTACATTTTTTTTAATATTATAATTATCTATAAGGATGTTTTGTACAATAAATGAGTGCGTAACAATTCTAGTTGCATAACGTAAAAGAAATGGAATAAATATAACAGATGGTATGCACATTATGTCCAAATGTTTTTCATACTTAAGTCTCATATAAAATTCATTTCGTACATCACCATGATAATGCAATATTAAAGGAAATTTTTTTAATATTGATAACAGATTGATCAAAAACTTTAAATTTGGAAATATATTTGGACTAATTGGAATATGCACCACGTATTTATTACGACTGCGAATAAGTTCTGAAAACGTAATGCTTTTAAACTTGTAACCATAGATCAAATGATCAATATTTTCTTCATCGTCAGTAAATAATAATATATCTTCAAACGGTAAATCATCCATATGATTAATTAATTCTTTAAGTATTGATTTTCCAACTCTTGCAGGAGCATCCTCGTGAGTAGAATAGAAATAAACCAACTCCATACTTTCTTCATCTCCCTATAAATGTGAAATTATCCAATCTACTTTCCTTTTTGTCCAGAAGATATAACATCAATCCAACCCACTTAATAACATTCACACCAATCTACAAAATATACAGTATGAAGTTAATCAATAGCATCTTTTGTGATATCCCCTTTTACAGTATTAAATATATTTTTGACAAAATAGAGGATTTGAAAACATACCAAAGCTACTGCATGTAACACTCCTTCAAAGTATAAACTCCTCATTTGGAATCGACATAACATTTACTATAAAAATCACCTTTATACTCCTTATAACCCATATTTCGAAATTTCGAAGGACTTGACTTTTCTGCCACAATAACTTAATAGAATTTGATCCATAAAGATTTCGTCTAGATAAATAATCATAAATCATTATAACTTTTTGCCACCACATTTTTAAAGTTGTTTCGATTAATTTTTCTCATTAAAATTTGAATATGATACTTGTGTTTGTATGAGCACCGTTAGATGAGCCATAATCTAATCCTACCATTATCAAAAATATTAGCCTTCTTATTTCTTACTGAATTCATTATTATTCTATAAGATCGGACATCTTCTATAATATATGTCATATTGAATTTATTGATGTAAGAAATCGCACGTACATCATCTATATCATTTAATTCTAACATCCAATTAGTAAGTCCCCACACACTAGTTCCCGCTTTGAGGGAATAAGGGCCCTCAAAATAATAATCTGATGACTTTGGACTACTTTTCAGAACTTCAGCCTCAGATATGTTTATCAGTCCATAAGCTGCAATCACTGCACCTCCAGTTGGAATCGCAGGATGAGCATCTGAGGTTGGAAATAGCCTCCAAGTTTCCCCCCCAGTTCCAATCCCATGTGAACCATCTGGAATGTATTTATTTGTCCACACTGATGCTTTATAGGTAACATCTTCCATATACCAATAGTTATCAGTACGCTCTGTACGTCCATGATTATAATATGTTGAAAACGCAACACTTGAAAGTAGAATTGCTATTAAAAATATAGCAGTAAACTTGCTAGCTTTTATGCGAAAATCCACCATGTTTCTCAATGCAATTGCTATAGCAAGTGTAATAAATAGAATCAGAAGATAGATCCCATATTTTTGCTCATAGAGGAAAGGGAGAAATATGAGCACCATGCCGAGAAAGTACCGGTCTTCAAAGGTTTTATCGTCTTTCAGTATCAAGTATAAATAGCCACCAAAGGCAAAGATTAGCGGTGGACCAATATTCCTAACACTAATAAACAAAACATAAACTAGCCAGTCATATCTAGAACCAGCACTTATCATGCTCCTTGTAAAGAAAGGAATCATGAAAACCGAGAGAATACCAAATACATAAATATAATTTAAGTAATTGCGATTTTCCCACTTAAAATTAAATCTTGATATGATTTTTAAAAAAATGAACATCCCTACTAATGGGATTAAGAAATAAAAATAATGATGTGTTGCCATTAAAAAAAATCCAATACTCAGCAGAAGAGGTAATGATCTAGTATAATGCATTTTTTTTAATAATATAAAAATAAATAATGGAAGAAATATTATGAATGGCCCTCTTGCACTGACTTCCCAAGTGCTGAACGTCAATATTCCCTGTGAAACTGAGAAGAAAAAAGCCATAAAATATTTGAATAGAAAATCATTATAAAAAATTCCTGCAAATACATATGCTGTGAATATACTGAACAAACCAAGTATTATAGAAAATATTAGTATTGTTATTTCCATGTCTAAGGAAGTAAGTCCAGTAAGGTTCGCGAGTCCAGATAGAGAAAAAGGGATCGCACTAGCATATGAATAAGGATATAATCCAAAAACTGATAGCCAATTATGCCACCAATTTGCCGTTCCAAAAGTTGTAATCGAATTAGCAAGAGCATGTATAAAATAAGAATCCCAACCTTTTTCATGAGGAATGGAAGGTATCCTTATAACCAGGTTTAACAACAAGAGTAAAATCATTAATGTTACTTTGCTTTTCTTCGATACGTATTGCATATTAGAACCTTGATTTGACTTTTTGCACATAATCATCGATAATCTCACGATGTTTCTTTCTGTAATACTTTCTTACCTCTAACAGATCTATTTTATCCATTCTAGTAAGAGCGCTCCTAATATAGGCATAAATATATGCAATACCCCTATAATAGGGTTTTGTTAAACTATATTTAACAGATTTGAAAATTACATATATTGGATGATAATCTCTATAATAATCCGACTCCCCTCGTGTCATAAACCCTTTCCAAAACCCTTCAGCACTGCTTGTTTTTCGGAGTTCTACTCCTACGATATCATCGTATTTTATTGTGTCCCAACCGTGCAGCATTGCTAACACATTCGATACAGAATCTGCGGAGTAACTTTGAGGAAAACCTCCTGTATCTTCAAAACATTTAGTTCTCCATACCCTCAACCCGCCAATTGGATGATTAGAGCGACCTTGTTCCAGTTTTTTCACCCCATTGATTAGATAGGCAACTGTGCCACTACTAACACCCATATTAGGATTTTCTTCAAATCTTCTAATTATTTTTTCAAAAAAATCAAAATCAAGAACCATGTCTGCATCAATTAAACCAATATACTCAATTGAAATATTATTGGATTTACATTTATCAAGAGTGTTTTTTATTGTACGATCTACAATTTTTGCATAATGAAAACCAAGATCGCGACTTGCAATTTCGCCATCGATTACATCGATCCAATCATACTTTCTTTGCAATTCATGAGCTACTTGTGCAGTACCATCAGTACTACCGTCATTAAAAATAACCCACAAAATAGGCGTTATCGTATTATTGATGATAGACTCCGCTAATTGAGGCAAATTCTCAGCTTCGTTGCGGCACGGTGTCACTATAATATAATTAGTTGAGATCATATTAACCACATGAAGTTATTGGAAGTAGCATAAATATATTTATCAAAATTGAGATATACTATATTAAAGTAGATAAATTTCATAGATTCGTCATT
This sequence comes from Methanococcoides alaskense, assembly GCF_027594145.1. Classification (GTDB taxonomy): domain Archaea; phylum Halobacteriota; class Methanosarcinia; order Methanosarcinales; family Methanosarcinaceae; genus Methanococcoides; species Methanococcoides alaskense. The sequence goes on along the minus strand of NZ_JAQFFK010000001.1, from coordinate 436,209 downwards.
TGTGGAGCAAGAATATTTAAAATATCTTACGGTATACATCATACCCTTTTTCACATATATTATATACCATAGAATTATGAATTTTTGTATATTTCCCGTAATTTTCAACTGATCCACCAAATTGATTTTTAAAGTCCCTTACACTATATTCTTCTTTAGGATTGCCAGCACCACCAAAATCAAACAATGAATAGCCATTATTTAATCCCCAATAAAGAGTATTCCAAACAAGATATTCATTAGGATTTAATCGTAAATAATCCCTATTTTTTGTAGAACAGGCATACCAATCATAAAGAGTATCTTTGTAATTAAGTGATAATAATCCTGCAATAGGTTTTTCATCATACAGTGCAAGATAAATTTTTGCCAGACCTTCAGGAACAAGATGTGAATATATATTATGGAATAACTTTAGATCCCTAACTGATATATGATTTACATTCGAAGTTTCAACAAGCATATTATAAAAATCATCAATTTCTACCATTGATTCGACTTCTTTTATTATGACACCATTCTTTTTCGCTTTCCTGACACCAGTACGTCGATTCTTATGTAAATTGGCCCATAGTTCATCTTCAGAGAGAGTTAGATCAATGAAAATATTCAGATCATCTTCGAATTCAAATCCACATGTAGTCAAAATGTCACGCATATGGGGATTAAAATTAGGATAAATACGAGAATAAAGTGATTTCTTTTTAGAAATATTGTTATACTCATTCAGCAATAATAAAACTGCTTTTTCGCCTCTTTCAGAATCCTCCCAGAGAGGACCTCCCCTAATTGTTGAATGAGATGAGAAATACCCAAGTTTCTTTTTTTCAACAAATTTTACACTTACTATAGATGCAATTATATTATCAGATTCATCGATCACAGCTAAAGAAGATGCATAACAATTAGGAACATCCTGATAAACGTCGAGTATATGGCCTGATTGAAAAATTGTTCCATATTCATTTTTAATGGCAAAATCATTCAGTTTAACCCTATCTGGTTCCACAATACTAAAGTGCATCTCAAAGTCCTCTCTTATCAATATTAATTATACGATCAATAATAAAATTACAAACATCAATATTATGATTTAGCATAACAACTTTTTTTGATTGCCATTCATCTTTCGTATTTTTATTTTGCAAAAACGAAATGGTTTTTTCCAAAGCTTCTCCCCTATCAGGAATGTTGTAAACCAGATCATATTCAGTTTCCAACTCATTCAAATAGCCCCTTTCCGTATTTGAAACATAAATGGAAGGAATACCTAAAACTGCAGCTTCTGAGGCCATTGTAGCGCCTTCGCTTAAACATATAGATGCATAATTAATAATATCATGCAGATCATCGGGATCCAGATCTAACTGATATTCTTTTATTGTATCCCAATCCAACTTTTCAGACGAGATAATGACTCTACCATATTTTTCTAAAGAAGAGATATAGTCCCTTAATTCATCCTCGGTCTCAAAATCAAATCCACTTGCATGAAGATCATGATGAGAAGATAATGCAGATAATCTCAATAGAATATAGCCTTCTTCCAGACCATATTTATCTAAGACACTTTTGTTCGGTTTGAAATATTTTGGATGAAGATAAGCCAATTCGTAATAACCCTTAAAGCGTTCCTGTTTAGGACCAAGGTCAAGATAAAATGATGTTGAAGTGTATATTTTATCCGTAAAAGGTAATGTCAACATGGTGACAAGACCGGCAATCTCAGTATCAGAAAATGCCAGATGGGGCTTTCTCATCAAACTGCTTACATGTGCGGAATATGGAGAACCTGGACTAACAAACACATCCGGTTTGAACTTTCTGGCAATCATATAAAGGCGAAGATCGTTCGCAAGAATGCCAAAAGCTTTTCCAGCCATACTCTTATAGTAAGGACAGACCTCATACTCAAAACCTGCATCATCAAGCATTCTTTTAGTGCTTTCTTTTGCACGAACAAAGATCTTTACCGTATGGCCCATTTCCTGTAGAGAGAGAATGACATTCTTAAAGACATTAACGTCTTTAGGATGACCGATATCAAGCATAATTCTCATATTAGCACCACCGTACTCTCGTAACCATAAATAAAGCTCACTTCAATCTCCTATAAACCCCATACCCAACTTCAGCCATCCTATTCCTCAACTTCCCATGCACCTTCTTATACCTTCCAAAATTGACCTGTTGTCCACCAAAGCGTCTCTTAAATTCCCTGACACCATACGGTTTGTCAGGATGACCGGCACCACCGAAATCGAACACTTTATACTTACCGGCATTCGAGTTCAAGATATTCCAGACAAGAGCCTCGTCCACATAAGGGACATCTGCTAATGAGCCTGCATACCAATCATACACGAGGTCTTTGTAATTAAGAGTTATACGTGCACCTACCGGAACATCGTCCTGTAACGCAATAAAGAAATCTGCCATATCCTTTGGCACAAACTCAGCATAAATAGCTTTGAAAAGTGAAAAATCAGCAACCGGCATTTTTACATTTAAATACGTTTGATGTATCAGATCATAAGAAGCCTTCAGTTCGGCATCATTTTCTACTTTTTTTATCATGATACCGGACTTTTCCGCACGATTAACACCTTTTCTGCGGGATTTGCTTATGTCTGACCAGATCTCCGCTTCATCCCGGTCCAGATCGATAAGGAAATCCAGATGTTGGTCATACTCATAACCGTATGACAAGATCGTTTCTTTGATGTCAGATGTATCCCTTATATTCCTCATCTGTGAATAGACCACTTTACTTTTGACAGAACTACCGTACTCTTTTAGTAAAAGAGACAAGGCTTCCTTTCCCCTTTCCCCTTCCTTCACAAGGGGACCACCCATTATTACACCCCTGCCTGTAAAGCTTCCTGCAACACCACTCATCTCACTGATAATGGATGCCTGTAAAATGGCCAGGACCTCTCCATCATCAGGATCAATTGCAGCCAATGAGAATGGCACATAGCTCTTAGCCTGACGATAAACATTGGCCATGGAAGCTGTCTGGAATATATTACCATAAGGATGCTCATAGACGAATTTATCCCATAATTTAGGGTCAAGTGAATCAGTTATCTCTATCATAAAATCATACCACGGTCAGCTATCGGATCCTCGTCCTCTATACCAGACAATACCGGCCTTTCCGACATTTTTCAGATTTTGCATGAACAATTCCTTCGTCCAGCCAATACTCTCATCACACCAACGATTTGGATGTGCGAGTATACACATCTGAGGTATTTCTTCTTTTCTGACAAGATCGATCACATCATCTGTTGTAGCAATAGTACCACCAGAATATGAAAGAGCATTGGAAGCATTGTCCAGAACATCCTTCACCCTGACATTTCTATCCGCCCAGGTTCTTCCGGTATCCGTAAGATAGAGAACCTTGCTATAATCGATGGATAGATAAGGTTCCGCCACGATCCCGAAATCTCTTATGTCGTGATCTGCCCAAAGATCGCGATTTGACCACGGCGCCAGTGGATTTCCATGCATGCATGCGGTCATTATTGGTTTTACGGCTCTTAGATCACTAAGTTCTGTTTCAAATATCTTGATCGCTGCAGAAGTGTCACCCTTAGCCTTGTCCATAACTTCATAATGAAAACCTATCTCGTGGCCAAGGTCTGCTATTTTGTGCATGAACTCCGGCTTGAATACATCGTCTGTATGCCGGAAATAATAGGTAGAACGAATACCATACTCATTTTCGAGTTGGGCCATATCCAGAGATCTCTGTACAGCCCTATCCACATCATGTCTTAAAATAATACAGTTTTCAACCACATCAGAACTAAAATGATCCAGTACAGGAATTGGATTATAGTCTGTTTCGACTATAGTTTCAAGAAGTTCCCTGTATTTGGATAAAGTAAAATCACGACCCATTTTCCACCACCAGAATTGTAAACATAACGATTTATGATCAACGAATGTAAGTTATTTCAGAGACATAGTTTATTCTTATCACATATATAATATATGACTCATATATTAATGATATTATAAAGTGAATATTAGTATATTATGCACAAACTAGAAATAGATTGAACAGCACATACTTTGACAGAGTATTCATCAAAAAATATAATATGTGAGGATTAATTCACTTTTTGAATATTTCATACAGTTTGAATCTAAAAATAATATGTGAGATTTATGATAAAAAGCGATAAAACCCTACTATTCATTCTTATGACCCTTGCGCTCTTCATAGGTGCGACCATAGAGCTTAGTGAAGGTTCAACGACCATAGGTGTAATATTGCTTCTGGCTGCTGTCGCTGCGATCACACAGATTAGATTGTCAGAAAGAAAAGATATTCGAGTCTCTAAAATTTACATATCAATTGGTGCATTGATAGTCTTTGCAACCCTATTCTACAACTTCAGAGCTACCAGTTCCCTCGGCACCCTCGATTCAATGACATTTTTCTTTGGAGCATCACTAATAGCATATGGTACAGACAGACCACAACTTCGACACCTTGGAGAATTTGGTGCTTATATATCAGGCGTGTTCACCGCACTCTACTTAGTATTCTATTCATTGTTCGGAATGTTGAACATTGGATTTCTCCACTTATTCGATCACTACTTAGTATTAGTACCAACAGTAACGATCATCCAGTTGTTCGGAATACCAGTTGATGTCGTAGGTATCGAAACGGTCAACCTCGCAGGAGTTGAAAATCTTACGATAATCATTGGAGGTCCATGCTCAGGGCTCTATTCTATGTTCCTTCTAATTGGGATCGTTGCTGGTTACAGCCGAATAGAAAAAATGAAATTAGATCAAACACTCAATCTACTTGGATTTGCAATAATTGTAGCATATGTATCAAATCTTGTACGTGTTGTAATTCTCTACCTTGCAGCATATTACTATGGGTTGGAAGCCATGAGAATTGTCCACACCCACCTTGGCTGGATAATCTTCGCATTCGTAGCAGGCATGATAATGTACATAATGGACCTGAAAAGCAGACGTTGAGGTGAAAGCTCAGATCCTGCTATTCATTCTTTTTTTGAAGACGATGAATCCGATAGCTAACATTGTCATTACAGCACCCATGTAACCAACAGTGATCAGCCCTACCTCCAAAGGATCAAAATCCCGCCTTCCAAAGACATCGACTACAATAATGAAGAAAAGTACAGCCGAATAAGCGATAAAACTGAAAAAAAGTGATAACTTCCAGCTGCTGAACTTTTTCATTAAGATCGTTTCTATCATCTTAATTCACCTTACCCAAAATATTTCTGACCCTTATATCCATATCAGGATGAGTATTAAAAAGGGACAGGTGTATATCATAGAATTCTTCCAGAGACAACAAATTCAATGGAAACATATGCACATGCCCCGGATTTAGAGGTATAGGGTAGTGCTTGATATATTCCTGCACATGTTCCAACGTCTCAGCAAGCAATTGAGGTTCATTCGTTAGTTCCACCGAAACAGCATCCGCCAATAGTTCCCTTGAAGGAGATAGTGTAAGCTGGGCTATCAAAGATGAAGGAACTGCAACCAGCCCCATGCCAAGAAATCGAATAAATCTCGGTGCTGGGTCGAAGTCCTGTCCAAATCCACCCAACAAAGCACCCCATAGTGCAAGAGTGGACACAGATGCAAGTGAACCTGCAAATAGAGCAACTATCGTATTCATAGGAACATCATCGTTCAGGACATGGCCGAACTCGCGTGCAAGCATAACTTCAAGTTCGGAAGCATCGAACAACCCCATAGCACCACTGGATACAGCAATATCGAAGTTCCCCCTGGTTCCCACTGTGAAGATAATTGGATGATGATGATTGAACATATACATATCCAGAGAAGGGACACCAGCCTTTTTTGCAAGGTTTTCCAACGTACCTACCTTTTCGGCTTTGTACCATTTAAGCAATATTTTACCACTATATCGGTATAGACCATAACTTAGAAGTATAAAGAGAAGAAGCACACTTCCAAAACCGATAGGGCCTAAGAACAAAAACGCCACTACAGGAGCAGGAATACAGATCAATGCAAAAAGAAAGATTATCTTCAACTTGTTTTTAATGAATATCCCTCACTGCAGCTATGCTAAATGCGATATCCATAAAGTATCACATGGTTTAAAAAGTTTCTAGTGAACTACCACCTATTAAAATAGGTGGCTTCCTGCTTCATAGCCCAGACCAACGTCCGTGACTCCACAGGCTCTTCCCATAGTCCCTACGGTGCTTAAATTCAAAATATTGATCGCAGCATTAATATCCCTATCAAGCTCAAGTCCACACTCAGGACATTTGTGTACCCTGACCGATAGACCTTTCTTGACAATGTTCCCACAGCTACTGCATTTTTGTGATGTGTTGTAGGGATTAACCAATTCGACATACTTGCCAGCCTCTTCCACTTTGCTTTTTGCCATCTGGATCAGTTGACCCCATGCAACATCATGTATTGATTTTGCGAGATGATGATTCTTGACCATGTCCTTGATACTCAGATCCTCGAACACTATCCTGTCAAACCGGTTGACAAGAATCCTGCTCAACTTATGGTTAAAATCAAGTCTTTGATTACGTATCTTTCTGTGAACCTTAACAACTTTAGTTTTTTGCTTGAGCCTATTCACTGAACCATTCTTCTTCTTACTCAGTCTCTTTTGTTGAACTGCAAGGGATCTTTCCGACTTGCGGTAATATGCAGGAGAATCGTACTGTTCCCCATTGCTCAACGTGACACATGAGTTAAGTCCAACATCGATCCCCATGGATGTAGCCGGATCGATCTTTTCAGGACTTGCACCCATGTCAACAGAAAAGACTGCATACCATTGATCCACTTCACGTTTGATGGAACATGTCTTGATCTTGCCCTCTACTTCTCGGTGCTGTTTGATCTTAATATTTCCAATCTTGGAAAGTTTCAATTTCGTTCCTTCTATCTTGAAACCCGATTGATGGTACGTGAAACTGTTATACCTGTCCTTTCCTTTGAACCTTGGGTACCCTGGTGTTTCACCTGTTTTGCACCTTCTGAAAAAAGCATCGAATGATTTTCCAAGTCTTCGCAATACATCCTGTTTGATCTGTGAAAATACTTCGGTATTGAATTCAAGATACTTGACCTGAGTGATCTGGTCAAATGTCGTTAATCCCTGGTTGCATCTGTCATACGCATTCCTTCTGTCTGCAAGAAACTCGTTATAGATGTATCTGCACACATCCAGAGTTTGGACCAGAACTATCTCCTGTTCTTTGGTCGGGTACAGACGGAATTTGTAGGATTTCCGCATATTGCAACATACGTTTTGATACTACTAATATATATCAGAAACAAGAGCAAATAACTGTTTACGCAATTCATCCACCTGTTTCATCTTGCAGTTACACTGCAAGACATCCAGATTGATCTGGATGTTTTCTATGAAATGAAACTCCCATTAAATCTTCGATTTAATTCGAGATTGAAACCGGTGGTCTTCTTGCTTATATCCAATAAATATAGAAAACAGTTATATCATTTAAAAGAATAGTGTCCACAGATGTTCAAATCGGATAAATGTATTTATATGCAAGATCTCATAGCAGCTATTGCCTTTGCAATGCTTGCAGTGATCTTCATCCTTGTCCCACCTCTAAATGAAACTCCACTGAGAATAGTCTTTGCCCTGCCCTTGATATTTTTCATACCAGGTTATGTATTTATCGCCATGATGTTCCCCAAAAGGGGAGATATCAGTAACATCGAACGTTTTACATTGAGTGTTGGATTCAGTATTGCTATTACTGTCTTTGATGGTTTCGCAGTGAGCCTTACACAATGGCTCTTCCGACCAAACTCAATATCAATATCATTACTTCTGTTAACGATCATTTTTGCCGCACTTACATATATTGCCAGACGAAGACATCTGGAAGAAGACCAATTCACATTTTCAGTTCACGAATTCATAGAGTCCATCCGGTCAGATGATGAGAATATTCCGAAAAAGGACCGCATCCCTCCCGAGATAGAGAAAGCACTGATAATAGCTCTTGTAGGATCCATTATAATAGCCGCAGGGATGCTCGCCTACGCAAAGGTTACACAGGAAGAGGAACAGTTCACCGCATTATATATACTCGGATCTGAAGGGATGGCTGAGAACTACCCAACTAATGCATCCCTTGATGATCCCATTACAGTTACTGTTGGAGTAGAGAACTATGAGAAGCAGGATGTGAACTACATACTTCAAATGCGGCTTGATGGCGAAGTTATTCAAACGGTGAACGTTACATTATCTGATGAAGAAAAATGGGAAGATGACCTGACATACCAGCCCGAACAGATACGTATTGGCAGATCAAAGCTTGAATATGCTCTTTTCAAAGAAGAAGTATTATCCAATCCATATCGATCGGTGCATCTGTGGATCACACATGATTACTCGGCCGAATATTTGCAAGAACTGGCAGAAGAAGAGGAAAAAGAATCACCAGACATTCTTCAGGTGCTTGAGAATTATGACATGGAGCAAAACACCGGCTGGAGCTTTGAGACCACCGATACGAACGTCAATGGGACATACGTTGAAGGAAAAGGAATATTTGATTCCCAGGCATTTGTATTCAAGCTTCCATACGAAAGAAAATTACCATTCTACAATGACCAATATTATGATATTTCTCAGAACATCAGGTCAGATCAAAAGGGAACTGTTGTGCTTTCACTGTTTGTGAAGGATACATATACCCAATCCATTGGAAATGGTGCAGAGACGCAGCTCAAACAAATACTTATCAACAATATTTTGGTATGGGAGAATGGGATCGGAGGGAATGATGATTGGCAACACGTCTATTTGCCAATAATATTGAACGATGGAAACAATCTCATAACATTAAGATCGATGCAGAAAGGCAACACTGATGTCCATCCAGTAGAAATATTATGGGATGAAGTAATAATACTTCCAATCTCGGAATTTTCACCTTACGTCTCAGAGAACGGACTTCTCGAATTCGACCTTCCACGATCAGAAATGTTGCCATTGCCAATACGCGTAAATACAACTGATTTTGAAGTCCAATGGAATGGTACAGATATTGGAAGCGGTATCGACCACTATCTTGTTGAATATAGTAGTAATGGAACAAACTGGCAGACATGGTTATCCGAATCAAAGGGAACTTCCGCAACATTCACAGGTATTGAAGGAAATAGCTATTATTTCCGAACACAGGCAATAGATGGAGCAGGTAACTGGGAGATTGCCCATGAAAACCCAGATACGAATACCACCATTGACCTTACTGGACCGGAATTTGAGCTGGAGATATCGCCAAATCCATCAAATGGTCCAACCTTGATCATTGTGAGATCAGAAGAACCACTGGCAGGAGTTGAGTGCCTGGTCACAACTAATGACTTCCAGAACCAGAGGTCGAAAGTGAAAATGACCTCAGATGATTCATACATCTGGTCAGGCTATTTCGTAGCAAGTAATGACAATACCTACACGTTGGAAGTTACGGCAACAGATCTTGCTTATCATCAAACAACAGCCATAGATAACCTTATTGTTGATACATCACTCGAAGATCTGATACTGGAGATCTCTGAAAAAGAAACTGCTAACGATGTGAAAATTAAGATTACCTCATCAGTTGGTCTAAAAAATGATCCGACCATCGAAGTAGTAAGAAATGGCAAGTACATCCTGCTATCTGGACCTGAAATAAAGGATAATACTTACACATACCAGACCAATATCAATAGCTCCATAAGCGATGGTAAAGCTTATGTTTATGTTACTGTTTACACAGTAGGCTCTGAAAAATTGACGATAAATGGTGACTTTATTATTAATCGCAATTGATCGTGACAAACGATGGTGTTGACAGTAATCATGTCAACATATTGATTTTTTTGACACATGCAGAATGGTTTTAAAGTTTATTTTTGAAAATGCAGTCACACAATTACTGGAAGTTATCTCAAACAAATCTATCATAATGAGTACGATGATGACTTCTTACAATTATTCATAATGTTTATATATAATATGATACAATGTAAGATTAAGTCGTTAATTAAATACGGTGGTACACATATGAATGGAAAAATAATAATATACTTATTAATAGCCATTGTGGCTATGGCAGGAATGGCAGGAACCGCAGCAGCAATGCCTGCTGAGATAGACATCACCCCAGCAGATATTGCAATCATACCTGATGGAACAACAGTCAAAACAGCAACTGTATTGGTCTATGATATAGACTATCCATTACTGGGAAACCACAGTCGTGTTATTACAGTTCAAACAGACAACCCTAACCTTCAGGCAAGAGTTGTTGGAAATGGTGTAGATACAGGATGGACGAACACAGCTAGAGCTACAAGCTTAACATACACTGCTACCGCAACTAACACATATCCATTCACTCTTGAATTGAAAGGTACAGAAGCAGGTTCAATAACCGTATATGACAATGAAGGAAACGTCTGGTCCGTCGATGCTGGACATGATTTTGCATCAGCAAGCGACTCAGTCGAAGTACCAGAATTCCCAACAATCGCACTCCCAGTAGCAGCAATTATTGGTCTGGCATTCTTCCTTCAGCGCCGCAAAGAAGAGTAATTCAACTCTTCTTATATACTTTCTTTTTTTCTTTAATTCACACAACCCCAGAATACATTCCCTAATTCTACACCATTCATCGGCCCTACTCAAACCTTTATATCCTCGAAAGCCAATCTACCAGCGATCAGATATGGAACTTGAGAAGCTACTTGAAAAATTATCTAATGCACATGGAATATCAGGGCATGAAAACAACGTCAAACAGATAATGGAAGACGAGATCACGCCATACGTTGATGAGACCAGAACGGACAAGATGGGAAATCTCATCGCCACTAAAAAAGGTGATGGACCTACTATCATGCTGGCAGCACACATGGACGAGATAGGCCTGATGGTGCAATACATTGATGACAATGGCTTCCTGCATTTTGTGACGATCGGCGGCTGGTTCGACCAGACACTCCACAGCCAAAGGGTTGCAGTCCACGGAACCAATGGACAGCTAACAGGCGTTATCGGCTCAAAACCCCCGCATGTTATGAAAGAGGAAGACAGAAAGAAACCGGTCAAGGCAGAGGACATGTTCATTGATATCGGAGCAAAGGACAAAGAAGATGCCATGAAGATGGGAGTGGACGTAGGAACCGCCATATCCATGGACAGGGATTTTGCAACCCTCGCCAACGGTCTGGTCACATGTAAAGCATTCGACAACAGGGCAGGAGTAGCAATGCTCATTGATGCCATGAAGCAGATATCCGAAACAAAAATAAATGCAACCATATATGCCGTAGGGACAGTTCAGGAAGAGGTTGGGCTCAAAGGTGCACGCACATCTGCCTTCGGACTTAACCCGGATGTCGCCATTGCAGTAGATGTCACATTCCCCGGAGACCACCCCGGAATAAGCAAGAACGATTCTGCACTTGAAATGGGAAAAGGTGCCGTTATCACAGTCGTTGATGCTTCCGGCAGAGGACTTATTGCTGACAGGACAGTAGTAAAATGGTTAAAAGAGACCGCTGAAGAGAATGAAATACCCTACCAGCTCAATGTCGGTGGCGGCGGAACTACCGATGCGACCGCGATACACCTCACAAGAGAAGGTATCCCGTCAAGCACAATTAGTGTACCTACAAGATACATCCACTCACCAGTTGAGGTACTATCCCTTGAGGATCTAAGATCATGTGCCAACCTCATAGCAAAGGCTGTTCAGAACATCGACAAGTATTTCTGATAAACATATCAGAATACTTTTTTCTTTTTTAAAAAATAATTTGTTTTGTATTTCTTTAGAATTGACGTACGCCAATGCATCATCGAATTTTCTAATCATAACGATATACAGGCGACTATATCGCATATACAGATCTACCCACACCAAAAAGACTAAAAACAATAGGAGTATTATTTTGGCTGTTATAGTCAGCGGCATGCATCTATAAATAATATCTTTATTATTAGTGATAAATATATAGATCGCTGATGAGAAAGGATAGATCATTAAAACTGAAAAACTAAAAAATAAACTGAGGGATTGCATTGTTTGAAAATATCCGGTTTTTGGACACAACATTGAGAGACGGTGAACAAACACCTGGTGTCGCACTGAAAACAGAAGAGAAGGTCTGGATAGCACGTAAGCTTGATGAGCTGGGAGTGGACATTATCGAAGCAGGCTCAGCTATCACTTCCGAAGGGGAGCGTGAGGCAATTCGTGCCGTATCAGCAGAAGGGTTAGACGCAGAGATCTGCAGCTATTGCCGCATTATGCAGCAAGACGTGGATTTCGCATTAGAATGTGATGTGGATTCAATTCACCTTGTGGCACCGGTATCTGACCTACATATTAGTGTGAAGCTGAAAAAAGACAGGGCAGCATTGAAGGAAATGGCATTAAGTGCCGTGGAATATGCAAAGGACCATGGTCTTATAGTGGAGCTTAGCGGAGAGGATGCTTCGAGAGCAGATTTAGACTTCCTGAAGGACCTGTACAAGTCCGGTGTGGAAGTAGGTGCTGACAGAGTGTGTTTCTGTGATACTGTGGGACTGCTTGTGCCTGAAAGAACAACCGAGATATTTAAAGAGCTATCATCATCCATTGACGTGCCGGTGGCTGTCCACTGCCACAACGACTTCGGACTTGCAGTATCGAATACAGTAGCAGCCCTCAATGCCGGTGCAAGAGAAGCACATATGACAGTGAACGGCATAGGAGAAAGAGCAGGGAACGCAGCCCTTGAAGAGGTTGTCATGGTCCTTGAATGGCTCTACAAGCGTGATACTGGCATTCAGACCAATGAACTTTACAAGGTCTCAAGGCTTGTCAGTCGTCTCACAGGCCTCGCTGTTGCACCGAATAAATCACTTGTAGGCGGAAATGCATTTACCCATGAGGCAGGCATCCATGTTCACGGATTGCTCGCGGACACTTCCACCTATGAACCAATAAGCCCGGAAAGTATCGGACGTGAAAGACAGATCGTCCTTGGAAAACATGCAGGAAAGAGTTCCGTTACACTTGCACTGAAAGAACAGGGATTGGATGTGAATAAGTCACAGCTCAATGAGATCGTCTCACGTGTGAAAGAACTAGGCGACCACGGAAAGCGTGTTACCGATGCTGATCTTCAGACAATTGCAGAAACTGTGCTTGACATATACCAGGAATCAAAGGTCAAGTTAGAGGATTTCACTGTCGTATCAGGGAACAGAGTAACTCCAACCGCTTCTGTAAGGTTGACAGTCGATGGAAAAGAGGTCGTTGAAGCGGCTATCGGAGACGGACCTGTGGATGCTGCCTTTGAGGGAATTCGCAAAGCTGTATCCGGTGTTGCTGATATACGTCTTGAGGAATATCACGTAGATTCCATTACAGGCGGTACAGATGCACTTGTGGAGGTACTGGTAAAACTTTCAAAGGATGGAAAGATGGTCACCTCACGAGGCGCACGAACAGACATAATTATGGCATCTGTAGAAGCAGTGATAAACGGTATCAACCAGCTTATACAGGATTAAGAACAAGTAATTTATGAACAATAATTGAAAGATGTCGATATATAGTTTGATGGTCAGTATAGATATCAACAAACACATATCGATAATATCTTACCGATCAACAAAGGAAAAGATAGCATGACCGGAAAAGCAGAAAGAATGACAGGCGCAAGAGCATTCGTCGAGTGCCTGTATCGGGAAAACGTCGAAATAATTTTCGGATATCCGGGAGGCGTGCTGCTCCCTATCTATGATGAACTTTATGATGCACACCTGCACCATCTGCTCGTCAGACACGAGCAGGCAGCAGTCCATGCAGCAGAAGGATACGCAAGAGCTACAGGTAAAGTCGGTGTATGCCTCGCAACATCAGGCCCGGGAGCAACTAATCTTGTCACAGGTATTGCGAACGCATACATGGATTCAATTCCAATGGTAGCTTTCACCGGACAGGTACCAAGCTCAATGTTAGGCAATGACGCCTTTCAGGAAGCTGACATCACAGGCATTACGATGCCCATCACAAAACACAATTATCTCGTACAGGATGTAAAGGACCTGCCAAGGATCATCAAGGAAGCATTTCATATTGCTTCCACAGGCAGACCCGGACCAGTACTTGTCGACATTCCAAAGGACATTACAACAGACGAGCTTGATTTTGTATATCCTGACACGGTCGAACTGCGTGGATACAAACCAACATTCAAAGGCAATGCACAGCAGGTAAAGAGAGCTGCATCTGTCATTAAAGGTGCGAAAAGACCCGTGATCTATGCAGGCGGCGGTGTGATAGGATCGGAAGCAAGCAAAGAACTGCTGGCATTTGCCGAGAAGCTCAAAGCACCTGTTACGACGACACTTACCGGTATCGGAGGATTCCCGAACGATAATGAACTTTATCTCGGAATGCCTGGAATGCACGGCACGAAATATGCGAACTATGCAATTCAGGAAAGCGATGTTCTCATAGCAGTAGGCGTACGTTTCGATGACAGAGTAACCGGAAAGACAACATCTTTCGCACCGAATGCAAAGGTTATCCACATTGATATCGACCCTGCGGAAATCTCAAAGATCATAAAAGTAGATGTCCCGATAGTCGGCGATGCAAAGCAGATCCTGGGTGCACTGCTTGAACATGTTTCCGAATGCGATACCAAAGACTGGCTCAACAAAATTGCCACATGGAAGAGGGATTTCCCGTTGTTCTATGTCAACAGGAATGATGTCATCAAGCCCCAGTACATCCTCGAACAGATAAGCGAGGTATGCCCTGATGCGATAATTGTCACTGAGGTCGGACAGCACCAGATGTGGGCTGCCCAGTATTTCAACTACAAAGAACCTCGTACATTCATATCCTCAGGCGGACTCGGAACAATGGGCTATGGTTTCCCGGCAGCCATCGGTGCCAAGCTCGGCAGACCCGACAAGATCGTTGTCGATGTTTCCGGTGACGGTTCGTTCCAGATGAACTCACAGGAAATGGCAACCATTGTCCAGAACAACATCCCCATAATCATTGCAATTTTCAACAATGGTTATCTTGGAATGGTCAGACAATGGCAGGCATTGTTCTTCGAGCACCGGTATTCACACACCACCATTGAGAACAGTGTTGACTTCGTCAAGCTGGCAGAAGCATACGGTGCAATGGGAATACGCGTAACAAAGCCATCCGAAGTGAAAGCTGCAATCGAAAAAGCAGTTGAGGCCAATGGGCCTGTACTTATCGATTTCGTCATCGAACGTGAGGAGAATGTATCCCCTATGGTCCCGGCAGGTGCTGCAATAAACGAGATACTCGATCTGGAGGACATACAATGAGACACACACTTGCAGTCCTGGTAGAGAACAAATACGGAGTACTGGCAAGGGTCTCCGGGCTCTTTTCGCGCCGTGGTTTCAATATTGACAGCCTTGCAGTAGGGATCACTGAAGACCCTACGACTTCAAGGATGACCATCATTGTTAGCGGTGATGATCACGTGCTTGAACAGGTCATGAAACAGCTTAACAAGCTCATCGATGTCATTCGTGTGATAGACCTCAGTTCAGAAGAGTTCGTTGAGAGAGAACTGGCCCTCATTAAAGTTAATGCCGATGCCAGCAATCGTGCAGAGATAATACAGATAGTCGATATCTTCAGGGCAAGGATAATCGATGTTGCCTCAAAGTCAGTGACCATCGAAGTTACCGGTGACGTTGAAAAGATAAAGGCAATTCAGACCTTGCTTAAGCCATTCGGTATCAAAGAGATGGCAAGAACCGGAATAGTAGCTCTTAACAGAGGCTCAAAGAGCCCATAATCGATCATTCATATTTAATATTTTCAGAATAAGGAGAAATAAACATGGTAGAAATGTTCTATGACAAAGACGCCGATCTTGGCGCACTTAAAGGTAAAACAATTGCTGTAATGGGCTATGGTAGCCAGGGTCATGCTCAGGCACAGAACCTTCACGACTCCGGCCTTGATGTCGTTATCGGCCTCAGAGAAGGAAGCCGCCGCTGGAAACAGGCAGAAGACGATGGTCTTAAGGTCATGACCGTAGCAGACGCTGCAAAAGCTGCAGATGTTGTCCAGATCCTCCTTCCTGACGAGATCCAGTCAAAAGTATATTATTCAGAGATCGAGCCAGGACTTGAAGCAGGAAATTCCCTTGTGTTCTCACACGGATTCAACATCCACTACAACCAGATCGTACCATCAAAGGACCTTGATGTTTACATGGTAGCACCAAAGAGCCCAGGTCACCTTGTAAGAAGGACATACAAGGAAGGAGCTGGCGTACCAGGTCTTATCGCAATCTATCAGGATGCAAGCGGAAATGCACGTGAAATGGCACTCGCACACGCAAAGGGTGTAGGATGTACAAGAGCCGGTGTCATCGAGACAACATTCCGTGAAGAGACCGAGACCGATCTTTTCGGAGAGCAGGTCGACCTTTGTGGCGGTGTCGCAAGTCTTATCAAGACATCCTTTGAAGTTCTTGTCGAAGCAGGATACCAGCCGGAAATGGCATACTTCGAGACACTACACGAGCTCAAGCTCATTGTTGACCTCATCCACGAGGGCGGTCTTGAGAAGATGTGGTATTCAGTATCCAACACCGCAGAATATGGCGGTCTTACAGTAGGCCCACAGATCATCAACGAAGAGTCCCGTGAAGCAATGTACGTTGCACTCGAGAGGATCCAGAACGGTGAGTTTGCACGTGAGTTCGTCCTTGAAGGACAGACAAACCATGCTGTACTGACCTCAATGGAGCGCCTTGAAAGGGAACACCCTGTCGAGGTCGTTGGTAAGAAGCTCAGGGCAATGATGCCATGGCTTAACAGCGAACTCAACGAAGAGTAAGCTTGTGAACTGCCACCTATTAAAATAGGTGGCTTCCTGCTTCATAGCCCAGACCAACGTCCGTGACTCCACAGGCTCTTCCCATAGTTCCTACGGTGCTTAAATTCAAAATATTGATCGCAGCATTAATATCCCTATCAAGCTCAAGTCCACACTCCGGACATTTGTGCACCCTGACCGATAGACCTTTCTTGACAATGTTCCCACAGCTACTGCATTTTTGTGATGTGTTGTATGGATTAACCAATTCGACATACTTGCCAGCCTCTTCCGCTTTGCTTTTTGCCATCTGGATCAGTTGACTCCATGCAACATCATGTATTGATTTTGCGAGATGATGATTTTTGACCATGTCCTTGATGCTCAGATCCTCGAACACTATCCTGTCAAACCGGTTGACAAGAATCCTACTCAGCTTATGGTTAAAATCAAGTCTTTGATTACGTATCTTTCTGTGAACCTTAACAACTTTAGTTTTTTGCTTGAGCCTATTCACTGAACCTTTCTTCTTCTTGCTCAGTCTTTTTTGTTGAACTGCAAGGGATCTCTCAGACTTGCGGTAATATGTAGGAGAATCGTACTGCTCTCCATTGCTCAATGTGACACATGAGTTAAGACCGACATCGATCCCTATGGATGTAGCCGGATCGATCTTTTCAGGACTTGCACCCATGTCAACAGAAAAGACTGCATACCATTGACCCACTTCACGTTTGATGGAACATGTCTTGATCTTGCCCTCTACCTCTCGGTGCTGTTTGATCTTAATCGTTCCAATCTTGGAAAGTTTCAATTTAGTTCCTTCTATCTTGAAACCCGATTGAGGATACGTGAAACTGTTATACCTGTCCTTTCCTTTGAACCGTGGGTACCCTGGTGTTTCACCTGTTTTGCACCTTCTGAAAAAAGCATCGAATGATTTTCCAAGTCTTCGCAATACATCCTGTTTGATCTGTGAAAATACTTCGGTATTGAATTCAAGATACTTGACCTGAGTGATTTGGTCAAATGTCGTTAATCCCTGGTTGCATCTGTCATACGCATTCCTTCTGTCCGCAAGAAACTCGTTATAGATGTATCTGCACACATCCAGAGTTTTGACCAGAACGAGCTCCTGTTCTCTGGTCGGGTACAGACGGAATTTGTAGGATTTCCCCATATGCACCTATATGTCAACAAGATATATATGCGTTATGAACCTATAGGTACAAATGGGGTCTACAAGTTCAGCCGTATACGAAATTAACTATCATATAGTTTGGTGTACTAAATATCGAAAACAGGTGCTCACCGGTGAACTGAAACAATTTTTAGACGACCAGTTAAGGACGATCGCTGATTCTAAAGAATGGGAAGTCATCGAGCTTGAGGTCATGCCGGAACATATACACATGTTCATATCAGCTCCACCGTTCATTGCACCGACAGATATCGTTAAAATCTTGAAAGGCGTATCTGCAAAAAGAACATTTGAAAAGTTCCCCGAATTGAAAAAACGAAAATATTGGGGGAACAAGTTATGGTCTCCAAGTTATTATGTAGGTACTGCTGGTAAAGCATCAGCGGAAACGATTGAGCAATACATTGACGGAACGAAGAACCAGAAAAGTGTACGCAATTCATCCACTAATTGAAACCGGTGGTCTTCTTGCTTATATCCGATAAACTAAATACTTTTTCAGGGCATCATGTCCTGAAAAACCTTCTTTTTATGTGATCCTTATGTCAACTACAATAGAAACCATTCTTAACCGACGAAGTGTCAGGGAATACACCGATGAACCCGTCAGTGAAAAGGATATCAATACAATCCTTGACTGTGCCAGATGGGCACCATCGGGTCTTAACAACCAGCCCTGGAAATTCATTGTCATACAAGATGAGAACACCATCAATAACCTGGCACAATGCACACATTACTCAAGCATTGTACTAGGATCAAAAGTATTGATCGCAGTTTATCTTGACAATGCCGAAATGTACCACCATGACAAAGATGTAATGGCCATCGGAGCATCAATACAGAACATATTGCTTACCTGTGTCGAACTTGGACTTGGCTCAGTATGGCTTGGTGAGATCCTCAAACAGGCAGAAAAGGTAAATTCTGTTCTTGAGGTCCCGGAAAGTTATGAGTTTATGGCATTGATAGCTATTGGAAAACCTGTGGAAAAGGAAAGAACGTCCAGCAGGAAAAGTATTGCTGAGCTTACTTTCGAAAACAAATTCAGCAAGAAGTGGATAGGTTCGAACTGAACCCTCCACCGATATCTTCACGTCCATACATAAATAAAGAACATCAATGATGGGAATATCAAGCAACAATAGTTGCCAGCTTATTTTTTCCTGTAACTGCTTCGCATCTGTGCTGCGACTTCACATTTACGATTGGCACAATATTCCTTCGCATCCTTGCCCTGCTCTTTGACGCGCAATAATCGCCATCCACATCCTTCACATACCTTATCGGTGATGGTTAGCCTGCCGTTCTTTGGAACAGACTGAGTATGACCACAACGTTTTGTGCACCCAAGGAAACGTGAGTCCTTGGTGGTGATCAAAAATGTCTGACCATCGCAGGCAGGACACGCACCCACAATTTCCGGTGGATAACATTCCTTTTCCATATCGCATGAAAAGCACGGACCTATGCCCACAGCCCAGAAATATTTGCTTCCCACCTTCAAAACAGCCGCTCCGCCTTTCTTGCACGTCCGTGACCTCTGCACGGCCAAAGCACCTGTTTTAGGCAAAGGGAAAGTGTTCTTGCACTGCGGATAACCTGTACAACCTACAAACCGACCTTTGTCCGTACTGACTATACGAAGCACCCGTTCACATTCACTGCATTTACCAACATGGTTCTTCTTATCCGCCTCGACCGCTTCATCTGTAATGGTCCCTGCTATACGAGTGACCATAAGATCACGATTGCTCAAGAGCTGGGAATACATCTCCTTGATAAGCGAAGTGCCTTCTTCAAGGGCCAGCTCGAACTTCTTGTTGCCATCTTCAACATCCTGTATGAGAGATTCTATACTTGAACGAATATCAGGTTTGACAAGGATGGGGACGGAACTGTTCAGCGCATCCATCAAAGTAAAACCAGTGTCCAGTATGGCAATGGTCTTTCCCTTGACCTCGAAATAACCACGTTTCTTGTTGGTCTCTATATGGCTTGGAGCAGTTGCTTTGGTACCGATTCCATGCTTATCCATAAGCGTAAGAAGTTCGGCCTCAGTGAGCCTTTTCGGCGGTGTGGTCTGTGACTTTATATTAGTGATCTTCTTGACAGCGAGAATCTCATTCAGATCGAGTTCCGGTAATATCTTGTCCTGTGGTTTCTCAAAAGGATAAACAGCAAGCCATCCGGCGTTCTTCTGTATGGAACCTGTAGAATCAAACAGTTCACCCTCCATGGTGATCTCGAAACGTGTCTTTTCAAATATTGCCGGTGGAAGTAAGTTCGCAATGAAATGTCTTACAATAAGATCATATACATCCCATGCACGCGGCATCTTGACAGCTCTTTCGATCTCCATGCGTGAACCTGCCTTGATGGGATGAATAGGCGGGTGGTCATGACCGTCCTTTTTGCCATTACGAGGAACAATGGCCTTTTGTGAGAGTAACAACAATGCAAAATCCTGATAATCACCTTTAGTAAAGCCTTTGAGTATGCTGGCAAAATCCATGTCATCAGCATACATGTTCGTCTCTGTCCTCGGATAGCTGGTAAAGCCTGAAAGATAGAGCTGTTCAGCGATCTCCAGAGCCTTATCAGGACTCACGTCCAGGAATTTCGATGCACGCTTTAAGAACTCATTGGTGTTGAGCGGGAAAGGAGGATTTGTATTCATCTCCTTTACTGTCTTTTTAGAAATGACCGCAGTCTTGCAACCTTTCAGTTTCTTAAAGATCACATCCGCTTTTTCTTTATCATAGATGTGACCACCGCGATGCACACCTGTAATATCAGCACCCTTTCCAGTGAACACTCCCTCTATCTTCCAGAAATCCCGGGAATCGAACTTACGAATAGCAAGTTCACGTTCATAAACAAAACCACAGGTAGGCGTCTGACATGGTCCTATAGAAAGAACACCCTTGGTCCTTGCCCTTTCCCGCACCGAAAGGGTCACAAATCGAGTAAAGGATGCACCCATCTTGAGATCAAGGATCTGTCTCGCCTCTGCGGACATCGCCATGTTCTCATCAGGCTCCACAAGTTCATTAAAAGCCTTTTCGATCTCACTTTTGGAAAGAGAGGAAAAACGTGCACGTTTAACTGTTGAATTGCACACTTTCTCTGCAATGGACTTCGCCTCGAACCCTATATTCTCCCCTTCCCGATCAAAATCGCAAGCAAGCACAAGAAGATCTGCACCTTTGGAGATCTTCAGGATAGCACTGCCAAACGATGCTTTGTTAATCTTCTTCACAGGATCGGTATCCAACAGAGCAGCAGGGTCAACATCCCTCCAATTGCTGAACTCTTCAGGATAATCATAGCCCATGATATGACCTGCAAGTCCCATGATCTTCCAGAGAGAACCATCCCTCTGGAACTCATACACAGAAACACCATCCACGATGCTTCTTTTCGCTGAACCTCCGGACAGGATAGTAGATATCTGTGCAGCGGCCTTGTTCTTCTCGGTGAATACAACTGTGGTCATGGATAATTGGGTGAATAAAGTAGTTCAAATAGCGATACTATTCATAAAAAAGGTATGCCCACACATAGCGCTAACACTACATTAAAGTTATCTGATACTAAAAATGATGAAATTATAGAAACCAAATAAAAATCGAGGTGAACAAAAGGTTCACCTTACTACCAGAACTTCCACAGGAGAATGACGTAATACATTTTCCGCCACACTTCCAAGAAGCAATCTTGTCAGACCGGTCTTACCGAGAGTTCCCATTACGATCAGGTCGATATCATTATCCTGTGCATATCTGAGGATCTCTTCAGAAGGATGACCTTCAAGCAGAACAGGTTCTGCATCCACACCATTTATTTTGGCGAGTTCGACAACCTCATTAACTGCCTTTGTACCCTCTTCCTTCATTATATCAAATGGTACTTCCCATCGCATCATCCTTGAGCCGATAGGCATGGAAGAGGCGGGATGTGTCGGAAGGACACAAACTGCATAGATCTTTGCTCCAAGTAGCCCTGCCAGGTTCATTCCTGAAAAAATAGCATTCTTTGCATTATCAGAACCGTCGGTAGCTATCAATATTTTATTATAACTTTTACCTGCCATGTAATACCCCCAGTATAACATAGGTGCTCTTTGAAAAGACATTCACCCAAGTAAAATATACTTTTTAATAGTATATTATATTTACTAAAATGTCCTGAGAAAGTTCAGCCACAGGAATATGAAACATATATATGCACCTGTGCTGTATTGCAACTACAAACGAGACTTGAAATCATAATATCTTAAGGTACAGACCATTTTGCCGGAGTAACTATGACATTAATGGAAGATGCAAGGAAGGGACTGATCACCCCTGAGATTAGAAGTGTGGCCGAAGTTGAAGGGATAGATGCGGACCTTGTAAGGTCCTGTGTTGCAAAGGGACTTGTGACCATCCCGAAGAACATAAAAGGTAAATCCCGTGCATTCGGTATCGGGAAATACATGAGCGTTAAGGTAAACGCCAATATCGGAACCTCAAGGGATTTCGTGAATATCGATGAAGAGGTCGATAAAGCAAAAACAGCGGTTGAATACGGAGCAGATACCATTATGGACCTGTCCACCGGAGGCGACCTCGACCTTATACGTTCAAGGATAATGGATGCTGTGGATGTGCCTATTGGTACAGTGCCAATATACCAGGCAGCAGCATCCCATAAGACTGTGGTCGATATGACATCTGATGACATGTTCAATGCTGTTCGCAAACATGCTGAAGATGGGGTCGATTTTGTCACTATCCATTCAGGTGTCAACTACAATGCATTGGAAAGGCTCAAAAAGGGTGACAGGATTACAAATGTTGTCAGTCGTGGCGGCTCTTTCACCATTGCTTGGATGATACACAATGAACAGGAAAATCCGTTCTATTCCGAATATGACTACCTTGTGGAGATTGCTAAGGAATACGATCTGACCATAAGTCTTGGCGATGGTATGAGACCGGGCTGTATCCATGACGCATCCGATGCACCAAAGTTCATGGAGTTCATAACACTCGGAGAACTTGTCAGCAAAGCAAGGGAATCTGATGTTCAGACCTTCGTGGAAGGTCCCGGACATGTACCTTTAAACGAAGTTGAGCTTAGCGTAAAGGCAATGAAAGAATTGTGCCACGGTGCACCCCTTTATCTGCTTGGTCCTCTTGTGACCGATATTGCACCAGGTTATGACCATATAACCGGAGCTATCGGAGGCACACTGGCAGGAATGTACGGAGCGGATTTCCTTTGTATGACAACACCGGCAGAACATCTTGCATTACCAACCATAGATGACATACGAGAAGGCGCTATTGTCACAAATATCGCTGCACACGCTGCCGATCTTACCCGCGAGGGACAGAAAGAAAAGGCACGTGAGCTGGATGACAGGATGGCACATGCACGTGCTGAACTCGATTGGGAAACCCAATACGAAGTTGCCATTGACAGTGAAAAAGCACGCAAGATCAGGGAAAGCCGAAATACAGGCACTGATGCGTGCTCCATGTGCGGTGAACTCTGTGCCATGAAGATAGTCAAGAGTGCACTTGAAGAGAGCAGACAGAAAGACAATTGATCATTCTGTAGCTCTTTCTTTTTTTCAATTACTATTATTTAAGACCTTTATACTTTCTTTTTTTGAACTATTGCTAATTTTATAGGACCCATTTGTCAAAATGTCGGAAAGTATATATAGAAACATGTGCATAGAAAATCTTGTCGATAAATAGACAGGACTGTGCATCACATGGAAGAACAGGTATTGAACAACCAGACCGAACAAAAAATGAAAGACATACCCGATAAGGTCATGGAAACCATTGGCCTGAAAAAAAGCTATTATCTGTCCGACATGGAAGTACCGATCCTTCATGATATCAACATCACTGTGAAAAAAGGAGAGTTCATTGCGATCATGGGACCATCGGGTTCTGGCAAAAGCACTCTTATGAACCTGCTTGGATGTCTTGACAGACCAAGTGAAGGATAGGTCCTTGTCATGGGCAAGGACATAAACAGTATCTCCGAGAGTGAACTTGCAAAGCTTCGGGGATTAGAGATCGGTTTTGTTTTTCAGAACTTCAACCTTGTTTCAAGACTTACAGCTTTACAGAATGTCCTTTTACCAACACACGCAAACCGCAGAATTGATGTCAACGTGAACCAACGTGCGAAACATCTTCTGGGACTGGTAGGACTGGATGACCGTATGGAACACAGACCTACTGAGCTTTCAGGTGGACAATCACAGAGGGTCGCTATCGCAAGAGCCCTCATCAACGAGCCTGCCATCATTCTGGCAGATGAACCTACGGGGAACCTTGACTCGAAGACAAGTGTCGAGATAATGGAACTCTTTTCCGAGCTTCACAGGAATGGAAGCACGATAATAATGATAACACACGATCCTGAGACATCGGCATATGCTGACAGGACCATCCATGTGAAAGACGGCTATATTGAGAATAATTAAGGTGATGACATGGGAAATGATAATTCGAGAATAACGAAGGAAATAACGGCCTTTGCAGTTATGATGGTCCTTTTGATTATGGTAATGCCTTCCGCATCTGCACAGGAGAGCAGTGTAACAAGCCTGGATATCAGCGTTCAGAAATACGAGCCATTTCCGGCAGAGATAGGTCAATATGTGGATGTGTGGGTGAAGGTGGAGAACTTTAGGTCAGGACAGTCCGATGACGTGACAATAAAACTTGTTCCTGAATATCCTTTGTCCCTTGATTCTGAAAAAAATGCTGAGAATAATATCGGCATACTTTCACCAGATAGTGCATCTGTGCAGGAGTTCCGCCTGTATGTAGATGAGAATGCAAAACCCGGGACAGCTTCTTTTGATGTGTATTACAGAGGCATGGACAACAGTCCCTGGATAAAGGACACTTTTAAAATAAAGGTAGGATCCACCACATTTGATAGTAAAGGTACTATTGAGCTTACTGAGACCACATCCACCCCAGATATGTTCAGCCCCGGAGATAAAGGTACGATAAGTTTTAAATTGACAAATACAGCATCAGAGAGTACGATTAATTTCGAGGGAGAGGATTACGACACTAATGCACGTATCCAGTCAGCAAGTCTTGCAGGTACTGACAGTATCAAGGTCACCAGCGGTGTTCAAGAAGCCGGGATAATCGGACCAGGTAACTCGGTCACCCTTACATTCAATGTAGAGGTTCCGGAAGATGTCCAGGAAGGGACATACTACCTTGACCTTGCAATCATTGGTAATTCATATTCTTATAACAACATCTGGAGAGTACCTGTCACCATTGACAGTTCATCCATCAAGATGATACCCTCAAAGTCCATGATATTAACTAACAGTGAAGGGAAGGTACAGTTCGATGTTGCGAACCTTCACCAGAACACCATCTCTTCAGTGAGTGTCAGACCAGTAGCTGAAGGGGTAAAATTCTCCCCTGCAGAGTATTTTATCGGCTCGATGAAACCGGATGAGCTTTTTACAATTGAATTTACCGCTGTTGTGGAAGAGGAAAGAGAACGATCTTCGCTTACCCTTGAAGCAGAATACAGGAACGGGTTTAACGATCACACAACTTCTGCCAATGTGGGCAACCTTGAGGTAGTTGAAGAAAAGACAGATACCAGCACTGGCAGTACAACTATTGCTTTCGTACTTTTGATAGTGGCAGCAGCAGGGATTTTCATTTACAAGAAAAGGAAACAGGATTAAACGAAGTCAGATGCACTATCAAAAGGAGATAATATAATGGTCGATCTGAAGCAGTCACTTGAAATCGCATTGGGAAGCATTTTTAGCTCCAAGCTTCGTTCCACGCTTACAACTCTGGGGATCGTGATAGGAGTAGCTGCTGTCATCGCCAATGTTTCCTTAGGTGCGAGCTTTAACCAATATTTTGATGAAGAGATAGGAACTATCGGTTCTAATTTCATCTATGTGGGTGCAAATGAGCCAAACACGTTCTTTGATAACGAACTGGAAGTTGTCAGGAAAACCCCGGGAGTTCTGAGAGCTTCTCCCATCAATGAACAGGTAGCTGAAGTCACTTATATGTCAGATTCGCGGAGAGTGTCAATAACGGGAGTCACAGGCGACTATGATGAGGTCGCCAACATTGGACTTAGTGAAGGGAACTTTATCAAAGACAATGATCAGTATGTGGCTGTGATAGGTTATGAGGTATCTGATGGTACTTTTGACCGGAAGTTATCGAATAAGAATTCGATAGATATTACATTCCGAACACGTGATGGGGGAGAGATAACACAGACGTTCCAGGTCAAAGGTATTGTCCAAGAATCAGAACCAAGCTTCATATCAGGAGGAATGGTTCCCGACAAAAGGATATTCATTCCAATATCGACCATGAACGAGATCCTCTCGGTCAATGATTATTCCACCATCTTCGCCGAAGGGGAATCGATCGAGAAGGTTTCCGAAACATCCGAGGAGATAGATAAGAGACTCGGAAGATATCTGGGAATCTCATCAAGGGATATGGAGGAAGATGACATCAAGCCGTATTTCATTGTGGACCAGCAGGAGTTGCTTGAGAATGCAGGCGCCCTTTCAAGTGCCCTTTCCGGACTTCTGACTGCAGTTGCATTTATTTCCCTTGTTGTTGGTTCCATCGGGATCATGAACATTATGCTGGTCACAGTTACCGAACGTACATCGGAGATAGGTTTAATGAAAGCTATAGGGTATTCCAACTTCGATGTCCTTACGATGTTCATCGTTGAATCAGCGGTCGTGGGAACTATAGGTGGTGTCCTTGGCGTGATACTTGGTTGTGCTGGAGCTTATGGAGCTGCAACGTTCATGAACCTGCCAGTGGTGCTTCCTGCATCAAAGATATTCGCAGGTTTTGTTGTATCCATATTCGTAGGTCTGATAGCCGGAGCATATCCTGCGAACAAGGCTGCTAAGATGAAGCCGGTCGATGCATTGAGACATGATTGAAAGAACGAAACTATAAAATGCTAAGGTGAAGATAATATGATCGATAGCTGGATATTCTTCCCGGTACATATTTTGTTGTTCCTGCTATTTGCAGGGATTGCGATAGGAAGTACCATTTTCTGGATATGGATGCTTATCGATTGTATTATGAACGAGCCATCGCATGGAAATGATAAACTTTTATGGGTTATTATTATAGTATTCGCACAATTATTAGGTGCACTGATATATTTCATATTCAGAAGAACAAAGCGCAATGCGGTTTCTGATGCAGCGGATGTATGATACGAATATTATCGGTATAAAGGAGAATGTTCCACATGGGTCTAAATGATATAACAAAATGGATACGTGATCTCTTCGGAGTGGTCACTAAAAAACAGACCTATCTGAATCTGACGTACCTTTTGTTCACATTCCCCCTCGGAACAGCCTATTTCATATTCCTTGTTACCGGACTTTCCATGGGTTTAGGTCTTTCTATAACCCTTATCGGACTTCCCATCCTGCTTTTGATGCTCGTTGCATGGTGGGAACTTGCCGCTTTTGAAAGGCAACTTGCGATCTGGCTTCTGGGAGTGGACATACCACCCATGGAGAATCGTTGTGTAGGAAAACAGAAGAGCTTGGAGAAGATAAAGAGCTATATCCTAAACCCTGTGACATGGAAGGGACTTGTGTTCCTTTTCATTAAGTTCCCATTGGGCATATTTACATTGATAGTTTCCTTCACATTGATAGGCATCACTCTTGCTTTTATTGCAACACCCTTTGCCTACAAGCTTACCGACATCGGTTACAGTATTGGGACCAGCACGTTCGTCATCGATTCTTTTGCTAGTGCTTTGATGATGATGTTCTTTGGGATGATCTTTGGGATAATTTCACTGCATTTTATGAATTGGATGGCAAAACTTTCAGGAATTCTTGCAAAGAACCTGCTTGGAAATGCAAATTCATATATGACCAATGAAAACGATTACACCAGTTTTGACGATATCGAACTGGATGAAGAAGAAACTGTAGGATCCATCGAGAAGGTCGAAACCGTGGATGCAGAATATATCGAAGAATACGACATCGGTATTCAACGGGAATAATGAACGTTGAGTTGAAAAATAGAAACGAAATGATCAGAGTTTCATCTTTTCGAGCCGTCCGTAGAAATCAAGGATATGATTGGTAAGTTCACTGTCAAGATTCAGACTGAAGGTGCGGATCTGTTTCCCAAGACGCTTTTCAATGACGATGTTGGCTTTGAGAAGGGGTTCGATCACCCTGGCAACACTTGAGTGGGACAGACCGGTCTCTTCCGCAATACCGGAGAGATAAGTAGATTCCCCTTTATGCTGAATTAGGTTCTTTAGAACTGTTATCTGTGCAGTCTTTCCAAATATTTTCTCAAGAGCGTCCATTGACATCACCCTTAAATATACGATAATAATTTATAAGGCTTTCTCATAATTGGCTATTAGTACAATATATAAATAGACCTTATCATATTTAGAAAGGCTTTAATAATATCATCCATTTATGTTTAAATACATTTGAAAGTAGTGGTATATATGGAAAAAGAAACGCTTGAAAAAGACATACTGGGACTTCTCGAACAGCAGCCTGAGATCAATGCAAAGGACATAGCAGATCAACTTTCTGTTTCTGAGGACATAGTGGCCAAGACCATTGAGAGCCTGTCGGATACAAGACAGAAGGTCCTTATTGTAGATGATGAACCAGATGCTGTCATTGCTACCAAGAGAGCCCTCGAAGCAGACGGATACAATGTCATTGAAGCAAACAACGGAGCCATGGTCTTTGATGTGCTTAAGTCCGATATACCCGATGTGATCCTTCTTGACGTTATGATGCCTGATATGGACGGCTTTGAAGTATGCAGAAGATTGAAAGAAGAACCTCTCTATGAGAACATACCTGTGATCATGCTCACAGCAAAGGGAGAGATCAATGACAAGGTTGAGGGTCTGGATATTGGCGCTGATGATTACATGACCAAGCCATTCAATCTGAAAGAGCTGAAGGCAAGAATAAAGACTGTGTTGAGAAGAACACAGGACTAACTATTTTAACGCACTTTTCGTGCTGACCTCATATGTTCGCCACAAAAAGCAGATGGAACGTTATCATTGTTGTAATGATAACGATGCTTTTCATTTCTTCCATCCTTTTTCTGGGCATCAGGGCAAATACAGAGGTAGAAGACCTTTTTGTTGAGATGTTCACCCGGGAACAGACCAGCCAGGCACAACAGATATCGACCGGCATCACTACATTCCTGAACGAAAAGGTCACAATGCTTGAGATTATCTCAAGGAACCATTATAATATCCCCGATGATAATTTCAATACCATTTTTTCGATAGTGTATAATGAGTCTGAAGGCTTCCATGCCATCGAATACGTAAACAGTACAGGCATAATAGTCTCGGGATATCCTGAAGAGAATGTGCCCATTGGATACGATCTTTATGAGAATGATAAGGCTGCTGCTTTTGAAAAAATAAAAGACACAGATGAGACCTACATCACCAATCCACTCACTACTTTAGAGGGTGAACTTGCGCTCTATGTTTGGATACCCCTTTATCTTGATGATGGCAGTTTCGAAGGGGCGATAGTTGCTATAATCGAGATGGATGAGATCACGAAGCAGACCATAAAAACGGAATATGAATCGGGATATGTTTATCTCATCGATGATAATGCAAAGCTGCTTTACGATAGTTCCGATGATCACCTGGTAGGAAATAATTATTTCAATATCATAAACGAGCCTGACCACAGGCGTCTTGATATCATCGGTATGCAGACAGAAGGACTTTCAGGTAGCGGACAGTTTTCCGAAAGGAACAAGAATGGTTTCCTCGAAGAGAAGATAATCTCTTATGTGCCTGTGAACTGGTATAACCAGCAATGGTCCGTGGGCGTTGTTACTCCCTTGTGGTATGTTGGATCACTTATCCAGTCGGTCTATGTCAAGCAGGGCATTTTTGCAATGATCTCCATCGCATTCATCCTCTTCATCAGTGCATTTATCGCCCTGATCCTGTTCTCCTGGAACAAGACCCTTGAGGATGAGGTGAAAAGCAAGACATCGGAGCTGGAAAGGTCGAACGATTATCTCCAGAACGCTAACAAGAAATTAAAGGAACTTGACCGTCTGAAGAATGATTTTGTTTCAATGGTCTCCCATGAGCTAAAGACACCTCTGACAGCCATGAAGACCTCCAGCGAGTTCTTGAGGGAAAGCGAATGCAGCAGGGAGATCAAGGAAGAGATGCTGGACCTTATTATAAGGAACATTGACAGACAGGCGAGAATGGTCGATGACCTGCTGGATATTTCCCGCATAGAATCAGGAAAGATGAAGTTCATACCCGAGGATGTGAACATCAAAGAGATAATCGAGATCGCCCTTCATAATGTACAAAAATATGCCAATGATAAGAGCATAAAGATCATGGTGAACTGCCCCGAAGATGTGCCGGTGATCAGGACGGATAAGGACAAGCTCATAAGGGTCTTCGTGAACCTGCTGACAAATGCGATCAAGTTCACCCCCGAAGAGGGAGAAGTGAGTATCATCGTGGAAGATCATGATAATCATTTGCAGACAAGTATAAAGGATAATGGCATAGGTATCTCCAGGGAAAAACGTGATAAGATATTCGATAAGTTCTATCAGGTGGACAGCACTGCCACAAGAAAGGCAGGTGGCACGGGGCTTGGGCTTGCGATCATTAAGGGCATCATCGATGGACAGGGCGGGAACATTTACCTTGAGAGCGAGACAGGCAAGGGCAGCACATTCACTTTCAGATTACCGAAAGAGCTGAAAGAGGACGATTTCACCGAGATAGAGGGAGCTTAAGTGAGGAACATGAAAGTAAGAACAGCATTATTGATGGCCTTTGTCGTTTTAGTGGCGATCATTTGCAGCGGATGCACCTCCATTGAACTTGAAGGAGTGAGCGTGGAGGATGGAGACATTGAAGAATATGCTGAGCCGATAGCAGAAAATACCCTTCAGGGACTTAATGAGAAGAACTATACCAAGTTCTCTGCTAATTTCAACCCAACGATGAAAAAGGCCATTCCTGAAGACCTGTTCCTGGAACTTACGGACATTGTTCATGACGAGGTTGGGAATTATACTTCCAAGGAACTTGCCGAGATAACTGTTACTGAAAGACATTCGGCCGTTGTCTATAATGTAGTATTTGAAAATGAGCCGGAAGGTGCTATTTTCCGATTGATATTCATAGAGAAGGACGGAGAAAGAGAACTTAAAGGCATGTGGATCGATTCTCCAAAGATGCGAAAACGATTGGCCCTTGAAAGATAAAGTCCCTCACTTTATTCTTTCCAAAAACTCCTGTCCTTTAATCCCATTTGATCTAATTTCATATTATAGCATGCAATATCATACCATTTTTTCAAATTCCACAATCCGATCTTGCTCAGATCTTAAAGCCGATCTTCAATATCGCTCGAAAGATCAGACTGATAATTAAGCATCAGTATCAAATTGAAAAGGAGGAGTTCAAGGCAGAGTTCTCACCCTACCTCGATACACGAAGGAGGAGTTAAATGTACACCAGTCAAGAACTTTGAGCTGGAAGGGGAGTATGGTGGTTTGTGTGTGGTTCAAGGGGTAGTAACTTATCCGTTTTTCAAGAAACTGCCCAAAGTTCTCGTCCGATGTACAATTCTCTAAACACATGAATAATACTTAAACGTTTCTATGAATCGACAGGTTCATTTATATATTGTTTTAATAATAACTTCACCCACATAAAACTCCCGTAACCCCCGTTAAACTTATAGCCCATCAACTCTATTTAAGCTCTGTAGCACCTGATAATCGACTTATAGTTTCTCAGGTACTATTATAATTCAATATGGGCTCGTGGTCTAGCTGGTTATGACGTTGCCTTCACACGGCAGAGGTCGGGTGTTCGAATCTCCCCGGGCCCATCTGGTTTTTCTGATTCGCTGCATGGCGGTTTTTCTAATTCAATGATCCTTTGTTCCAGTGAAGCTAGTCTGGTTTCGAGAGCTCACATTTTTGTGATTTTATTTCCTCAAACTCCTCCCCCAGTTTTCCCTTTCCACAATTTCCCGGGCATACATCCCCCCTAGTAATGGTTCTAACACGAACAAGAACAAAATCGTCATAATAGCAACGGATTCGCTCCGTATACCATAGCCTCCAAATAACACATTGTAAACAATTACTAAACCATTTATTGCAGAAATCAACAAAATAATCTTCAAATTTTTAGTGTTGTCGCATCCGACTGAACGAGCATAAATGTAGAAACTTACCAGTACGGCTACTAGCAACACTAGCAATAATACTATCTTTAATATCTCGCTTAGCGGTCCCAAATAGTCAACTCCTAGATTCAGCTTCATGTGCATGACGATCGCATAAACTCCAATTATGCCAGAACAGATCATCAAAGGCAGACCAGCAACATTCCTACCCTTAAATACCTTAAGCACGATCACAAACATTGGAAGCAGATAGATAACACCTACGATTAGGTGATAAATATCTAAAATGGAATCAGGCAAGTACATGTTGGCTAAAGTCATCCCTATTATTGAAAATCCTAGCCAAAACCACCCAATGAAGAAAAGAGATACCTCCAAGGGTTCCTCCCAGAATCTGTTTATTATATTCATCCATTCTTTCTCCCAATCTGACCATACATATTGAATATACTAATTATGTGGAGAACAGATATAAAAAATGTAGTGATGTGTGAAATTAAACAAAAGATAATTAGTAAAGTATTAGATATTTGTAGAAAACTTTGCTTTCAACTTTGCTTTTTATAACTCAAAGTGATAGCCTGCTTCATACCACAACTCCATAGTAGGCACTCATCAGATTTCCAAGAATTTCAGGAGGAAACTCAGGATTTTGTTGCATAAAGGGAGTTACGTTGAATTGATCGTACCTGTTTTCCTTTATTATGGAAAATAGGATAAGCTTTTTTAATATATGTTAGGTTTATAACCTCATTTAGATGATTTCAACTCTGGAGATTTTAGAGAAACTCGAAAATCCCAATTTAATTTATTTTTATTTACAGGTGAGAAATCACATCTGACCATCCCTTCTTTAAACTGCTTATTTGTGATGAAGAAACCATCTGGTGTTTGTTCAAAAAGAAGTTTAAGCGCATAACTGGTGTAATTTTTATTTGATATTTTTTGTGGGAGTATATTTAACGTTATCCAATTATCCAAGGCGTTTTTTTGAATATCGGGTAATTCGTATTCACTCGTATCTTTCTTTCTTTTTGTCATATTGATACTGAATGATCTGGAAATATTTAATTCATATCCTCTTTAGCAAAGAACACTTCCTCTATTATGGGACTTTGGAATCTTTGAAGTAATAACCCAAGTTTGACAGTTCTATTTTTTAACCTTTTAGAATTTGACAGTTGTTACTAAATTAAAGATTTATGTTAACTAATGTTATGTAAAAACTATAATTTGTGATATGTTCTTATTTTAGTTGCAGATTGGGCAAATATTGATGGAAAATAAGCAAAAAACCACCAAAATTAGCATTAATTTTTATAAACTGTCAAATTAGGGTAATAAATAATAAATAATCTAAGTGCTTTTTGATAGCGTACACTTTTTATACGTCGTATATATCCCCGCACAATACTTCGGGATATAGTTAAGTCTAAAAAACCGAACTTCTCTGATTAGATTACGAAGTTCTTTAGCTTATAATATATCTGGTATTAAAAAAAGAATTATTCATAGATTTTACTCTTTCTTCTTACCACAACTATGGCAATATCCTTTGTGCACACAAATAGTGCCCCCACATTCAGGACATTTCCATCGTATCTTTTCATTTGCAACAAATTCATTTAAACCAAATTTTTTGATATTTTCGAGATTTTCGATCATACTCATATTGTATTTGGTTTGATACCTTTCATCTAATTTTTTCAATCTGCTGCAGGGAAATGTTTCACACTCAAAACAAAATTGTGCCCTACCATTTTCAAAAGTAGGACAGTGCTTGATCTGTTTACATTTGGAGTGAGTAACATCTAATCCCCTACAACCAGGGCATTTATTTATGTATCTCAGGTAAGCTATACAAATTCCGCAGTTCATCCCACAAGGAGCAATAAGTGAAAGATTATCCAAAGTTTTCATAGCATGAAATTTCATATTTCTTATTATTTAAAACAATTCTTTTTCGTTTATTCATCCC
Source organism: Methanococcoides alaskense (assembly GCF_027594145.1). Classification (GTDB taxonomy): domain Archaea; phylum Halobacteriota; class Methanosarcinia; order Methanosarcinales; family Methanosarcinaceae; genus Methanococcoides; species Methanococcoides alaskense. Next base: position 401,803 of record NZ_JAQFFK010000001.1, on the reverse strand, counting down.
TAAAAGTAATGGGTTGGGAATTTTTTACAGATATTGAATGAAATTAGTGCGAGTGTTAACATTGTTAATTATGTCAGGAAGTTATTTATAGTAATATATGAACTTTTTACATATTCCTTACAGATCTATACTGGAGTAATTAACGATGAGTGAAACTGAAAATACAGAACGAGTTACCATGCCATTAATAGGCGATGTTGCACCGAATTTCAAAGTAGATACCACTATGGGAGAGATTAGTTTTCCAGAAGACTATAAAGGAAAGTGGGTAATATTATTCAGTCATCCTGCAGACTTTACTCCCGTATGCACTACAGAATTCATGACATTTGCAAGTATGCAAGAAGAATTCCGTGAACTTAATACTGAACTGATAGGTTTATCCATTGATAGTAAATATGCACATATTGCATGGCTAAGGACAATAAAAGAGAAGATTGAGTACAAGGGTATGAAGAATGTTGAAGTTTTATTCCCTGTAATTGCAGATATCAAAATGGAAGTTGCTAAAATGTTTGGAATGGTTCAACCAAACGCTTCTGATGATCAGGCAGTAAGAGCTGTATTCATAATGGATCCTGAAGCAAAAGTAAGAGCAATTCTTTATTATCCATTGTCTAACGGAAGGAACATGGATGAAATTAAAAGAATGGTCATTGCAATGCAAAAATCAGATAAAGAAAATATTGCCACTCCTGCAAATTGGAATCCGGGCGATGACGTTATAATCCCACCACCTGGATCATGTGGAGCTGCAAAAGAAAGAGTTGAATCAGAAGAAGAAGGTAAATATTGTCTGGACTGGTTTATGTGTCTCAAAAAAGACTCCTGAATTGAACTAAGTATAGATCCACGTAGCCATTATTTATTGATGGCTTCAATTCTTTTTTCATTTGAAAATAAAATTACACGGATATCTCTAAGAAGAGAGAAATGTTAAAAGATACTATTTTTGACACTCACAAAATAATTTATGCTCATTCTTGTTTCAACTTCTCCAACCTCTCTCTAAAATGAGCATTGAGAGTAAATGGCTCATCAGCTCTAGCGTTCTGCTTCATGTAATGAAGTGTACCCTTAAAGAATCCCATCTGTCGGCTAAGTCAGAAGGATTACTCCCTCTTTCTCGCCTAAGAACTGTACATGAGACTTTCACCTCATACAGCTCAAGCATCTCTTAACCTTTACAGGCAACAGTTATTGTTTTTGGATTAGTAGCATGATGTTGTCTATGACAGTGAACATGCACGTAAGCTAAGTTTGACACAATGTAATCTTTATGATTTCCATTCTTGTGATGTAGAGGTCTTTCTTCTGCATCAGCACTAATGTCAATTGGTAGATTACAAATGTGGCATTTGCCTTTTTGATTAATCCAAACTTTCTTAAACATTCCAGATAATTTACTAGCACCTTGATTGAACTTGCGTTCAACAAAGTATTCTTTGTCAGTATAAGGGTTTTTATCCAGAGATAATTTTGTATGTCTAACTATCCTTTTGTCTGATAATAATTTAAGTTGGTTTCTTGTTGTTGAAAATACCCATTTCCTCGTTCCTTTGGTATGCCAATATTTGTCAACGATCCAAGTTCTTGATTTCATGGGGTGTCTTCTCTTAGCCCATTTCCAAAGTATGTTCCATAATTTGTAATCTATTAAGTGGAATGTTTCTTTGGAAACCACTCCTTGATGGTAATTTGACCATCCAGTAATGATTGGGTTAAGGGTGTCTATTAAAACTTCTTGTGTCCAAGATTTTCCATCTTTGATAGTATTACTGATTTTCTCAGTTACTTTCTGAATGTTTTTCTTAGACGGTTTTATAAGAAGTTTCCCTTTGTATTTTCTAAAATTCCAGCCTAAAAAGTCAAAACCATTATCAATATGAGTAATTAAAGTCTTTTCATCAGACAGTTCCAGACCTTTATTTGTTAGGAAATTTTTCAATCAATCCTTTAACTTCTTCTGCTATTTCCTTTGTATTTGCAGTAACAATGAAATCATCCGCATATCTCACAAAATTTACTTTGTGTTTATTGCTTTGATGTGCTGTCATTCTTCCACTTTTACCTCGATGGTATTTATCAACCAATAAACTTTCAATTCCATCTAAGGTCATGTTAGCCAATATTGGTGATATAATACCTCCTTGTGGTGTTCCTGCTTTTGTTGGAAATAGAGAATTTTTATAAATGAATCCTGCTTTAAGGAATTGTTTAAGAATTGATTTATCCATTAGGATGTTGTCAAGTAACCATTGATGACTAATGTTGTCAAAACAACCTTTAATGTCTCCTTCCAGTATCCATTGAGCAGAATTATTTCGACATGTGCATCCGAAGATTTGTCCACATGCATCATGAGTACTTCTGGATTTTCTAAATCCAAAAGAACGTATGTCTGCTGTTTCTTCTGCAATTGGGTTTAATGCCAAGGCATAAAGTGACTGCATAGCTCTGTCATGCATGGTTGGAATTCCTAAAGGTCGTTTCTTATCTTTCCCATATTTCTCAATAAATACTCTTTTTAATGGTTTTGCCTTGTATTTCTTATCAGTTAATCCAAGTACAGCTTTCATCTTAGAGACAGGTGTATTCCACAATTCTCCATCGATTCCTGCTGTTCTTTTACCCTTATTCTGAATTACCTTTCTGACAGCTAACAGTTTAGCGTAGTGAGAATGGGTTAGCAAATAACTTAGTCTTTTAACTAAATTCCAATTTCCTTTAATAACCGCTTTCGTAATCCTGACTTGTATTCTATTAACATGTGATTCAACAGTATTCCAATCAATGTTGTTCCAGTTGGACATGTCTGTAAGGTTCTCATCATTTAATTCGGCATAACCACTAAGGGCTGCTGCTTCATTATTTGGTGTATTTGAATGACTTACATTCATAGTTATACCTTCATTCTTACGTTTCGATACCATAGAGTAAGTCTGCATCCTTTCGAATCAGGGCAAATTCTGAACCCCTATACATACCATTACAGTCTGTCATTCGCTTTCTACTCCTTTCCTTTACTCTCTATGTCATTGTCCTTCCTTACGGAATTCCTACCCCGAAGGGAACATATAGGGCTTACCAAGTTCTATAACATGAATAATTGTGAATACCTTAGAAGCCATCTATAAACCGAGAACCATTCGTCCATTTCCCATTATGTGGAAAAAGCCATAATGGTCTGATTCTATACCTTTTGGTTCAAGCGTGTCAATCTATTTTTTCGCTTGTTACTGATTACGGTTCTTACAATGGTTCAACTTTCGTTTCTTCATAGTATTCTTATCCTAACAGATTGTTTAAGTTAGATTCCCAAACTTCTCCATATTGTCCTATGAGCTTCACACCCTGACGTTACCATCAACGCATGTCATAGTAGGATTATCCCAAATGGAAGGGACAGCGTTTCCGCAATTCATGGTATAACTTTCTTGTCGCACTCTTCCATTCAGCATAAGACGTGTCAATGATCATCTTTCTCAGAAAATCGGTATCATCTCTTTTTTCTACATAAACAGGCTTACTAAATTCAATCTTTTTTCTCCCTAGATTTCTGCAAAGCTGGACACATCCAAAAATGTTAAATAGTTATATATCCCCATTTTATAATGGGGAGAAGGTATTCGATGGAAGAAAAGGATGAACAAATAAATTCAGATAAATTAACTCCAAGACTTTTAGGTGCAACTTTTTTTATTGTAGCAATTGCAAGCGCACTCAGTGGATTTCTGTTATTATCATTAATTGAACCTGATAATATATCCGCAACCATAATCAACATTTCAGAAGACCCAATTAAGATGCAGATGAGCATCGTAGGTGAGTTCATTACATCCATTGGAATTGTACTCTTAGCGGTATTACTTTATACCACCCTGAAAGGACAAAATCAAATTATTGCTCGTTGGGCATTTGGCTTATGGATAATAGAAGCAGCAACTCTTGCTGTCAGTAGAATAAGTGCTTTTTCTCTCTTAAATTTAAGTCAAGAATTTATAAAAGCTGGGTCACCGGATCCTTCCTATTTCCAAACTCTTGGCAGTTTATTTTACGAATCAGCGCAATTTGGTTATGATTTACATGGACTATTTTGGGCTTTAGGAGGCTTACTATTTTACTACTTATTCCTTAGATCCAGGTATATTCCAATAGCATTCCCCCTTTTTGGAATTATTCTAACCTCTGTGGCATTTATTGGAACCTTGCTTGAGTTCTTTGATTTTGCTGTTCCAATGTATGTATTCCTTCCAAGTTTGCCGTATGAAATGGCTATCGGAATATGGTTGATGTTCAAAGGCATAAGGGATGGTTCAGAAACAAAGTAAATTTGGCATCAGAAAGATCAAAGCGTGAAACGATCATTCAGGCGAACAAAATGAATTCAAACAAAAAAACGCAAGAATTGTGGGAGTATTATTTCTACTTTCGACAGTTGCGGGAGTTCTAAGTGTTGCTTTTTTAGAACCTATGCTAAATGCTCCAGATTATCTTACTAATTTTTCTGCAAATGAAAACCAGGTGATAATAGGGGCGCTCCTTGAGTTGATTTGTGCCGGTGCATTTCTTGGTATTGCAGTTATGATCTTTCCAATCTTGAAAAAACATAATGAACGTATAGCTCTTGGGTATGTTGTAGCCAGGATCTGTGAGGCTGTGCCGTTTGTTGTTGGTGTGATCAGCCTCCTATCCCTATTGACATTAAGTCAGGAATTTGTAAAGGTAGGAGCTCCATATGATCCCTATTTTCTACCTTTAGGAACTTTATTACTAGCAGTACATGATTGGACCAATTTGATTGGATCAATGATTGTTTTTAGCCTGACTGCTTTGATCTTGAATTATTCATTATATCGATCAAAACTCTTTCCACAATCTATATCAGTCTGGGGTCTTATTGGAGTCCCATTGATGTTAGCAGCAGGCGTGTTAGATATGTTCGGCCTTGATCCATTCTCAACGATCGGGATATTTTTAGCTTTTCCATTAGCCTTGAATGAAATGGTTCTAGCGATATGGCTTATTGTTAAAGGCTTCAATTCATCTGCACTAGCCGAAATTATATCCTGAAATTGATTCATTACAGCTCATCGCATGAACATTGAGAGGAAACAGCTTGTCACCTATATATCGGATTTAGAAGAATTTATAATAAGTTAAAGCTATCTTACTATTATGACTACTCAAATGTTTGTGAACTTACCTGTGAAAGACCTGAATCGATCAATTGAATTCTTTACTAAGCTTGATTTCGAATTTGATCCACAGTTATCTGACGAGAAAGGCACCTGTATGATCGTGAACAAAGAGAGTTTTGTAATGTTATTAACTGAAAGTTTTTTCAAAATTTTTACTACAAAACAGATATGTGATGCTAAGAAAAGCACCGAGATGGCGGTATCCCTATCTGCTGAAAGCAGGGAAAGAGTAGATGAACTGGTAAACAAAGCCAAAAAAGCAGGTGGTTTAGAAGAAGGAGAGCCACAGGATTATGGGTGGATGTACGGACGCAGCTTTGAAGATCCTGATGGACATATTTGGGCAATATTTCACATGGATGAAAGCGCTACTAGCAAAGATTGATCGGAACTCAGATCGAGTTCATTTAATTTCTCATCTCTTCACAGAAATTTCATCATTTCAATTATCTAAACTCTCCATCACATAGCATTGAATGTAGATGGATTATAATTCTTGACATTATGGTTCAAGATAAAAAACAATATCTGATATAAAATTATGAAAAAAATAAGAAAATAAGAATGGAAAATCAAAACATTGATCTTCCAATAAAGTGTTTAATTAATTATAATAATTAAACTAATTCGCCAAATGCGAATTTGCTCATGACTTTGGTAACTTTGATTGTTACTTCGTCACCGACTGATGCGTTAGGTACAAAGACTACAAAACCGCTTACTCTTGCGATGCCGTCTCCTTCCCTTGCGATGTCTTCAATTGTTACGTCGTATGTCTCGCCAGCTTCTACTGGTGCAGTTGATTCCATGTTGTTGAACAAATATTTCACTTCCTTTAAAGTGCTTGAAAAGATTATAACCAACTCGTAAACATACGTAAGAATAGTAAATACAGTTAAGGAAATACCATCTAGACCTATAATTTATTAAAGTAGTTTTTGCCTTTAAAAGCAATCTTAATAATGAAGGTATCCTATATAAATCTGTTTGTCCATCAATTCCTATAGTTCATACTAAAACTTAATGATCTCAATATTTTCATGGCAATTAACATTTGAAACGATAATTGGATACGAATAATTTTCCACTTAGTGTTCCATCCACATCTACATTCGAAGCAAATAACTTTCGAATCTAACTTTCTGCTTCATTTAATGCAATGTACCTTTGAAGACTTCTAAAGAGCACTATTTTCTAAAAAAAAGTATTTAAAATTAGTTAGCAATAAAATAAAATATTTTGAACATTATAAATTTGGTCTAATTAAAAAATAATAAATACAGGTAAGCCAGATTGATAAGGGGGTATAATTAATGGCATATTTACTTGTAAAACATACAGTAGAAGATTTTTCTAAATGGAAGGTAGGATTTGACGACCACGAAGCCACACGAAAGGAGCATGGTTCCAAAGGGGGAATGCTTTTCCGCACTTCAGAAAACCCTAATAGCCTCGTGATCCTTCTCGAGTGGGATAATATTGAGAACGCACGCAAGTTCACCGAATCTGATGAACTGAAAAAGAAAATGGAAGAATTAGGTGTTATCACCAAACCGGATATATTCTACTTGGACAAGATCGAAGACGTATCATTCTGACCAGAAATAAATAATATCTGATCGGGATTAACTCTCGTTTTCCTTTTTTGCACTTTTTACAGCTCAAGCATCCATTAACCTTTTCAGATGACAGTTATTATTCTTTTAGATTTAGGATAATTAGCATGATATTGCTTATGACAGTGTACATGCGCATAGACTAAATTTGAGATTTTGTTATCTTTATGATCTCCATTTATGTGATGGAGATGTCTTTCTTCTGCATCAGCACTAATGTCCATCGGTTGATCACAAAACGGACATTTACCTTTTTGGTTCTCCCATATTTTCTTAAACTTTTCTGATGGCATTTTAGCACCTTGATCGAATTTACGTGCAACTGAGTATTTTTTGTTAGTATAAGGGTTTTTTTGTTGCTGAAAATACCTATTTTCTTGTTCCTTTGGTATGCCAGCATTTATTGATAATCCAATGTTTAGATCTGGAAGGTGTTTCTCTTAGCCCATTTCTAAAGTATGCCCCATATTCAGTTATCCAAAATATTAAATATTTCTTTGGATAATTATGCTCAAAATGTTCCACATACTACATCATACAACATTAAATACTTCAAACTGCAATGTTATAATGAACAAATGATCAGGAGGAAGAGACAATGATCACGATAGTAGCGAAAACCAAGGTAAGAGAAAATAAAAAACAAGAATTTTTAAAAATTACCGAAGAACTCATACAGAAAAGCCAAAATGAAGAAGGTTGCATTTCTTATGATCTGTATGAGGATATAGCTGATCCGTACACTCTGACGTTTATTGAATCCTGGGAAGATATGGAGGCGATCGACCTTCATAATAAAGCGGAACACTTTATGAAGATCGTTCCTAAATTAGCAGATCTAACCGAAGGGGAAATAGAAGTGAGATCATATAGACCGGCGAAGTAATTTAATGTATTTAAAAATACTTTCGGCAGGTACACATTTATTTTGTATGAAAATAGAAAGAACCGAACTTCTCGAATAATTTGATTATTTTGCGAGAAAAGGTGAAATAATGGGACTTATCTCAAATCATCAAAACTCATTTTGTATAAGTTAAGGCGTTTTTGGGATAGCCTCGATCAATTAATATGATCTCTTTTTTACATCTAAAACAATTATTTCATAATCATTTGCATTAATTGCATGTTGTCCTTTCAATTCATCTTTAATTTGCATTCGTAAAATTTCAGTATCATTATTTGTTTCATTCACAACCAAACCTATCAACTTATTACAATATGGTGCATAGTTTGAGATCTGATTATATAATTCTTTATTGACCCGATTTCCACCTCGGTGGACTTTCATTTCAATTCCTATATTTCCATTAATTATAAAATCAACCCTATGTTTACCTTTTACAGATTCGTACTTAATGTCATATCCATATCTTTCAGTCAGAACTGATAATTTACCTTCCAGATCTTGTTGATAATCTTTTTCTATCTTGTTTTTACCAAAGCGGAGTGAAACTTCATTTTGAAGAAAATCAACTATGTTATCAAAAGCAGTATCTATTTTTGACACTACAGCCCTGCTCTTCCATTTAAGGTACAAAAAGGTCATAAGTCCTGCAAATATGCCTACCTGGAGACCAACAAAGACTGAGAAGAAAATCCTGTCCTGAAGGATAGCTGTAACAGCGATTCCCACTATTGCAAACACTATAAAAGAAACAAATAGTTTTTTTATTGTTTTCATGAAAATAAAAAATTAGGTAGTATCCGGCAAAATGCGGGACACATGGTTTTTTTCTATATTTAGAACTTATCAGGTTCTATTTTGATATTACTTTATATTCTCTCTTGCCCATTTTGCAGCGGCTTCAAGGATCGTCAGGTTCATCGGGATAAGCTTTGGTTTGCTTGCAAAAGTATCCTCAATAGCTTCCCTGAATACCTTTTCAGGAAGACCCGTATCTCCCAGTTCCATCATCACACCAAGCATAACGGTGTTTGCAGCTTTAACAGAACCTGCATCCTTTGCGATCTGCATGGCAGGAACTGAAATGGACCTTACATTTTCAGGAACTTCGACACCACTGATAGTTGCATCATAGAGAATAACACCGCCCTTTTTCACATCGCCTGCGAACTTCTCAAGTGATGGCTGATTAAGAGCTATGAGCACATCTGATTCATATACAACAGGTGAGCCGATGGATTCTCCTGAAATGACAACGGAACAATTGGAAGTTCCACCACGCTGTTCAGGACCGTATGACGGATACCAGGAAGTATAGCGCTGATCACGGCAACCTGCACGTGCAAGGGTAAGTCCCATGCTCAGAACACCCTGACCACCGAATCCAGCTATCTTAACTAAAGCGATCTTGAAATCCTTGTCCGGTACTGCCTCGGGTGAAGCATTATCCTCAAGGCTATAAAGCTTATCAATGGCAGCCTTGGAGAAATCGCTTTCATCCCTCCACAATGGCTCGACCTCATCGAACCTGTCCCTGAAGTTCTGGAGTGGGAATTCCTTCTCCATCATGTTATTCACGAAATCGGTGCTCTGCTGTGCATTCTGCTTGAGGTTTGTAGGACATGTGGAAAGCACTTCAACAAATGCATATCCTTTTCCGTCCCTCTGCACCTCAAGAGCTCTTCTAATAGCCTTTCTTGCCTTCCTGATATGTGATATATCGGAAATAGATACACGCTCGATGAACACAGGTGCTTTCAGATTCTCAAGGATCTCGCACATGTGAAGCGGATATCCGGCAAACCTTGGGTCCCTTCCATCCGGACACGTGACGGTCTTCTCACCGATAAGTGTGGTTGGCGCCATCTGACCGCCGGTCATTCCGTAAACAGTATTGTTCACGAAGAATACTGCCATCTTCTCACCACGGTTCGCAGCCTGCATAGTCTCATTAAGACCAATTGAAGCAAGATCGCCATCGCCCTGATATGAGATGACCACCGCGTTGTCCTGTGCCCTTGACATACCTGTACCCACAGCAGGTGCACGTCCATGTGCTACCTGAAGGTTTCCGCAATCAAAGTAATAATAAGCAAATACCGCACAACCAACAGGGCTTATCATCACAGACCTATCCTGAATTCCAAGGTCGTCCATAGCCTCACCGATGAGCTTGTGGATGATACCATGCCCACATCCCGGGCAATAGTGGGTTGCAGTTGGCGCAGCTCCTCCCTTTCTTGAGAACTCTTCATAGATCGCTGCCGGTCTTCCAATGATCTTCTCTGCCATTTTTATGCCTCCCTTGAAGCAACTTCTCTGATCTTTTCCATGACCTGATCCAGTGTTATTAAATTTCCACCCAAGCGATTGACCAGTTCAACAGGTCTGCTACACTCGATAGCAAGTTTTACATCTTCCATCATCTGACCGTTGCTCATTTCAACTGCGATAAAAGTACAGTCATACGAATCAGCAATGCCTTTAAGCTCCTTTTCAGGGAATGGGAACAATGTAATAGGACGGAACAATCCTACCTTGAAACCTTCCCGTCTTGCAACCTCTACAGCTGAATGACATATTCTGCTGCTGATACCATACGCAACAAGAACAATAGAAGCATCCTCTGTCATGTATTCTTCATGGACGGTCTCGTTCTCCTTGATCGTCTCATACTTCTCCTGAAGTTGATAGTTGAAATCCTCAAGTTTGTCGAAATCCAGGAATATAGACGTGACAAGGTTCTCCTTTGTCTCCTTCGTACCACATACAGCCCAGGACTCATCTATGACAGGTGTTATAGCCTCGTCAGGGAAATGAAGGGGCTCTATCATCTGTCCGAGCACACCATCAGCAAGAACTACAACAGGGTTGCGATATTTGCTTGCCAGCTCGAAGGCCTTTATTGTATGATCGCACATTTCCTGAACTGAATTAGGTGCAAGTACGATAGTGCGATAGTTTCCATGTCCTCCGCCTTTTACTACCTGAGCATAATCGGCCTGTTCCGGACCGATATTGCCAAGACCCGGACCTGCTCTCATAATGTCAACGATGACACTGGGCAGTTCAGCTCCTGCAAGATATGAGATACCTTCCTGTTTCAAGCTCATACCAGGACCTGATGATGCAGTCATCACCCTATGACCTGCAGATGCCGCTCCATAGACCATATTAATAGCGGCTTCCTCTGATTCCGCCTGTACGAATTTCCTTCCAAGCTTCGGGAATGTCTGGGAAGCTTCATGAAGGATCTCACTTGCCGGAGTTATCGGATAACCGAAATAACAGTCGCATCCGGCATATAAAGCGCCAATAATGACAGCTGAGTTACCTTTGATCAATTGTGTAGCCATAATTTTACCTCACTTTCCGGGCTTATTCTTCCTTAATAGGGATATGCACTTCAATAGCCAGCGTTTCAGGACAGGTGTAGTAGCAATTTCCACATCCTATACAGCCTTCTCCCTTGTATTCAACATAACGATAACCGCGTTCATTGATCTGTTCACTCATGAACAGAACACTTTTTGGACATGCGGGAATGCATCTTTCACAGCCTTTACATTCAAGATTGTTAAGTTGTGGATAAGGTTTCATATTTTCACTATTTTCAGACATGATATCAACCTCTGGGTAAATAGATAAACTGTAAATAAAAGATTTATCCATTGGATCATTCGAGTATTTAAATATGTTTCAGGAACTATTATAGTCCTGAAACGTTCTATGCTCTTAATCAGTTCTTTCCTTCATCATGATCGCGTATCTCAACACGCCTGATCTTGCCGCTGATGGTCTTGGGAAGCTCATCAACGAAGTCCACAGCACGTGGATACTTGTAAGGTGCAGTAGCCTTCTTGACGTGGTCCTGAAGTTCTTTCTTCAATACCTCGCTTGCTTCATAGCCTTTTGTAAGAACTATTGTAGCTTTGACGATCTGCCCTCTTGTGTCATCAGGTACACCTGTTATGGCACATTCAAGTACAGCTGGATGTTCTATCAAAGCGCTCTCGACCTCGAAAGGTCCGATCTTGTAACCGGAGCTCTTTATAATATCATCGGACCTGCCAACGAACCAGAAATAACCATCCTCGTCCTTCCAGGCCATATCTCCGGTATGGTAATAACCATCATGCCAGACCTCGTTAGTCTTCTTTTCATCAGAACGATATCCAGCAAACAAACCTACTGGCTTTCCTTTTGAGGTATTGATAACGATCTCGCCCTCTTCTCCGAAATCACATACCTCACCATCAAAGTTCAAAAGCTCGATATCGTATTCAGGAGAAGGCTTGCCCATTGAACCGGGTTTAGGTTCCATCCACGGATAAGTAGCAATGCTTACAATGCTCTCGGTCTGACCGAAGCCTTCCATAAGCTTAAGTCCGGTGAACTCCAGGAACCTCTCATAAACTTCAGGATTAAGAGGCTCGCCTGCCACAACACAATATTCGAGACTGCTGAAATCATATTGTGAAAGGTCTTCCTTGATCAGGAAACGATAGATCGTCGGAGGTGCACAGAAGGTCGTTACTCCATACTTGCTTGCAAAGTTAAGCATGTTCTTAGCATCAAAGCGCTCATAATCATATACAAAGACCGCAGTTCCGCTTAACCACTGCCCGTAGAGCTTACCCCATACACACTTTGCCCAGCCGGAATCAGCAACGGTAAGGTGCAGACCATCATCTTGGACGTTCTGCCAGTACTTCGCAGTGATGATATGTCCGAGAGGATATGCAAAATCGTGCTGCACCATTTTTGGCAATCCTGTGGTACCTGAGGAGAAATAAAGCAATGCAATATCCTCGTTCTTTGTAGCAGCATCTCCTTCCGGACGTGTAAACTCATCAGAAGCTTCCTCAAGTTCCTTTGTGAAATCCAGCCAGCCTTCACGTCCTCCGCTCAGAGATGCCTTGTGGAGCAGGATGTCCTCATAGCCTTTGTGACCTTCATCGATATATCCCATCAACCCTTCATCATCTGCACTGACTACCATCTTTATATTGGAAATTTCGATACGGTATGTGACATCTTTGGTGGTCAGCATATGCGTTGCAGGAAGGGTGATCGCACCGATCTTATGCAGAGCGAGGATACATATCCAGAACTCATATCGGCCTTTAAGGGTCAGCATAACAACATCACCTTTTTCGATGCCGTATTTTTTGAACAGATTGGCAGCTTTGTCACTATAGTGTTTCAGGTCCTTGAAGGTATAGACCAGTTCATTGCCGTTATCATCACACCAGACAAGTGCTCTTTTATCAGGCTGTTCCATTGCATATCTGTCGACGACATCGTATGCGAAATTGAAATTTTCAGGAATGTTGATCTTGAAATTTTCTTTAAAATCCTCATACGATCCGAAATCTGTACGTGAGACATATTCTTCCAATAAAGATGACATATTTACACCCGTTTTCTATATAAAAATAAATAAGGTTCAGATAGCAAAACTATCAGAGAACCATTGCAAGGAACTTTGCTGGTTCATCTCCAACCGCTTCCATTGCATGAACGAAGCTGGAATCGAAATAAATTGAATCGCCTTCCTCAAGGAGGATCTCATTGTCATGTATCCAGACCTTGAGCTTGCCGCTTATCACATAATCAAATTCCTGTCCAGGATGAGAGTTCATGGAAGGAGTATTAGCATCTGAACGCGGATCTACACTGACAATGAAAGGTTCTGCCTTTTTATGAACAAAGTTCGAGGCAAGGTTCTGGTAATTGTAATCCGCCCTTCTTTCCACTTCAGTACCTTTGCCTTTTCGGTTGACCGCAAAGATATGCATGCGCGGTTCCTCTCCCGTAAGAAGAAGTCCCAGATCCACATTGAGTATCTGTGAAATCTCAAACAGCATGCTTGCAGGAATATCAGATTCCCCGGAATCATAGTGTTTGTAAGTATCCACAGAGATATCGAGCTTCTCAGCCATGGCCTCAAAACCTATGTCGGATAATTCGCGCAATTCGGATAGACGTGATGCGATTTCGATTATTTTTTCCTGCATGTTATCAACTTATTAGAGCCGTTACAAAAAATGCTTGCAAGACGACAATTCTTTTAATATAGGCACTGAACTTTCAGCATTGATATATTATATCATTATCTGCTGTGATGTTAAAAGAAGAAGTAAAAAAAGGTATTGAGTGCCATGTTAGCACATGACACAATGAAAATATATTCAATCAACAGGACCGATGTTGACAGAATATTCAAAATTCTCGGTGTTGTGAGGCATTATCTCAAGTGTCCATTCTCCAACAGCACCATCAGCAAGATAGACTTCTGTATATGTTGTTGATCCCTGCTGATAAACATTGAATTGCTCATCATCCTGATCATCGCTTGAAACAGGCATCTCGCTCATAGCTCTATCCCTTGCCTCATCCATTGCAATTCCATAATAGATAGGAGATTGCTGTGAAAGACTGACAGTGCTACTGTGGCCTGTACTGATAAGGACCGACTTTACCTGACCATCAGCGTTCTTCAACACGACATCGAAAGAAGGTGCTGTAGAAGATGTACTGCTGCCACCATAATTATAATCCCTTGAGATTATCTTGAGGGTCACCGGATCATCTGTCCTTGCAACAAAGCTTGTTGTGAACGGGTCTTCTGGCTGTTGCCAGACATCGAGGTTGATGCTAACCTTCTGGCTCCATTCATTCATTGTCCTGTCATCGATGTTCAGGTTGATCCTGCCATTGAGATTTCCTTCCGCATCAGCTGGAACTCTGACCTTTACTGTCACAGTGGTCTTTTCTCCTGCCTTGATAACAGAGGGTGCTGTGATGGTCACGTCCTTCTCATCAAGAGAGACCTGTGCATTGTATCCATACCAATCATCCTCACTTACCTCGAATTCAGGGTTGATGGAAATTGCCTTTTCAGCAACGTTCTTGAGTTTGATCACATATTCATACTCAGAACCTGCTTCCACACGGTCATTGATGTATGAATTGAATATCTGTACATTTGGTGGCAACCAGACGTTCACTGAAAGCTCAAGTGCACCATTATAACCAGGATACAAAGCTGCAACATCCCCTTCGAGATCGCTGAAGAAAACGTTTGCATCATAATTGTCAAGTGCAGCATCCTCAGGAACTGAGACCTTGATAGTGAACTCCTGCTTTTCCCCGCTCTTCAGTTCAGCCTTTGCAGGTGAGATAGTAACCCAGTCCTCATCAAGCATGTTGTCACTGAATACCTTTGGTGCAATATAAGGCTCAAGTGTTAGTGGCTCTTTACCATGATTGAAAAGCACGACAGTCATTTCATCTGACTCTCCTGGCTTTATTCTAAGATAGGAATATCCAGGGTCAACAAGTAGAGGAACTATCTCTTTTTCAATTTCAGGATATAACATGTCCTGATAATATCCATCTGCAGCGATCTTTTCAGCTATCAGTGTAGGTTCGGATATTAGCACGGGTTCAGCTATTAACATGGGTTCGGCAAACAATTCCGGTTCTGCTGCTGTAGTTTCAGGGGCAGCAATGGCAACTGTTATTGCTGTCAAACTGAGCAACAATAGGCCAATTGACATAAATGCAAAATATTTTTTCATATCGATTCTCCTTTATGATTTGATGATGGTGAGCGTCTTTCGACATGTTCCAATAGGAGCTACACTTATTAAAGAATTGTCTAAACTTCGAATCAATCCGTAGTTATCAGAATATTTGAAGTACCTGATCAAAATTGAAAAAAAAGGGCATTAGCCAGTTTAACTGGTACTTGGAAGTAACTTTTAGACGGTTACCAGACCTTAGTAAAACGACCAGAGGAGTTTTATGATCACTGCTACCGACATTACTCATAATCTAAATTTAGCATCAAAATACACATTTTAATTCCAAAATATTTTTATACTACAGCATATGTTTTTTTAAAGTACCTTATAGGTATATTTTATGGGGGTTCAATTGCAATCATGGACAAAACTTCAAAAAAAATGGGCAATATACTTATTCTAACATCTATTCTCATCGTTATATTCATTTCATCACTGATACTTTCAGCAAACTTTATCCCGTCAAAATATTTGAAGGATTTTTCGGAACAGCATGTGGAAGAGACCTTCCCACATGAGGTATTTGGGGAGCAGACATTCTCCTTCTCCGATAGATACGTTCTAAGTACTGGTGAGACATTCAAACTGCCGGATAATTATAATCTCATTCCAAGGCAGATCGATGTTGAGGGCAAAAAGGTGTGGCTGGAGGTTTCCAGGAACGGTGATTTTGTAGACGATCAGGTCTTGTCTATCTCAGATGACTTGGGATCAGGCTGGGATGTGTATTCAGAAGATGGGAATGAGTTGATGTTAAGGATATATCTATACGATGTATCTCAAAACAAGATCGACAGTGTCTCAACGGAAAGTGTATGCGTGGTATATATAGAAATTATGTGAAACCGATACATCCCGGAAAGACCAAACATTAAATAATGGCATGAAGAGGCATTTCTACAACAACAAAAATATTGCTGCGAATGCCTCTTCTTAAAAGGAAATTATTTTATTCTGCTTCTCTTCATCAGCAGGGAGTTCGTCACAACCGAGACAGAGCTCATAGCCATGAACGCTGCTGCCATTGCCGGAGTGACAAGTACCTGATGGAACACAGGATATAGAATTCCTGCAGCTATTGGAATACCAAGACTATTGTATCCGAAAGCCCAGAACAGGTTCTGCTTGATCTTCCTCATGGTAAGCCGGCTTAACTTCAGTGAGGCCACAACATCAAGGAGATCGTTCCTGATAAGCACTATCTGTGCGGATTCCATGGCCACATCTGTTCCGGCACCCATGGCAATACCAACGTCTGCCTGCGTGAGTGCAGGAGCATCGTTGATGCCGTCACCGACCATTGCAACGATCTTGTTCTCTTTCTGAAGCTTCTTCACCTCAGCCGCTTTGTCTTCAGGCAACACTTCGGAAAGAACACGGTCGATACCAGCTTCCGAAGCTATGGCAGATGCTGTCCTGCTGTTATCACCGGTCATCATCACGACCTCAATTCCCATATCCCTGAGTTTGGAAACAGCTTGAACTGAGTTCTCTTTCAGGGTATCGGCAACTGCAACGATACCAATAGCATCACCATCGGCTGAGACCAGCATGGCGGTCTTGCCCTGATGTTCAAGCTCTTCAAGATCGTCACTCATGCCGGATACATTGACATTGTTATCGGCCATGAGCTTGCGGGTGCCAAGAAGTACTTTCCGTCCATCGATGGTAGCAGTGACTCCGTGACCCGGAATTGAATCGAATTCGGTGGTATCCAGTATATCAACATTCCCATCCACAGCCCCATTTACGATAGCCTCACCAAGTGGATGTTCCGAACCCTTCTCAGCCGTTGCTGCAAGAGAGAGGACATCATCTCTTGAGTGATCACCAAATGTCATCACGTCTGTGAGCACCGGCTTTCCTTCGGTGAGGGTGCCGGTCTTATCGAACACTATGGTGCCTATCTTCCGGGTTACCTCAAGCGCTTCGCCGCCTTTGATGAGAATACCGTTCTCAGCGCCTTTACCGGTACCTACCATGATAGCCACAGGTGTCGCAAGCCCTACAGCACAGGGACAGGATATCACAAGAACTGTTATACCGATAAGAAGTGAGAACAGGAACGGACTGGATATCACTGAATACTGGCCAACATCATATAGACCGTACCCGATAAAGAACCAGAACAGGAATGAGAGGACAGCGATCGTAATTACGGCAACGATGAACCTTCCAGCCACAAAGTCCGCTACTCTCTGAATGGGTGCTTTTGATGTCTGGGCATCTTCCACAAGCTTGATTATCTGTGCAAGTGCTGTATCAGCGCCCACCTTGGTAGCCTTGAACTTAAAGGAACCCGTGGCATTGACCGTTGCACCTATTACAGTATCTCCGGCATTCTTCTCCACAGGGATGCTTTCACCGGTTATCATGGATTCATCTATTGAAGATGTTCCTTCCACAACGACACCATCTACTGGAAGTTTTTCACCAGGCCTGACAACTACGATGTCACCTGCAACAACATCCTCCACAGCCACTTCGATCTCTTCATCGTTCCTTATCACACGTGCAGTCCTTGCCTGCAACCCTATGAGCTTCCTGATAGCTTCGGATGTCCTGCCCCTTGCCTTTGCTTCAAGGTAGCGGCCGAACGTTATGAAAGTGATCAGCATGGCAGCCGTCTCAAAGAAAGTGTGCTGGTATCCTGGTCCAAGATCAATGAAGCTGGTAACCACGCTGATAGTATATGCAGCACCGGTACCGGTGGCTATCAGCAGGTTCATATCAGCAGAACCATGTCTCAGACCCTTATAGGCACCAACGAAGTACTGGCGTCCAGGGAAGGCCATTACGATGGTCGTAAGGATGAAAAGTACCATCCTGTCGGCAAATATGGGTGGGACAAAATAGAGATATTGTGGAAATCCTGCACTCATTCCTCCAAGGGCGATCGGGATGGTAAGCAGAACGGCAATGATCAGATTGCTCCTCTGATGTGTCATCTTCGTGTCCCTTGCAGCTCTTTCGCGATCAAGAGGACTTCCTTCCGTTTTCACAGATGCGGTATAACCTATTTCTTCAATGGCTTTGAGCATATCTGCTGCTGAAACCTTGTCGGGATCATATTTGGCACGTGCAGTGGACATGGGGAAGTTCACACTTGCATCGCTTACGCCATCAAGCTTCTTGAGGGCACGTTCAATATTTGTGGCACAGGCAGCACATGTCATACCCCCAACATCAAAGGCCATCTCATCTTTAAGTATCCCATACCCGGTATCTTCAACTGTTTTTTCCAGCTTGTCCGTTGTGAATAGCTGTGGATCATAAGTGACAGAAGCTTTCTCAAGAGGAAGGTTGACCGTTGCAGATAGCACACCGGGTTGTTTCTTCAGGGCATCTTCTATGCGAATAGCACAGGCAGCACAGGTCATGCCTGTAACTTTCAACGTAGTTTCCACAGGCTTCTTAGCTGCTGCCTCAGTTGCTTTCTCATCATTCTTCTTAAGAAGCTCAACGGGTGCTGAATGTACCGTGCTTTTACCCTCTGCATCGACCGTGTCCCCCATTTCGCTCTTTTCTGTGTCCTCTGCCAGATCATCCGGGATTCCAGAATTATCATTCTTCCCTACCTCATAACCTAAACCGAGAATTGCCTGTTTGATCTCTTCAAGGCTGACCTTTTCAGGATCGAAAATGACGGTCGCATTGTTCTCTTCAAGACTTACATCGACACTTTCCACGCCTTCAAGCGAGGAGATGGCTTTTGTAACCCTCTCATGACAATGCATACATGTCATTCCAAGAACATCTATCTTAGCTTCCATGTTGTTGCACCATTGTTAATAGGATATTTCTGTCTGAAATACTGCTTATCGTGCAGCATAAAAAAATAATAAAAAGATAAGGCCTTAAGCCTTGTATCCGGAATCGTTCACAGCTTTTTTAATAGCATCGATGTCCGTTGCATTTTCATCATAGGAGACTTTAGCTTCACCTTTGTCGAGATCGACATCTACGGATGAAACTCCTGCAACCCCAGATATTGCTTCTGTAACATGCATCTTGCAATGTCCACATGACATGCCTTCAACTTTTATTTTGGTCTCTACCATTTATTTCACTCCCAAAATTAAGAGGGTTTTACAATAATTTATACTTATGCAATATTTTATGCTGCCGTTAATTACTTAAAGTAACAAATATCTACAATCGTCTGTTAACAGTGTTAACATAACGTATTATCGCTTATTTGATCTAAATAGACTACGACGATAAAATTAAATAAATTATATAAAATTTAGGTAAGATTGATATAGCTCAATATGCGATATTTACATGGTGAGAATATGCAGGACATGAAAGAGATCATTGAAAGGATCAATAAATTAAAAACAGAACTTAATGCAGTTATTCTTGCTCATAACTATCAACGTCCCGAAGTGCAGGACATTGCAGATTTTACAGGCGATTCCCTGGGATTGAGCCAGCAGGTGGTCAATTCGGATGCAGATGTGATCGTATTCTGTGGTGTTGATTTCATGGGGGAGAGTGCGGCCATCCTCAGTCCGGAAAAGACAGTGCTCCTTCCTGAAAAGGAAGCAGGGTGCCCCATGGCTGAGATGGTCGATGTCATATCCCTTGATGATGAAAAGAAGAAACACCCTGATGCTGCTGTTGTGTGCTATGTGAACTCATCTGCACTGATAAAAGCACAGAGTGATATTTGCTGCACCTCAGCCAATGCCATCGATGTGGTGAACTCTCTTGAGGAAGATGAGGTGATCTTTGTCCCGGACAAGAACCTCGGAAACTATGTTGCAGGTTTCACGGACAAGAAGATCTACGCATGGGATGGGTTCTGTCCCACACATCACCAGATGCGTGCCCATGACGTAATTAAAGCAAAAGAGGGACATCCTGATGCACTGTTCCTGGCACACCCCGAATGTCGCACAGAAGTTCTGGACCTTGCTGATGAGGTGTTGAGCACAACCGGTATGTTGAACTATGCAAAGAAGTCCGATGCAAAGGAATTCATCATAGGTACGGAGAACGGACTCCTTCACAGGCTGAGTAAAGAGAATCCGGAAAAGAAGTTCTATTATGTCTCCGAGTTCACCATCTGTACGAACATGAAGATAACAACTCTTGAATCCGTCCTCGATGCTCTTGAGAACATGCAGTATGTTATCACTGTACCTGAAGATACAAGGCTTAAAGCAAAGAAAGCGCTTGACAGGATGCTTGCAGTCAAACGCACTATGTGAAATTATATGAAAGCATGGCCTGAAGCATGGAAATGTTTCAGTTCAGGCTTTTCATAACGCTTTCCCAAATATCATTTAGTTTTTCTGAAAACTCGCCTGACAATTCATTACCTGAATATTCCATCACCGTTTTTTCCTGGATCATTGCCTCGGTCGGAATTCGGCTAAAAGGAATTTTTCCTACAACATCGATCCCGTTATCCCTGCAATAATCTTCAATGAAGCGAGTGTTCTCTTCATTTATATCGTACCTGTTTATGCAGACCACAGCCGGAATATTAAAGTGGCCGGCTACGCTCAGAACCCGTTCGAGATCATGAATTCCTGATACGCTGGGTTCGGTTACGACTGCAACCATATCAACACCGGTAATGGAAGCAATAACAGAGCACCCTGTTCCAGGAGGACCATCGATGATTATCAGTTCTTTGTCATATCTATCAGCAAGGTCTCTGGCCTTTTCCCTTACAAACGCTACCAGTTTACCACTTGCTTCCTCTCCTACACTGAGCTTTGCATGTGCCATCGGTCCGAATCTGGTTTCAGAAAGATAGGCTTCTCCTGCTTTTCTTTCGACCAACGTTATAGCTCCTTCAGGACAGATGTGAGCACATACTCCACAGCCCTCACATTCGAAGCTATCGACCTTGATATCATCAGTAATTGCATCGAACCTGCAATTCTCTTTGCACAGTCCACATTGAATGCATAGGGAGCTATCAATATAGGCTTCCTTCAGACCATAGAAGTCTATTGTTTCAATTATCTCCGGATTCAATATCAGGTGCATATCGGCTGCATCCACATCACAATCAGCTATCACAGCATTTTCTGCAAGCGAAGCAAACGCTGCTGCAATAGTAGTCTTTCCTGTGCCACCTTTTCCGCTTATTATAGTAAGCTGTTTCATGTTATTTCTCCAATCTCAAAATATTTCGGGAAACATCAGTGTGTTCCCATGATGACCCTGACATCACACATATCCCTGATCGCTTCTGCAATTTCTTCAGCATAAGGGCACTTAGGCGGGTTAGGGATCGGTTTTATCATACAGGTGCAAAGGAATATCACTTCAGCTCCCCTCCTTATCATTTCCCTGATCTGTCTAATCGAATCTCTTCCCGGACATCCTCCGCATGTGACCATGCCAATGATGTCGATCACCTCATCCTTGAACTCTTCAAGTGTACCTGTCCCATTCTTTATCGCCTTAAAACAGGAAGTACCCGGACAGGACCTGGAGGCCATTTCACATCTTACTAATCCGATCTTTACCATTAATATCAACTCCTTTGATCATTGTTCAGGACGATCCTTCATTTTAGAGAGTAAAGTAACATCCCGGAAAAGCCTGAGAAATTTGTCCTTCCACTCCGGCATCTCATTAACAAAGGGAATGCCCTGCGAATACAACTTTGCTATCTCCCTATCATAAGGGATCTTCATCAAGATCGGGATCCCCTCTTTAATACAGTGATCTTCCACCCTGTTGTCACCGATATCGCATCGATTTATCACCACGCCGAAAGGTATTCCCAGTATCTTCATAACATCAAGAGCAAGCTTCAGGTCATGGAACCCAAAGGGTGTCGATTCGGTCACAAGGATGCAGTAATCGACATTTTTCACTGAAGCAATGACCGGGCAGGCAGTACCTGGAGGTGCATCGATGATGGCAGTCGCATTCTTATCGATATGCTCCTGCAGGGCCTTGATCACAAGTGATGTCATGGGTTCCCCTATATCCAACAGTCCCCTATAGAACACGAGTTCTTCATTTACCGAACCTTCGATGACTCCGACTTTCCTGTCCACCTCGCTGATAGCTTCATTCGGACATACAATAGTGCATCCACCACATCCATGGCAGAGTGTTGGGAAGATCATTACATCTTCAGGCAAAACGGCAAGGGCATTGAACTGGCAAAACTCAGAACATTTGCCGCAAAGGTCACACTTATTCTTATCAACAACAGGTGTCGGAACATTTACATCCTCGACTTTCTCAAGATCATACCCAAGGAACAGATTGCAGTTAGGTTCTTCCACATCACAGTCGAACAGTTGTGCATTCTTTAGGGAAAGTGCAAGATTTACTGCAACTGTTGTCTTGCCTGTTCCACCTTTTCCGCTTGCTATCGCAATTTTCATTTTCATGTTCTCCAATTCTCAAATTATATTACTCTGTAGGAGCGGTGATCACTCTCAGCTCAGGGATCTTCCCAATAAGTGTTTCAACATCCTCCACATCATCCGGCATCTCTAATAGTTTGATAAAGCTGTCATGGAATTTGTGGAATGGACCTTCCCCGATATCTTTTACGATGACAATATTAACACCCTGTTCTTCCAGGTACTCCGCTGTCTTTACACCTCTTTTTCGCTCAAGATCAGCAGCAGGGTTCTCACCAATATCCCAGCTCATTATTTTGTTGTTTTTCAGCTCGATGAAAATATAATAGGGAGCTTTTCCGATATGTCTGGATAGCTTCGACTGCAATCCCTCCGGTATCATTACAGGAATCGCAACTTTGAGCACGGATATTTTTCCGGGTTTTACATCGACTGAAATATGTTCCAGATTTGGGATCTCACTTTTAACCGCTTCTTCTATCTCAACGGAAAGCATTTCCACGATCTTTAGGTCGTATTCTCCTGCACTTTCTACCTGCATCTCCCCAAATACCACAAGGCCTGATCTTCGGAGCCTGATCTCATCTACCTTGTTAACACCGGGAATATGGTTCACTGAACGTCGGATACGTTCGAGAGAATCATTGTCTAGCCATGCATCCATCAGGGTCAGTGCGGATTCCTTTGCTGTTGTGATCCCAAGCTTGAAGATAATCAACGATATAACAAGAACCCCGACACCGTCAAGCCAGTGTATGCCAAACATCGAACCGGTAATAGCAACAACAACGATAATGGAACTAAATACATCTGTATACGAATGAGTAGCATCTGCGATCAATGCCTGTGAACCTATCTGTCTTCCTATTTTGAACTTATACTGTGAAAGGGCATAGATAGTAATTACAGAGAACACCGCCGCTCCAAGCGCCAGTCCCTGATGTTCCAGCTCAATAGGGTCCTTTATACTTTTCAGGGCCCCACGGACAAGTTCAACCCCGGATAATAAAATAAGTACTGAGACAAAAAGAGCCACAAGGTTCTCTGCTTTGTAGTAACCATAATGGAACTGTTCCCCGCTACTTTTCAAGCTTAGCTTTAGCCCTATCCACACTGCAAGAGATGTAAAGATATCCATTGATGTATGGATAGCATCTGCGATCAGAGAAGAGCTTCCTGAATAAAACCCTACCGTACCTTTTATTGCTGCAAGAAAAACCAGTGCAATGGTAGAGTTCTTTGAAGCCTTCACACCCAATCGGAGTTTTTCTTTTACAGCCATATTTGGTTCACCTAATAATAAACAAGCAAGAAAAAAAGATCCCCCATAGGGGGTCTTTCATTCCACTTATTCTTTCAGAACTTCACTGATGAACTGACCTTCCCCTACCAGTGCAATGATGTTACCAAGTCTTTCTTTTCCAGGTTTGGTTCGGTATTTGACAAAGGTCTTACCAACCTTATCTATCAGGGCAGGGATCTCCTCTTTTGTGCAGAATGCCTTCAGAAGAACACCATTTGTTGGTCTTCTTGCATCGTTACCGCCGATCCATAAAGAATAACCTCTCTCGTCTTCAACAGCTGCTTCATGTGGACAACCACGGACACACCATCCACAGTTGATGCAGAGGTCCCTGTCGATGACAGCTTTTCCTGAGATCACAGAGATAGCATTTAGTTTGCACAATTCACTGCATCTTCCGCATCCTGTACATTTCTCCGTATCGATCTTCGGACGGAGCTGACCTACAATACCAATGTCATTGCTCTCTGCTCTTACACAGCTGTTCGGACATCCGGCCACACCGATCTTCATCTTGTGGGGTGTGAGCTTTTGGGCGAACTGCATTGTGAGTTCATTTGCAAGATCCTTAGTAGTAACGAGTCCCTCAGGACAGTAATCCATTCCCGGACAGGCATTAGCATAACCCATTCCAATGGTCTTGAGACCACTGCCATAGACATCGGCCATCAGGCTATCGACATTTTCGCCTTTGATACCCTGTATCTCAACGCTCTTTCTGGAGGTAAGCTCAAGGCTACCGTCACCGTACTTCTCTGCAAGTTCAGCAACCCTGGCAATGTAATCATGCTGTACGATACCGGAGTTCGTTTTTATCTTCACGAAATTCGTACCATTTGCCTCTGGTCTTACACCCGGATAATCGCGTACCCAGTAGAAGTTCACCTTCTTTCCATCATCAAGACGCTTAGCAAGCTCTTTGTTGAACTTTCTCATCTTGATAGCTGCAAAGTCCTCTATCATACTGATATCGACATCATCGACGGTCTCTATGTATCCAGCTTTTTCTGCTGCTTCAAGAAGTTCCAGGCCCTTATCATTGCGGGCTATTAAAGTGGTCCATCCGGTAGATGAGCCAACATGTCCTGCTGATATATCTGCAACTTTGGAAACAGCATCCCTGCAGATACGGCATCCATCCCATACACAATCAGCGATGTCCTTCAGGGAGATCTCAATTTCCCCGTCATCGGTAGTTACGATCATCACATCAAGTCTGATAGCATATTTTTTGATCTTGTCCAGATCGATACCTATACTTTTCATGTGCTCGGATAACTTTTCGTAGTTAAAGTTCTCCATGCAGAACAGACCGATCGTATATGGTATATTTGGAATGTCAGCTTTTTCACCATTCATTCCGACTTCCATCGGGTGGACGTTCAGACCTGTGAAGAACTGTGTCCTTCTGGTTCCGTATGTCTGGCATGGAACACCTACCATTGCAACATTTTTCAGTTCATCTTTGCTCTGGCGTAGTGCAGCCATCACAGGAACTGCTGAATATTTGGCACCTTGGGTGTCCATAAGTTCTTCTTTGCTTGTAATAATGCAGGAATCCGGTTTTGTAAAACCTGCAGTGGTAACAGCACCATCGATGAGACCATTGTCAAAGCAGTATCCCAGAAGCGCGGTCACCGCTCCGCCATCCTGGCCATTTTCAGCTATTGACGGAGCTGTAGCCCTTGCAGAAACTATCTTCTGGTACTGACCGATAGATGTCGGAGGCAATGACTTGAAATTGAACACGTTCATTGAGATACGGGCTGCATCTGTCATAACGCGCTGGCAAACATCCTTACAGGCGCCTTCTCCGTTCCTGTAGCATTCTTCCTTTAATTTTGGTCCGTTCTCATCGAATTCGATTATCTCATAGGGGCAAACCGCAGCGCAGGCACCGCATAAGGTACACATTCCGGTATCGACAACTGCATCTTTTAAGAACCATTTATATTCTTCTGACATTGGTCTCATCTCGTTTTAGTTTTTACGGGTTATTTTCAGTGTTGGTGATGGTGTTCGTGGGTCTGGCAGGCATTTTCACTCGTGGCCTTTGGGAGCTTGCCGGCTTCCCATTCCATTATAGTCTCTTCAACTGTTCCTTTGGCACCAACATATACTTGTATACCAAACTGTTCGAACTGCTGTACAGCCTTGTCCCCAAGTCCCCCACAAAGCATGACATCAATTCCTTCCTGTGACAGGAGTTCTGGAGGAAGGCCCACTCCTCCCATATGTTCACTTTTATTTTCAATCGTTCTAATCTCATTCGTTTCAGTGTCTTTTATGGTGTAGGTCGGGACCCTGCCAAAATGCTGGCCAACGAGATCATCGAGTCCGCCTTTACTACTTGAAGGTACACATATTTTCATCTTATCACCCCATAGTCCTGAATTTAACGATTCATTCCTCCGCCTCTGCCAGCTCCACCGCCGCCTCCCATGCCTCTGCCGGAGCCGCCTGATCTGCGTCCACCCACTCCTCTGCCAGGTGGAGCTATGGATGCATGTGCCTGTGCTGTTGGGCCACCAGTTTCCTGCAATTGACCTTCTTTGTACTGACTGATCGCATCTGTAACTGAACCACTGGCTCCTGTCATTACCCGAATTCCGGCTGCAGAAAGGATCGGGAAGGCGTTAGGACCGATGCTACCGGTAAGGAGGATATCGATCCCTTTGTCAGAAATGTTCTGAGCAGCCTGTATACCTGCTCCGCCTGACGCTGAAGCTGCCGGGTTGTCAACTGCTTTGAATTCCATAGTTTCCGAATCTACGAGGATAAAGTAGGGGCATCTTCCAAAACGTAGATCCACTGCTGCACTAATATTTTTATCTGTGGCTGTTACACATATCTTCATATAATTCCCTCATTCATAGTTATTTGTTATTATATAATACTCACATGAGGGGATGTATATAAAAGTTTCTCACAATGCTTATATATTTACTCCCATATGAGATATTAGGGGATATGCAATGAACAGAGATAAATTAACTTTCATCCCCAATACAGGTACAAATTCCAGAGGTAATAACATGGATTATACAAAAATTAGTGAGAAGCTTATTGAGACACTGGAGCTTAAAGGGAAACCAGTAGCAATATCATTATTAAAAAGGGAAATCGATATTCCGGATGACCTACAAAAGATAGAGATCCCAAGAAGATACTGCCAGATGCTTCAGGATGCCAGGTTCGATGATAAAGTCACTTTTGCTACCATGGATGAGCATGCCTGCAAAGGTGGTGCTGCAGCCATAGGATTACAGGACTACCCTGACAAGATCAAAAGTGGGGAATTGTATTTCGATAAACTTGGAAAGGAAATATCCCTGAGTGTTGCTAAGCGTGTTGTAGACAACATGCCAAGACCTGCCCCCGGATCGACCGTTGCAACGATCGTTGCTCCTCTGGACAATACACCAACAAGACCTGATGTTATTATCGTGATCGGAAACACCCTTGTAGCCAGAAGGATCGCACATTCAGTGATCTATAGACGTGGTGGTCGTATGACTGCAAACTTTGCAGGAATCCAGTCCACATGTGCCGATGCTACCGGTTCACCATACACCACCGGAGAGGTCAACATCTCTATTGGTTGTGATGGCGCTGCCAAGAATGCAGGACTCAAGGACGATGAGATGGTTATCGGTATTCCTGAAGAACAGCTTGAGGACATTACTAATATACTGGAAATGAAGGCAGGAACCTGGAATGACTGGATGAGATCATAATCATCAAGCATGATGATACCCTGTAGAATATGTATTTTCTCTACAGGGATATCAAATGCTTTAATATTTCCTTTATTTTCTTTTGCTCAAAAATAGAAGTGTTTGATGCTACTTGATTTAACAAGTTTAATCTGGCCATTCCATATAATTCTTTATGACTTTCTTTCAATCGAGTTTAAATCATCTAAAATTTTCAGCGAATTTAGTAGTTGTTCACAAAAATTAGTTATTCGTGGTTCTTTTATTTCTGTGCCTATCTCAAGTGCTTTTTCAAGATACTCAATGGCTTTCTCAACCTTACCAAGATTACTGTAAGCGAGCCCGAGATTTCCGAGATTATTACCTTCACCGCTCCGGTTTCCGGTCTCACGTGAAATCACAAGTGCCTGCTCATAGTACTCAATCGCTTTCTCAACCTGCCCAAGATCACTGTAAGCGATACCGAGGTTTCCAATCCAAATGCCTTCCTCGCGCCGGTCTCCGATCTCACGTGAAATCACAAGTGCCTGCTCATGGTACTCAATCGCTTTCTCAACCTGACCAAGAGCATGGTAAGCGATACCGAGGTTTCCGAGATCAGCACCTTCCCCGGATCTGTCCCCGATCTCACGTGAAATCACAAGTGCCTGCTCATGGTACTCAATCGCTTTCTCAACCTGCCCAAGATCACTGTAAGCGATACCGAGGTTTCCGAGATTAGCAGCCTCCCCATGTTTGTTTTCCATTTCTTTAGATATCTTCAATGCCTTTTCACTGCAATCAATGGATTTCTTATAATCTCCAATCTGATTGTACAAGGTTCCAAGTGAAGCGAATAAATACCCGCTTATTTCTGTATCTGTGGAGAGATCAGACAGAAGTGATTCTTTTAGCTGGATGTTGTGTTTAATCTCATCCAAGGACCGATACTCGGTTTCCAATGCAAATTCAACGAGACCAGGTCTGAACTTTCTTTCTTCAGGCACTTCCATGAACTCCACCACGCGATTTCTGAATGCGAAGAAGTCTGGTGCTTCAACACTGATGCGTGAGAGCTCTTCTTCGGTTGTCCAGAACACAACTTTGACATGGTGCTCGACAAGTTCTTCCCGTTTAAAGTTCAGGTACTGGATGGTTTCAGGAAATCCCTTTTCGAGGTTGTGTACGAAAAAAATAATGTTTTTGGAGTCAGTTAATGAAAAATATAAAGGTAGGTCCTTATTTTCTCCCGCATCAACGATGACAACATTAAGGCCCTGTTCTTTCAGTATTCTTTTAATAGATTCCTCTACATCATCACGCAAAAATTCACTCAGATACAGTGCAAAAAGAATCGAAGCTTTGTTATACTTATGTGAACGACCAAGATAATTGCAGAGCCGTAAGATCCGGGTGTCTTCTGATTCAGTCATGCAATAGAATCTCTTCGAGTGTGGGGTGTACATCACACCAGTTTTCACCATTCACATATTCAAGGACGCTAAGATTATGCAATAGGTGAGCTATTTTTTCTATTCCTTGAAGATCGTTATTCTTGTATATTTCTTTGAGTGTGTAGTAGTCTTTTGATTCAAGAATACGTTTAAAATCACTTCTTATTTCACTGGCAGCCCTTTCCACATCTTCTGTTTTTATAATGGTTCTGCCATTTTCTATTGCACTATCAATTGCAATCTGCATTACACGTGCAGTTTCTCTAAACACACCTGCACCTGTTTTAATGGCAAGTTCCAGTGCATCGAGTTCGATTAGATCTTCGTTCATTCTTTTATGAACAAACTTTTTCATCAGTTCATAACCAGAATCATACAGTTCATCTCTCTTATTTTTATAATGTAACTTGATATTAGGGAGGCAGAAATTGGTATCCCTTACCGCTACAGACTTCTGGGAGAAGAATATGGCAATAGGTACCGTATAGACGATATAGCATAACGGCTGGGTTATTGCCGTCTGGTTATCGTAAAAAATTGTTTCTGCTTCTTCCAAACGAGGTTTATCCAAATCATCGATTAGGACAAGGACTTTCTTATTTTCCTGACCTTCGATATTTGCAATGATCATATTTATCTTAGCGATAAGATCAGAAAGTCTGGGTTCTATTGTTTGGCGGATAATCTTCCTCGTAGATTGCTCAGATTTGATTTTCCCCATAATGGAAACGAAGAATGTTTTGATACCTCCTTCAAGTGAGGTTTCATTGACTTTTCCTTCTTCATTTATTTGCTCAATTACACTGCTTTGCCAAGCCTCAAGTTCTTTTATAAGCTCAGGCTTCAACTCATTTCCCGCATCTGTATACTGAATAAACAGTTGTGCACCGATAGAAAAAAGCACATCAATATAGTTAAGATTTTGTACATCGCAGACCTCTTTCATCGAGTACTTCACAACAAAGAATTTTTCTTTTATGTCCTCATTCTCAGCAAGTATATTTAGTTCCGTTGACTTGCCGCATCCTCTATGACCGCTATAAAAGTATTTTGGAGATTGTTTATGCTGACGCAAAAGAGCCCTGATCAATCGGTACAAAGGTTTGCCTTCACGTTCTACATGGAAAGGGGACTTTGCCGGTAAAGTATAGAACGGATCGAAATTGCTCCATGCAAAATCCAGATTATCAGCAACAATGAATTCTTCAGCTATTTCTTCTGGCATATTGTATCTCCTGCAACCAATTTATACATTCAAAATTAATATATGTGCTCCTAGTTTTGTTTAAATCAATCAAAATACAAACTAAACTAAGGACATATGACATAATCCAAACAACAATATATCCTTTCCGATTGGGAACGATTCTGACCGTTAAAAACTCTATAATACCCTTTATTTTCTTACTGTCTTTAGCAAACATAAAAAACATTGTATTAATATCAACAAGCTTTTAACTTTTATCTCATTTGCTTCCTGAATCTTTCTCAAGACTTTTCTTGTATTTGATTCAAGTTGTTCCTCTTGTAGTTTTTCTGAGAAGTAAGTATTTTATCAGGATAGGAGTTTTCTAATCCCATCTGATTTATGCTCATTTCAATCTCATTTTCATTCTTTTTTTAACCACAATAAGCACAACTGTTAGCAGTGAACAGTGCTAACCATTTATAGATATGCTTAAATATAAGCAGTTGTGTACATTTAGACCATAACCGTGAAAAACCTACTGAACCGTTAAACAGATACAGTTCAGATCATAAATATATGAAAATATGGAGTGAATCAATATGGATCTCAAAGAGCTAAATGAATTCGGTAAGATACTCACAGAAAAACTCAACCTTAAGACAAAGCCTGTTGCAGTTTCACTTATTCAGAAAGGACGTGATATTCCTGAAGGTATTGAGAAGCTTGATGAGACTACAAGACACTGTCAGATGGTAGACATGGTCAGAAAGACCGGCAGGGAGTTCTATGCAACCGCAGATGAGCAGGCATGTAAAGGCGGTTCCGCAATGATGGGACTTAATGAAATGCCAACCAAGTTAGCTACCGGTCAAACCTATTTAAATCTTAACCGTTTCGACACTATCAATGCAGCAAGACGCACAATGGAAAGTGTTACTAGATTAGAGCCTAATTCCATAAAGGCTGCTGTTTATGGCCCTCTCGAGAGTGCAACATTTGCTCCTGATGTAATTGTAATAATCACTACACCAAAGCAGGTAATGCAGCTTTCACAGGCACTTATTTACAAGCACGGTGGCAGAGTAGAAACAAGCTTTGCAGGAATCCAGAGTATTTGTGCTGATGGTGTTGTAAGACCATACAAGGAAGGAAAGATCAGCGTAACCCTTGGATGCGGTGGCAGCAGAAAGTTCGCAAACGTCGCAGAAGACGAGATGATAATAGGAATCCCTGTGGAGAGAGCCCACGACCTTCTGGAAGCAGTTAATGAGATGCTCTGATACGAGTATCTTTGAATTTCTTTTTATTGCATCATTCAGATGAGATATAATTTATCAGATGAGTGGAGTTTGAACATTGCTATCCGTCCACTCACTCGCTGCCAGGAGCTTAACGTCCTTGATTAGCAGACCACCAGCAGTGTGGACAAATTTTGGAATTAGTATCTTTTGTGATAGTAATCTATTTTCCAATTTTAACACCGTTAACAGTTGGTATAGAGTTTGAAGTACTTAAAACCTAAAAACAAAATAGTAAAATAATAAAAACGTCATTGCAGATTTATGTCAATGTCAACAGATGAGGTTATAATTTTCTAAAGTATTCGGGAATATCTTTTAAGTGAGCTTTCAGCCAGCCAGTGTTACTGATTAATAGTGTGAATAAACTACCAACTGCCAGTGTGACCAATACATTTTCTTTTAAAAATGCATTAATTACAATATAATATGCATTTGCGCTCGATGACAACGAATTTATTGAAGAGTAATCACCACCCGCTATCATTTTGCTTAGCGGTATAGCAGTTAACGTTAACAGTAACCAAACCATCAGAAGACCTTTCGATTGTGAAAATTTAGGGTAATCATATTCAGATTGGAACATTTTGTTATCAATTTTCCCGTTACCTTTGAATTTAAATCCAAATGATTCAAAGACATTTTTCACATTTTCAACCTCATCACTAACAACAAAAGCAAACCCTCTTTTCTTAGAAACCTTTAATTCAACGGTACTTTTCTCTGGATCATAACGTAAAAAGTAGGTTGGTATGCCGGTAGTATTCTCATAAATTATATCGGACCCATCGTGTGTAACATATCGTTTTCTTGATAAAAAATGCAACAAAGACTTATACTCACCTTCGTTTCCAATCTCCTTTTCAAAAATAAAGGCATCCCCAGCTAACGATCGAAAAAGCCCATATGAAAACATAAATGGGGGGAATGTTGTCAACTCATACTCTAAATATAAAAACGTACAACTTATGATGAAAGTTATTATTGTCAGATTGACAAATGATGGATCGTTCACAAAGGCAATTCCAAAAATGGAATTTATGAATCCAAAAAGAAAGAAAAAGGCCATATGTTGCAAAACTAGATAAAAAAACAGAATTCTACCACTAGTCCTCGTTTTCCAATCTTCTTTAAAAAAATAATGATAAGAAATCGATACCGATATAAGGCACACTATATATGGAACGAATATGTAAAATGCTTCAAATATCAGAGATTGGCTAATATAAAACAACGGGAAACTTATAAACAAGGATAACAAAAGAAAAACTATAGTCGGTTGGACATATTCTTTTATAGTTTTGAAATCTTCGATAACATTGTCAAACATTAACAAATTTGAAAGCAGACAACATATAAAAACGTAACTAACATAATATTTACCAATAATTGTTTACAAAATGAACTGTCAAAGTACCTTCATCCATCCCCATTTTTCCGGATATCAATTTGATATTCCACATTGCATGCGAGGGATGAGGACTCTGTCAATACGATCTTCAACTTATGGAACAAATAATGAAATATTAAAACTAAACTTTCATCGATTACTTGTTGAAAATAATAATAATTATCACTATTGATTTTGATTTAAAATCGAAAAAATAGATGATGTGAGATAGAGGTCTCACAGATCATCAGGATACAAAGCCCTATCCATTGCCCTCAAACTATCCCGTGCCTGCTTGATCTTAACATCATCGGGCTTCAATCTCAATGCCTCATTATAACATTCAATAGCACCTGCACGGTTATCGAGCATGCGTAAGCAATCCCCTTTACACTTCCATACCTTGACATTGTCCCTGTAACCGATGTTCAGCAATCGGTTAAAGCACTCCAAAGCCAGAGGATACATCTTCATCTGAATATATGTGATGCCTTTATTGAACAGAGCAGTGACATTGTCCGGTTCCAGCTGTAAAGCCTTATCAAAGCAATAACAGGCCTTCTTATGGTCCTTTTCATCCCTGCCGGCAGCAATTCCCAGTTTTACCCACTCGCCAGCGCTGCCTGAACCCTGCTTCTTAAGCTTCCTCTTTGCCCTGTTCAAGGCCTCGGCAGGACTATCACCGGCCTTGGCAGGTCTGGAAATTCCACTACCTGAGACAGCACTGCTCCTCTGTTTTGCAACCTCGGACAGATGGACCCTCTGAGGGATATACGCAGGCTTGCCAAGCATCTTCCTGAGGATCATGATCGCAGCATCCTTGTCCAGAGGCTCATTATTATTGCCGCATTTAGGGGACTGGATACACGAAGGACAGCCACCCTTGCACGGACAGCCCTCTATGGCCTTCAACGTTACCTCAAGCATCTCATCTATCTTTGCATAACCGGCTTCAGCATAACCCACGCCACCGGCATGACCATCATAGATGAAAATACCGCTCCTATTGCCTATATCTCCATGCTCCGGAGTTGAAACACCGCCCACATCATTACGGTCAGCCAGCAGATGCAATGGATACATAGCGATCAGAGCATGCTCGATGGCATGGATCCCGCCATTGAAATCCCTGTCGTGCTCTTCCACAAGCCCCACAAGCCCATCAGGCAGCTCAAGCCAGAGAGCTTCGGTCTCAAGGCTGAACTCCGGCATATCAAGCTCGAACCTTCCAAGCTCATTTTCTGAACGAAGCTGGAGCTTCCTGTATCCTGTCACCTGCTGAATGACCTCCACATAGCCGAAACCAACACTGACCCCATCAAAGGTAGAAAGAGGTTTGCTATCGATGACGTCACGGACAGCAATATCAGAAGTTACCTGGGCCCTGGTATAATACGCATCCCTCGCCTTCTCGACTTGAATTATGCGTTTCTCATGGTCCAGTTTCGTCACACAATATGGAGTACCCTTGTTGATGTAGATCGCACCTTTAAAGCCCTCACGATAAGCACGCAACCTGTCGATATCCTTCTCAAGGGGCTTGCGGGAACCTTTCTCAAAGATAGTATAACCATTGCTCTCAGTGCCTCTGATATGGACACGCATATGCGTCCCGCCATCCAGGGAACGCTTCTCAAAACCGCCTTCAAGTAAACCTTCTTCCTCAAGAGCAGCGACTATTCGTTTGAACTCCTTACCGAAATACCGCTCATCCTCATCCCTTAAAGGCAGCTCCTTTGCTGCACAGAGCAAATGGTCGGCCTGAATGTTCCTATTCGAGACATTGATAACAGCACGCTCGCACTCCTTAACAAAGAACTCTCCCGGATTTCTCATATAATACTGATCAAGAGCATTAGAATCTGCA
Source organism: Methanococcoides alaskense (assembly GCF_027594145.1). Classification (GTDB taxonomy): domain Archaea; phylum Halobacteriota; class Methanosarcinia; order Methanosarcinales; family Methanosarcinaceae; genus Methanococcoides; species Methanococcoides alaskense. The sequence continues at coordinate 366,942 of NZ_JAQFFK010000001.1, read as the reverse complement.
ACCAGAACAACAATGCTCTCACTGCTGCCCCTACCCGCACGGCCTGCCTGCTGTCTCGCACTCATCAGAGTGCCCGGAAATCCATCGATAACACAGGCATCCAAACCCCCGATATCAATACCAAGTTCAAGGGCCGTGGTCGAGATCACACCTGCTATCTCGCCTCTTGACAAGCCCTTCTCGATGGCCTCACGCTCATCGCCATAATAACCGCCTCTGTAAGAGCTTATGGTCTTTTGGACACCCCTGCTTTCAAGCTGGTTCCTGGCCTCCACGAACATCTTTTCGACCTTCTGCCTTGCCCTGGTAAAGACAATGGTCTGAAGATCGTTCTGGACAAAGGTCGTGAAGATATTGACAGTATCACCAAAGCTTGCCTTTCTAACAGTGAAGTTCTTTGAGCGGGAATAAAGAGGCGGGTTCCAGAACATGAACTTTTGAGCACCTCTGCCGGAACCGTCATTATCTATCAAAGTAACATCCCTGCCTATCAAGGCCGAAGTATGTTCCATTGGGTTTCCAATTGTCGCAGTACAGCAAATATACTGCGGACTTGAACCATAATGGTCACAAATGCGGTTAAGCCTCCTCAAAAGGTTGGCCATATTGATACCTGTAACACCGCTATACGTATGGCTCTCATCAAGAACTATATATTTAAGGTTCGACAGGAACTTCTTCCACTGCTGCTTCCACTGCAAAAAGCTCAGATGCACCATTTCAGGATTTGTAAAAAGGATACGCGGATTCCCATACTTCACTGCGGATTTCTCCTCAGGGGGCATTGTTCCGATGAACTTGTTAATATTGAGGTCAAGTCCCATGGAATCCCTGAACTTCTCAAAGCTCTCAAGCTGGTCGTTCACAAGAGCGTTCAAAGGAGAAATATAAAGGGCAGTGGCATTAGGATCCTCCATCAATGTCTCAAAGATAGGAAGCATATAGCACAACGATTTCCCGCTGGCAGTACTGGTGGAAAGCACGACATCCTTACCGTCCAGCACCTCCTTTATAGCATCAGCCTGATGAGTATAAAGTTCTTTGATCCCCTTCTCAGCAAGAGCATATTGTATCAAAGGTTTAAGTTCGACCGAACCAAATTCCGCATCCCGTGGCAAAATATTCTCTACGTGAACGATCTGACCTTCATAGCCACGTGAAGAACTGATAATCTTGATAATTCCTGACATATCCATTAATGAAAACCATCCGTAACAACACTTGATGGTACTTAAAATCTCAGGACAGGGATTCTGTAGAGATCTTCGATATTCGGACAATAATTCAATTTTAAAATATTATGGGATGTGTTATATTATGTTGGAATATAATTCCAATTCCAGCTTATAGATGTTGATTTTGGCAGGTTTCTACAGAGCCAATTTTAGACACATTTGTGAAATAATCTTAATAGTATTTGCCCTTTCGTAACAATTCATGATAGATCAATCAGGCAATCTTAACAAGTGGTGGCAGTTCTGGAAGTCAGACAAACGTACACTAAAATGTCAGGTATAAACAGTTACACTCCACAAGTGTACATAATTTGACATTCTTGACAGGTATGTCAAGATTGTGTGTTTGGTTTATTAGAGGATTTCTACAGAAGCCATATGACCGCCATAATATCCTGTAATTCCATCCATAATATTTGCCTCCTTGATATATGCTATTTAACGTGAACTACTCCACGCTTACGCATGGAACTTCCTGTTTCATAGCTCGTTCCATCGAACGCAACTTCACAGGCTCTTCCCCTCGTTCCGAAGGTGCTTCAAATTCTAATTAAGTTCTGTTTATTAAGTGCAAATTTCTTAATGTTGATAGCGGCGTTAATATCTCTATCATGAATCGAATTGCATTCGGGACATTCCCATTCTCTAACCGCAAGTGTCATGTCATTTTTGTAGTGACCGCACACGTTACAGATTTTAGTTGATGGTTCGAATTGTCCGATGCGGAGAACGGTCTTTCCACACCATTCTGCCTTATATTCGAGCATGGATACAAAGGAACTCCACGAAGCATCTGCAATATGTTGAGCAAGGTTGTGATTTTTCATCATCCCTTCAACATTCAATGTTTCCAACGCTATAGCTTGGTTCTCGCTTAATAGTTTAGAAGAGAGTTTGTGTTGGAAATCATTTCTCTGGTTGCTGACTTTCTCATGGAGTTTTGATAATGCAAGTTTAGCTTTTGTCCTATTCTTTGAACCTTTTTGTTTCTTGCTCATCCTTCGATGTAGCACATTCAGGCGTTGCATAGAGTTTTTAAGATACTTAGGATTCTCGACTTTTTCACCATTGGAGATAACAGCGAAATCCTTAATCCCCACATCAACGCCAACTGTTGTACTTTCATCGAAAGAGGATTTAACAGGCACTTCTTTACCATCATCAACAAGAATGCTGATAGTATTTTCCAGTAGATGTTCTGGAAACCGTAGCAGTCTTTCCGATACCTGTAAATTTACGATGTAAAATAGTCTTGACAAACCCTATCTTTGGAAGATATACTTTATTATCATCAAAGTCCACCTTATAGAATTGTGGTACAGAAAACGATTGTACAGGGTTCTTCTTCGATTTAAATTTAGGAAATCCAGTCTTTTCCCTGAAAAACTTTGTATAAGCATTTTCAAGATTAAGGGTAGCACCTTGTAGCGATTGAGAATTTACATCCTTCAACCATTCATGTTCTACCTTTAACTCGGTCAACATTTTGTTCAACGTGAACCTTGATGTTGACTTGCCCTCCGTTTGATAAGATTTAATCTTGTTATCCAAAGCCCAATTATAGATGAACCTGCATGAACCGAAATGTTGAAAAAACATCTCTTCCTGTTCTTTTGTAGGATATATTCTATACTTGAAAGCCTTTAACATACTTGTCCCCATACAACTTAACACTGCTCATGATGTGTGTTAAACAACGGTTATCATCATGTCAGTACGCATTCATCCCCTAGCTTACGCGGGGTGTTCTGCTTATTATGATAAACAATTAAGGAAAGAGCAGAAGAGGATGTGTAAATGAATGAGGATCGAAATTCAACCTGGAATTCCAGGATCCTCATATGTTCGGCACATTAACATTATAATCTACGCTTCAGGCTGTATGCAGCTCCTAAAGCAGTTACTGCAAATAATACCTCAAATGCTGGTATGGGTTCAGCATCCTCAGTTTCATCAGCAATTTCAGTTTCATTTTCAGCAGATTCTGATTCAGGTTCCAGTTCAATTATGATCTCATGTTCTGAAAACTCTGGCATGTGCACGAGCATGGAGGCTGTATCATTTTCCTGCAAGTAGTAGCAAAGCGGCTGATCTCCACCTTCGAAAAGCTCATCAATGTTATTTGTGCAGCTTAGTGGAACTCCATCATACCGTAATCTGAGACGGTCTGATTCGGTGAAGTCCATGGTTCTTTCATCCATGTGTATGGCAATTACCTGTCCCTCTTTAAGCTCTGATGATACTCCCAATACCAGGCGGTTTTGTCTGGCCTCTCTTACCTGGACATTAACTGGTGTGTAGTTCAGGAAGGACATCGAGGTTCCGCCATCATGCATAGTTATCTCTGCACCTACCCGTCCCATAGCGATCCCATTATTGATCATTTGATGCATTCCCAATGATTGACTTGAATATTGGAACATGGTCTGATGAAACTGAGGGGACATTGTTGTAGCTCTGAACATTACGAGGCTGTTCTCAACAAGATCCACATTTATGGCCTCATCTGTGAGACTAATATCAATATCGGATATTTGTTGATCACTGTTCATGAAATCAGGACTTGCTATCAGGAATCCTTGAAAGTTGTTCTTGGTGATCTTTATGATAGTTGCTCCATTTAATTCCTCGTTGTCTATGCTTGCTTCAACACCATCTGCCAGATCGAAAACGACCGTTTTATCATCCATTGCTCTGACCTGCATGGTTGCCATTGGGTTGTCATGAATATTGATCAGACTTGAACTTCCAATGTATGCAGCGTTCGAACCCCGAATATTCTGGGATATATAATCAAAATCAGAGACTTTGATAGAATCAAAAATAACATCACCAGATAAGGCGAAATTGAATATCTCCCCGGACTCGTCAAAAGTGAATGTTGTATAATTTCCAAATGCTGAGTGACCCTGCATCATGAAATTAAGCCCTTGTGTCATTCCCTGATGCCTTATTCCCTGCATGGCCTGCTGCCTCATCTCGACAAATCCTCTTGAATTTACAGATGTAGGCATGTTGCCCATATGCAATACCATATAATTGGCAACCAGATCACCTGACACTCCATATTCAGCTTCAATTTCACCAATTGTCAGACTTGGGTCAGTGTTTTCTGGAAGTCCCATATCAAAAATGATATTCTCCACTGGAACACCGAACATGTTGGATATCTGCAAGAGGGTATTCTCTTCGAATCCCGTAAATCTATTATCCATATGTCCAAATTGTTCACCACGCATTTCCCCCATCATATTGCTCTGTCCCATCTGTGCAAGGGCAGGAGATACAATTACTATTGATAATAACATAATACTAACTAAAAGTACGCCTAAGGCTTTCATAATCCAATTACCCCCAAATTATTTTCAATATGATTGGTCTATCTTTATCTAAAATAAACTTTCTGGTGTAACTAATTTTATATTAAAAAATGATTATATTCTTTTCATTTAAGAGTTGTCAGAATTGAGGCTCTGTAGAAATCCTCGATATTCGGACACTAATTAAATTTGAAAAAAATATGGAATGTGTTATATGATGTTGGAATATAATTCCAATTCCAGCTTATATATGTTGATTTTGGTAGGTTTTCTACAGAGCCAGTAAAGGATTATCTTAAAAGCTCATTTTCTGTAATGCGGTGTGAGCTTTCTTTCTATTCTGGTAAATATAATATCAAATGCTATCGCTATCAGAATAGCCGGAATAGCACCTGCGAGGATCTTCTCATTATTGAATGCAACAAGTCCCTGGAATATTAGCTCTCCAAGGCCACCACTTCCAATATACGCCGTTAGAATAGCAATGCTGTTGATGAGGATGAAAGCGAACTTAATACCTGCAAAGATAGCGGGATAAGCATTTGGCAGGCGAACATAGCGAAGTATCTGCCACTCGTTCAGCCCGATACCGTCCGCATAATCAAGCATTGACGGATCGACCGTTGAAAGCCCGATATAAGTGTTCTTAATTATAGGAAGCAAAGCACGCAGCAATATCGCCACCACGGCAGGATAGAAGCCAATTCCCATAAGAGGGACAACGAGAGCAACAACTGCAAAACTTGGGACCGCCTGTGCAAGATTTGCAAACTTGGTCACCACATAACCAAAGCGCTTGTTGTAAAGTGAACCAAATGCAAGAGGCATGGATATGCAAATGCTTATGATCAGTGTCATAACCACCAATACCAGGTGGTCAGCAGTATGGCTGAGTATCGACTCAAGAGTTACCATATACCATACCTCCTCTGAAGGCGTTTCTCAATCATTCCGGCAAGCCCGTCAAAGATGACAGCGAGCAAACCTGTCCAGAAACCGACTACCAGGATCGTGTTTATCTTATAGAGCTGGATCCCGGCAATGAGAGCTGCACCCAGTCCACCTGCAGCAATCAGGCCACCAAGTGTTACAACACCCATGGTAAAAACAAGAGCTATACGCAAACCTCCGACGATCATAGGTAAAGAAAGAGGTATCCTGACCTTGAACAAAATATCCTTTTCGGATAGTCCCATTGCACGTGCGATATCAACATATTTGAGATCCACTTCTTTAAGACCGGTATAGGTATTTCGTGTAATGGGTAAAAGGGAATAGAGTACTGATGCCACAATGGTAGGTTCTTTTCCAAGACCAAATATAGGCAATAGCAGAACCAATAATGGAATATCGGGTATGGTCTCTACAAGATTTAAAAGATTGAGCATGGGATGTGCTATCTTTGGTCTGGAGTAAAGGAACAAGCCAAGAAAGACACCTATGATGGAAGCCAGAACTATGGCAATGCCGAACATCGTCAGATGCTCGATCGTACGTAATGTCAATGAGTTCGTTTCCCAGACTTCAATAAGATCAGACAATAACAGAGAATCAACCCCTTTATGCTCCTTATCCAATTACCTGACTGAAAGCATCATTTGGAAACAGGAATCCGCTTAGTTTTTCATCGGTCATGACAAAGGCCATCGAATGACCATTCTTCTGCATTATTTTCAGTGAGGATGAAAGCAGTTCATTTCTGGAAAATGAAGGGATCTCAACAACATGATCTGCTATCTTGCTGTCCTTATCCTCCATACGCAATAGATCAATAAGCTTTACAATACCCAGCGGACCCGAACCATTAGAAACCACAGCGATCTCTATGTTCTTCTCTATCATGGAACTGATAGCACTCTCAATATCAAGGGATCCATCGTGGACATACATGCACTCAAGAGGGGATATAAGGTCCTTTATTTTCAATGTATCAAGGTGCTTGAACTTCTTACCGGAATCCACAATGCTTGCCACCATCTCGTTTACAGGATGGAATATCAATTCTTCAGCAGTGCCTATCTGAACAAGTTTCGCATCGTCCATTATCGCGATCCTGTCACCGAGCTTGAAAGCTTCTTCGATATCATGTGTCACGAATATTATGGTCTTCCCCAGTTTTTCCCTTATCTGGTAGAACTCTTCCTGAAGTTGTTTCCTTAAGATCGGGTCAAGTGCACCGAAGGGTTCGTCCATGAGCAAAAGAGGAGGGTCCATCAAAAGTGCCCTTGCGAGTCCAACTCTTTGCTGTTGTCCACCGCTTAGCTGATGAGGATACCTATCCATGAACATCTCAGACGGAAGGGAAACAAAATCAAGGAGGTATTTTACCCTGTCTTTGATCTTTTTCTCATTCCAGCCTTCCAGCTTAGCTACGAGACCAATATTCTCGGCAATGGTCATGTGAGGGAAAAGACCGATGCTCTGTATGACATAACCTATGTTCCTGCGAAGGGCAACCGGCTCAAGTTCCATGACATTCTGGTCATTGATGAGAATAGTCCCTGAATCGGGTTCTATCAAACGATTGATCATACGGAGTGTTGTGGTCTTCCCGGACCCACTGGGGCCTATGAAAATGACCAGCTCCCCACCTTCAATATCAATAGAAACATCATTGATAGCAAACCTGTCATCATATTTCTTCGTCACACCGCGAAGCTGTATCGAATCGATCCTGTCGAATAACCTTTTGGATGGCATAATAGATCTCACTTTAAGAGCTGTTTTTCAGCTATAAAAAAATAAAGATGAACGTGAACTAAATGAATCGATGGGGATTACCCCTCGATCAATCCAGTCTCTATTAAAAAGTCCCTTGCAATGTCCTCAGCTTCACGCTTATCGACATCGAACTGGTAGTTAAGACCTCTCATGGTCTCTGTGTCTATCTGACCATCCAGCTTCTCAAGAGCCGTAACAGCATCCGGATTTACTTCTGCAAATTCAGCAGACATTACAACGATCGCATCGTATGGTGGTAATGCGTTCATGTCGTCTTCCAGGATCGTAAGATCGAATAACTCGTTCCTTGTATCTGTAGTATAAGCTGAGATGACATCTACCTCATCGAGTTTGATCGCCTCATACATGAGTGTAGCAACTGTTGGCTTTACCTCTTTGAACTCAAATCCATAGAGAGTGCTTATGCGTGGAAGACCATCTTCACGAAGTGCAAACTCAGGATCAGTACCGATTATCAGACCAGGTGCATAGGTTTCAAGATCACTGATAACAACAACATTGTTCTCTTCTGCCCACTGTTTTTTTACTGCAAGTGCATAGGCATCTTCAAAACCAAGATCGCTTATGACCAGTACTCCATCTTCCTTCAGACCTTCTTCGGCTTTCTGGTAAACGACTTCAGGGTCCCACACTTCAAGAGCAGGCTCTTCAAGTATCTGGCTGTATACAGTACCAGTATATTCAACATATACATCCACACTGCCCTGTTTCAGACCCTCATAGTTTACGAAAGTGCCTCCAAGGCCTTCCTTCACATCAACCTCATATCCTGCTTCTTCAAGCATTATACCGACCATGTGAGCCAGAATGTATGACTCCTGGAACAACTTTGAACCTATGACCACAGTTCCCTTCTCTACTTCTGTATCATCAGAAGCAGGTTCTGTACATCCACTAAGGATAACAGCTAAAGCAACAAATGTTGCAAGTAGAATTTTCCAATTCATATTATACCCCTTTACAAAGTGAACTTTAGAATATTTATACATTTGGTTGTTAGTAATTCATTTTCACTATGCATCAACCAAAAATTCATCAATTGCTTAAAAATAATAAAAAGAGTTCAATTCATTTCAGCGATAATTTCAAAGGATCAGAAAAAAAAGAATGAAAGACTCTTGAAGAGCCAACATATAAATAAAAAGAAACTGGCTGCTTATTAAACAGCCTCCTTCCCGATCTGTGCAATAGTGTCATCGATATCCTTTGCCAGCTCTTCAGGAAGACCTGTAATACCAACGTCGAGGAAACCACGGACGATCATTCCCACTGCATCTTCTTCTGAAAGACCGCGTGCCATCAGGTATTCGACCTGTTCTCTGGCGATCCTTCCAACAGCGGCTTCGTGAGTAAGTTCCACATCTGCTACGTTTGCTTCAAGGACCGGAATGGCAAGCTGTGTACCTCCATCCTTAAGGACAAGACCATGACATTCGAGATGACCTTTACAATGCGGTTTATTTGCCACCATTTCACCTCTTGCGATGACCTTACCACCTGTTGTGATGGTCCTTGAGATCAGCTCAGCCTTTGTGTTTGGTGCATTGAACAGAACCCTGCTGCCAAGGTCAAGCTCTGAGCCAGGATGAGCAACGGCTATGGTATGGAACCTTGCAAATGCTCCTTCACCATCAAGTATTGCAGTCGGATAGGACTGAATGGACCTTACGGGCTTTAAAAGGATGTAATTATTAACGAACGATGCCCCTTCTTCCAGATGGATAACTGTCCTTGGTCTGACACTGACATCATCCGCCCAGTTGTGTATCATGGTAAAGTTCAGAACACCACCCTTCTTGACATATATTTCAGAGATACCAAGATGCATTGCTCTTTCAACACCTTTTTTGGTGGTACATCCAGTAATAACATCAAGCTTTGCATCCTCTTCCACGATAAGGATGTTATGAACGGTCTGTGCAATGTCCTTATGACCCATCACAAGACAGGTCTGTACAGGCATGGAGCTTTTTTGTCCGGCAGGTGCACGGATAAAATATCCGTTAGCATTTTCAAGATAGCTCTTTGCGGTGTACTTGTCAGCATCCACCGCAACAAGCTTCCAGGAATAATCCTTGAGCCAATCATGCTTTTCCATGGCTTCATGAAGTGACATCAACTCAATGTTGGGATCCTTAAGTGAAGAGTGGGAAACTGCGTTATCAACCATCAGGAAACTGCCTGAGCGTTCCTTATCATCAGTCAACACACCAACGTTCAGAAGTGTTTGCTTGAACTCATCATCAAGGTCCTCAAGATCCTCTGTTTGTGGCACTTCCTTTGCAGCAACCTCGAATTCGTTAAGGTCGTAATCCTCTCCGTACATTGCAGATTTTTCAATGGCCTTCTCAGCCCTTTCCTTTAGAGATGTCCCACTTTGCATTCTATACACTCCTGATATCCCTGTGCTTTTATTTCCTTGAGCATTTCACGTGGATTGCCTCTGCACATGACAGTACCATTGCAGAGTATGTATCCCACATCCGGTTCAACGTAATCGAGAACCTGACCTGTATGTGTTATAATAAGTGCGGAATTTCCTCTCTTGCGATGGTCGACGGAACATTTCGATCTGCTTGAGAGCATCTCATCGATGGTCGTTCCGATCTTTTCAATACTCACAAGATCCACACCGGATTCCGGTTCATCGAGCAGGTAAAGGCATGGGTTCTGTGCGGAAAGCTGCAACAGTTCAGACCTTTTGATCTCACCACCGGAAAAACCGACATTAACATCCCTGTCCATGAAGCGTTCCATATCCAGCTTCTTAGAAGCAGCTTCTGTGTCAAGGCTGTGATCATTGTTTATGACCTGAACCAGATCCTTAAGTTTTACACCGGTAAGGTTGGGTGGTCTCTGCGTCATGATCCCAAGACCACGCTCAGCCCTTTCATTTACTGAAAGATGGGTGATATCTTCTCCCTTGAACAGTATCTGCCCACCTACAATATCATAACCGCTAAATCCCATAAGCGTCATGAGAAGGGCAGATTTGCCGGCACCATTTGGGCCAAAAAGGACAGTCGTGCTGCCCTGTTCCACTTTGAGATTGACCTTGTTAAGGATTATCCTTCCGCCAATCTCTACTGTAAGATCTTTTATCTCGAGCATATTTCCTCCGATCGTTTTGAAGAGATCTCTTTTTCATATTGAAGTATAAGAATTTCCAGACTTCGTAGATTGTTAACAGATAATAAATATAGACCGCTTTGCAAATCAGAATACATGTCTAATACTTACGTCTATCGATATTAATTACGGTATAGACTTAAAACATATTCAACATAAAGGTTTTGAATAGTTGTTAACGGTGTGAAATTGCGCTCGATAAGATATATAATTTATCTTTCAAGATCAAAGACTATTAATTTTTAACTGGTCAGAATTTCAGGAAAATATCGAACAATATAAAATCGAAATGTTTATAATGCATTAGACAAATTTTAGGGACTGTTGTGTGGCATGTTGAAGTTATCAATTGGATAATAATATACATGAAGTTATTGATGGGGGTACCGTACATGAAAATTGAATATTCTATATTTGGGACTATAATATTATCTTACTTTGCTTTGGGTACATTTGTAAAAATTCACAACACTTTGGTAACCGGTACGCTCTTGACGAACTTTACACCATTTTCAATTTCAGAAAGAGTTCTTTTTCTCATTGTAACCAGTCTATTTGGAGTGATGGTCTTCAAATTCGTTGGAATGAACAGATTCACTGATCAAAAATAAGATCCGAATTTTTGTGGGTAAGATGCTAATTAAATTAAAGAGATGTCACAGAGAACATCTGGGTAAGTGAAATTGGTAGGGATGATTATCATTGATGCAGTATAAAATAAGATATTAAATTGACCCTATTTTTATGATCAATTTAAAATGTCAGAAAGACAACTTCATATCTTATGTTCCAGTTGAAAGATCAGAGTGCCACCACACATATTCGAAACTTGCATTCTTAAGCTCCTTTTCTCCCCCATGACCGTTGAACTCCTCCCAATCAACATAAAGAGCATCATCAAATGCTATTTCGGTCTGGAATATCTTCACCATATTCTGATCCCCCATTCCATTCCGCTTTATTGCACTTCCAGTGAAAACGATCTTTTTACCGGCTAAATCTTCCGAATGTGTGATTATTGCTGAAGTGGCTGTGAGAACAGAATCAACCATACATTCTTTTAGATCAGGATTAGTATAAAACCACTTTTTTTCAAATCCGATAACAATAGAATTGATATTTTCATAATAGTTCACTCCGGTTATACGGACCTCAGAACCATCAAGTGCCAGGGATATTTCATCGAACAGGATATCCTCGATCGTTTGGTTTTCCTGTTGTACGGAGATGTTCATTGGGTCACTATCAAGAGGAAGATTGCTGTATATAAGGGCAGTTAAACAAAGAATGATGAAAATTAGTAGAAAATGTCTGCGTAGTTCGAAGTGTAGCATTCTTTTTTAATCCCCAGTGATATTATTGTGGAAGTTATAAATCAAATTACTTATAGAAAAGGTTTTCGACTTCATCTAAAAAAAGTATTAAAATGAAGAATAATAAATGTAAATTATCTTACATTTATCAAGGGTCATCCTGAAAAATCAACAAAATAACTTTTGCTATGAAACTGGACTTGATCAGATATCAGCTATGTCCAGACTTCCTTCCCATACACCATGAATGTTACAGTATTCAAGTGCACAGAATGACTTAAATTCCTCGATATGTTCGATCTTGAAGCTAACGTCTGGTCTAGTGTTACCTGGACTCAGGACCATCCTGCCAAGATCTACTGACTCTCCTGTCTGTTTCACACCATAGAGTTCTATCCATGCGATATGGTGTTCAATTGTGTTTGGATGCGCAACCTCTTTGCCCACGATAACCCGAACGAAGTCATTTCCATCTCCACCATGACCACTTAGGATAACGATAGTTGGAACATGCTTTTCAAGCATCACATTCTCAGCTTCCGTGTATTCCCCTTTTAAAATATTTTTAAAACTCATGTTATCACCTTTTAACTATAATACCCATTTTTCATTAACAACTTAGGTATATGCTATTGTTGGTAGGATCATCAGATCAAAGAAGATTCAGAATCTCATTTCATTTCATTGTTTTGAAAACATTCTATTGATTTAATCCAAAGGGTACTCTTTTGCTTCTTTGCCCAAAAAATATCCCAAAACAGTCCTGATACCTACGACTGCACCCAAAAGTAGAAGTTCTTCAGTTGTGGGAGCTAACACCGTCTCAAGAATGTCAGCTGCTATGTAAAACTCGAGTCCGAATATTATTCTATTAGTTAGATCTCTTCGGATCTCATTATATTCATATGGTTTCTTAAATATCTCAAGCATGATCAGCTTATAAGTTGATCTAAAGCCACCATATGTTATTAAGATCGTTCCCACTATCGTGAATAAGCTGGCAATTGATCTTAAGATGATCTCTACGATCGTATATGTATCCACTTAATTCCCCACTTACTAATAATTAAGAATATTTTGCTATTTCTACTTAAAGTTTAGTCAATTACCACCCATTGAAATGGGTGGCTTGTAAGTAAATCACTGCGCTGTACCCTGTACAGCACTCATCCCTACATTCGGCTGATTGACAGACAGCCTACTCAGGCAGGATATACCCGCCTGAGCTATGTTTCGAGCAGCATTGAGGTCAGCATGTATCTGGAATCCACAACTACGACAACGGTAAGAACTACCATCCCGATTCCCTTTGTAAGTGTGTCCACATTTGGAACACTTCTGACTAGAGAATCTGGGATCAACCGAGACAACCTACTTGCCCAGAGCTTCCGCTTTATAGCGGATAAACTGTTCAAGTTGGTAGAAACTCCAATTGTTGAGTTTCCTGTTAAAGTTCTTTCCTCTGCGTTTCTGGACTCTGATACTTGTAAGATCTTCAAGAGCAAACACATCAAAGGGCATATTGACAATTTCTTTGGCAATATGATGGTTAACATCAGTCACAAACCGTCTTTCCCTTCCGCTGATCTTCTTAAGAAGACGTTTAGCAGATTTGGTGCCTTTGGACTGAATTTCCTTCCTCAGATATGCATATTTAGCTCTTGTATTCTTGACCCCGCTGTCATTGAAAAAGACATTATTGGAACAAACTGCGACATTAACAATTCCTCGATCAATACCAAGAACAGTATTACCAGATGGTTTAGGAGATTCTGCTCGAAGTGTTACATGCAGATAGAACAAATCGTTTCTGCTATCATAATTCAGAGCAGAACTTCGAATTTCCCATCCGAGATACTGTTCATAGTATTTGGGGATTGTAAAACAAACCTTAACTCTGCCATTGACCGATGCAACTGTAGCATACCCATGTTCGAAAACAATACGGATAACTCTCTTGTTGTATCTGATTGCAGAAAAAAGATGACTTTGTGGAAGCCTCTTAAGCTTAACACCTTTGAGAGCTTCACACGCAACATCACGAGCACCTTGTACCAGCGAAGACGGGAGTTCAGGGTGCAGTTCTCTAATGTCTTTGTAAGTAGCGTGATGGATAGATACCTTGCTATGTGTATGATTATTAAAACCATACGACGCAACCTCGTTGAAAACGTGGTTGAAAAGTACAACTGTCTGCTTGAGATTTTCTTTGCCTTCATTCGGCATCTCCAGCTTGAGTTTGATGGTTCTATCCATATTCATATATTACATTCGAAACTTTAAAAAAATAACGACACAAGGAGGGACGGTGCAATTCATCCACCTGTTTCATTTTGCAGTTACACTGCAAGACATCCAGATTGATCTGGATGTTTTCCATGAAATTAAACTCCCATTAAATCTTCGATTTGATGCGAGATTGAAATGGGTGGTCTCCTTGCACCAACGATTATGAACTTCGAATCTGACCCATTAATGACCATCCATTGTGTATAGCAAAGCCTTCACAAAAAAAGGTGACATGGAATCAATTTAGACCCACTTAAAAATAATTGAAGATCATTCATCTTCAAATAAATGTTCGAGGTACAGCTTTCTGACACATTTAGAACCGTATGGACCAATTATTCCAGACTTTAGTTCGATATACCAGCATTCATTCATGGACCTGCCACAACATCGACATTTACTGCTTTCTTTTTTGAAAACTATTTTAGGTTTGTAGAATTCCAGGGCATGTGATTCATGACAGAAATGGTAAGTGCCATCCCTCTTCTCAACAAGTCCTTCCGTTCTGGCGGCTTCCATTACATCGTGCACTACATCATAGTTCTTTGTCACTGTTTTGGACAACAATGTTCTGATCTCAAGTGGAGATAATTCAGTTGCACATATTGTTGCAATATAGTCCAGCCCTTTCTGGACGGTCTTTGAATATTTCATTTCATCCCTTTATCCATTTAACATATAGAACGGAGTGGATCTCGCTTTACATCATCAATTACAGATAATGAACACGTGTCTTCGTCCATTAAGTTGTGTATCTGGTACAAACATATACAAGGGACTTTTTGTTATTAAATATTTATATAATTATTGAATTCTTACGGCAGCAGACATTCACGATATCAAGAAGAAAGAGACATACGGTGCACCGGTCATAGAAGGTGATACTATCGACATCCCTGTAGTTGGTTCAATTGCTCACAAATTGATGCCTTGAATAGTTGAAAGATATATTCTTGCACTTGACAACAACGACTTGCAAGTGTCATCTACTACAACAGCTATCCATGAAATTAAACTCAAATGATCAGTAATACAACCATTGTCTACAGTAGGAAAACAACTCTTACTGCATGACAATGGAATCTCAGATGAAATGATCAGACCTCTATTTATCACGGATTATAAATGTATTTGTTCACTATCTATCAGATTCTATTAAAAATATCCAACCAAATTTAAGCCACAAATACTATAACACATGGTTTCACTGATTAGAGCTACTCTAATTTAAACCTAAAATCTGTTTTACCCAGCGTTGGGCTAGTATCCAATGTTAACTGGAGATTTTAATATTAAGTAGGAAAAAAAAATTGAAGTACGAAACCTAACTAAAATATTTGGGAAAAAACCCAAGAAAGCACTTTCTCTTATCGAAACCGGATTATCAAAAAGTGAAATTTTTGAAAGGACCGGACAGAACGTTGGACTTTATAACGTCAATTTTGATATATATGAAGGTGAGATTTTTGTAATAATGGGCCTTTCCGGCTCAGGAAAATCCACTCTTTTGCGATGTATAAACCGCCTTATAGAACCAACTGCCGGAAACATAATTCTCGATGGTGAGGATGTGGCCACAGCAGATTCTGAAAAACTGCGAGAGATACGCAGGAAAAAAATGGGCATGGTCTTTCAGAATTTTGCACTCATTCCTCACAGAACTGTCCTTGATAACGTTGCATACGGTCTTGAGATACAGGGCATATCAAAAGAAGAAAGAGATGTTAAAGGAAAGGAAGCTATCGAGACAGTTGGCCTTAAGGGCTATGAAGATAGCAAAACATCCCAGCTCAGTGGAGGGATGCAGCAGAGGGTCGGACTTGCGAGGGCCCTTGCAACTGATCCTGACATCCTGCTGATGGATGAAGCCTTCAGTGCTCTTGATCCCCTTATACGAAGCGAGATGCAGGACGAATTGCTCGCACTGGAAGAGAAGATGCAGAAAACGATCGTTTTCGTATCCCATGATCTCGATGAGGCCCTAAAACTGGGCGATAGGATCATGATCATGCATGATGGCCAGATAGCCCAGATCGGCACTGCAGAAAATATCCTTACAGAACCTGCAGATGATTATGTATCGAAGTTCGTGGCAGGCGTGGACAGGACAAAAATACTCACTGCAGAAACGGTCATGAAACGTGCCGATCCCGTGATATCAATTAACTCCAGTCCAAAGGTAGCCCTGCAGTTGATGAGAGAACATGGCATATCATCCATATTTGTCGTGAACAGAGAGAAGCATCTGAAAGGCATAGTTTCAGTTGATGATGCAGTGAGTGGTTCAAAGGCTGGGAAGACCATAAAGGACGTCATGACAAGCGATGTCACAGCTACTAACCCAGATACACCTTTGAACGAACTTATACCGATAATAGAAAACAGTTCACCTATTGCAGTTACAAAGGATGATGGAAAACTCCTTGGAGTAATTGTAAGGGGAAGTGTACTTGGTGCACTTACGATCGAGGAGGTGTGATCAATGGCTATACCAAAAATACCGATAGGCGAGGGTATGGAAAAAGTGGTCAATTGGATCGAAGATGATTTTGGAATATTGCTGGATATATTTAGCGATGTAACGGATTACATAATATCCGGCCTTAATGATACCCTGCTCTTATTTCCTCCCATTGTATTTGCATTGATAATTGGTATCGCTGCATATTTCATCGGCAAGAAGGATCTAAAACTTGCGATAGGAAGTACATTTGGCTTGCTCCTGATAGAGAACATGGGACTATGGGTACTATCCATGGAGACTATATCCCTTGTACTCACATCGGCATCCCTTGCATTGCTTATCGCAATACCATTGGGAATCGTTTCAGCAAAGAATGAATTTGCATACCACGTGATCAAACCGCTGCTTGACCTGATGCAGACGATGCCATCGTTTGTCTACCTTATACCTGCAGTCATATTCTTTGGGCTTGGAAATGTTCCGGGACTTGTTGCAACGATTGTTTTTGCAATGCCTCCTGCGATCAGACTTACCACCCTGGGAATTCAGCAGGTGCCTAAGGAACTTACTGAGGTCGCAGACGCATTTGGATCAACACCCTGGCAGAAACTGACCAAGGTGGAACTTCCAACTGCTCTGCCAAGCATAATGGCCGGTGTAAATCAGTGCATAATGCTTTCCCTTTCAATGGTTGTAATAGCTGCCATGATCGGTGCAAGAGGTCTGGGATATCAGGTACTCATCGGAATTCAGAGAGTAGATATAGGCCAGGGATTTGAAGCAGGACTTGGAATTGTGATCATTGCGATCATACTTGACAGGTTCACGCAGCATCTCACACCAAAATGAGATGCACACTTCTTTACTTTTTATTGCGGAAATACCGCATATTACCCATAAATAAAAAAAATTAGTGTTTGTGATATAATGAATGGAAAAATAAAATCGTTATTGCTGGTATTGCTAATTGCAATAAGCCTTGTTGGTGCAGGATGTGTCCAGCAGGAAGATGGAACTGAATCAAAGGAAGTAACTGTAGGATATGTTCTATGGGACGGCGAAATAGCAAGCACGAATGTGATCGAGCAGGTTCTTGAGAAAAAGGGCTATGATGTTGAGATCATTGCAGTGGATGCAGGCGCCCTTTATCTGGGAGTCGCACAGGGAGATTTCGATTTCACAACATCCGCATGGTTACCCGTGACACAGGAAAACTACTGGAATCAGTATGGAGACCAGTTAGTCAGTGTCAGAAAAAACCTTGAGAACACACCTCTGGGACTTGTTGTACCAGCATATGTAGAGATAGACTCTATAGCAGAACTCAACGACAACAAGGAAATGTTTGACGGAGAGATCATCGGTATCGACCCTGGGGCAGGTATCATGCAGAACACCGAAAATGCTATCGAAGCCTATGGTCTGGATTACAAACTGGTCTCAAGCAGTACCGCAGGCATGAACGCACAGCTTCGAAAAGCTATTGATGATGAAGAACCCATCGTTGTTACACTCTGGTCACCACATTGGTCATTTGATCGCTGGGACTTGAAGTACCTTGATGATCCAGAAGGAGCCTTTGGTCAAGCAGATAATGTAGAGACCCTTGCCCGTATAGGCCTTGAAGAAGATATGCCAGAGGTCTATGATGTACTCACAAGATTCCACTGGACCCATGAAGATATACAGTCAGTGATGAGTGATATGGAGAATGGAATGGCTCCTGAGGATGCAGCAGCAAAATGGATAGAGAATAATCCTGAAAAGGTAAACGAATGGCTGGGAGAAGAGTTATAACTTCTCTCTCATTTCTTTTTTATTGTAGAGGACCTCTACAGAACTATTAATTCATGTATTTGCTTTTAAGCTAGTGCACTATTATTAAATGCTCTATTTTTTACTTGGATAAAATTACCATTAAACCCCAAACAATTCACTGATAATGGAAATCCTACTTTTGATTTGTTTTTAATTTATTCTCACTAGCTTCCTGTTTATAAGCTTCAAGCGAAAAAAACCAGACATTAAGCTTTAAAAAACACAAAAGCCGTCTACATTCTTTGTATTGCACAGAACAGAAGGCTAATTTTCGCATACATATGATTTATATAATATATTATACAACTTATATTAATTAGCTTTCAAATTATGTATATGGGAAAATATGGTCTTAAGTGATAGAAATGAAGTCGAGGAAAGTGACAAAAAAAGATCACCATTAGACAAAGTCCCATCTTCGAGTCCAATTATATGGAAATTATTAATCCCATTACTTCTTACAGCATTGATATTGATCGCTTCCTTTTCAGTTTTACTATGGTGGCAGCAGGATCAGCAAATAGAAGAGGGGATCCAAAAAACAATCGATCTCGTTCAGAATGATTATGAGACAACATTGGAGAAACAATCTTCAAAAATGGTTACTGAATTGAATTGGATCGCTGTAAATGAACCTTTGATCGATGCTCTGGAAAAGCAAGATCCTGATACGCTTTTATTAAATTCCCAGAATTTGTACGATAGACTATCCCAGGTCCATAATATATCCCATTTTTATTATCAGGGTCCTGATAGGGTGAATGTGCTGAGGGTCCATATGCCTGATAAGAGAGGAGGTTCCATTGAACGTTTTACTCTACTTGAAGCTGAAAGAACAGGGAATGTTGTTACTGGACTGGAACTTGGTTCACTGGGATTTTTCACCCTATGGGCTATAAAACCTGTGTATTCTAATGGAACATTGATCGGCTACATTGAGCTTGGAAAAGAAATTGAGGACATTCTCAACTCTATCTCAGAAAATACGGGTGCTGAGTTGACCGTTTTTATCTACAAGGATTCTCTTGATAGAAATAACTGGGAAAATGGGATGCTAAAACTAGACCGTGAAGCAGATTGGGACCGATATTCTTCAAAAGTTATTATTTATGGCACAGTTCCTTTATCGACTGCTTTTGAACAGCCCATCGAATTAGAGGAAGCTATAACGAAAGGTAATTCTCTTGAAATAGTAGATAATGAAACTATATGGCATACATCATCAATGACCTTAAATGATGCTTCAGGCGATGAAGTAGGTTTCATGCTGATCAGACAGGATATCACAGCAGAAAGAAACCTGTTCGCTGAAAATTTGAAACGGTTAATAATAAGGTCAATTTTACTCTTCGTATTATTGTGTTCCTTTTACTTTTTTATGTTGAAGAGAACTGCTCAAAGCATATTTGAAAACGAGTTCATAGTAAAGGAAAGTAGTGATCGCTTCAGATCCGTTATCGAATCTGCACATGATGCAGTTATGATCGTAAATTCCAAAGGAAAGATCGTTTACTGGAATAAAAGGGCTGAATCAATATTCGGTTATGATAGGGATGAAACAATAGGTGCTCATCTTTTGACATTTATCCCGGAAAGATATAGGGAAGCTCACAAAAATAAATTCAATGGGTCAGATATAACTGGCCTAACTGTTCAGATAGAGGGATTGAAAAAAGATGGTTCTGAGATACCAATTGAACTTTCACTATCAAGCTGGAATTCAAAACATGGTCGTTATTATGGTGGAGTGATCCGTGATATCACTAAGAGAAAAGAAGATGAGGATATGCTGAAAAAATATGCAGCAGAGCTTGAGCGTTCGAATGAACTTAAGACCATTTTTGCTGATATTATGCGTCATGATCTGATGAATCCTATAAGCTTTATAAATGGATATGTTGGTGTGTTACTGGAAACGGAAAAAGATCCTGATAAAGTCACTAAAATAAAATGCTTGAAAAAGGTCACCTCAAAATTGATAATAATGATAGAGGAAGCATCGAAGTTCTCAATGCTGGAAGAATCAGATGAAATAACTTTAAAGGTTTTTGATCTGGAATTTATGTTAAGATCATCTGCCATGTATATTCAAAAACAGGCAGATGAAAAAGAAATGTCAATTGAACTCGATCTTCACGGGCCTTATTTTGTGAAAGCTGACCCCATGGTAGAAGATGTGTTTGCAAATATTCTATCAAATGCTATAAAATATAGCCCGAAAAGAACAAAAGTAATAGTTGATGTTGCTAATCAAGGAGAATTCTGGAAAATAAGCATAACCGACTCAGGCGAAGGAATTGCAGATGAAGATAAGCCCTTGGTATTTGACAGGTTCAAGCGTGTTAACAAAGGCAACATTAAGGGCACAGGTCTTGGCCTTGCAATCGTGAAAAGGATCATGGAACTACATGAGGGTGATGTGGGAGTAAGCAACAATCCAGAAGGTCAGGGCAGTGTTTTCTGGGTAACTCTGAAAAAGGCTGATCTCTAAGCTGAACAACGAATGTCACGAACAAATTAACATATCTAAAAATGTACACATCAGATAAATAGCTATATAAATTTAGATATAAACTATGAAAAAAATGATATAAATTCCACTGTAAGATCAGATTATTATAATTCTACGGTGGAACATTAAAATTTCATTAAATGAGGTTTTATTTTTCAGTAGCTTTTGCACGCTCTTCTTGTGTCATATTAGCGAGACGCTCAACTTCCTTTATATCCAGACCCAACCCTTCAGCCACACGGCCACCATAATCTGGATCGGCTTTGAAGAATATAGCAGTCTGTCTGAGTTGAATGCGTTTTTGTGCACCTGAGAGATGGGACACGATATTACCCACAAGGTTCTTACGAGCCTGATCATCCATAACGTCACGATACAGGTTACCTGCCTGCACAAAGTCATCGTTGGGGTGAACATAAGGCGTACGGTCTGCTTTACCGGATACTTCGAATGCTGGCTTCAGAGCATCAGGGTCTGGTGCAGGACCACCAAAGCTGTTAGGCCAGTAATTTGGTCCGCCGCCTCCATTGGCATCAATTCGCATGAACCCATCACGCTGATAGCTGGTTTCTGGGGCATTCTTAGGAGCATTCACAGGGATCTGATGGTAGTTGGGACCCAGACGGTGAACATGGGAGTCATGATAAGAGAATACCCTGGCCTGCAACATCTTATCCGGAGAAATATCAATTCCTGGTACCAAATTACCGGGACTGAAGGCAGATTGCTCCACTTCGGCAAAGTAATTGGCAGGATTCCTGTTAAGGACCATTTTACCGATCTTGATGGTCGGGAAGTCACCATGTGGCCAGACCTTGGTTATATCAAGGATATCAAAACGATATTCTTCGGCCTGTTCCGGAGTCATTATCTGCATCTCAAGGGTCCAGGAAGGATAATCTCCCCTATCAATAGCATCATAAAGGTCTCTTGTAGCATGGTCAGGATCTGTAACGCTCAATTTCTCTGCTTCCTCGCGGGTAAGGGTCTTTGTACCTTGGTCAGTCTTGAAATGATACTGCACCCAGAAGTAGTCCCCATCATCATTGTACCACTTGTAAGTGTGACTTGAGTATCCGTTCATGTTGCGGAAGGTTGCAGGTGTACCCCTGTCTGAAAAGAGGATCGTGACCTGATGAATTGATTCTGGAGTAAGAGACAGAAAGTCCCAGAACATGTTTGGATCTTTGCAGTTTGTGGCAGGATTTCGCTTCTGTGTATGAATGAAATCAGGGAACTTTAAAGGGTCCCGAATGAAGAACACAGGTGTATTGTTACCAGTAAGGTCATGGTTTCCATCTTCGGTATAGAACTTTATGGCAAAACCACGTGGATCTCTTGCTGCATCGGCAGAACCTTTTTCCCCACCTACAGTGGAAAAGCGGGCAAAAACTTCAGTACGTTTACCAATCTCAGAAAGGAATTTGGCTTTTGTGTACTTGGTCACATCGGCAGTCACTTCAAAATAGCCGCCAGCACCTGCACCTTTTGCATGCACAACACGCTCAGGGATGCGTTCACGGTTAAAATGACCAAGTTTCTCCAAAAGGTGAACGTCCTGTATGAGAACTGGACCACGTTCTCCGGCCGTGAGGCTGTTCTGATCGTCCCCCACCGGAATTCCAAAAGCAGTAGTTAAGCTGGAAGTATTTTCATCACTCATTAAAATTCACTCCTCGATTTTATAGATAGGGTATATTGAAGAAACTGATCAAGTAATAACTAAATCAAATTCTTGATCATGCCCACCAAACCCCATGAATAATCTTGTTATTCGACTATAAATAGATTCACATTTTTTAGAGATCTGCGTGTTGAGGAATATAATTAGGTATTTAGTCTCCTTTACAAAAAATAAATGCTGTCTGCTAAAGACAGTCACATTCGAATTAAGATCAATTAAAAAGATGTATTTTCAGAATTCATTGGAATTGAAAATGTGAACGTACTTCCCTTTCCAACTTCACTTTCGACCCAGATCTCGCCACCATGCATTTCAACAAATTTCTTGACAATTGCAAGACCAAGACCAGTGCCACCATAACTTCTGGCAATCGAAGAATCCACCTGTTTGAATGTATCAAATATTTCATCGTGTTTATTTTCGGGAATACCAATACCATTATCCGATATAGATATCTCCAACATATTATCGCAATTGACAGCATTTATCTATATGCAACCATTTTCAGGTGTGAACTTCAAGGAATTACTTAGTAGATTATACAATATTTGTTTCATCCTTAATCTATCAGCATACACTTCAATACTTTTAGAACGAAACTGATTACAAATTTCAATGTTCTTAGTATATGCCATATGTTTAATTATATTCTCCACATCACAAAGGAAGGAAGATAAACTAAACTTTTCACATTCAAGTTCTATTTTCCCACTTTCGATCTTTGAGATCTCAAGAATGTCATTGATAAGGTCCAACAAGTGTTTACCACTATCCATAATATTGTATGAATATTTAGTTTCCTTTTCATTCAGATTACCGGAAGGATTGCTATTTAGCAACTGTGAGAAGCCGATGATAGAATTAAGAGGCGTGCGTAGCTCATGACTCATGTTTGCGAGGAATTCAGATTTGGTACGGTTAGCAGTTTCTGCCATAAGTTTTGCATGGAACATTGCTTTTTCTGCTTGCTTGCGTTCAGTGATGTCTACGAGTATTCCTCTAATGCCTATTGTTCTATCATTATGAAAAATTCTGTTTGAATATATGCTGACAGGAAATGTACTGCCATCTTTTCTCAGAGCTGTGTATTCGCTAGACCCTTGATCATCTCCACACACGACCTTCTCTAGATTCAGTTTAGCCCTGCCCAGATCATCAGAAATTAGCGTCTGATAAATATTTGATTCTTTGGAAAAGTCTTCCTGCGTGTAACCAAACATTTCAAATGCATAACGGTTGACGAATATGATATTTCCTTGTAAATCAGTTTCAAAAACCGTTTGGGGCAAGGAATCAGCCAACTCCTTATACTTGATCTCGCTTTCTTTTAGTGCCTTTTCAGCAAGCTTCTGTTCTGTAATATCATCAGCAGTGAGCAAAACCATTGGTTCATTGTTTTGTTTTATCAGGAGCGTTGAAATTAAAAGATGAAGTGTTACAGACCGGCCATTGGTAATTATTTCCAATTCACCTTCCTTTTTGTAAATGTTCTCACCTGTCTCAAAAGTGTACATTACAGAGTTTCGCACAGTACATTCTGAGCATTCTCTGTTTTTCCCACATCCTTCATCTTTCAACGAATTCATGCATCCAAATAATTCACCACCAAGAAGACCAATACTATCCGTTTTTTCCTTTCCTAATGTAATGGAAGTAGCTTGATTGATGTTTTCAACTCTGCCCTTCTTATTGATAAGGATCAGAATAAGAGGAAGATTCTCAAAAATAGAATTTAAGACCCCATGATTTTTAAACGATTCAGCTGGAATATTATAAGATTCTTCGGCAGATAAATTACTCAGAACATTTTCTATTCCATTCATTTTTTATTATCTCTCAACAGGTCATATTTTCAATATGAAATAAATAAATTTATATTATATATAGTAGTCGTCATAATATTGAATATATTTTGTAATTTTCAAAGAAAATGTAGAATTAAGTTGGCATACAATTTCAAACTGAGATAAATATGATCGCAATCAAAGCAGCAGCTAAACCTAACCATTGTTTTGAAGAAAGCTTTTCTTTGAGTATAACCCATGCAAGCAACACTGTCCCTGCAGGGTAGAGGGAAGAAGTGATAGATGCTATGTCAAGTCGACCTGCCTGAGATGCAAAAGCAAAAAAAGTATTTCCTCCTGTATCAAAGATCCCGGCAATGACGATGATAGGAAAGACACTTTTGGGTGGGATATAGACCTGCTTTTTCAGCGCTATAAATATGATCAATGTTATAGCTGCTGCTATCCTTGCAGCAGTAAGAGGCCAGAGTACAGCCGTATCGCTAACCTTGTCGATGGATATGAAAAATAATCCAAAACCCATCCCAGCGATCAGTGGAAGTATGAGATCGGTGCGTTCAATTTTACGATTCCCATCTCCTCCACTAGCAATGAGCCAGACTGCTACAAGTGCGAAAGCAAAGCCTACCATTTGATGAGCAGCAGGAAGTCCTTCGTAAAAAGTGCCGTAGATGACTGGTACAGAAGCTGCTACTATTGCTGAAATGGGTGCAACAAAACCCATATTACCTTGTGAAAGACCACGATAAAGGGCCAGAAGCCCAATGCCTATGAAAACTCCTGCAACAACACCCCAGACCATACCACCAAAAGGTGGCATCTCTTCTGCCATTAAATGGGCTGAAAATGCAAGAAGGAAAATACCAACTATCTGGGTTATCAGAACAACACTATAGACATTTGCACGTTTTGATGCAAATCCTCCACTGAAATCTCCGGCACCCCAGCACATAGCTGACATGAGACCAAAAAAAACCACAAGGAATTCGACAGGTATCATAGATCTGATTCTCCGAGAATAACTATATTATATTAGATCTGCTTGGATTTATATCCTTACTTTTCTGTATGGGCAAAATACTGTTAATTAGTTCAGCAACAATATGAACTACTATTTTGAGATGCAGAGCTTGTTGAAACTACTGTGAATCTCTTCACAGAAAATAAGTGGAAAGTGGTCCTGTACTGAAATAAAAAGGTAAAAATGGTTATTCATCAAATGATATACTGATATCTTGAAGGTTCGAATTCAGAGGAGCGGTTGGCATTGTAAATGTGAACGTACTTCCTTTTCCAATTTCACTATCAACCCAGATCTCACCACCATGTATTTCAACAAATTTCTTAACGATCGAAAGACCAAGACCAGTGCCCCCATAACTTCTAGTAGCTGAAGATTCCACCTGAAAAAAAGGATAGAACAAATTTTCCTGGTCCTTTGCTGAAATGCCAATGCCATGGTCTTTTACAGAAATATGCATGAAGTCATCTGAGATATTCCCTCCGACCTTCACTGCTCCCCCTTGATAGCTGAACTTAATGGCATTGTTCACGAGATTGTAAACTATCTGCTTGAATTTGATCATATCTGCTTTTATAGCAGGCATTCCAATGTCAATTCCATAGCTCATGTCAATATTTTTTACTGATGCAATAGGTTCCATCAATTCTTTTATTTCATTAATAGTATCAGATACAAAGAATTCATTCATATGAAGTTCCATTTTGCCAGCTTCTATCTTTGAGATAGAGAGGATGTCATTGATAATATTCAAAAGATGTTTTCCATTACTAAGAACATTAGACATGTATTTTCTCTGATATTCATTCAAAGAGCCATGACTTTCATTGCAGATCACATCCGAAAAACCAATTATCGAATTTAGAGGTGTCTTCAATTCATGGCTAATGTTTGCGAGGAATTCACTCTTGGACTGGTTGGCAGTTTCTGCAACAAGTTTTGCATGCATTATTGCATTCTCTGCTTTCTTGCGTTCAGTAATATCCCTTATAATTGCCATGTCTGCTGGCCTACCTTCATATTCGATAGCAGATGGGCTTACGTCCACTGGAATTCTCCCCCCTTCCTTTGAGATTATCTCGATCTCATAATTAGTGGAGACCTCTCCCCCATTCAATCTCTTCATATACCTTTCTTGTACCACTTCTTTGTATTCAGGTAGAATAAAATCAATGAACGGTTTTTCGAGTTCTTCTTCAATAGAGAAGCCAGTAATACTCGCTATCGTTTGGTTCCCGAATTTTATTAGACCATCTTGAAGAATGATAATTCCATCGTTTCCTTTTTCGACTAGCGTGTGGTACTTATTTTCACTAGCCTTAAGTGCCCTCTCTGCTTGTTTGTGCTCAAGACTGGCCCCGATAATGTTGGCCACCATACGTAAAAGGCTAATGTCCTCTTCTGCCCACTCTCCAATATCAACCACATTGTCCAAACCGATAAACCCAGCAAGCTTATTATTCATATGAATGGGGAAAACAAGCAATGATCTTACATCCTGTATTTCAAGGAGTTCTTTCTCTGCCGCTGCTTCTTCGGGTAAAGCTGAAACATCGCTAATGCAAATTGATTCGCCATTATTGAGTTTTTTCATCCACCAAGGGAACATGTCTAAAGGAAGATTCTGAAGGTTTTCTTTTTGGCATGAATTACCCCCTTTGCAATATTCATGCGTATTATCCATCGTAGTTCCATCATCATTAAACAGAAAAATATAACTTCGACAGCTCTCACATATTTTGGAAATATCCTCAAGAGCTTTATCGATATTAAGATCAATATCATCAGAAAAAACAAACAAAGAGGAAATAGAAGATACTGCTTTTTCAATTTCAAGCTTCTTCACAAGGCGTGATTCTATATTCTTTATACTTGAGATGTCAATAAAACTTTCGACAATAACCTGACAATCCTTTTTATTTACCAACGTTACAGTTTTCAAAATGGGAATTCTTTTGTCACCTTCGATCAACAGTTCACTTTCTGATCTATCGATAGTTAGCTTCATATCACTAATTGGACATTTTCCACATTCTGTAGGACAGATGTATTTGTGACATGTATGACCAATAATTTGTTCTCTTGGTCTACCGATCATCTCAGCAGCTGTAGCATTCACATCAATTATTTCATGAGTTTCCAGATCAATGATCACAATGCCAGCAATTAAAGAATCCACTAGGGGTGATAAATATTGATCATTTTCAAATTCCATGTACACTCCCCTGCAACGTAGTAAATTTACCAGTAACACAAAAATACTTGCCCCCAAAACTTAATCGTTCTTATTTAATATAAATAATGCCCCATATATAGTATTTTCTTATTATAACCCTATCAATAGAATCACAAAAACACAGAAAAAAGCTGTCAAAATATCAGCTTCTGACCAATCAAACGAAGGGATTAGAACTTTCAACTTCACGCATTATTCTGGAATTTTTTAACTTGGTCTATACTGGTGTATGGAAAACTACAAAAAGGTCAACGAATCAATGATCTGGGAGGAGATCGAGCACATTCTGAGCAGGAACTGGTTTTAATTAAGTGCCTGCCGATATACCTCTCCAGTCTTCTTTGCTATATCTTGCCAGTCAAAGGATGAAATTACCCTCTCGCGCCCTTTTTTCCCCATCATTCGCCTCTTTTCCGGATCATTGTATAATCTAGCAATCGCTTCTGCAATATTTGCACCGCTTTCCGGCTCCACCAGAAGCCCGGTCCTGTTGTGGTTAATTATATCTGGTATCCCTCCGACCCGTGACCCAATGCATGCGGTCTCACATGCCATGGCTTCCATGAGCACAATACCGAAAGGCTCATAGATGCTTGGTAGCACGAACACGTCGGAGAGAGAGTATAATTTAATGAGTTCATGCTTCCCCACATGCGGAAGGCAGAGGATATGCTTATCATGATATATATCCGGCTGGCCGACCAGAACCAGAATTACCTCTGGAATATCTTTCTGGAGTCTTCGCACGGCATCAACCAGATACCTCACACCCTTTTGTGGGTCATTCCTTCCAACAAACAGCACAACGAATCGGTCATCAAGTTTGTATTTTCTTTTGAGGTCATCCGCATTTTGGTGTTTGAATGTCTCAGTATCCACACCATTTGGAATGATCGTAATCCTATCAGGTTCGATCTCAAATGTTTGCTCCAGTTCTTCTTGTATGGACTTTGATACTGCAATGAACCTGTCCACCATGCCCACAACATTTTTCTCCATCATGACACTCAGACCGTCTGGCTTCGTTCTGTTGACATCTATACTGTGAGCTGTCATCACCAGTGGCAACTGGGTGCTTTGCTTTGATAATGTAGCAGCTAACTGGATCAAACCACCATGCGAGTGCAACAGATCCAGACTGCCATCTAAGAACTGTTTCTTCACCATAGCAGCTACAGTGGTGTTGGTCAGTATCTTCTTATATACCGCACTAAAATCATTAGATGCCTGATAATGAAGTTCTGGTGGTCCGTGTACACATACATTTTTAACCAACTGTTCATTCGATTCCTGTACATTGGCCGTAAACACATGTACCTGATCATTTCCGATTGCAAGACTTCGGGTTAGCTCACCTACATGAATACCCACACCACCAAAAAAATAAGGAGGATACTCATAAGAAAGGATACCAATATTAGCACCAAACTCTGTCTTTTTTAGACTAAAACCCATACTTATACCCCACCACTTAATTCCGTTATAATATCAAAGCTAATTTGATATCTTGACCCTTTAAATTAGAACCCCAATAATTTAATGGCGTCATTTCTCGTTTCCCATAAAGCAGGAAACTACTTTAGCTCATGATGCGTAATTATACGTGAGAATCTACATTAAAGGTGACGCTCAAATGCCTAAACCACTCGTTGTTGGAAACGGTTCACTGCTAGTGAATCTTGATATGAATGAAAGCATCCGGGACATGTATTTTCCCCACATAGGAAATGAGAACCATGTGAATGGACGACATTGTAGGATAGGGGTGAAAGTAGATGGGAAAAATCTTGGTCTGGTCTCTCTGATAGGGGATGATTGGAGCCACAAACTTGGTTACCAAAATGACAGGTTAGTAACTGATACCTACTATCGCAATGATCGTCTTGAAATTGAGTTGAGGCTCAACGAATGTGTACACCCTCATGAGAATATATTCATTCGAAAGATAGCAATAACCAATACCGACACCATAGACGTGGATATGAAGCTACTTTTTAGCCATGATATTGCCCTTTACGAGAACCCGAATGGCGATACGGCTATCTATGATCCTGCACTACGATCCATAATACATTACAAGGACTCACGCTACTTCCTTATCAGTGGTTCACCATACTTTGACCAGTATGAAGTAGGTCAAAAAGGGACGGATGAATCTGGTGCTATTAGGTCTGGAGAGCTTAACATGAACTCCATTCAGGTGGGGGCAGTGAACAGTTTAATAAGTTTCTCCCAGCAGCTGGCAGCTGGAGAAACAAAAATAATACATTACTGGATCGCAGTAGGGAAAACTTTCTTTGAAGTCAAGCGACTCAACGAGCTTGTCCTTGATGCAACACCTGAAAAGATCATGAGTGAAGCAGGACAGCACTCTTATTCATGGGTGAACAAGGAAAAGTACGATTTTTATGATCTTCCAACAAAAGTGGGTGACTTATTCAAACACAGTCTGCTTATTATGAGGTCACAGATCGATAACGGTGGCGCGATAATAGCTGCCAATGACAGTGATATTCTTGAAAGGTTCAACATGGATTCATACAGTTATATGTGGCCACGAGATAGTGCATATATCGCTATGGCACTGGATATAACACGTTACTCCGGGACTGTACAGAAATTCTTTGAATACTGCCAGGGACTTATCCATGAAAACGGGTATTTCCTGCAAAAATACAATCCCACAGGTACCCTTGCAAGTGGTTGGATGCCTTGGCTAACACCTGAGGGAAAGATCCAACTTCCGATACAGGAAGATAGTACAGCGCTTATTATCGTTGCTTTGTGGAACCATTATAAAATGACAAGATCCATCGAGAACATCGATCCGGCATACCACTCACTAATAATACCGGCCGCTGAGTTCATGATCAAGTACAGGGATCCCTCTACCGGACTCCCAAAACCCAGTTATAATCTGTGGGAGGAGAAAAGAGCGGTTCACAGCTATACATGTTCAACAGTGTATGCGGGGCTCATATGTGCTGCCAAGTTCGCGACAATGTATGGCGACACGGATCTCGCAGAAAGCTACAACAAGGCTGCTCTGGAAATAAAAGAGGGGATCGAGAATCACCTATATGATAAAGAACTGGGGAGGTTCCTGCGAAGCATCAATCCTAGGGATGAGACCGTAGATGCCAGTCTCTACGCCGTATCCCAGTTCGGGGTGCTTCCTCACGACGATACCAGAATGGTTAGCACCATGAAAAGTATAGAAAGCATACTTTCGGTGAAGACTAAGGTGGGAGGCATCGCTCGCTTCTATAAAGATAAATATCAAGAGGTTTCACAATACGATCCGGAGATCGTTCCAGGCAATCCCTGGTTCATATGTACCTTATGGGTAGCAGAATGGCATATACAGATGGCAAAGAGCATCGGCGACCTGCAAAAAGCAAGGGAAATGATACTGTGGGCCACAGATAGAGCCACAGAGACCGGGATGTTGGCAGAACAGCTGAATCCGTTTGATGGGAGTCCTTTAAGTGTGAGTCCTCTCACTTGGGCACATGCCACTTTTGTACTAACTGTCATGGCCTTTGTCGAGAAAGCAAGATCATTGGAGTAACAACAGTTGATTATCGATATCCGAGATACTATGCAATAGGATCTTATGATCAATAACAGAGAAATAAAAGAGATAAAAGATCACTTCAATAAGGGCATATGAGCCAATTATAAGAGAATACCACCTTTTCGGTAATTCTCATCCCCCATAAGTCCCCAAACTCGCTTCGTATTATAGACTCCCACACCCATTTACTATATTGGTTTATAGGTTAAAAACGATTACGATTAAATACTTAATTATTTTAAAAGGTAGTTATTTCCTTGTAACTATTATTCGAAATTAAAATGAAATGATAGCTTGAAAACACTAATGGATAGCTGAAGAGAAAATGCTCCCATTTCCTTTTTTAAATTTTCAAAAATTTGAATAGAAGTACCATTTTGCACCTTAAATCATCTCAAGAAAATAACACAGTCTTATATTTTTTAAGTAATGTACACTTATATTGATCAATGGATCTTGTCGGTTATTTCATTTATTCATTTATCACATTGTTCGTCATTATGAGCCCAATTACCGCAGTAATTACATTTATAACGCTCACCAATGATCTGACCCTGGGTGAAAAGAATGTAATTGCAAAGAAATCGGTTGCTTTAGCTTTTGTCATTGCCGTATTTTTCATGTTTACGGGAAACATTATCCTGGATGTTCTTGGGATCAGTCTTGATTCACTGAAAGTTGCTGGTGGCCTGTTACTTATTATGATAGCTTTTGAAATGATGCAGGCTAAGACCTCAAGAGAAAGCATTACTGATAAAGAGATGGATGAATCTTCTAAACGTGACGATATCTGGATCTTCCCAATTGCAATGCCTATACTAACAGGTCCTGCCACCATAACAACAGTCATAGTTCTTACAGAAACCGCTGGATTAGTTCAGCAAAAAACGCTCATTATGCTCGCATTGGTACTAACTTATTCAATAACCCTGGTAACATTTCTCTTTTCCAGGAGAATACACAAAAAAATAGGATATAATGGAATGCTGGTACTTACCAGACTTTTTGGTCTGTTCCTAGGTGCAATTTCAGTGAGTATGGTCGCCAGTGGGATATGGGGAATTTATTTGAGTCTGAATCCACTATAAATGTAACCTCCGAGATATTTTGGAAAGATCGATGTTGATTTCTATCCTGAATCTTTTTTCTTTCACCAATAATTAGAATTATTTTTCAACTTTCATTTATATAGTCAAACGTTACCCCACTGAATAAACAATTCGGTGGACCTACAAAAATTGATGGAAATATCCGGCATATGTTATCAATTCTGTTACCATTTTATATCTATTAGTATCCAATCATGGGGTCAAAAACCGTTATCAATCAATAAACCAACTTTCAAGAATATATCATAACACAGGAGAAATGAAACATGTCAAATTCACAAATATTATCAACAGAAGAGCTTTTTGCACTCCCAAAGAATGAATTCATTAACAGGTGCAAAGAATGGTGTAATGAGTTCAATGATGGACAACCTATGAAAACAAATGAAGATAATCCATGCCCTGTTCACGCATGGGTAGCACTTAATGGGAAGAAATGCGCTCATGAGACCGTTGCCAACATTGCACAGTGTCCCGTATGCGATCAACCAATGTGCCCGGATTGTATGAATCATAATGTACACCAACTCTCAAGAGTAACCGGATATATATCAAATGTTAGTGGATGGAACGCTGCAAAAAGGCAGGAACTTAAAGACCGGGTGCAATCTGATATAAAATGATGTGATCTACAGATAAAGGGACAATTGGGGGGCCTATTTATCAATCTGTTTTCTAATTCATTATGATCACATTCGAATTAGATATATCATCAGAATATTCATTGTGCTCTCTAACATATCCATTGATTTCAGAGATCAAAATAAAGGAAAAAACCAAATGATCAAAGCACAAAGTTTAAACTGACATACTCATATATTTTTGAATGGTAAATATAAATTATTTATTACAGAAGATATTTGTCCACAATTAAATGTTGAGTAACTAAATGTCTGTATAAGACATAGATACCAACAGAGTGGGGGGAAAAGATAATGATATCAAGAAATGCAAGTAAAGCACTAATGGTGATACTGTCGGTGCTCATAATACTAACATCCGGCTGTGTTGAAGACGAAGGGGAGGTCGGATCAGAGCAGCTATTCGATCAAAGTAAACTGAATGTTATCGAGGTCACAAATTTGCCAGTAGTGGATGGTGAAGTGGATGATCTATGGGTTGATGCTCCGGAACTGAACGTGCCGCTTGGTGAGACATACGATACACAAGACCCTGAAAGTATTACCGACTGTGCTGGATGTCATGCCTATGACAGCGACACAACAGTTACACTAAAAGCTCTTCATGATGACACTCGTCTTACCGTCTTGGCGACCTGGCCTGACCCAACAGCAAGTTTCACCCGCGGAGGTTCCTGGTCATTCATTGATGGAGCATGGATGAAACTGAATTCGGAACAATCCGAGGACCGCATATCTTTCTTCTGGCCTATCGGAGAGATACAGGGCGAACCTTTTGATACCGGGGGATGTATGGCTAAATGTCATATGTATTATCCAACGGACACTGACCCTCATGTCAGTACCCATGGAATCATTGATGATTCATGGTTAAAGGACGGAAGAGCGGATATGTGGCATAGTAAGGCAGGAAGAGGAACAGGGCTGACATCGACCACAACCTCAGACCTTACGGTAGATCCAGATTCTCATGAGGTTGTTGCTGGAACTATCTCTATGATCGGGTATGCTGATGACAAGTACGTTGATGTTTGGGCAAACGATACCATCAATGGAGAAGATGGTGGCCGCTATGGTGATGACGGTACCAGTGCATATTCGCATAATCGTATTGCTGATAAGTCACGTCCAAAATACATGGAAAAGGACCCTCTCGATTTTGCTGATGCCATGGTCCTAACTCAAGCAGAGATCGATGCGGGCGAGACCATCGGAAATGAAGACACAGGCCTTAGCGATGAAGATGCCGTCACTTACTGGCCTAACTATGAGGTTTTGGATGCCATAGTTCCAGAACGAGTCCTCAGGACTCCAGACAGTAGCCGTGCTGACATACAATTTGGAGCTGTGTGGAAAGATGGGATATGGACTGCTGAACTAGGAAGGGACCTTATCAATGCCAACGAAGATGATGTTCAGTTCAATACAAGTGAAGAACATTTCTTCGGGGTTGCCATATTTGATAACTCCCGGCATGGTTATCAGCACATGACCTCCCGGATGTATTACATGAAGTTCGTCTGAGTTCTTCATTTGATACGGATCGTTGAGAGGATGTGGTTGTGCAAAGGCGATCACTTCCTCCTTTACTATTTAGTTAAGAACTGTGCTCTTTTTGCTCCTCAATAATATGCAGCTTCGAATTCCAGGACGAAGTCTAACCTTATATATACTTTAAAGAAAAAAATAGAGTATAGTGATATTGTGGGGGAAAGGCAATATTTGCTTTAAAGAGGGGGAATTTACAATTACAAAAGATCCAGAAAAGATTCCAGATGTAAATCGATCGCCTCAAAAAGACTTAGTGAGTGGTGAACGTATTGCAGGAACATCAAAAAGCGTGTGTCCTGAATGTCTTGTATAGATTGCCAGATAATACTGCGTGAGAACATGGTCTTCTTGCGTAACCATTGTGTGGACCATGGTTCTTTCGAAGTCCCTGTATATTCGGATGCCAATGATTATCTGGATGCGATAAAGCACAACAAACCCGGTTCAAAACCCTTGCACCCAACTCCTGTTTCCAAGGGCTGCCCTCATGATTGTGGATTGTGCGAAGACCATCAACAACACACATGTGTAGGGATCATAGAGATAACTGATATGTGTAATCTGAATTGTCCGGTTTGTTTTGCAGATTCAAAAGGACTTTTTACACTGCCTTTTGAAAAGGTAAAGGAGATGATAGACCTTTACGTTGAGCATGAGAAGGAACCCGAGGTACTTCAGATCAGTGGAGGTGAACCTACATTACATCCGGATATCCTTGGGATTTTGAAATACATGGGCCAAAAAAATATCCTTTATCCGGTCCTGAACACCAACGGCCTAAAATTTGCTGACATGGATTTTGCAAAACAGGTAGCATCCACCGTACAAAATGATGTATCTGGAGTCGGTAAGCCAGTCATATATTTTCAATTCGATGGGTTCGATAACAAGACCTATACAGCCCTTAGAGGAAGGCCACTTATCGATATAAAATTGAAGGCGCTTGAGAACTGTGAAGAACTGGGGTTAACGGTTGCTCTGGTAGCTACCATTGTCAAAGGAGTAAATGAGCACGAGATGGGAGCTATTATAGATTATGTGCTGGGGAAAACAAACATAAAAATGGTCAATTTCCAACCAGCTACACTGACAGGAAGGTATGAACTGGATAAGAAGATAGAAACAGCGCTTACAATTCCTGAAGTGTTACATGAGATCGAGAACCAGACAGGAGGTCTATTGAACAAAAAGAACTTCATTAGCATCCCCTGCCCCCATCCAACCTGTTCAGTTTGCTCCTATGTTTATAATCATAAAGGAAAGAACATCTCGCTGACCAAATTCCTGAATTCCAGTGCCTGCAGGGATTATCTTGTTGACCGCACGATTGCAGATATTAAGGTCACTTCCAAGATAGAAAGATCGATCAATGCTCTCAATATGGTCATGTCCAAAACAAACAAGTGTTGTGGCGATGGTGAACAAAAGTGTGATTGTACATTGTTTCAGGGCATGGTTTCAGATACCGGAAAAATAATCGATAATGTAACCCTTATCTCGGTCCATGCATTTATGGATGAATTTAATTTCGATCTGGAAAGGGCAAAGAAATGCTGCATAACAGAGATCCTTCCTAACGGACAGATGATACCATTCTGCGTATACAACATCCTCTACAGGAAAGGATTGACCGAACAGCTCAGGAACGTGTATCATAACGAGTTCATGAACATTGGCGATCATACAAATTAAACCGGGGGTTGATTATGGATCCAATAGAAATAAAAAAGATGGTAAAACAAGGTTACTCCGAAGTTGCAAGAACCGGATCATCCTGCTGTTCAACGAAAAGTCCATGTTGCAGTTTGAGTGGAGTAGCAGAGGAAATAAGCAAGAATATCGGCTATTCAGAGAAAGAACTTGATGAGATCCCGGAAGGTGCAAACCTCGGTCTTGGCTGTGGGAATCCCACTGCATTAGCATCTTTGAAATTGGGTGAGACTGTTCTTGACCTGGGTTCGGGTGCAGGCTTTGATTGTTTCCTTGCAGCCTCCAGGGTGGGAAAGGAAGGAAAGGTCATAGGTGTGGATATGACACCGGAGATGATAAAGAAAGCCAGAGAAAACGCCTCAAATGGTGGCTATACGAATGTGGAATTCAAGCTGGGTGATATTGAAGAGATACCCATTGCTGATGCTTCCATTGATGTTGTGATCTCAAACTGTGTCATCAACCTGACTCCTTCAAAGGACAATGTATTCAGGGAGATATTCAGGATATTGAAGAACGGTGGACGTTTCATCATATCGGATATGGTTCTTTTGAAAGCCATCCCTGCCAAGATAAAAACATCAGCAGAGGCCTACATTGGCTGTATTTCGGGTGCGATACTGAAGGACGATTATCTGGATACGATCAAGAATTCGGGATTTGAGGATATTGAGATAATGGAAGAGACAAACTATCCTTTCGAACTGATCGTTGAAATGGTATCTCCTGATGAGATGACTGCAATACTGAAGGATATGGAACTTTCCATGGAAGAAGCAAGAGAGATGGTTGAATCGGTAATTAGTATTGAAGTGCGTGGAATCAAACCATTCTGATCTTCGGTTAGCTGCTGTATCCTGCTTTTCAGGCAGCTGCTGAGCAGGCAGGTTTTGGATTACTTGAGTTGGAGAACCTTGATGTTGCAACTGTACTGACAGCTTCATTTGGAAGCATTGAGAGTACTGGCAAGGACTAAAGAACTGGTTTACACAAAAATTGATAAAGCAGAAAAATAATGGTGACATAATATGAACGAATTAGATGCAATAACAACTGAAGCACCTGAATGTATAGAGTGTAAACATTTCATCGAATCGATTGGTAGGCCCGCATGTAAAGCATTTCCATATGGTATTCCATCAGAGATATGGCAGGGGTTCAAGAAACACCATGAATCATACGAAGGTGACCATGGACTTTGTTTTGAAGCTATTGTTCAAAATTAGTGAAAATTGTGGAATATTGAATTTAATTCTAAATTTTGATATTGAAGTAGTAATGAATAAAGTTCTTTTAGAATTTTACCTACTTCTCTACCGTACTTAAATTCTTCTTACCTCTTATTATTTTCATCTTCAAGAACTGATTTTAATGTCCATCCCTTGGCAAATTACTCTTAGCATTGTTGATACAGCACTAAATGATAAGCTCGCAGTTATTCCGAAATATCACTTTATTTTTGTCTATCCTGATAAGTCCATGGTGCAAGGAAAATTATCATAATTTCCTTTTTGTGCTATTTTTTAGTATTAATTTTCCATGTGTCTCGGCGTTCTTTTCCGAATCCATGCACAATAAGGTAAAAATCCCGCATTAATTATCGCGCCAAAAAATAAAGAATTTATTCCATATTTATGTACTTACGTATAAATCGCCAAAGCATAACTAAGCTAACAACAACAACAACTCCACAGAAAAGAAATGGAAACAAGAATATATATATATTAAAAGCAAACAAAAATAGTACTGCTATAATCATACTATCAGGTCTATGTGAACCTTCTATATGTACGATATAATAGGTTAAAACTCCCGATAAAAATAAGCCAATTAATAAAACACCATTAATGATATTGGGTAGTAATTCTGAGTAATCTTCGTTTTTCAAATAAGTGTGTATAATAATTACACTTATAATTAATATTACAAAACTTTGAGCTATAGCTCCAATTTGGTTATCTATCAAAGAACTATCCATAGTAATTATAATTGCGGCAAATATTGAAATTAAAAATGAAACAAAGGCAATGCCTTTTTTATAACTCATAATTGCATAAAGCAATTTAGCATATAAATCTCTTTTTAATTATTATATGATTGATTAAAGATATTCAAATTCTGCGTCAAAAAATAGTTATATAGTTTGCAATATAACCATCAGTTAAGAGCAAAAATATTACAAAAGGGGTTTCAGGCTTTCAAATATCTTCGTTTTGAGTTCCTTTTCAACTTCTATAATGGTATCCGAGATAGATGTGAGCTTTTCAGGATCCTCTGCAATTTCATTCAGGATATTCGCTTCAACCCAGATATTTGCGCTAAATTGATGCCCCCTTGGTTTTACCTCTACAAAATAACGGGTCGAACCAAGTGGTTCTAAAATTTCACTTAATTTAGAATGTATATGCTTTTCCAATAGTGTTGAACGTTTCATAGGTCTGATTTCCTTTATTCATTTTATAGCGGTTTAGACAGAGTCTCTACAGAGTCCTTATTAATTAAATAAAATTCTCTTTATAGGCCTATATATGTTCGATATAAGCCTGATTTAACTTGTACTCGACGGCTGACAACTGTTTACACATTAAAACTCATTGATAGTATTGAGATTGATCCTGAGGATTATGAAGTGACCCACATGAGCCATACTATACATCCATGTCAGATGAAAAAAGTCAAAGATCATTTTAATAATGGGTATAGGAGCCTTTAATCAGAGAATACACATTAAAGTGAATTCTTTCCCCATAAGCCCCAAGCTCGCTGCATATCATACGACTCCCACACCCAGGCAAAGTATTGTCCTGTAAGTTAAAATCAATTACGGCAAGATGTTTAATTATTTTAAGATATATTTATTTCCTTAACTATTATTCAGAAATGAGTAAGGGGATGGGTGTGAAAAGGAAGGTGATGAGTGAGTTTAAAATGGACAAGAATTCGGAAATGGAGCATGAATTGGAAACTATCCTTGGAGAACTCAATAATAGAAACTGCCATTTTTTTGCATATATACCTATCTGCAACGAACAACTGAAGAGGAATGTGATAATGATTGGAATAAGGACATAATTTATGAAGAAAAAGAAGTTTTAGATGAGTTCTAAAAGAGCAAAAAAGAAGTTTTGGGGGGTGGGGGGTAATGCCCTTAAAGAACTCGCTAAATCCACTAAACTTCATGCATCTATAAATAGATTTCCACATAGAATAATCGAAGAGGAACATGTCAATGATCGAAATAATAGCACAACCCGGTCTGCAACACCAGTTCCCGGGATCAACTGCTGATATCGTACTATATAGAGGGGCTACCGGCTCTGGAAAATCGTTTTGTGAACTGATGGAACTCACGCGACACATCAACCACAAAGAATTCGGTGCCGTCATCTTCCGTGCAGGTACGTAATGAAGGTGGCCTGTGGGATACATCCGAACTGATCTATCTGGAGACTTGGCGTAATCCCAAAAGAATCATTCCTCGAATGGGAGCTTCGCTTAATTCATGAGATAGGTTATGAGATTGGAATAAGGCATACTATGGAGGAGGGATTTGTTATGCATCCTTGTAGTCATAAAATAGGTAAAAGATCACTTTGATCATGGGCATGGAAGCCATTTATCAGAGAATGCCACCTTTAGTGGAATTCTCGTCCCCACAAGTCCCCAAACTCGCTCTACGCCATATAACTCCCACACCCATGTAATATATTGGTTTGTAGGTTAAAGCAGGTTACGTCCGAATGTATAATTTATTATACAAGATATATTGTTTTAGAGAATCTGATAAAAATATAAGCACTGAATTGTAATTTATTTTTGTAAAATAAGCAGTAAAATAAAAAGGACTCACAAAAAGAATTTCGCAGTCCCTCCTTTTTTAATATTCACAATACCTGATCGTTACGATCAAGCAGACTTATCCCGCAAAGGGCCTCAGCAAATGTTATTGTTAAAGATAGGATCACGCATCGTGTGAATTAACGAGAACATCTTCTCCCAGGACCTTTCTTTCTGTTTCACGTTTTGAGTGCTCGAAACGTTCTTGCATTGCTGGTTTCTTTCCACCCACCCATTTGTCCATAATAACACAGGTAACAAGGTCCCCGGTGACGTTCACGGATGTCCGGCACATGTCAAGGATCCTGTCCACTCCAATTATAAGTGCTATACCTGCAGTGGGGACACCGACATTGCTCAATATCAAAGCAAGAATAACGATACCTACACCAGGAGTAGAAGGAGTACCTATGGAAGCACCTACCACGGTGACCATAAGCAATAGAAGAGCACCAAAACTAAGCTCCACACCAAATACCTGTGCCAGGAAAACTGCTGCTATACTCTGATAGAGAGCTGTTCCATTCATGTTTATAGTTGCACCCAGCGGGATGACAAATTGGGAAATGGAAGGTCTCACACCTAATTTATCCTCAGCGGTCTTGATTGACAAAGGCATGACAACAGCAGAGCTGGATGTTGAGAACGCAAGTAACAATACCTCCCTTACAGATTTCATGAAATCAATCGGCCCCCTTCTTGAAACAATGAAAACTACCAGCAGGTAAAAGACAAGTAGCAACAGGAGCCCTAAAAGTACAGTCCCTACATACACCAACATTCCCATAAGTGCAGCCACTCCAAGGTTCAACGTGAACT
Organism: Methanococcoides alaskense; assembly: GCF_027594145.1. Taxonomy (GTDB): domain Archaea; phylum Halobacteriota; class Methanosarcinia; order Methanosarcinales; family Methanosarcinaceae; genus Methanococcoides; species Methanococcoides alaskense. The sequence goes on along the minus strand of NZ_JAQFFK010000001.1, from coordinate 326,130 downwards.
TGCTGATAAGACCAAACACAGCAAACGGAGCAAGTAACATGCTCCATCGTACGATGGTCATGCTTACTTCCTGGAGTGAACCCAGCAGGTCAAGTAGAGGTTTTGATTGTGCAGGTGATATGGATACCAGAGCCAGACCTATTATGACAGAGAAAACCACCACCTCAAGCATCTGTCCTGTAACTAGGGACCCGAGCGGATTGGTAGGTAGTATGTTCGTGACCATACCAGGAACATCTGCAATGCCAGGGGTTGTGGTACTGATCTCATTGACCTGAGTTATTTCCGATCCCATTGTGCTCTGGACCAGTTCACTGCTGATATAGCTACCCGGATTTATAATTAAAGCAAGTGTCAGACCGATAAGTATGGCAATTGCCGTGGTCGCGAGGAAATATGCAACCGTACGCAACCCTATCAATTTGAGCTGCTCTATATCCTCACCTGAAGCTATACCCCGGATAATAGATGCAAAAACAAGAGGAACAACTATCATCTGCAATAGTGCCAGGAAAATATAGCCAGGTAGCGCCAGCCATTCACCAATTGTATATGAGACAGTTTGATTCACCAATCCTGTCGATGGCCCGAGTACCAGGCCGACAATGATCCCAAGAAACATCCCGATCATGATCTTTAGCCAGAGTCTTCCCCTAACTAACGACTGCAGCTCGAAGCTAAGGTGTTTCAATGAACGTGGATGTATCAAAGTAAGTGGTTCGGGAATATGGTATCTTTTTGACATATTGGCAAATTGAATTGTCTGTTCGTTTTTTAGATATTAGTTATACGCACATGGAGAAATATTTGTACTTAAATAATGATTTATCTCTTTATGCCCCCCTCTAATAAATAGTTATTTTGTATAATTTAAAGTCTTTGAATTAAAGAACAACTGTAATTTAGTAAAGCATGAAAAGAAATTAAAAAATGCATTGTTAATTAAACATAGCTAACTCTTTATTTCTGTACTTCATTAAAAGAAGAACAGAGTACTTCAGCATTTCAAGACTCTTAGTATAACACTTTGACTTTATTCTCAATCTTGCCAGAAAGTGCCTGAATATGATGAGATAATGAACACCAATGCCAAGGGTATGTTCCTCTGCACAAAATACGCCCTTCCAAATATTCTTAAAAGCGATTCAGCCAGAATCGTTAGCATATCTTCTGGTGCCGGAAATGTGCCTCCCTAATTCAAAAGTACCGTCAGGCTCATCGATAGAATTCTACAGTCCACCTTTCTAAGAGAGATGGAGGGATTCCCATATTCAAGAACAGAAAAGAAGCAGGAGACAAGCTTGCCATAGCCCCTGATAAATAAAGGAAAGAAAAACCAATCGTCCTACCATCCCGCAGTCATTTAATGAAATCCCTGTTTAGGAGGATAGCTCCAAGCCTTCAAACTTATTCCCTTTATGGAACAGGTCTTATTTCGTTGTCCGCAAGCGTGGTTGTAGCATATCTTCGAAGAAAGTATATTGAGTAAAAGTTATCAAAAAGACAAAGGGATCTTCTCGATTTATTTATTTATTTATTTATTTATTGAAGCCCACGTTTGATACATTCATTATGGTTGAATAAATTTGGATGGGATAATTTTAAAATAAGCATCAAAAAAATAGGACTATCAAATAGAATTTGGTAGCCCGGCACGGATTCGAACCGAGGTTGCGGGATCCAGAGTCCTGCATGATTGACCACTACACTACCGGGCTGCTTAATGATTACAGCACCTACATTGCAAACCTATTTAATAAACCTATCGCTTGGGAATTATAAATCCTTAAGTAAAATTAGGAATTGTCCGGATTTTCACCCAGAATAGCGGTTTGCCACCATCTGGCAAGGTCCATAAGATCACGACTGAACTGACCGGAGAGACGATATTCATTGTTTCTGTTTGAAATAAGACCGGCACCAAGAAGCTTATTACGCATTGAATAGAACGAAGCACGACCAACATCTAGCTCCTTGATAAGATCCTCCCATTCGCTGGTCTTGACCGGATTGCCACTTTTTTGCCTTTCTTCGACCATCATCAGGAACTTCTGCCCACGCATAGCAGTGGCATCTTCCTGAAATAATCGCCGCATTAGACTGAAATAAGGATCTCTTGAACGAGTTATGCGTGCATTTGCATCGGAACGTATGACTATAGTTGTAGAGGTCCGAGGAGCATCTTTTACTGATACCATGATCGATCAAAGCCGACTGACCGAAGGATCAGGATAAAGCGATTCCTTTAGAATTAAGTTCAGCTTTTAAAAGATCGGCATACTCTTCCTTTAAAGAGTAGACGATCGGGGTCTTGTAAGACTCCTTGTGAGATCGTAGAATACCAAGCTTTGAATGGATATATCCTACCATAGAAGCTACTGCGCTCCTGGAAACATCGTACTTTTTAGTAATGGCCTGGTGCAATTCATCTACTGTGGACTTTTTAACACTCAAGAACACAGATAAAACATAGCTCCGAAGTCCATTTACATCCAGCTCAATGAACTTATTAAGCCGGTCCTTAATTCTAGATCGAATAGATGCCATGATAGAATTCTCCCCAATAAAACAGTAAACCTATTATGCAGATGACACTATATATATGTTTGCGAACTGATTCCTTCATAATAAGTAAGCCACAATACCCGCAGCGAGATAGTACCATGAATATACCGGACACAACAAAATACACCTACGACCATAAGAAGAAAACACTTCACATCGAGCATCAGATACCAGCTACTGAGTCCGAAGAAAATGAAGTAGGTACCTGTTCTAAATGCAGATCGCCCATTGTAAGCCTGAGCTATCATGCCATTGACAAGGAATTCATAATCGTAGGTAAGTGCACTAAATGCGGAAAACTCACTGCAAACATTTACGATCAGGACTGGAATTGGGTAAGCGAAATACCTAACTCTCACTTTTCCGGGTATGTTGCTAAAGCAGGAACTCCAACCCCCATGGAGAATGAGGTAGAAGATGGCCAGCAACTATCAGGCATAGAGCTGCTTGAAAGCATTCCAGATAAACAATTGCATACCGTTTTTTCATCCACAGAGATCACTGCCATGTTCGCACGTGCAAAAGGAGAAAGCTGCGTACGACAATACCTCTATAATGCAAGGAAGAAATATCAGAAATTCGAGGATATTTTTGGATTTAAAATAGAAGTATAATGTTTAGTATATACTTTTGCGTAAGTTTATTTTGTTACACAAATTTAAATTATCCTGCAAGTAACATGTTTTAATTACATAAAGAATATTTGACGGTAAATAAATATGTACGAAGTTATTATTTTAAAAATTATAACTTCCCATATATAAATAAAATACATTTTAAAATCAACCACTACATAAATATAATATTATAAAAGACATTTAAAACATATTTTATTCGCATAACAAAATAAATAAAAGTAATACCAAATCAACTTTTTATTTGAACATAGATAACTAGTGCAAAAGGTACCCTATAAGAAGCAAGGAGTTTTCAAAGCTCCACCCATACCAGTTAGAAGTTAAAAAGTGCATGAAACACATAGCTAATTGGGACCAAAAAAGACATGCATCAATAAAAAAGTGAGAATAATAGCCCCACGAAATGAAAGAATGTGAAGAAAAACGGTTGCAAATGATCAAAAAATAAAACTATATCAGAAATGGCTCGACTTTTATCAAGATCCAAAACTAATCTCGATTTTGTAACCCCATTTAGTAAAGCCAAATGGTTATTACAGAGTCTATACGTACGGATGTCCGTAAAAGACCACATATGCATTTCTTGATATTATTTTGTGTAGAATGGGGGGGTTGTAGGTTGTAAACCGTGTATTCCCATAGAGTTTGTAATGAACATGTTGAGATAAATATAGCATTTGTGCAGACTTTACAACCTAATTCTATAGTATATAAGAATAAGCAAAATCTCCATAAATTAAGAATAATCGAATCAATATGTAAAACATAGCCACATATTGAAAGAAGTTAAACCAATTACGCTTATAACTATAAGTAATAATTATTCCAATCGCAATAACTCCGAGTGATTATTGCACTATGCGTACTAACCATTTTTAGAGCTATGACCTATACACTCAGTACGTTGAAAATACCCTAAAACACATAGGCAAAATTCGCATAATATTTTTACAAAAGTAATAATTATCAAGCAGAAATAATTATATTCGAATTAATTAAAGTCGAGTAAATAATAAGTGATTATATTTAGATGGCATTATTTAAATAGGCATGTGCTTTGTCAAATTTTCTGAAAATAAGACCACCATTCCAGAAATAACCGAGATAATCAAATAGGTTACTTAAAAAATAAAGCTATACGGTAATTGATTAATATTACTAATTCGGACGATTTTGAGCAAACTGAGAGCCCAACATAAAAAGAATTATTAATAATAAATAAACCTCTTTTTGTGAATGCTACTTATTATTATCCTTCGATCACCCTTAATTGAGTCATGGTCGTTTGCAATTCATCACATATTTCAACCACCACATTTAACATTACAGATTCAGGAGATACAACTCCAGATCTATCAAGGCTTGCTCCATTAGGTCACGTTCAACTTCCGAGATATTGCTTTTATCGTGCCTGATATTACCCACCATGCCAGACCAACCCATAATGGATTTTTAAGGAATTGATTGTTTTAACACTGCCAAGATCAAACTGCAACCCGATAAAATGATAAGATCCCCATCATTAAAAGTATCCATCAGGATTCCGAACTTCAGATGAGTCACTTAATTGTTAAAAGTTGCAATTTCCAGACCGTAAAGTGCTGCCCCGATCTTAATTAAAAAGACCAGAAGCAAGGTTATAAGCCCCACATACTGCCCAGGATACCAATAAACGTTATTATTACGTCCATTATGACATTAGGAGTAAAATATGCTTATCTCTGGTACCAATGCGATTAGAACGTGGCATCACGATTGTTGAACCATCGAAATCCCCAATAGATCCACCTTCAGCAGCCATAGCCCCCATCCAGCGACCCATTTAAGCCATATTGCCCTTTATTTTGCCAATATACTTCAGGTCACCGGCAATAAGACCGATAGCATAAGCAACAACGGGCAGAAGAGATCTTTACAGCCCCTTCAGTTTTTGGCAGTTACTTTCCAGAGGCTATGGCTTCACGACCCATGCATAATAGTCATTTTTATGTTGTATGATCATAAATCATGCAGTATTGAAAACTATAGATACATTTTTTGATGTGAGAATTATTACATTATTTTTACCTTATTGTGTGCGTGCCAGGAAAAGAACACCGGGACAGCTGGAAAATCCCAACCAACCAATGGCACAAAGAGGATAATCAAATGATTTCCCTTGCATCGATTACTACCAGGACACACAAAGAGTAAGTGATATTCAGGGATAAATGCGAGCTGTCCACCTGTCCCACCCCCACCATGCCAGCCAATTTATCACGATCTGACCGGCTTTATGCCAGAATAGTACAAAGTATTCCCAGTTTGCCAGTATTGCATCATGGCAGGCCATGTGGCCCCTGAATGAGATCAATCACATTACAATACTAAACCACGAGAACATTGAACCAATGCTCATATTGAGATCCATAAACTCACTTTGCCATTTTGATCGTTTTAGTATTATACACACCTGCAACAGTAGTACTGCCAGGATGTCCACAGACAACCCAGCCCTCACGATCGACCCATGCGATTTTTCGGATAATTCGCCATAAATCAGGAATAGGAGATAATCAAAGCAACATAAATGTTTTTTATTAAAAGGAGCCATACGAATATACCCCATATTGAGTCATATAATTTGCTGGCTTGTGCGAAAATGACCAGAGATCCATAGGCAATTGCACAAATATTTCTATAGCATTCCACATACAAGTATGCCATATAATAAGCAGTTAATAGTATATTATAGATAGTAAATAAAGAAAAGGACATATTTGTATATGATTATTAAAAAGAATATAACTAGAATGATATTAGACATATTACATTTTAAAATATTAATAATAAGTAATAAAAATAAAATAATATATTTATGACTAAATTGGAAAAAATAAGGTTAAACACATTACAAAAAAATAGGAATACTTTGCTATGCGAATTGACATATTTTTGAGGTACCACTTATACACTATGCGAACCGAAAATGGATAGAAACACATAGGCATTTTTCCAGGATTTTGGTAAGACATAATATGAACCATTGAGATCATAATCTCAATTATATTAGAAAATGGCTTAATCAAAGTAGAAGATTTAAAAAAAATGTAGGGCATTTTTATTTAAACGTGGATATTATATTTAATTTTATGCCTTGATTTTTATAAAATTGGATTAAAGTGTATTGCTCGATATATATTAACAAAAGAACATATTATAAAATATATATGCAATAATATCGCAAACCTAGTCAATCAAATATTTATGTACAGAAGTATACTTTTAAAAATACATAGATAATACAGTATTATATATTATAGTTAAAAAATAATACATATTATAATGAACAATGCTAATTATGCATAAATAGAAGTATATAATTAATAGCACATATTTGACAATTTTATAAATAAAAATACTTTGAAATATCTTGCTGAAAAATGAGTGTAGATACATAATTGATACTAGAGAACACTCAATGGGAGTCCCCCACAAGACTCATTTCAGGAAGCTGCTAAAATGACCATACAAGGCATCTCACAACAGCAAGGAACTCACTCACCCCCAAGAGCAAGAACGGAAGTAGTTAATCGAACATAAAATCAAAGACTTCGTCACAAAGGCCACAGCAAACCTTTTATGACCAGCAGAAAGTGAAACCCCGGGATCTTTTAGATAAAACTCCCAACATCATTTATGGCGTCAGTACACACAGAGGAACAACAAAGGTTACAAGCAGAAGAACAGACATCAATGCCACTATTTCTTAATATCATTACTGTCCCACACATTTAAGCATCGTACACAGGGATAAAACCATATAGCGATAAGTCAACATTCATATAAGGCTTCTTTCTAAAAAATAGAAGTCAAATAAAAATGATTTGGGGAAATCATGACAAACAATGATAAGGGTACTAAGAATAGATTGATCGATGAAAAAAATCCATACCTTTTACAGCATGCTAACGACCCTGTGGATTGGTATCCATGGACAGAGGAAGCATTTGAAAAAGCAAAAAGTGAGGACAAGCCAATATTCCTCTCCATTGGATATTCAACATGCCATTGGTGCCATGTGATGGCAAAGGAATCGTTCAGGAACAAAGACGTTGCTAAAATGATGAACGAGACTTTTGTCAGTATCAAAGTGGACAGAGAGGAACGCCCAGATATCGATTCAGTATACATGGACATCTGCCAGAAAATGAACGGCAGCGGAGGATGGCCCCTTACCATTATAATGACCCCGGAGAAGGTCCCGTTCATTGCAGCCACATACATCCCCCTCGAAAGCGGGTTTGGAAGAAAAGGAATGCTCGAGATCATCCCATGGATAGAACATCTGTGGAAAGAAGAACACAATAAAATAGTCGAACAGACCGAGCTGCTAAAAACGGCCTTATCCGAAAAAAGTGAGAGCTCGCATACCGAAGGAGTAACTGAAGAGATCATCCATAGAACTTACACATATCTTGCAAATAATTTCGATAACGAAAATGGAGGATTCGGAACCTCGCCGAAATTCCCATCCCCCCATAACATATCATATCTTCTACGCTACTGGAAAAGGGCAGGGAACCCAACAGCCCTGCAAATGGTCGAAAGAACATTGCAGGCAATGAGAAAAGGCGGAATATATGACCACATCGGATTCGGATTTCACAGATATTCTACAGATAGCTCATGGCTCGTCCCGCATTTCGAGAAGATGCTGTATGATCAGGCATTGCTTATCATTGCATATACGGAAGCCTATCAAGCAACCTACAAAGAAGAGTATTCGAATACAGCAAATGAGATCATTGAATATATCATACGGGATATGACCTCACCTGATGGCGGATTTTATTGTGCCGAAGATGCTGACAGCGAGGGAATGGAAGGTAGGTTCTACACATGGGAACTTTCGGAAATTGAGAGTATATTAAGCCGTGAAGACCATCCTATCTTCAGAGATGTTTTTAATGTTATACCTGAAGGCAATTTCCTCGAAGAAAGTACGCATCAGCCTAGCGGAAAGAACATACTACACCTGGAGAAAGACCTGGAAAGTATTGAAAAGCAATACAACATAACACGTAAAGAAATAGATCACATAATAGAACGATGCAGGAAACAACTATTTTTCACACGTGAAAAAAGGATACACCCTTCAAAGGATGATAAGATATTAACAGACTGGAACGGACTGATGTTAGCAGCACTCTCGATCAGTGGTCGCGTAATGGGCAATAAAAGATACATTGATATTGCAAAAAGAAACGCCGACCTGCTAATATCCGAGCGTATGAAGGAAAATGGTGAGCTCTACCACAATTATTCCAGCAACAAAGAACCAACAATTGGGTTCCTCGATGACTATGCATTCTTTACATGGGGACTGATAGAACTATATGAAGCTACTTTTGAGGTCACTTATCTCGAAAAGGCTCTGCAACTTACAGACTATATGATCGAGAATTTTAAAGACAAAGAAAATGGCGGTTTCTTCCATACATCCAATAAAAATGAGACTTTGCTTTTCAGAAAAAAGGAGGTATATGACGGAGCTATTCCAAGCGGAAATTCAGTAGAACTAAACAACCTCCTCAGACTTTCAAAGCTTACCGGCGATCCCAAATTAAATAGTGAAGCAATAGATACGTCAAATGCTTTCGCATCCACAGTAAATGCCATGCCGTTTGGTCATACACATTTCATCGCAGGCCTGGGTCTTGCATTCGCCCCCTCTGTGGAAATTGTGATAGCAGGAGAGCTTGATTCCGAAGACACACAGCTTATGCTAAACAACATCAATCGAGAGTTAATTCCCGGAAAAACAGTTATTGTTAAAAGCGAAAAAAATGAGAAGGAACTGGAAAGAATAGCACCATACACATCCACACTTAAAACACAAAATCAAAAAGCAACTGCTTATGTCTGCCAGGGTCATGAATGTGCGTTGCCCACAACAGATCCCAAAATAATAGTAGAGATCTTGAAAAAGCTCCATAATATCCAGTGATGATCCTATTAGAAACGTTTATTTAAAAGCAGACCACACATTTAATAGGGGTATTAAATGTACGACATTAAACATTCCTATGGCCTATTTATTGCATTAATCATCACATTGGTCCTGATATCCGGATGTATTGGTACTGAGACGGACGAGGGAACTGAACCTGAAGAAGTTATAGACTGGAAAGAAGTAGAACTAACAGATACCATAACCGGCGACACTTTCAAAATAAGCGATTTTGAAGGACAAACGGTGATGTTAGAGACTTTTGCAGTCTGGTGTCCAACCTGCTTACAACAGCAAAAAGAAATGGAAGAGCTTGCAGGAATAAAACCTGGTGTGATCCATATCTCCCTTGATACCGACCCTAACGAAGATACGGAACTCGTCAGAGATCATGCTGAAAAGAATGGATTTGACTGGTACTTTGCAGTAGCACCCATTGAAATGACAGAGTCTTTGATAGATGAATTCGGATTTGTAGTTGTCAATGCGCCAAGTGCTCCAGTAGTACTCATTTGCAATGACCAGTCCACAAGACTGCTGGACAGAGGACTAAAGCAATCAGATGAACTTATAATGGAGCTAGAGGAGGGATGCTGATAAGCACTATCCTTCCTTTTATCACGGATATATTTATCTCTTTCACACTTGGATTACTGACGCCACTTACAGCAGTTTGCGTCTTACCATTATACCCTGCATTTCTGGCATACCTTTCCAACCAGATGTCAGGGAAAGAGAAAAATGAGAAGCTACCGATCATCTTCGGACTAATAATCAGTGCTGGAGTTATCCTTTTTATGGCACTCCTGGGAATATTGTTCACCACAATATTGCAAGTCTCACTTACAAAGGTCATCGGAATAATCTCACCGATCGCATTTGGCATACTGTTCATCATCAGTATATTATTGATACTTGATTTTGATATAGGTAAATTTTTGCCAAGAACCAACATTTCAAACAACAGAAGCCCAATCATAACAGCTTTTTTATACGGATTCTTTTTCGGGGCCATCGTAGTCCCATGCAATCCTGCATTCATTGCAGCCCTGTTTGCTAAATCCCTCACAAGTACGGGCTTCCTAGAGAATTTCCTGAACTTCATTGCCTTTGGAATTGGATTGAGCTTTCCATTACTGGTCTTCTCTGCAATATCAACAACAAAGAGCAAGAGGCTCATCAGATTCCTCGTAACCAACAAAAGAAAGATAAACCTGTCGGCAGGCATCATGATGTTTGTCATATCCGTGTATTACCTTGTATTTGTATTCAGAGTACTGGAGAAATTACTATGAACACCTTAAAAAAGATAGCAGTATATTCATGCATACTTTTCCTGATCCTGCCGTTAGTAGCAGTTGCTGAAGAGGAAACTGCCGGGTCGATCGAAAAGCTGCCCGAACTTATTAAGATGGAAGAAGAAACAGGTATAATGGTCACAGAACTGGGAGTGAAATATATTGTAGATCCAAATAAGATCACATCAGGAGGTCCACCCATGGACGGGATACCCTCTATCGATGAACCTGAGTATGTAACTGTTGATGAAGCTGATAGATGGATACAGGACAATGAGCTGGTTCTGGCACTCATCTACAACGACACTAAAAGAGTGTACCCCCTTCAAGTGATGGTCTGGCACGAAATTGTCAATGATCACATAAATGGTGAGCCGATCCTCATAACATACTGCCCACTTTGCGGATCAGGCATCGCCTATGAAAGAACGATCAACGGAGAAGAAGTTGAATTTGGAACCTCAGGAAAGCTATACAATTCAAACCTTGTGATGTATGATAGAAATACAAATTCATACTGGACACAAATAGGTGGGCAAGCGATTGTCGGAGAGCTTACAGGAATGGAACTGAAAGCAATTTCCATAGAAACGGTTGTCTGGAGGGACTGGAAAGTAGCACATCCAGATTCAGAAGTCCTCTCACAGGATACAGGGTTCGACAGACCATATGGTACTGACCCATATGGCAATTATTACGAGAACAGTTTTGTGCTATTCCCAGTGGAGAACAGTGATGACACGATCCACCCCAAAACTGTCATTTTCGGCATCGAAGTGAATGGAACTTATCAAGCATATCGTGAAGAAGACCTTATCAATTCCGGCACCATAAATGACACCGTCAATGACATTGATATCTTTGTTGAAAGAGATGAAGCAGGAATTGTCAGAATAACTGACCTGAAAACCGGTGACGAAATTATAAAAGAAAGGGATTTCTGGTTTGCATGGTATGCATTCCATCCGGAAACAACAATATACCTTCCAGAAGGTTTTGAACCTGAACTTCCAGAAGAAGAAAAAAGCACACCTCTTGGAATTGTGGCGCCGGTAGCTGCAATATTATTTGCATTGGCAGCCAGCAGGAAAAGAAACTGATGAAGGGATAAAACTTCTCGAACAGGGAAAATAGATTAATGAATATGTCGAAAAAGGTGCCTATGGACACCAAAGAGCTTCTTGCATCCCTGGAAAAGGATGCAAGGAGACTATCTAACAATGACATTATGAAAGCACGTTCATTCATGCTCAATTACGTTAAGTTCCTACCAGAGAAATATAAAAAGGCCTATTCAACGGAATTATTTAGTTATTACTATGAGACTTTTATGGAAATAAAGGGCTTAAGATCGAATCCTGCGAGAGAAGAGATAGATGCTGAAACATACAAAGAACTTATCAAAAATTACGAGCAGCAAGTTAGTGAGGATCCTCTCGAAGCTTACTTTCAGAGATTTATGAATGTAGTAACACCATACCTCATATTCATCGCAAAAAAACCGTTACACCCCGTAGGTATGATCTTGCCGGGAGGAATGACAATAATGGAACTGAACGGTGAATATTATTGCCCTATCAAAAACAAGCAAAAGGAAGTTGACATTGCCCTTTGCAAATATTGCATTTGCAAGGACAACGAAGAAGTTGCAAAAACAGATGGAGATATGTGGTAAAAGCTTTAGATATTAGCTCCATCCAATAAACGTTTGAAATATCCGGTAGTTTTCCCGGAACTATCGAGTTGACCATCAAACTTGATTAACTCCCAGCCATCAATACCAAGTGAATTTAGATCTTCCTTGGTAGTGTCGATCTTTTCCATTCGAATCATCTTAATATCATATTCCCAGCAAGCCATATGTTTTACCTCTTATTTTAGGAGTATTGGTTACAATAAAAAGACTGCTTTGATGCTATATAACAGTTTTTAAAAATTAGATTTACCTATAACACAAGTAAATTTGATTATGGTGGGTAAATCACTTCAAATAAGGCATGGACGATTCCCCAATATGAATAGGTTCTATCGGCAAGCTGAACGAAAACTTGCTACCCTTGCCAACCTCAGATTCAACCCAGACTCTCCCCTCATGAAGCATAACAAAACACTTGACAAGAGCAAGACCGAGTCCTGTCCCTTTTTCCACTTTTGTTTCGAATTTCTCAACTTGTGAAAAAGGGTCAAAGATAGAAGAGAGGTAATCAGGTGCAATACCTTTGCCAGTATCTTCAACACTGAAATGACCCTCATCCCCAATAATTGAACCACTAATTGTTATAGAACCGCCTTCTGAAGTGAATTTTACAGCATTGCTGAGTAGATTATAAAGTATCTGCTTGAACTTTGTAATATCAGCAAATATCCACCTCACATCCTCATCAACAGAAAAGTTAAGTTTAAGGTCCTTTTTGAGGATCAGGGGCATCAAAGAATAACAGACTTCATCAATTGCATCCAGAGAATTGAATTCTTCGATAAAAAGTTCCATCTTTCCTGCTTCTATTTTTGAAAGGTCCAGAATATCATTTATAAGATTAAGAAGATGAGTGCCGCTTGAAGAAATGTTCTTAACATACCGTTCTTGCTTTTCATTAAGCTCACCAAAATTCTTACCCGCAAGCATTTCTGAGAACCCGATGACCGCATTTAGCGGAGTTCTTAACTCATGACTCATATTCGCAAGGAACTTGCTCTTGGAAAGATTTGCAGCTTCAGCCTCTGCTTTTTCAAGAAGTATTTTTTCAGTTTCCTTTCGATCAGTAATATCCCGAATGATTGCCAGCACCTCATCTTCCCCGGTGGCAACAAAACGAGATTCATAATAACGAACGCCGTCATCCAGATCCATTTGATAATTAAATATCTCGATATTATCATCCTTCAACGCTTTTTTAATGTTCACAATTGAAGGAGTTGAAATGTGTTGTGGAAAAATATCGGAAATATTCTTTCCAATAAAATCACTAGCAGGAAAAATAAGAGAACCCTCAGAAGGTTTATTGTAATCTACAAACGTTCCATCACCACTGAACTTGAACATGAGATCAGGAATAGAATTTAGTATTGACCGATTTCTCCCCTCACTTTTATAGAGATCATCTTCTGCTTTTCTACGCTTTACCATCCTCCACATACCATCCATTAACAGGGTTAGTTGACGAACATCTGATTCAACATATGGCATTTCCTTATTGCCTACACCTGCAACAGCCACTATCTTGTCACCATCGAACACAGGAATATCCATATGGCGCAGGATCTTTAAGTGTTCCCCAAGATAGCCTTTTTTGAGAGGATCAAGTGCTGCATGATCATTAGTAATGACCGGCCTTTCCTGCCTAACGGCCTCAACCCAAAAACCAGCAGACTCAAGAGGATAGTCCGGAACATCATCTTTGACAATACATTCATCCACAGTAACCTGAGTTCGAGAATGCATAGAAAGCAATGTTCCATCATCATTTAAAATTGCCAGATAACCGATCTTACTATTCGTAAGGGCAATACTTTCTTCACGTACAAAATCGGTTATATCTTCAAAAGTGGTATCGTACATCTGGTTAAGCTTTAAAAGAGCTTCAAGTCGTTTTTCATCAAGTAGAAGAGCTTCTTCAGCCCTTACAAGCTGCAGGTTTTGTAAACCAATATCCGTAAGAAAGGAAGCAAGCTTGATATAATAATCTATAATGTGAGTAACTTTATCTTTACTAAGGACAGGAACCTTATCAAGAGCTTTAAGATATTCATCCACGTCAAAACCAACTTCATTTGCCTGCTTTATAAAAAAATCAGGGTCTGGTTTTTCGTAAACGAATTGACCAAGAAAAATATTTGCAAGATGCTTTCCCTCAACGTGAATCGGAATACCAATATCGATCATTCCATTCCCACAGATATATTCCATATATCCTTTGTCCTTTGCAGAACTATTCTCAAAGAATTCAATAAAATGTTTATCACTTTCCCTGCAACGTTTCTCAGTAACAGGATCTAAACGATGGAATTTTACACAAATATCCTGCCATCCAACAGCAATCAGGATATTACCTTCCATATCAACGATCCCACAGGGAATGTTAGTTGCAGCGTAAAAACTTTCCATAAGGTACTGTAACTTGCAAGTATCAACAAGATCAACGAAATTGTAGTTTATTTCAGTAGTTGGACCTGACGAAAACATATTGATCAAAGTATGAACCCCCGCTTTTATTTAAAATGTTGTATATTGTCAATTCATTGAATTTATTATAGTTCCACTCGAACTCCTTAAGTTATAATTTGTCTATTATTGATTAAAAAGCTTTATGAGATTAAGCAAATAATACAATACAAAATTGTCATCCAATGCCTATATTCTGGCATTACAGAATATTTTAATACATTTGAAAATATTGGGAAAGTAGAGATAATAGAAGCTTTCAGCCATATACCTTACGAGAAGTTGAACATGCTTGAAATATAAGAACAAAAAATTTACAATAACTCATTACTGACAGGAAAACTATCATTGAGGTCCCAAGACCTTAAGTCCCATTATCCCAATGGCTATCAATGATATGCAGACCAGCCTGACGATATCCATGGATTCATTGAAAAGGAAGATGCCCAGCAAAGTCGTACCGAGGATACCGATTCCGGTCCAAACAGCATATCCGGCACCCACAGGGATAACACGCAGTGCTTTTTCCAGAAAAGACATGCTGATCACAAGAAAGACCAGAGTAAAGAGAGTAGGGTAGATCTTCGTAAATCCTTCACTTTATTTCATGCTGATCGCCCAACCAGTCTCAAAGATCCCTGCTATTAAAAGATATATACATTCCATGAAAGAGCATTGAATTGGATATATTTAAAGCAATTGATTTAGATCATCTTTTCTGATAACGAACTGCATATGAGGTTCATCGAAAAATTCAATGTCAACAATACCATTGTTCACCATCCCCAGTTTTAGTGCAAGCTTTTCAGATGCTATATTGTCAGGATGAGAATAAGCGGTCATCATTCCTAACCCCAGTACAGAAAAAGCATATTCAAGGAGCTTTTTGGTAACTTCAATACCATATCCCTTTTTCCAGTACTCAGGAAGGAACATCCAGAACATCTGATATCCTGAACATTTCCAATCCGGACCAAAGCCGACAGAACCAATGAAATTTCCATCGGCTTTACGCTCAACTGCCAGAGCATATATCTGCTCTTCATTATCGTAATTTACAATAGTCTTATCGAGCAGCTCTTTAGTACCTTCGAAGGTCTTTTGATCAGCAGTGAAAAGAAGATATTTAGTAGCTTCCCCATCAGACATGAAAACATAGAAGCCATCAAGATCATCTCCTTTGAAAGGACGGATGAGCGTTCTTTCGGTTTCAAGTACTTCAGGCACTTTTAAAGACATAAACGACCATAGTCCGTCAAATAAATAACAATAACGGTCTTAGCCAAATTGATAAAAATTATCTTTACGACCAGTTGAATGGTCAGCAAAGGAAAGAAAAATATTTGGTATATCAAAAGAGGAAGGAAGAGAAAAACACTTTACTGTTCTTATCCCCACTTCACGATCAATAGACACTGCTTTTTAGAGAGGCAGCTGCAAGAGTACTGGTGTATTCCAGGGACTTCAGGTTGAACCCCAGAAGGAAAGAACCAATGTAGGCCGAATTACCATCCTGAGAAAGAGATCGTATGTATTTATCCGACGCTACTGAAGGAGAAGCAATAATTGCCCCAGAAATGCCATAGACCGCCTCAATGGAGAGGAAAGGATGTGCATTGATGACCATATCTATAGGATCGGTTGAGGACCTTATATTCAGAAACTCTTTGTTGAGTATTACAATATTACCTAAGACGCGATATTTGGGATCGTCCAGGTACCCCTGAAGTTCCACAGGATCAAGCACATCTTTACCGATGAGTTTGCCACCGTGCATCAATTTAACATTATTTTTAGGCCACTGAAACTCACTGTTGGTCAAAAAACATAGCATCAAATCACAGCCAAGAACTTGACGGATCCCAACGTTGCTCTTTTTACCACACAGAACTAGTCCTTTTTGTTCATCCTCTTTTTCAAGCTTGAGTATCTTCTTCCGGTCAGTTTCGTCAAGGAACAGAACTGAACTGATCCCTTTTGAAGAGAGAAGTTCCGTTCGGACCCCATCCATAATATCTTCGTTTGTAATTTAATAACCCCCCACTAATGTTAACTGATCGATCAAGATCAATTAATCAATGTATATTGTTATAATTCAATGTTACTTAAGTATTATTGAAATACTTTTGATACTGATACAAAAAAGTAGGTTTCTACAGAGCCTGATCAAGATAATCTTTTCTGATACCGAACTGTACAATGGTTCATCGAAAAATTCAATACCAACAATACCATTGTTGACCTCCACAGTTTTAGTAACGGCATAACCCAAATTAATAAAATATTATCTTTACGATCACTTGAATGGTCAGCAAAGTAAATAGAAATATTGAGAATGTTAAAGGAGGTGGGAAAGCATCCCCAATTTCCTATTATTTCCTTCACTTTTTGATCAATAAACACTGCTTTTTAGAGGAGCAGCTACTAAATTGCTGGCATATTCCAAGGGCTTTAGGTTGAACCCAAGAAGGAAAGAACCAACATGCACCATTTTGTCCTCTTGAGAAAGAGATCGCATATATCCATCCGATGCTCTTGAAGGTGAAGCGATCAGTGCCCCGGAAATCCCGGAAACCACTTCAATGGAAGGGAAAGGGTGTGCATTAATGACCATATATATCGGATCAGTTGAAGACTTGCCCTTTAAGAACTCCTCATAAAGTATTACGATATTACCCAAAACACAATATTTATGATCGTCATGATACTCCTGAAGATCCAGAGGATCACACACATCTTCACCGATGAGCTTGTCACCGTGCATCACTTTGATATGATTTGTGGGCCACTGAAACTCATTGTTGGTCAAAAAACCCATCATCACATCACAGTCAAGAACCTGACGTATTCCAACGTTGTTCTTTTTACCGCATACTATTGATCCATTTAGTTCATCCTCTCTTTCAGATTCGATTATCTTCTTTCGGTCAGTTTCGTCAAGGAACAAAACTGAACCAATTCCTTTTGAAGAGAGAAGTTCTGTTCTAATCTCATCCATGATATCATTGTTTGAAATTTAATAACCTCCATTAGTTTTAACTGTTCGACCTATATCATCTAAATCAACATAACTTGACATAAATCAATATAACTTGACATGACTCAATATTATTTAAGTTTTATTGAGCTACTTTTGATACAGAGCCAAAATAACAGCAATTATCTGGTAAAAAATAGATTCAGCTAGCATAAATAATAAAGAAGATAAAAAAGGTGATATTACCCTGGACTATACAAACGCCAGATCGTGTTTTTTATGTATAAGGAATAGTAAAATTAAAAGTACTTCCCTTATCAGGTTCAGATTCAACCCAGATAGTGCCTCCATGCAATTCAACTATCTTCTTAACGATCGGCAACCTCAATCCAGTCCCCCGATATTTTTGCACGTGGAACTTTCTAACTTTTAGGAAAGGCTGAAAAATGTTGTCTAGCTCGTCTTCTGGTATTCCGACACCTGTATATTGGATAGTAATATGCAATTCACTTTCATTAACAGTAGCATAACATCTTATCGTTCCATTATCAGATGCAAATTTAATAGCATCATTCATAAGATCATACAGGATCTCTTTGAACTTGATCCGATCAGCTTTTATGCTTCCAACATCAGATCCTACATTGCATTCTAAAATAATACCCTTTTCCGACGCAAGAGGATCTAGCAGAACTTTTACATCCTGAATAGTTTCTGATACATCAACATCCTCGATCCGAAGTTGCAATTTGCCAGATTCGATTTTTAAAAGTTCCAATAAACCATTAATAGCTTCCAGTAACTCATTTCCACTTGTAGAAACATTGCTCAGATATTTTAATTGCTTTTCATTAAGCAAGCCGAATTGTTCAGTTAGCAGTACATCAGAGAAGCCTATGATCGAATTAAGGGGTGTGCGTAGCTCATGGCTCATGCTCGCAAGGAAATCACTTTTTGCTTGACTGACATTTTCGGACTCTATTTTTGCTTCAATGAGTGCCTTTTTAATTAGTTCATTCTCATATGCCTGTGAAGTAACTAAAAGATCAGTTTCAATGATTTCCTTAAACTCAAACATTAATTCGCGAGAAGAATTGGACAAAGAGTTATCGTTATTATACAAGACACAAATTGTACCAAATCTTTCACCATTTGGCCATTTGATCGGAAAACCAAAATAAAACTTCAGCCCTAGCTCAATATCAAGATCATGGTCCCACCCAGGATCAACTCGCTCCCCCGCTTTGTATGGATTACCTTTTGTTTTGCTCGATACAAACACTTCGAGATGGTTAGGCTTCGCCTTCATGATGAGACCAGCAGGAACGTGTAAGGTCTGAGCCATCAGATCCACGATTCTTTGCCATTTAGCAACTGTTTCCTCACTAATTTTGACATCATCAATATAAGAAGATGTAACTATTCTAACCAACCCCATAGAATATTAGGGAGTCAGTTTCTTAAATAGATATCATACTAAAAATAGGATATATGTGATATAATTTATTTGAACTATAGGTTAAACAATATTTAGAGACGAACATCTCAATATGTTCATCCCCGGGTTAATATGTAGCAGTTCACGATTAGAGAAAAAATAAAAAGTGAATGATTCAGCTCGAAGTTCATTCAACTTTTTCAACAGCACTCATCTTACCAAGAATTAAATTATACGAGTCCTTTTCCTCATTGTATTTAACAAGAACATCATAGATCTTTAAAATCCCGCCATACTCCACTTCTTTGATAGCATTGTTTTCCACATTCATATTATGGAATGGTAAAATTACATATACCTGCTTTCTTGAAGTGCCGTCACATACTTTGTAAACACTATACTGATTGTCCCCAAGATCACCTGACATCAGAGAACAAACGATATTTATGCGTTTGTCTGTAAATTTGTCTATGGTTGCAAGTCTTGCGAATTTCGCTTTTAGAGGCACCTTGTACTTGATACGTGTTAGCCTGTCCTTTCTCAGGATCACATAGGAATATTTGATATCAGTGTTCAAATAACGGAACGGTTCTTCACAATCTGCAAGCTTCTTCATCAGAACTGGTGGATTGATATCATTTTTCTGCTCAAAGCTCCAGCATTCATCTGGTTTGCATCCGGCACACCAAATGAACGAGCAGGGGCTGTAAACATTAAGCCCTGATCCTTTAAGAGCAAACATCAGTCTTCTTAGTTCTGTAGAATTCGCTTTGTCAGCAGGTTCGATCAGAACGATGTTCCCATCATCAACGAGCTTTGTAGATAATTCCTTAAGAAGAGCTGCCTTCTCATCGAGGGATAACTCACTTATCTCATTGAGCACGTTCGAGAAAACCATCATATCCACCTTATCAGGAAGATCATCAGCTTTAAGGTCTTTAATATTTGCCTTTATGGTATCCTCGACCTTCACATTCAGATTGTCCTTTGCATACTCAGGGACAATGTGCTTATAGGCTTCGATGTTCTCATCGTAGAGCTCCACACTGTGGATCTCGACTTCTGCATTACCCAATCGCATGTAATGGTCTGCTATTGCAGCAGGAACGGTTCCCGGACCGGTACCGAAGTCAACTATTTTCATTCTCGTCTTGAGCAGGCCATCAAGCTCCATACCGTAGAGGATATGCTGGAACTGGATGAAATATACAGGGAACTGATAAGCAAGATAAGCAAGGATACTGTAGCCTTTTTCATAGCTGATCTTCTTTGCCTTGCCCTCTTTCCAGTAACCGGCCTTCTGGGATTGTATCGCCCATCTTATTTTCTCCAGGACTATAGGGTCATCCCAGTCCTTAGAGGTCTTCTCGCCAATGTACTGTTCAATTAGCCTTTGGAGCTTCTTAGGAATAGTACCAAACTTTAAAAATGAACTCATCAATTCCTTATCTTCAGGACTAAGCACAAGGGTTTCTT
Organism: Methanococcoides alaskense; assembly: GCF_027594145.1. Classification (GTDB taxonomy): domain Archaea; phylum Halobacteriota; class Methanosarcinia; order Methanosarcinales; family Methanosarcinaceae; genus Methanococcoides; species Methanococcoides alaskense. Next base: position 305,584 of record NZ_JAQFFK010000001.1, on the reverse strand, counting down.
TCCCAGGAGCTCTTGTTATTCTGAAATCGTTCCCCATAGGTACAGCATTGAGCCTAAGGTCGAACAGAGATGATGAAACCTCATCATAAATGGCTTGTATAGATATTTCGTCTTTAACATGATCTTTGAGCTCAGATAGCATGAACTCCTTTTTCATACGAGAGACATATTTCAGGACAGAGAGTACTTTATTAGCAGGCATCTTGTGGAGTGGAACGATGCCAAATGATAAAAGCATTGTTGAAGAAAAATTGAAAAATCTTATGCTGAAACTATTCTTTTTTAGAAGCAAAATATATATCACCGATACCCAAGATAGTTTTATTAAGGAATAAAATGGGGGAATAATATCTTGAACAAACTAATTGTATTGCTGGTATTACTTGCGGCGATCCTCGTCGCTGGGTGTGCAGATAACACTGAACAGATCATAGACGAACCAGAAATCGTAGAAGATGAAGTATCCGATCTTGTCGAAGCAGAAGACAATGAAACCATGGACATGGATACAGAAGAGCACATGGGAGCAACTGTAGAAGTGATTATCGAAAACTTCGAATTTGCTCCAGAGGAGATCCGCATATCCGTTGGGGACACAATTACATGGACAAATCTGGATACAGCACCACATACAGCCACAGATAACAACGATATGTTCGATTCAGGAACACTTGCCGAAGGAGAATCATTCAGTATGACCTTTGAAGAGGCAGGAACTTACGATTATATCTGTACCATTCATCCATACATGAAGGGAACTGTAATAGTTGAAGCCTGAACACTCTGGTTTGAAAGATATAGATACTAAGAGCTTGACTTTTCTCAAAAAATGAGGGGAATACCCCTCAAATTTTATTTACAGGGATCTGCACCTCGGTTAGCAATTCATCTTATGGGACCTCTGCAGGGTCATTGAGGTAAATGGAACGTGCAGGACTAAGGGTCGTTTAAAACCATTTGATATATTATTTTTGAAAAAGCAAGATATGGGGGAGCTGGTACTTTTAGCTATAAGTATTAGAAATTTGTATTTCGTAAGTTCTTGATGTTCGAATTTAATGGCCCGCACAATATATCGGGGATATAGGTAACTCACAAAAATGCAACCTTTTAAAATATTTACTTTTTTTAATGTTCAATAAAAATTATCCTAACATATTATCCAATACCCTTATTTCAAATAATGAGGAATGCAACAACACGAACATTTTGTTGTATTTTACAATTGAGTGAAACAATTAGTTGCATTTAATTGCTAAACTAGGAATGAAATGATTGCATTTTTATTTGCTAACAGTGTTAACTTTTCAAGTACTCCAAGTTCTAATCACAGGTTCACAAAGAATATAGTGCATTGCAAGACAAATGTAAACCATATATAAAAAACTCAGATTCAGTATGAATTCATGGGGAAATAAAAATGAGAATTAAAAAGAATATGGTTGTTTGTCTTGGAATATCCTTGATATTACTGGCAATGTCTGCAGGGATTGTTACTGCTAACAGTGTTTTAATAAACCAACCACCAGTGCCAGATGCCAATGGTCCATATGTTGGTGTCGTAGGTTCATCCATAACCTTGGATGCATCGGGTTCCTATGATCCGGATGGATTCATTGTTTCATGGGAATGGGATATAGATGGCGATGGAGTATTTGATGATGCCACGGGCGAGACCGTTATGTGGACATGGAATAACGTGCATACAGGAGTAGTTGCTGTCAGGGTTACCGATGATGCGGGAGACACAGACTTTGATGCTACCACAGTAACAGTTAATGAAGGAGGAGGAGTTGAAATTCCAGAATTCCCAACAATTGCACTTCCAATAGCAGCAATTCTAAGCCTGGCATTCTTCTTCCAGCGCAGGAAAGACTAAAAGTAAAATGAGGAATTGAACGTCTGGTAAAACCGATGTTTAATTCTTTATCTGTTTTTGATTATAACTTTTTTCGCTTTGATCGATGAATGTGTCCTGATAGGCAGCATTTGTATTTCGTGGAAGCTTGAGGTTCGAATCTTTTTAGTATGTATAATTAGACGTTTGTGTCAATATTAGCTCCACACTTAAGGCACGTTATTTTGTACCCGGATGAATCATCAAAATGAAATGAACATTCGATAGATGTTTCTTGATTATATCTCCATTCGTTATCACATTTTTTAGTTTTGCAGTCTACATGCTTTATGGTCCCTGAGTAATATTTTACAACTTGAAAACAGCTTGTTGGTCTGTTTGTTCGATCTTTGCATACAACATGCCGTACAGGTTCATTTGAGTTATCGAGATCATTGTGCTGCAATCTTTCCTCAATCTCTATTTTCGCTTTTCCTTGTTCTGTCTTTCCTCTTTTTAGCCTTTGTCTAGAAATTTCAGCATAACCATAGGCTTTTACTTTAATTTCATCTCTCATGTGTTTGTGGCCACATGAATAGTAAATGGTTTCACTAATAAACTCATCAGTAGCATTTGTATTAAATAATTCTAGAGTTTTAACCCCCTTTCCGCAAGAGGGACAATAATAGCCTGTTTCAGTCATGTTAACATCCTCCCCAAGTTTCTAACCTCTCCATTACATGAGTATTAAGAGTAAATGGCTTGTCACTCTTGGCATTCTGCTTCATGTAATGCAACGTACCTTTTGAGAATCCCACCTTCTTCCATTCGGCATAAGATATGTCAATAATCTTATTTCTCAACAGATCAGAGTCATCTCTTTCAACCACATAAGCAGGCTTACTAAATTCGATCGTTTTCCTCTTTCCTACAAGTTGATGGCTTAATTCCCTTGCTTTAACCAAAAAAACAGATCCCCAAGAAGTGTTCTTCTTCCTATACTCAACCCTGTTAACATCATTAGTATCTTAGTACATGCCGTTATCATTCGCAGATCCTTCTGGAATTTTTTGTATGCTGTCCCAGTGCTCTACTATTTTTCCATATTCATCAAATCTAAAAAAATCCATTGTAACATATTCTTCGTTACCTGGCCATACCTGATGTGTATGCAGAGCAACCAAATTACCTTCTGCTACAACCCTCACAAATTCGATGCTTTTCTCAGGATATTCCTCCTGCATCCTTTCAAAGTATTTTATAAATTCTCCGATTCCATCTCCCACCGACGGATTGTGCTGAATGTATTCTTTTCCTACGTATTTTTCTGTTGCTTTTCTGGGATTTCCTTGGTAGGCCATTTTATAGAACGCAATTGCATTTATCTTGTTTTGTTCTAAATTTTCTTGCATTATAGTCGCCCCATTCTTGTTTAAAATTCAAAAGGTCCTTCAATTGCATCATTCGGACATTTTTCATAGCAGTTACCACATTCAAGACAAAGCGAGCTTTCAATGCTATAAACATCTCCTTCATTTATGGCTCCAGTCGGGCACGAATCCTTGCATATGCCACAGGCAATGCACTTATCAGTAATTCTATATCCGGGCTCACTTACAGTTTCTCCTCCAAATGCAAACCTTTCACGTTTTGGAGTATTTGTCGAGAGATTAAAAACTTCACCGGTTCCTTTTGGAAGGCAAAATGCTTCCAGAATTTCCCTTGTATCTCCTGGATATATGTGATTCATAACCGGATTCTCATCAAACATTTTATCAAGGAAACTGTTATCAACAAACTCTATTTTCCCCTTAACCCTTACTGTAACATAGTTATCATCCATGGCAACAATGGATATTTCAGGATTAGCTTTTAATTGTTTGTAGTATGGTTTTCCCCTTGCTATCAAAAAGTATAACTTATCATCTTCATGCAGCATCACATCAACTATTCGAACTTCCGGTCTATTGTTATCAACAGTTGCAATAGCTACGGATTTAATGTTTCTCAAAAATTCCAATGGACCTTCCATTTCATCACACCGTGATCTTTATTGTTAAAATTTAATAGGACAAGTTCTTCATGAAAACTTGTCCCTAATGCTTCATAATATATTCCTTACTAAAGTTTCTCGAAGAACTTGTGTTACTTTATTCATCAAGATCGAAATGTGGAGTTTGAGGATCCATCAAATCTTTTGCAGAGAAAGATCTCCAATATATGAACCCGGAAAGAATAGCGATCATAATTTCCACAGATGGTATCACTAACCATATTCCCATTCCTCCGAATATCTTTGGAACTATCAATGCAGCAGGAATGAGAAGAACAAAAGCTCTCAGAGATGCTAATACCAAAGATGACCTACGATCTTCAGTAGACTGGAAATATTTTACTAATGCTATGTTTATTGCTGTAAATATATAGCCAATAGAATAGAGTCTTAATGCAAAGATTGTCAATGAAACAAGCTCAGGTTCTGCAGATACATTTACATACACACCAACTAACTGTTCACTGAATATCGCAACGATAGCGGCTGTTGCAATACTTAGTACAGTTGTTGTTTTTAGTGAATACTTTACAATATCATGTATCCTACTATGTTTTCCATGTCCATAGTTATAACTTATCAAAGGCTGATTTGTTTGTCCGATCCCAACAAAGAACATTGTTGATATCATTGAGACAGCCCCGACTATTGCAAAAGCAGATACTCCGGTAGTTCCATAATACTTAGTAGCCAGAATGTTCATGGTAGCGAAGAAAATAGCTATTGAAACGGTTTCAATAAACAGTGGAATAGCATTGTGAACGATCCTTTTTATGATCGGCAAACTAAAATGTGGCAATACAAAACGTAAATGTCCCTGTTTTCGAAGGAAATGAGTGAATAATACTGCTGCACCTATGAATTGTGACATTCCCGTGGCTAATGCTGCTCCAAAAAGTCCCCAGTGAAGCACAAAGACAAAGAATACATCAAGCGGTATGTTCAGTAGACTTCCACCAAGAGTACTAAGTAGCGCAAGATTTGGATTCCCATCATTCCTTATAGCATTTGACAATGTGATCTGCAAACAGAATGCGACAATGAAATACATGATAACTGACAGATATGTCTGTACCATTCCATGTATCTCTTCAGTGGCTCCTATTGCATAGGATATGTCTTCAACAAAATACAATCCCACTGCTGTGAATAGGATTGCAATTACGATGGTTGTGACAAAAATAACTGAGAAAATATTACTGGCTTCCTTGTATTTTTTCTGGGCTAACATGATGGAAATGATTATTGATGCACCCAGAGAAATTGCCAGAATAATTGCATTTGTTCCCATCATGAGCGGTATCGATAAATTAACAGCTGCTAGTGCAGTAGTGCCCACTCCTCTGGCAACAATGATACCATCAGCCACAAAATAAGCTGCCATTATTAACATTGAAGCTATTGAGGGAATAGCATATTTCCAGAAAATTGTTGAGATCTTGTCATTTCCAAGATCCATGCTTTTAGTATCCATATCTATCAGTCCTTTTCCAATTGTATTTGCACCATGTTACAGCTTTTCAGTGGAAACTCCTTCCATTTCTTATCGTTTTTACCATAAGCAGCTTCATAACTGTTCTGTGCCATTTTGTGGAGCAGTACCTTCGCATGTGTCCTTTCTTCCTCAGTTAATCCTGATAATGTAGTTTCTTCCAGTTCCTGGTCAATTTTGAGAACTTCCGGGATAAGCTGCTCCCCGGTTTCCGTGAGATAAATAAGTACAGCTCGACGGTTACTTTCATCGGTAATACGTCTGATAAATCCTTTATCTTCAAGGATCTTGACAGCCCGGGCAATACTTCCTTTGTCTATGAGAAGCCTCCAGGCAAGTGTGTCCTGCGTAATGCCCTGATCATGTGAAAGCACCATAAGCACGAAGAACTGGCCAGCAGAAAGTCCGAGTTCTTTCATCTTGGTATTTACCATCACAAAATTACTGCGATAGGTCATTGAAATTAATGCTCCGATAGGTATGTTGTCCATATTTTACTCCTTTTGAACTAGTTGTTTAGACTACTGTTGTTGTGACAACAATAATTCAAAATATGATATTTAAGGATATTGCTGCAGTTTTGCTAAAATTATAAAATAATCTGTAATAATAGAGGCGGAATATGCAGGAAAATTGTTATTCCGCAATTGAAAACAAAAGGGGTATAGTTCTTGTTTAACTACCCCCAGCTTTCTCTAATATTACTTTTCAGAGTGAACGTTTTCCTTCCTTCAATAAAAAGAAATTAGATCACAAGATCTGAAATGGGGAGAGCTTACAGACTCTTTTGTCGCTTAACAAACCCAACTCCCATCTCAAATACTTTTTCGCAGTCTTGCGGGAACACTTCTTCTCGCCATTTAGCCTTTGCCACAGGATCAAACATGGATGAAACATACTTAGAATAATCTTTGAACTGATATGCATCATAACTGCACAGTGTTTCAGAATATCCGAAAACTATTTTTGCAAACATTTCATTTTTTTCTATAAATTGACTGCCAAACGATTCAAATTGGCTTTCTGGAGCACCCATTGTAAATATGTAGCCAAGAGGGATCTTTTTAGGATAGAGTGACGGCATGTTCGGGGAATAAACGATATATGGGAAGAAAAAGCGTTCTATGAACGATCTCATTTCACCTGTCTGACTCATAAAATAGATGGAAGATCCAAGTATCACAGCATCAACATCTTTCAACTTTTCCAGTATAGGTGTCAGATCGTCCTTCATTGCACATTTCCCATAACTTTTTCCATCTTTTAATTTGCAGGCAAAACAGCTTGTACAACCCTTAAAGTTAAGGTCATAAAGATGGATCATTTCTGTTTCTGCACCCTCTGAAGCTGCTCCCTCAAGAGCTTTTTCTAATAAAGTTGCCGTATTCCATTCTTTTCTTGGACTTCCGTTTATTGCGATTACTTTCATTTTGATAACTCCATACTTTAAATCTTGAGTGTTTTTTATAATGTCATAGTGTTGAACGCTCTGCTGTGCTGTTTAAGAACTCTTCACCGGCAGTTTTAACAGCATAATTTATTGTCTCGATCATTTTTTCTCGGTCTCTTGGAATTATCCCGGCAATACTAGTTGCATTTATAGGGTGGTTACCATAAAATGGCATATTCTCCACTTCTATTAATTCGATCAACTTTTTCTCTTCCTCAAGAATTTCTAATTCAGTTGCTGGTATGAAAGTGCCATCCTTTACTTCTCTGGTCAGTTCACTTCCGTCAAAAAAACCCAGTGAAGTGATCCCCACAAATTGAGGTTTTGTTTTATTGATCAGTTTCGCTGCACCAATAGCAGCTTCAATACCATTTCCTCTACCTGCTGTACCGAGCATAAAGATAGCATTGTGGCGAATCCCAGCATTATTCAATCTTTCTAATTGCTCATATGAATCCTTCAGAGTAGAACCTTTATTAAAGCGTTTTAATATCTCATCATTGCCAGTTTCAAGACCAACCCACAGATCATTAATTCTCAAATCCCGCAGTTCCCTTAATTCTTCATCGGTTTTTGTGATGATATTTCGTATTGGTGCATACATTGTTATTGTTTCCATCTCAGGGAAATATTCTATTATTTTTTTAGATATTTCTTTAAGCCTTCTGGCACTCAAAACAAAAACATCACCATTCAGAAGAAAAATTCTCTTAAGTGATCTATATCTTTCTTTAGCTTCTTTCAGATCATTTTCAATTTGATCAATTTGCTCAATACAAAATTGTGTACCTCTGTACATAGTACAAAAAGTACATTTATTATGTGCACACCCAACAGTAACTTGCAATAAGACTGTATTTGCCTCAATTGGTGGTCTAAAAATTGGTCCTGTGTATTTCATTTTTCCTCTGTATCTTCATATATGAGTTTCACTAATTTGTGGGAAAAGTTTTCCAGCAAATTGTATTATATCCAATTCCATAGCATTGTTGTTGCAGCAACAGTTGTCGTTACAACAAAATGGGCACATGTGTATAAATACTTCATACAATCATTCCACATAGTCACTAACAAAAAGTATACTGTTATGAGATCGTGGAAAACGGTAAATTTTTATTAACATAAGGGACAACAAAAAGTTTCACTGTCTTGTGATTGAATTGTATTTTTAAGAATTAATAAAAATATATAAAAGAAAACCACCATTTAAATGGTGGCAAAATACAATTTTGATTACTAGTATTACTTTTTTAATCCTGTATCTTCTTCAACAACCATGCCATATTCTCACCGAGGATTTTCATTGTCTGGATCCCTTCTTCATCAGATTCAACATCTCCCGGTGCAAGCCCGATACCCATGTTCCAGTACCTTGAACCCGGGATCAACATTTGGTTAATTGTAAAGAGGTGATTTATGGAATCAAATGCATGAATTGCACCTGCCCTCCTGACAGCTACAACAGCAGCTCCAACCTTACGCTTGAAAAGGTTATCGTTTGCAAGAGATACAAAACCTGCTCTGTCGATCAGAGCCTTAGTTTCTGCATTGACATCAGCAAAGTATGTAGGAGTTCCAATTATGATCCCATCAGCTTCGATCATCTTTTCAATGCAATCATTGATCATGTCGTTCTTGATGATACAGCGATTGTCCTTGTTCTCCCAACACTTCATACAGCCAATGCAACCTCTGACAGGGTTGCCGCCAAGCTGGATAATTTCTGTCTCAATTCCTTCTTCCTCAAGTTTTGAAAATACATTTTTTATGAGCTTTGCTGTGTTCCCTTCTTTTCTGGGACTTCCATTAATTGCTACGACTTTCATTTTGATAACTTCCATATTTTGAATTATGCAAATACAACGAGTTGCCTTATATACAATTAAATGACATCTAATATACATATACTCCATACAGACATCCCATATAGTCACTAACAAAAAGTATAGTAAGGCGAGATCATGGAAAACGATGAGAAACTGATCAATATCAGGAACAACAAAGAATACCACTGCCCTGTGGAAGCAACCCTTGATGTTATCGGGGGAAAATGGAAACCTCTTATCCTCTGGCAACTAAAAGAAGTTGAGGTAATACGTTATAACAAACTACAGCAGAATCTCCATGGCGTTTCCCCGAGAATGCTGACAAAACAGCTAAGGGAGCTTGAAGAAGATGGCCTGGTAAACCGGAAGATGTATCCGGAAATTCCCCCAAAGGTCGAATATTCATTAACAGAATTTGGTAAGACCGTTGCTCCCATACTAGAAGCACTTTGTGACTGGGGTAGTGAGTATCTGGGCAGGCAATGCACTCTTGGACAGGAAAAATAATACATTACTTTTGCTATGTAGATAACCTATTAAAACAACTATCAACAGACTAAAACTGGCAACTTTATTAAACAAAATAGGTTGCTTTTAAAATTATTGTGAGTTTCCATTTGAGTCTGAATAAAAAGGATTTTTACAAAGCCTGAATTTTATCAAATATTAAATGGTGTGACGTTAATCACACCTTGTCCAGCCACATGCTGAACAACTTCTACATCCATCAATGCGTCTTATCTCTTCACCACATTCCGGGCAAACACCTTTCAATGATGTCTGTAGGTTAATGACTTCTTGAACACTTCTTGGTGTTTCGATTACTTTATCCATTGTACCGGCAACCGAATCTTGTGTCAATGATCTGATGTAATTAGCCACGATTGAAGGACATGACTTACCATCAGTATCACGGCCTTTACATGCATCACACTGGATCTTACTCCAATGATGTGTGAGGCTCTTGATATTTGCTCTTCCCTGCAATGCAAGTGATACAGTGATCGCAAGTGCAGCAGAATGAGCTTTACAACCACCACCGACAGTGGTCATGAACAGCTCCCAAAGGATTGAATCATTACCATCGCCTATTGGATTCTGGAACGATTTACAATATAATTCACCACATCCGGTTGTGAACTTTGTCCTTCTGCCATTTACAGTTTCCTTTGGATGCAAGTCAATTTCTGTGTTGTAATTCAATTTGAAGAGATTCACCCTCTGAAGAAGCTCACTCTTCTCTTCAGGAGATAACCTTTCCATTGCAAAAGCGAATGCCTCAGGATTCATGATGTCGATCAGAGTAGGAGCGATGTCTTCTTCGATATCAGCTTCTTCAATATCTGTATCACCGCATATTTCAAGGAGCTTTATATCTACCTCATCTGATTCTTTAACAGCAACGATCACCTGGTCGTCCCTGGAGCCATCACGATAGACTGTTATGCCCTTGCAGCCGAGTTTCCAAGCCATCATATACAATTCTCCTATTTGCTCAGATGTAGCATCATACGGGAGATTTATGGTCTTTGAGACAGCGTTGTCAACATACTTCTGGACTGTAGCTTGCATCTTCACATGGTCTTCAGGTGAAATATCGAAAGCTGTGATGAAATATTCCTTCACGTGTTCCGGGACTCCAGCCAGGTTTCTCACCTTCAGAGATGGAGTTGTCCTGAGCGTTTCCATCAGTTCTTCAGAATAGAAGCCTTCTTCCTTCGCCACCTTCTCAAAGAGTGGATGAACTTGAATGAATTCACTATCAACGATCTTCCTTCTATACACGAAATTGAAGTTAGGTTCAATTCCAAATGAAACACCAGCAAATGTTGCAAGTGTACCTGTAGGTGCGATCGTTGTGATCTGACAATTTCTTGGTGTCTTCTGTGATGGAAGGTTTTCTTGCTGGAACTCAGGGAATGTACCTAATTCACGACCAAGCATGTTTGATGTAGCCCATCCAACATCATCAATGAACTTCATTACCTTTCCAACCATTTCACGACCTGCATCACTGTCATAAGGTAATTTCATGTACAGCAACATGTCTGCAAGTCCCATGACACCTAATCCAATAGGTCTGGTATTGTGTGCCATATCATGGATTTCAGGTAATGGGAAATGATTCACATCGATGACTTTATCCAGGAATGTGACTGCAATTTCAGTGATCTTCTTGAGACGGTCAAAGTCAATTACATAGCGTCCATCTTCCACAGATTTTAGCATATTGACCAAGTTTATTGAACCAAGATTACATACACCGAATGGAATGAAATAGAACTCACCACAGGGATTTGATGATTTGATCGCACCGAGATGAGGAACAGGATTAGTGGAATTTACCACATCAATGAATATCATTCCGGGTTCGCCGGATTCCCAAGAATTCTTGCATATGATATCAAATATCTCACGGGCATCCGTAAGGATCACTTCTTTATTATGAGGATTCACCAGTTCAAAATCATCGCCCTTCTCAACAGCATCCATGAAAACGTCAGACACACCAACGGACAAATTGAAGTTTGTCATCGTCTTGTCATTCTTCTTACAAAGGATGAAATCAAGAATATCTGGATGATCCACACGGAGAGTACCCATGTTTGCGCCACGTCTCATACCACCCTGTTTGACTTCTTCTGTAGTTGCATTGATGATTTTCATCCAGCTGAGAGGACCAGATGCAACACCATTTGTTGATGATACAGGGGAACCCTTTGGTCTAGTTGAAGAGAAGTCAAAACCAGTTCCACCACCGCTTTTATGAACAATCGCAGTGTTTTTGACGGTCTCCATTATTTCAACTATATCATCTTCAACAGGTAATATGAAACATGCAGAAAGCTGTTGTCTGTCACTTTCTTTACCTGCATTTGCCAATGTAGGAGAATTTGGCAAGAAATCAAGGTTGTACATCACATCAAAGAAGTCATCTACTAATTCTTTGTCACCATTTGATATTACAGATGCGACTCTTTCACATAGTCCTTTCCAATCCTCACCCTCATGGTAATACCTTTTACCGAGGATATCTTCAGCAATCGGGCTAAGTGTTTTGCATTGCGTTGTTATTCCCATTTTTTCACCTTATACTTTTAAGCAAACAAGTTCATCATTTGTACTCTAATAATCAATCTTCAGATTTGTAGAAATCCTTTTTATTCAGACTCAAATGGAAACTCACAATAATATTAAGAGCAAACTATTTTGTTGAATAGAGTTGCCAGTTTCAATCTGTTGATAGTTGTTTTAATAGGCTGTTTTAATAGGTTTTCTACAAACCATTTTATTCATGGTGATGATGTTTCAACACCATGCACTGTAGTATCCATCTTTTTCCATTACATACACAGGAAGGCCGAAGAGTTCCGAGAGTTTTTCTTCAGTTAGCATGTCTTCCTTATTGCCATCGGCAAATATCTTTCCATTCTTGATGAGAACAACTCTTCCTATCTCGGGAATGATGTCTGCAAGTTCGTGGGTAACAAGGATAATGTTTGTTCCGCAAGCTGCTATCTTCCTTGTGGTTTCCCGGAACTTGTGATGACTCTTTATATCAAGACTGTTGGCAGGTTCATCAAGCACAAGTACCCTGGGATTGTGAACCAGTGCTCTTGCTATTAGCAGCCTTCTGGCTTCCCCAGTTGACATTTTGGATATCAGTTTGTCGCATAAAGGAGATATCTCAAGGAATTTCATGACCTCAAATACGGTCTCTATCATTTCCGGCTTTACTTTATGGTTCGGATATATACCTATGCTGCTGAAAAAACCTGAGAGTACCACGTCGAAGCCACATATACTTCTGGCGTAATTGAACTGAAGGTCTCCGGACACAATTCCCATCAGATTCTTGAGCTCGGGCAGGTTCCATCTTTCCCTGCCAAGTATGCGAAAGCTCATATCACGTTCAGCACGGGGCCGATAATCACCGGTTATAACTTTTATTATGGATGATTTTCCTGACCCATTGGGTCCCACAATGGCCACGTTCTCACCCTGCTCTATTCGAAGATCGATGGAATCCAGTATGTTCTTTCCATCTCTGGAAACTATCAGGTTCGCCATTTCTATAAGTGCCGTTTGATCGAGATAATCTTCTTGCAGTTCGGTCATGTTAACGTGTACCTGTTTCTTACAGATTTATTTGCTCCCTTCCTGGAGTGAAACATTTATCATACTGGCATTGCCTCATTCAATATATTCCCTAAATTTGGTTTTTGGGTTTTTTTGGGCACAAGGTCTACTTTTATTCCTAAAGAGTCAGAAAGGTAGTTTTCAACAACCAAACCATGTTATAGCAGGGTTTTTCGTAGTTTGTATTCTTTCGTCATCAAATTCATCATCTCTCGGTGCAAGCCCAATTACACAGGTTCCAGTAAGTTGGACCTGTGTTCATCATATTATTTATCCTAAAGAGATCGTTGAAGAAATCACAAACATGTACTGTACTTGTCCTGCGAACAAAATACACTCAATGTACATATACCCCATACAGACTTTCTAAGTAGTTACTAACAAAAAATATACATGAGTGAGACAAAATAAAACGATAAGAAACTGATCAATTATCCTTCGAAATATCCATATTCTCCCATTCAGCATAAGCCATTACATGAACTTGCGAATCACAAATTTAAAGTAGTTCAGAGCCCGAGGTTGTATGGAACTAATTATCAGAGATATCAGCCTATATTGAACTATTTACACAGGAATGTTAGCTCAGATCGAATAAAGGAGGGGTTCACCTGACAGATATTACACCAAAGGAAAGATTCATCAGATCGCTTGAAGGCAAAGAAGTCGACAAAGTACCCGTCTGTGCAGTTACACAGACAGGGACCATTGATCTAATGCAAGCATCGGGTACACAGTGGCCGGAAGCACATTTTAATTCTGAGAAAATGGCCACACTCGCCATTGCAGGACATGAGGTAGCTGGCCTGGAAGGTATCCGTTATCCATTCGATGGAACTGCTATTGCCCAGACATTAGGGTGTACCATGGGAGAAGGGACATTTGACACACAACCTTCCATAAACGATTTTCCTTTTGCGACCGTAGATGATGTGAAGGACCTGACAGTGCCTGAGAATTTCCTTGAGTCTGAAAGGATCAAGACCATTCTGGATGCCACGGAGATCATCAAGAAGAGAGCTGATGAGGATATACCAATAATTGCAGGTCACCTCGGACCAGCTGCTATTACTTTATCGCTTGTTGGTGTGAGGAACTACCTCATGTGGTTCATTTCAAACCCCGAAACCATCAAGGAACTGATAACTTTCAGTACTGATATTTGCATAGAATATTCAAATGCACTCCTGGAACGAGGAGCTGATGTCGTCTGTATACCTGATTCAGAAGCAGGGCCAGAATTGATCCCACCGGAATTCTTTGAAACGATGATATTTCCGGAATACAAAAGGCTTAACCGTGAGATAAAAGGAAAGACCATAGCACATATGTGCGGGGATGCTGCCGATATCCTTGAGAAGCTTTCAACTTCAGGTTTCGATGGGATAAGCATAGAAGAAAAGGTAGAGATCCAATATGCAAAAAATGCCATCGGTAACAATGCCTGTTTGATAGGGAATGTTTCACCTGTGCATACACTTCTTGGGATGAAGCCCGAAGAGGTGAAAGAAGAAGCAAAGCAGTGCATAGAGGATGGAGTAGATATTCTTGCACCAGGTTGCGGACTGGCACCGCATACATCCCTGGATAATTTGAAAGCATTCGTTGCTGCAAGGGATGAATATTATTTGGAGAAAGGGCTCCTGTGAGTCCATTCTCCAATGATTTATCTTATTTTTATAAACTCTTTTGTATTATTTACACTCATTTCCAATTTACCCTCGCAGGTTCCCTTCCCGGAATACCATTGACCTTATGCTCAGGATGACCGAACATCATACTGTATTGGACCACATGGCCTTGCGGAAGGTCAAGCTCATCCATGAGTGGTTTGTAGGATGTTGCCGCAATAGCAAGGAAACCAGCCCAGCATGTGCCGATATCGAATGCCTGTGCTGCAAGCTCGAACCATGAAAGTGCTATGATACTATCGGTATAACCAGTCGGATTCTCAGCCTCAGTGTGAGCAAAGACCAGATGCGGAGCTCCCCTGCATATAGGGTCAATGCCATTTTCATGAACTGAGATCAGAGTGGGCATCAATGCCTTGAGGAGATGCTCAATATCATCAGCAACGACCTCGCGCATCCAGTCAATGGTCAGAGAAGTGATCTTCTTTACTTCCTCCGGGTCGTGGACAATGGTCCAATGAACAGGCTGATTGTTCATCCCGGAAGGAGCATAGCGTGCAATATCAAGTATCTCTTCAATCGTAGACCTTTCGACAGATTCATCCTTATAGCTTCTGACAGAGCGCCGCATCACCATATATTTGCCAATCTCTGATGATGTAAGAGAAGGAAAACTATCATCCTGAAGCTGATAGTAGGTCGAGTCGAACAAAGTGGAAATTGCACCCTCTGGACAGAATACTTCACAGTGCCCACATTTGGCACAATAGGCAGCTGCTTCTTCTGGACTGTAAGGGGTTCCACCTTCCTCAGAAGGGAGGATTATCGACATCGGACAAAGTTCTACACATATATCACAATTGGTGCACAGTTCAGGGTTTACAGAGATCACTTGCATAATATCACCTAACATTTCAAAATTAATGTTCGTTTAATGTTGGTGTTAAGAACGTATAAACTTTTCATCTGTTGAGTTCTAAATTTAAAATGGAATAATTTCAATTTTAGTTAGATCTTTGATCAACACAATTCAGATCGGTCGTTTCAGACAATCGATCTGTTCTGCATTAACATCATATAATATCAGACAAAAATGTATTAGGGGGAATTTATGTGGGTACTACACGATCGATAAATAAAATAATAAAGAGCAGGCCGACCATTGAAGGAGCAGGAGTACACCTGAAAAGAGCTTTTGGCTTTGATCAGGCACCTCAACTTGATCCATTTCTCTTGCTTGATGACTTCCATTCGAACGATCCGAATGAGTTTTTAATGGGATTTCCCTGGCATCCTCACAGGGGCATAGAGACTATCACCTACGTGTTGTCAGGAAAAATAGAACATGGTGACAGCATGGGGAATTCAGGCGTGATCAATTCAGGGGATGTACAGTGGATGACTGCCGGAAGCGGGATAATTCATCAGGAAATGCCAAAAGGTGAATCCGATGGCAGCCTGTGGGGATTCCAGTTATGGGCTAACCTGCCGGCATCCCATAAGATGATGAAGCCAAGGTATCGGGAAGTAAAAAACGAACAGATCCCAGAAGTGGTATTAGAGAATAATGTTCGCGTAAAGGTAATTTGCGGGGAAATAGAAGGAAATAAAGGACCTGTACAGGACATTGTGACAGATCCTGAATATCTTGATGTGACAATTCCAGCTAATACAGTATTCACACACTCCACTAAAATGGGATATACCGTCTTTGCATATGTGATGAAGGGAAACGGTTCTTTTGATGAAAATGAATACACCTATGCTTATGAAGTAGAAGATGCTGAATATTCAGACCTTGAAAATTCATCTTCCATTGGTCCCGAAAATCTGATCATGTTCAATGACGGAGACCGCATCTCAGTCACTTCTGGAGATAAAGGCGCTCGCTTCTTGCTTATTTCAGGAAAACCACTCAATGAGCTGATTGCATGGTATGGCCCTATTGTGATGAACACACAGGAAGAGTTAGAGATAGCTTTTGAAGAATATAGGAAAGGGACATTCATAAGATCCTGAGATCGAAAGTTAGTGAACATGTTTATTTAGCAAACAGTCAATTGTTCACTATGGAAGATGAAAAGCAGAAGATCTTCAATGAACTTAGGGTTATTCTTTCTTCTTATGTGCCACCCCTGTCTGTAAAAATAGATGAGAGCAGACGATACGATATTTACGGAACAAAAACCGTACAGATTGGGAGAACAAAGAAGAAAGAGATGTTCTTTGCTTCCATCATTATACAGAAATATCACGTTGGATTATATTTCTTGCCCATATATACACATAAAGACAGATTCGATGATGCTCCTGAAGAACTGTTACATCTTCTTAAAGGCAAGTCCTGTTTTCACATAAAAAGGTTCTATACCGCTGTTTTTGAAAATATCAGGCAGGCAATGGACAAAGGTATAAGAATATATGAGGAAGAAGGGTGGGTTTAAGCCTAAAAAAGTGCCCTAATGTCAACAAAATAGCAAGATATCATTAGATGAGGGTTGAATTATCTAACTTCTTCAATTGACTTTATATAGATTGAATGGATTTTATAATTAAAGAATACGATTATGATTTGTTATTCAAAATCATCTCATTTTCAATAATGAATTGTATGGGTCCTTTAAGATTGAAAATGGTCTTAAGGCGGTGAAGATAACCTCAATGTTTTGAGGTATTGCACCTATTATCTGAGTGAAATGTATCAACCAATTTCAGAACTTTCATTAAACTAAAGAGGAATTAATCTGGCCAATTATAGAAGTAATATGAAAAAAACTAGTGGAGGTCGTGGTAGCAAGACAGATGCTCCAGCTGTCACAAGAGTTAGGACTCCACGAAGAGAGAACAATGAGATACTTGCAACCGTAAGTGCCCTCCTCGGAGGAAAAAGAGTTACCCTCCAGTGTATGGACGGTATCGTAAGAATGGGACGTATCCCTGGTTCAAAGAAAAAGCGAATGTGGGTACGTGAAGGCGATATTGTTATCATCACACCATGGTCCTTCCAGGATTCAAAAGCAGAAGTAATATGGAAATACACAAGACCACAGGTCGAGTGGCTTGAGAGAAAGGGTTTCCTGAAATAAGTATATGAATAGCAATTTTTGCTTTTCATATCATCTTATTTTTTCTTAAATTTATTTTTGAGTATATTTTTCCATTTGTTGTTTTCGATACACAGAATACGTTTATTTGAGCTAGAGAACATATTCTTGTAAAACTGTTGATGCATATCTCTGAATAGGTAATTTGCTTAAAAAAGTGCTAGAAAATATTGGGATCTGACCAATCCAGAACTGTTCTGTTTCTAAAAGTAATAAAAAAAGAAAAGGAGAGAAAAAAGGAGAAGCTTAGTCAAGCTTTTCCTTCAGGTAGTTCTTGAACTGCTCATAGTCAGCTTCCAAAAATTCCACGAACTCTTCCCTTGACTCGACATCCTTGAGTGTCTGGGGTGGTTCAGGATCGACACCTATTGCAGACATCACTTCTTTAGGGAACTTTGCCGGATGAGCTGTCTCGAGCGTTACAGCCAGTGTATCGTCATTAGAAACTGCCCTGTAATCCAGAAGTCCTTTTATTCCGACTGCTCCATGGGGTTCAATGAAAATGCCATATTCCTCATAGAATTCCCTGACAATAGCCGTTGTTTCCTCATCGGTAACTGATGTAGAGAAGATATCATTGTTGAGAATATCCATATTTGGCATCTTATTTATGTGGCCGGTCTCATCCATTTCACCACCATATATCATCACCAATCTGGCAAGATTGCTTGGATGACCGACATTCATTGCATTTGAGATACAATTTCTGGAAGGTTCGATCTTGGAGTACTCACCTGTGTTGAAGAAAACAGGCACTTCATCGTTCTCGTTCACAGAAGCAAGGATCTTCTTAATTGGCACACCCATTTTCTTTGCGAACACACATCCCATCATGTTACCGAAATTTCCTGAAGGAATGGAATAGATGATCTCTTCCGGGAACTCCCGAAGCTTAAGGTAGGCATAGAAATAATAAATGGATTGTGGGATAAGTCTGCCTATATTGATCGAATTTGCTGATGAAAGGTTCAGGTGCTTAAGGTCAGGGTCTGCAAAAGCCTGTTTGACCAATGCCTGGCAGTCATCGAACTTCCCGTCCATTGCAATGGCAGAGATGTTGCCATCGAGGGTGGTCATCTGCTTTCTCTGACGGTCTGATACTTCGGTCTCAGGGAATAGCACGATCACCTTTATGTTGTCAAGACCGTAGAATGCATGGGCTACAGCACTGCCGGTATCTCCAGAAGTAGCCGTTAGAATTGTCAGTTTCTTGTCCTCTTTTTTGAGGTAGTACTGCATCAACCTTGCCATCATACGGGCTGCAAAGTCCTTGAATGAAGCAGTGGGTCCACGATCAAGCCTCATTATGTAAGTGTTCTCATCCACTTCCTCCAGAGGAACATCGTAGTTGTAAGCATCATATGTGATCTCTTTTAATGATGCTTCATCTATCTCACCTTCAAGGATCCTGCTGAGCAGCTTAAAGGCTATCTCAGGATATGGCTCATCTTTAAGGGAAGTAAGCTCTTCCTCTGAGAAATGGGGGAGATCTTTTGGCATGTAAAGGCCTTTATCCGGAGCAAGACCTTTAATAAGAGCAGTTTCGAAGGATACTTCGTCTGCTTTGAGATTGGTACTATAGAGTTTCATGTTGATCAGATCTCAATTTGATTGGCGAATATTATGTTCTTATGTTCTTTAAAGGTGTATGAAGTATGAAAAGCTTCCTTTTATAATTAATATTTCGATGGGATAGTGCCGACCATTTGAACATGCAATAGAAAATTTCTTATCATTCTAACATTTCGAGAAATGTACCAGAATCGTTATTATACCACGTCAGATAGTACCCTTTTCGATTTCCTTCTTGTTGTAAGAAATAAATGGTACATCTATCGAAACAAACATTGTGCAAATCACAACAATCGTTTCCCTCTCCTGAATCCCCAAGGATGTATTTTCACTTCTTCTGAAATATGCTGAGTTGAGATCTCAATATCCGGAAGTGTTTGAGGAGATTGAGAATCTTAATGATCGCTGACAATTTATGATACATTAAATAGATACTGGAAATGATCAATTTAACAATGTATGCCGAATTTATTAGACACGGGAAGCCAGATTAAAAAAAAAGAAGTATTAAATTACTCATCTGCCGGCACATTATCCCAACCATATTTCAGATAGTCTGCTAAGCATATTGACTTTCTATAATATGTTTTATATGAGGAGTCATTCAACAAATACTGATTGATGGATATGAAGTCTTCTAGAATAGGCAAATCGATTTCAGAAAGTGATAATAGTGGGATATAACCACATGCTTTCGAGAAAGTAAACTCATCGAGTATTTTATGGAACGTTTTTCCGTCAGCATGTAATTCATAAGACCTTTTCAATGAATTTGATTGATACTTCATGTGGTCTTCAGCAAGAAGCGTATCAAAATTAAGACCCGACATTTCATAATCTGCTTGTGAAGATATACCCATGTCTTGTAAATACTTATAGATTGGTAAATAGGACCTTCCTTTTCGTAGTTCTGGCAGAGTCTTCTCAATAATCAGAGTCGAATCATATAGGTTTGAATCATTAATCCAATCTAAAAATAAATCTTCAGCAGTAATTGACGTATAACCCAACGTGGAAACTTTGTCTGAAACAACTCCAATACCCGCAAAAAATTCAATATCATTCTCATCATCAATTAAGTCATAATCAACGACCGATAAATGACCATGTGGATCGTTTTCTTTCACAAGAGTATAAAATTGATCCTTACAATGCCGCAGAATACTTGCAGGAATTTTTCTTTCCACGGAAGCAATTGCTTCATAAACGGGGATGAAGCTATTTGTAGTAACCAATTTTATAGGAATGTGCCCATCGGGGAAAGTCATGATACTATCAGAAATACCTTCAGTCCGACCGGCTTTTAAGCGCTGAACAAAAATTAAATTTTTTCTTACTTTGTCAATGCCTTCTTGTGTGAGACATTTAACCACCGAATGTAAGAGAGCAACAACGTTGGGATCGTTTAAAGAATATCCGATGAATATTATGGGATGTTCCACAAAAAGCGTTATCAATTTAGCAGCAAGATATGTATTCCTCTCATTGAACGCTTCATAATCTTCAGCTGTTAAAACCATGCTGTTTGGATTGGAACTGCACCCATGTATTTTGTAAATTTCAGCAATTGATAAAGGTGATGAAGAAATGAGCTCCTTTTGACCAACGTAAACTTTGTATTTTGGGAACAACGTTTCTAAAAGCAGATCCCAATTGGTGGTTATGATACCATCGATATTAGAATCTAACAATAACTCAATCTCTTTTTTAAGATCTGGGTCTTCAATATCATTTGTTGAAAGATCTTTAACATATTTAGCAATCGAAAACTTAAGTGCAGATGCATTCCCAATGACGTCAGCGGTGTTTTCTTTCCTAGACCTCTCATATTCTGGTGATTCCCACCACAAATCATTGAAATCTTCCGATATCAATGTAGCAGTGCTTTCCAAACTTCCATCAGATTTAGAAACATAGTACTCATACGGTTTCAAGCCCTTGCAAAAACTCTTCAACAATTCGTCCCACTTTTCGAGTCCTATATACCTTCTAGAAAATCCAGAACCGACAAACAAAAACGGGGATGATGAAATCTGTTGAAAGTGAGCCACAAGAGTATCTTTAATACTTATATCCATTGAGAAACACCATAAATTATTTTATGATAATGTTTCTTTTTGCTATATAAATATTTGCAACTAAAATATCGATAGTGATTACCTTATTCATTGTTTGTCTGTTCATCATCATAAAAATCAAGCAACTTTGAGACAACCTCATCAAAACTATCGCTATCAAATAAAGGCATTTTAGAAACCATCCTCATGACCGTATTATGTGAAACGATTATTTCTTCCACAGACAATCTCTCCTCTGTATACATTATACGTTTGGTTTTATAAATCACACCCTCACTACACTGAACTAAAGTGATAAAGTTAAAATACAATTTTATATTCTGAAAGCTATACTAAATCGAACTGATCATTGTAACGCCACATAAGAAGACAACATCTTCGTTAATACCGTAGCATTACCGCTCATAGCAGCCTCCTTCCCTCTTTTCATTCCCCAAGGCTACATCACACCCCTGAACCACAATCCGTATTAACTTAGAAAGTAATATTCTATGTGGGAGCAGAAGCG
Source organism: Methanococcoides alaskense (assembly GCF_027594145.1). Classification (GTDB taxonomy): domain Archaea; phylum Halobacteriota; class Methanosarcinia; order Methanosarcinales; family Methanosarcinaceae; genus Methanococcoides; species Methanococcoides alaskense. The sequence goes on along the minus strand of NZ_JAQFFK010000001.1, from coordinate 283,893 downwards.
ATAATATCTTTTGTCAGTCAATTGTGACTTGCATAGTTGACAAAAACCCCAGAAAAACGTTCAATCCTACTGCTTCTGACTTCCACATCTAAATAATGTAGTTCTCTTTTTGTTCAAATTATAATTCTAATAAATATATATACAATAAAAATATTTAAATGTCTTACCGCAATGCGTTTTAACCTGTAAACCAATTTACTAAATAGGAGCAGGGAGATTATTTTCCGCCAACCGATTGTACTCGGATTTGGCACAGTACCACCACAAGCACTTCTTCACCCATCTCCTTACTCCCATCAGAATAATAATTTCTCTTTTTAATCGAATAATGGTTACAAAAATCAATATCTTATAATCGATAGAACATTCTGTCGTAACATCTTTTAACTGAGAAATCAATATATTATATGGGTATGGGAGTTATAAGCCGTAGAGCGAGTTTGGGGACTTGTGGGGGATGAGAATTCCGCTAACTGGTGGTATTCTCTGAAATGTGGCTCCCATACCCATTATTAAAGTAATCTTTTACCTCTTTTATGACCCCAAGGATGCATGACAAACCCTTCCTGCATAGTATGCTTCATTTCAATTTCATGACCAATCTCATGCATGAGGCGATTGCTAGTGCTCAAAAATGATTAAGAAATCCAGACAAGAAATAGGTGAAACCATGAAAGATTATTCAAGCATGTCGGAAGAAGAACAAATTGAACTTGTGACAAATGACCCATATGATATAAAGAATATCAAGAACCCTTCAGAACAGGTTAAACTCACAGCAGTGAGGATAAACGGAGGGCCAATAAAGTACATCGCCAACCCATCCGAGGAAATCCGACTCGAAGTTGTCAAGAACAATGGCATATCCATTCGCCATATCGACAGCCTGACAGCCCGACAGCCCGACAGCCCGACAGATGAGATGAAACTGGAAGCTGTCAGAAAATCCGGAGGATCAATTGAATACATCGACAAACCAACAGAGGAAATGCAACTCGAGGCAGTCAAACAGGACGGATTAGCAATCAAATACATCACCACCCCTACCGAAGAGATGAAACTCGCAGCTGTCAAACAAGATGGGCTCACTCTCGAGCACATTATGGACCCGACCGAGGAGATGAAACTCGCAGCTGTCAGGCAAAACGGACTCGCAGTTATGTTCATCCAAACCCCCCATCCAATATCGTAGAAATCGAAGCTGTCTAAAATAACCCTAAGGCAATTGCATACCTGGATGAATCATGTGGCTTTACTCCAAAATGAAGGTATGAACAATGGAGAGCTTTCTAATGCTATCGGACTGGCACCATCAACAACTTCATGGCATCTGAACAAGCTGCTGAGAGGACAAGTAATAACAAAGATAAAAAATGGAAGAGAAAGTCATTTTATTCTAAACGAACCTGAACGTGTGGCTGAATTACTTATCTGCTATAAGGAAAGCTTTCGTGACAATCTCCGGGACAATTTTGCTGAGATGTGGGACCTTAAGAAAGGCAGAAAAAAGGATTGAATGCGTAAAGCTCTTAACCAATATGATCAATTGTTCCGCAAATGTGGATAGATGCACTTTTTCTCGCTTTTGAATATCTTATGAAGGTCCTTCCTCCGATAATCATAGGAACACTTGCCATGGCCATTCTCGTCGAAATAGGATGGGTCAATAAGTTTGGTTTTCTTGCTTCCCCCCTAATGCACTTTGGTCACCTAAGACAGGAAATCGGGCTTAGTTTCCTCACATCATTTGGCTCTTCCACAGCAGGAAATTCCATGATAGCAAAGTTGCACTATGATGAGCACATAGACAGAAAAGAGACCATCATAGCAACAATGGTGAATTCGTTCCCCTCAAGTATCGTACTTTCAAGGGACCTTCTTCCCATAATAGTCGCACTTCTGGGAACAACAGGATTGATCTATCTGGGAATTGTAGTTCTCATAGGTTTTGTGAAAACACTTATAGCCTTAGTAGCAGCACGACTGCTCCTCACACCGAGAACATCGGGGACACTTAATGCTGATATTGAAAAGAAAACGTTGAGAGAGGCATCCTTGACCGCACTGAGAAGGTCAAAGCGAACGGTAATGAGAATGACCTTGACGACAACAGTTGTGTCAATAGCTATTTTCCAGTTAATGGAAACAGGAATATTCGATCTGATAGCAGATATTATGAAAAGCTCTTTTCTTGTCAATTATGTGCCACCGGAAGGCCTGCCAATAATTGCAGGATGGTTTGCCAGTAATATAGCCGCATATACGATCGCCGGAAATCTACTCTCTGCTCAAATGCTTAGCACAAAGGATATCATTCTCGCTCTTCTGGTGGGAAGAGTACTGGCAAGTGTTCCAAGGATAAAGAGCATGCTTCCATATTACACAGGAATATTTAGACCAGAACTGGGTCTGAAGATCATGACAGTCTCCCTCATCATGCAGAATGGTATCATGCTGGCAATTATAGGCATTATCCTATTTTTCTGGTAAGGCTTAAAAATATGTGCCTTACTTGAGATCTCCTTTTTTTAAGAGGATGTCCATTCACTAAAGATATATTCGGAATTGACGTTAGAACCCCATGCTGTAATACCCACACGATAACTTTCACCAGCAGGCACCTTCAATCCGAAGACGGAGTAAGTGATACTGCTTTCTGGAACAATTGATAGCATAGTATCACTTTTGATCTGGTCCCAGACCATTCCTTCATCCGTGCTCTCAAGAGTTGTGTGTATCACTACATCTTCCGCAGTAATTGAACCAACGTTCTCTATCGTAATCTCCAGATCTACAGAGGTCTGATAGGAATTCTTCTCACCAGCACCGGTAAATGTTAGCCGCAATTCAGGAGAAACTGATCCGATAGGGGTTATAATTACACTCTCATTTTTGTATTCATCCGGGATAGCACCCACATCCCAACCGGAATTCGTGGGTTCCAGATAGAAATATTTTGTGCCGTCATAGTTGTAATAGCTTCCAGAGAGGTCATCGTCACCTTTCACACCTACAGCCATGTGTCTGGGAAGTGCTACACCATAGCCCATATCATAGAGTAAGGATGCAAGCAGTATAGAAGAATCTTCACAGTCACCGCCACCATCATGGGCCATTTCCTCCATCTGGGAAGTAAGTTGGGATATTAACATATCATCATATGTGTCTGTTACAAACTGGTCAAAATCACGGGATCTGGTTCTTTCAGAATATACCTCATAGCTGTCTTTGTAATACTCAGCCGTCATACTGAATTTCGTACCATCGTATTCCCACTCATAATATCGAGTTATAGTGTCATTGCCAATACTAAGCTCAGGTACTTTCTGGAGATCAGCATCTGAAACCTGAATCTCTCGAGCGATAGCAGCTTTTGTCGCATAGGTAAGGTCGATGAAAAAACTGTTATCGTGGATCTTATCCACATTCACGGAGTAGACAGCGTACTCCCCGTTTGGATCTTTTATGCTATATGTGTTACCAGTGATCAATTTAGAGGCTAAATAATCCTGACCTTCTTTTCTAAAGGAGAAACGAACATAATTCTCCTTCTTGTTTATTTCCAGTAACTTCAGAGAATAACCGTTCTCAATGTCAAGAACAGCCGACTTATTGAGGCTTACACTATGAGTTTCAACATTTTGATCAGGAAGAACTTGATCGGTATACCGGTCATTATTGTTTGATGGAACATCGTCTGAGATGCAGCCCATACATGAAGCAAATAGTAAGATCATTAAAAAATATGAGAACGATCCCCACAATTTCATACTGTAATGATTAGATTTTCAACTTAAAAAGATACTGGAATTCTTTTTGAGCATTCTTGGAAACCGGCAAAATATGTCATAATGCTTAAATCAAAGTATACCACATTAAATTATAGGAGCATGGTTACCAACTTTAAATATTTAAGGTTCAATATTTAAGTACGGTTAATTCCAAATTAAGTTTTATTTTAAAATATATTAAGCCGATGAGATATTTGAGGAGTAGACACAGGATATGTCAGACAAAAAAACAGAGCGATGTTCGATGCAATATTCAATTATGGGAATGAACTATCGTTCAAAATTGCCGGTGATCATCGATTCTATTGTAAATAGCTGCTCAGATAAAGGTTGCTTCGAGCATATTGATTCCGCGGTCATACCATCAAAAGACTCCATTGTTGAGATTATCGATCTTTTTAAAGATGTGCTTTTCCCGGGTTATTTTGGTGACCAAACGATTGAAAAGAACAATCTGATATATCATATTGGAAGTGAGATCACCGAGCTTTTCGAGAAACTCTCAAAACAGGTGACGAACAGTATTCTTCATGAGTGCCGTCGCAAAGAAGAGGATTGTGTAGAGTGCATTGATAAAGGACAGGAAGAAACGATCATACTGTTAAAGAAGATACCGCAGATCAGGGCACTTCTTGCTACTGATATTGTCAACGCATATAATGGAGATCCGGCTGCGAAGAGTTACGATGAGATCATTTTCAGTTATCCGGGAATCTTTGCACTTATGGTTTACAGAGTAGCCCATGAGTTACATGAACAGGGTATTAAGATCCTTCCACGCATCATGACCGAATATGCCCACAGCGTGGTTGGTATCGATATCCATCCCGGTGCAAAGATAGGAAAAGGTTTCTTCATAGACCATGGAACCGGAGTGGTCATAGGAGAGACTTCGTTGATAGGGGATAATGTAAGGATATATCAAGGGGTTACCCTCGGATCACTGAGTTTCCCGAGGGATGAAAAGGGGCAGATCCTTCGTGACCTTAAAAGACATCCCACGATAGAAGATGATGTAGTGATCTATTCCAATTCAACGATCCTTGGCGGAGATACCGTAATAGGAGCACGTTCCATTATCGGCGGTAATGTCTGGTTGACAAGGTCAGTACCGGCAGACACAAAAGTACTGATAGAAGAGCCAAAGCTTGTTTTCAAGAAATCATCTTCCTAAAGGAACAGTGATCATTTTAAAGATTTAATGTTATGGGGGTTTTGATATGGAGAAGATTTACGAAGATATAACAAAAACTGTTGGGAAGACACCGCTTGTACGGTTGAACAGGATGACTGAAGGATGCCATGCTACTGTCCTTGTGAAAGTGGAGGCTTTTAATCCTCTGGGCTCGGTAAAGGACCGTATCGCTTTGAACATGATAGAGACCGCAGAAAGGGAAGGAGTGCTCAAAAAGGGAGTCATGGTTATCGAGCCAACTTCAGGAAATACAGGCATCGGTCTGGCTTTTGTTTGTGCTACTAAAGGTTACAGGCTTATATTGACAATGCCTGAGACCATGAGTGTTGAGAGAAGGAACATATTGAAGGTCCTTGGAGCCGAAATAGTGCTTACACCTGGTCCCAATGGTATGAAGGGAGCTATCGAGGAAGCGGAAAAGATTGGAAAGGAGACTTCAAATTCTTTTATTCCACATCAGTTCATGAATCCGGCAAATCCTGAGATCCATCGCTGTACTACGGCTGGGGAGATATGGGATGATACCGGAGGAAAGGTCGATATTCTGGTAGCAGGTGTCGGAACCGGAGGAACTATTACAGGTGTTTCAGAGATGCTAAAGTTCCGTAAGCCCGGGTTTAGGGCAGTGGCCGTCGAACCTAAGGATTCAGCAGTACTTTCCGGCGGCAGTCCGGGACCTCATATGATACAGGGGATTGGTGCTGGTTTCGTGCCGGATGTGTTGAACATGAACATCATTGACGAAATTATAGCGGTCAGTAATGAAGATGCCCTTGAGACGACACGGGAACTTGCTAAAAAGGAAGGGATCCTTGCAGGCATATCATCGGGTGCAGCTCTTTTTGCAGCTTTGGATGTTGCAAGACGGAAGGAGAATGAAGGAAAGATGATAGTTGTTGTTCTTCCTGATACAGGAGAGAGATATCTTAGTACTGCACTTGTGGAAAAGGAGTGATATTTATGGATAAAGGATTTACAAAGGACCTGAGTGAATTGATGCAGTTCCCTTCGGAGGGAATTTTCAGTACGGTGCTTGCCAAGGCAGAAGGCTATAACTATACCTTGATGTGTCTTGCTGCAGGAACGAACATTGATGAACATACTTCTACGAAGAACGGAGTTGTTCAGGTTCTAAAAGGAAAGGGTATTTTCAAATTGTTCGATAAGGATATAGAGATGAAAGAAGGTACTTTCATATTCATGCCGGCAAATGCACCACATGCCCTCCAGGCAGAAGAGAATCTGGCAATACTGCTTTGCCTGACAAAATAAGAGACAGTAAAAGAAGGTGAGAAGGAATAGAACATTCGCATCTCACCTTTTTACGGTGTCAGTCTTCAACTTCCAGTGCATTAATTATATCGTTTATATTAAGCTCCCCTTTGACAGCTCTTTTTACCATTGGATAGATATGTGAGCAATCGTCTATAGCTGCCCATCGCTTTTCTCCTACCTGTTTGATGATCTGTTCCATTATCTGTTCACAATCTGTACAATATGTTTTGTCAGTTTCAACTCCGCATACATTGCATTGCATAGTGTTACCCTCCACTGTTAATATTGATTTTAGAGAATATGAAGTTTTTGTTATTTAAGAAAATCAGGATATACATTTTTTATTGAATTAGGACTTCTGATTGCTTGTGTTTAGATCAATCATTGATATTGAGGAGGAAGAGTTTGCTGTATTAGTGCATTCCTTTTGATAGTAATATAAAAAGAAGAGCAATAAAAAGAAGTTCGATTTGTATCCGTTAGAAATGAGATCAATCTAGTTGTAAATGCTGAGAAATAGAGTCACAACTATCGAGTTTAAGATCAGTTAAGAAAAGAATTGGATAGAGTGAGTATAGCAGCGATGTAGATTTCCCGAAGACTCTCGTACTTCAGTACAGTAAACAACGTGGGTAGACTTATCTTCTGTGTTCGGATGGGAACAGGAGTGGCCCTACCGCTATGGCCGCCATACTCATTCAAATTAACGGATTGTGATCATGTAGATCATATTACATATCAGATATCGCCTGGACAAAGCGAGACGGATGAGGCACGGATATTAGTAAATGCGGACTGAACACCTCGTTGCCTTGGTGCTTACATCCCATTCCTATCGATCCGGTCTTTTACCGGAACCCTTAAAGTGGTCTCTTTTTAGGTTAGATTTCGAGCTTAGATGCATTCAGCTCTTATTCCTTAGCGCGTAGCTGCTCGGCAGTGCCTTGTCAGACAACCGATCGACCAGTGGCGCCGTTGCTCTGTTCCTCTCGTACTAAAAGCAACTTACCCTCAGACCACATACACCTCTAGTAGATAGTAACCGACCTGTCTCACGACGGTCTAAACCCAGCTCACGATCTCCTTTAATAGGCGAACAACCTCACCCTTGGCTGCTGCTGCACAGCCAGGATGGAAAGAACCGACATCGAGGTAGCAAGCTGCCGGGTCGATATGTGCTCTTGCCGGCAACGACTCAATTATCCCCGGGGTAACTTTTCTGTCATCTTTAGCCCGCACCAAGCGGGACATAAAGGTTCGCTAGAACCGACTTTCGTCTCGTGATCCACTACTGTGCTGAATCACGTCAGGCTAACTTATGCTCTTGCACTCTTCAGTAGGTTTCCGACCCACTTGAGTTAACCATTGCGCGCCCTTGATATCTTTTCAAGGGCGTCCCGCCCCAGGCAAACTGCCCACCTATCGGGGTCCTCCTCACGGAGTGAGGGTCGTAATCTTGGAAGGGTAGTGTCCCAATTGTGACTCCACCGATGCTGGCGCACCGGTTTCGACGTCTCCTACCTACACTGTACATCCAAAATCACAACCCAGCGACAGGCTGCAGTAAAGCTCCACGGGGTCTTCACTTCCCCCTAGAGGTCTCTAGACTCTGCACTAGAATGTAAGCTTCACCGGACTCTGGCTAGGGACAGTAGAACTCTCATTGATCCATTCATGCAAGTCGCCAATTAAGCGACAAGGTACTACGCTACCTTAAGAGGGTCATAGTTACCCCCGCTGTTTACAGGCCCTTCTTTCCGTTGAACCGAAGTTTCAGGTACCTGCACTGAGCAGGATTCAGAGATCGTACTAGCCCTTACGGGTTTGCGATCTCCTATGTTGATATTAGACAGTTAGAGTTCCCTGGTCACTGCGACCTGCCGTCTTCACGGCAGGCACTCCTTCTCCCGAAGTTACGGAGCCAATTTGCCGAATTCCCTTAGCCAAATTATTCCGACACGCCTAAGCCTTTTCAGCTAGGGGCACCTGTGTCAGATCTCGGTACGGATATTCAACTCCCTTTTCACGGGTTCCGGGGTGCAGCCGACTTTCGTCATAACATATTCGTCCGCTTCTCGCCATTACGGCTCTCCACAGATTTAGATGCTTAAACGGCGCGACAGCGCCGCTCAGCCTGCCCCAAAACGTCAGTTTTATTGTTGAATAGTACAGGAATATTAACCTGTTTCCCTTTTGATGTACTCGAATTACGGTACAACTTAGGACCGACTAACCCTCGGCTGACGATCATTGCCGAGGAAACCTAGCCCCTTCGGCGGTTAGGATTCTCACCTAACTATGCTGCTACTATTACCAGGATTTTCGTTTCCGCTCGGTCCACAGGACTTCACAGCCCTGCTTCTACCCAAACGCAACGCCTTCCTACGAGATTACCTTACGGTACTCCGTGGTATCGGTGGTCGACTTGAGCCCCGTCCATTTTCGGGGCCCCAAACCTCGACTGGTGGGCTGTTACGCACTCTTTAAAGGATAGCTGCTTCTAAGCTAACCTTCCAGCTGTCTAGGGCTTGGGACGCCCTTTAGTATTAACACTTAGTCGACACTTAGGGACCTTAACCACGGGCTGGGTTGTCTCCCTTACGGACTACAGGCTTACCCCAGTAGTCCGGACTCCAACTTTCTACGACGACGGTGGGTTTGGAGTTTGACAGACGGATGAGGGATTTCTCCCCCAGGACCATCAATCAGTGCTCTACTCCACCGACTATCTCCAGTTAGGTCATGCTACGACATGTTTCGGAAGGAACCAGCTGATGCCGGGTTAGATTAGCCTTTCACTCCGAGACGCAGGTCACACGAATGATTTGCAGATCAATACCGCTTGCGGTCCTCCACGTAGCTTTCGCCACGCTTCAACCTGCCCACGCCTAGATCACCCGGCTTCGGGTCGTAACTTAGTGACTCCACGCACTTGTATACGCCGCGTCTCACCCGAAGGTTGCACGCATGTTGCTTTCGCTTCGGCTTCCCAGATAAAAGGTTAGCCATCGCCACTTAGTTACACTCCCTGGCCCGTTCTTCAAAACGTATGATATGACATCGGCATTGGAACTCGTACTACAACCTCGCGGTTGATTCCTTCGATCCAAAGATCCTTTCATGCCATATCGCTCCATCACCATCAGGTTTCAGGCACTTTTAACCTCCCTTTTGGGGGTACTTTTCAGTTTTCGGTCACCCTACTATTTCGCTATCGGTCTCAAGACGTATTTAGTTTTGGAAGTTGGTGCCTCCCAAATTCTCGCGTGATTTCCAACACACGATACTCAGGAACATTTCCAATTCCTCTTTTCATTGCTTACGTGACTATCACACTCTATGGTCTAACGTTCCAGAAAAGTTCAGCTAAGAAAAGATAGGAATCTTAGAAAGTTCCTATAACACCACATCTCCCTCACATTACTGGAGGGATTCAGTTTGAACTGTGCCGGGTTCATTCGCCATTACTAACGGCATCTCTTCGATTTCTCTTCCTGCCCCTACTAAGATGTTTCAATTCGGGGCGTTCCCGATCATTACTGATCAGCACAAATGTGCTAAGAGGTCTCATTAGGAAATCCCAGGTTCATAGGTTCCATGCACCTACCCTGGGCTTATCGCAGCTTGGCACGTCCTTCATCAGCGCTTGAGCCGAGCCATCCACCTGACGGCATAATTACCAGAGTCCATCTCACTTTGTCCAGTGAGCGTCTGATATGTAATATTTATACATGATCTCATCGTACCTGATATGGGGTATCAGGCACTTCCATCCTTCCCGGGCAACATTACTTGCCTGGTGCACTTGATGATTGTGAATCATTGAATGTGGTTTGTTGAATTTGGCAGTTTATCGATTTCTGACTGATAGCGGTGATCCGCTTTGTGCGGATCTTGCTTAGGAGGTGATCCAGCCGCAGATTCCCCTACGGCTACCTTGTTACGACTTAACCCCCCTTGCGAAATTTAGGTTCGAACACGGCACTAAGTCCGTGCCCTCACCCATACCTCACTCGGGTGGTTTGACGGGCGGTGTGTGCAAGGAGCAGGGACGTATTCACCGCGCTATGTTGAAACGCGATTACTACGGATTCCAGCTTCACGAGGACGAGTTACAGTCCTCGATTCGAACTACGGTTGGGTTTAAGAGATTACCATCACCTTTCGGTGTAGGGACCCATTGTCCCAACCATTGTAGCCCGCGTGTAGCCCGGGAGATTCGGGGCATACTGACCTACCGTAGCCCGCACCTTCCTCTGGTTTAGCACCAGCGGTCCCCACAGAGTACCCATCATCCCGAAGGACATGCTGGCAACAGTGGGCACGGGTCTCGCTCGTTGCCTGACTTAACAGGATGCTTCACAGTACGAACTGACGACGGCCATGCACCTCCTCTCAGCGATTCAGGTAAAGTCTTTAGCTTGACCTACATTTTGCTGTCGCCCCCGGTGAGTTTTCCGGCGTTGAGTCCAATTAAACCGCAGGCTCCACCCGTTGTAGTGCTCCCCCGCCAATTCCTTTAAGTTTCAGCCTTGCGGCCGTACTTCCCAGGTGGTTCGCTTCACGGCTTCCCTACGGCACCAGAAGCGGTCGCACCGCCCCTGACACCTAGCGAACATCGTTTACGGCTGGGACTACCCGGGTATCTAATCCGGTTCGTGCCCCCAGCTTTCGTCCCTCACCGTCGGACCCGTTCTGGTAAGACGCCTTCGCCACTGGTGGTCCCACAGGGATTACAAGATTTCACTCCTACCCCTGTAGTACCTCTTACCTCTCCCGGTCCCAAGTCTGACAGTATTCCCCGGAAGCCTAACAGTTGAGCTGTCAGATTTCCCGAAGAACTGATCAAACCGGCTACGGACCCTTTAGACCCAATAAAAGTGATTACCACTCGGGCCGCCGGTGTTACCGCGGCGGCTGGCACCGGTCTTGCCCGGCCCTTGCTAACACATGCCGTTTACACATGTGGACAGCCAACATAAATGCTGGCACTCGGTGTCCCCTTATCGCGGTTTCCCGCATTGTAAAGTTTTCGCGCCTGCTGCGCCCCGTAGGGCCTGGATTCATGTCTCAGAATCCATCTCTGGGCTCTTGCTCTCACAACCCATATCCGTCGTAGGCTAGTAGGTACGTTACACCCACTACAACCTGATAGACCGCAGATCCATCCTTAGGCAACCGAGGTCTTTTGGCCAAAAAGCATTCCAGCATATTTGACCTATTCGGAATTATCTCCAGTTTCCCGGAGTTATGCCGAACCTAAGGGCAGGTTATCCACGTGTTACTGAGCAGTCCGCCATGTTCACGAAGAACATTTGACTCGCATGGCTTAGTCGAACACCGATAGCAGTAACCTCTGGCAGGATCAACCAGAGTTTGTTGTTAAAGCACACTTAAAATGGAAGTTAAACTTAAAAATTGTCGGAAAAGAACACTCTAAAGTGAATTAGAGAGTTACTTATTCATGCACAATTTCGATTAGTTCTCGATAGATAGATTTACACTATCAGTCAGAATTAATCGAACTGCCAAATTCAACGTCAGACCGAAAAAGCTCCGGTCTCCACTAATGATCTCGAATTGAAGGTGATTGAAATTCCACGTATTAAGTGGATTTCCTTAAACTCCTCCATGCTATATATACGTTCCGAATCGGAAAGCATAAACACATTTTTTGAGAATGTGAATCCAGTCATGAAGAGCATAAACGTTTTTGAACCCTCATCCTGATCGTACCGAAAATGGCACAAATCAGCTCAATGAGAGCACCCCTACCACTACGCTCTCGTATTTATATGTAGTGTGATAACATTTGACACGGGTTTATATATACACACATGTTTGCACATAACACAAGATATATAATTATAGAGGAGCCCCTAAACGATCGACCTCAAATATAGAAATGATAATCGAAAATATAAAATACATCATTCAGTTACTATAGACGCAAACATCATTGGTCCTACATACATATACACTAACAAAAAAGTAGTACCACCCACATCACACAATTACCATATCATTAGGATTCGATCAAAATGAAAGTTAGCAAACCAAGGGGAACAAGGGACTTCCTACCAGAAGAGACCGCTCGCAGGAGAAATGTCGAGAACATAATGAGACAAGTGGTCAACAAATGGGACTACAAAGAAGTTATCACCCCCACCTTTGAGAATCTTGAGCTATTCACCCTCAAATCCGGTGAAGGCGTTATCGGGGAACTATATAATTTCAGTGACAAAGGTGACAGGAAGATGGCACTACGTCCTGAACTTACCGCGCCGGTCATGAGAATGTACGTCAACGAAATGCAGGCAACCCCAAGACCACAAAAACTATTCTATTTCGAGAACTGTTTCCGTTACGAAAGACCACAAAAAGGAAGGTTCCGAGAATTCTGGCAATTCGGCGTAGAAGTTATAGGCAGCAACCGCCCTGACGCAGATGCCGAGATAATTGCCCTTGCAACAACCATGCTCAACGCAGCAGGCATCAAAGGAGACCTTCACGTAGGCCACCTGGGAATAATCCGCCACATGCTCAAAGAGCTCGAACCCGACCAACAAAGCAAGATAATGCGCCTCGTAGACAAAAAGGATGATACCGGACTTGAGGACTACTTTGAAGAAATAAACATCCCGGTAGAGCTTAGAAGAAACCTACTGGAGCTTATCTGCGTCACAGGCACAGATGCAATAGCAAAAGCAAGGGAAATAGTAGGGGACATCGAAGAAATAGATAAATTCGAACAGATCCTGATATTCCTCGACGCATACGATATCGATTATTCCATCAACCTTGGCATAGCAAGAGGCCTTGACTACTACACCGGAATGGTCTTCGAAATATATGCAGAAGGACTTGGCGCACAAAATCAGGTATGCGGTGGAGGCTCATACCAATTGATCCCACTATTTGGCGGCGGAGATGTACCATCCACAGGATTCGGACTTGGATTCGATCGCATAATGGAAGTGTGCGAAATAATGCCCGAAAAGCAGAAGAGCGTAGTAATAATAGCTACCGATGAAACACGCACCGATGCCATCAAGGTCGCAACAAGCATGCGGAAGGAACTGACTGTCTACCTGGACATAATGCAGCGCAACTTCAAAACACAACTATCCCATGCCAACAACATTGGAGCAGATTACGCAGTCATAGTCGGAAAGAAAGAGATAGAGTCAGGAAAACTAACTGTGAAGAACATGGAAATAGGGGACCAGTCACAACTAACACTGGATGAGGCCATTGAACTAATAAAGAACAGTTAAAGACATAATGCAACCCAAAAAAAGAACATTCACAAAGGACGAGAGGGCAGACGATTCCCTACCCCTTCGTTTTACGATAACAGCCATACTGGTCCTGTTGATAATGGGGCTTGCCATTACCGCAATAGCCGACCTGAAGGAAAAAGCGAATGAAGATATCGCACTCATAGAGATCGGCAAACTCATATCTAACTCAGAGCAGATATATTTCCGTGGCGCAGGATCCACAATATATATAGACATAGAGATACCGGATGACGTGACCATGCACATGGGAACATTAGCCGACAACACACTCTGGCCATCCAACGCCAACAATTACTACATCCAGACCGGAAGCCGTTATAAAACATACAGATCCAAAGCCCTTTTCTCAAATTTCGCCATGGACGGACCATACACCATAAATTCAGGCCCCCACACCCTAAAGCTTGAAACCCAAAAAGACACTCGGACCAGCAAAATATTTGTCAAAATATCAGAAACATGACCAACATCAAGACCCCCCACATCCACAAAGATCAGAATGCCTGGATAGACCTAACATTATCGAAAGCAGCCCTCATGATCGCAAGCATAGTGATACTTAGTGCATTCTACCAGCTTTCAACAGATTTCAATGACTTACAAGCCCAGGACCAACTGGATGCAGAAGCATTCGGACTTAAAAATGCCATAGATGACATTGGAAGCAGTTCATTGAACAGCATACGTAAGAACGCAACATACACATTCAATGACAAGAACATAGCCAGAGCCATAGTTACAGGCGAATATGTGCGACTGGAAAAAAACCGCAACGGAATTGTCTTCTACTCGGTCAAACCCCTGACATTCAAAACAATTCCATTGAAAGAGGAAGACCTGAGAAACATACTTGCAACCAACTTCAATGGCAATGACGGAAACGAAGATCACACCATTGATGTAAAAGCTGCAACTGTTCTGGAAATACTCTCCATCAAAGGAAGAGAAGAATTAATATTAAATACAGGAAAGAGAGTACATATTGAAAAAACTCCAATTTATCTAAAAAACAATACAGAGGTTAATAAAATTGAACTTGTGCTTGTTTATCAGTGACGAGCGTGCAATACTCGAACCTCATAACGATATCATTGCAACCGCATTGGTAGTCATTGGATTTGTGATCTTTGCCGCAGTCATGTCAAAAGCCTACCTAACATATGATGAGCAAAGCAGTTCCATCGAGAACTATGAAGAAGCATCCAGAATAGCTGAAAGTGTTGCCTCATGGGATGAACTTAGAGGAAGTCGACCTGACATAATATCTGCCAAAGAATTAGACCTTATTGCAGAACCGATCACAGATGCAGAGATGCATAAACGCTTTTTTGGCAAGTTCACATCGAATAACCATTTTTCAGTAGATATTAGAACAGATGACGGAAAATACCACTGGGAAATAAAAAAAGAAGAATATCCAGAAACAGGTAATCTCATTGCGGCATCAATACCTATCATCATCGAAACAACTCCTGCTCAGCACATAACAGGAACAGTGACTGTTCGAACATGGGGACATCAATGGTGAGAACATGCCAAAAAAGAACATAATACATGATCAGCATGCGTTCTCGACCACAATGGACGCAATATTCTTCCTTGCACTGATATCCATTGCAACAGTAATACTAATGCCATCCATCATGGCAGAAAGACAGTACGATTCAGCAGAATATACTGCAAAACAGGATCTCACAGCACACATATTAAGTTCACTCCTAAATACCAAGATCGACAAATTTTATTATGAGGCAGAACATTCCGGCATCAACGGAACGAGTAGCCTGATAGACACCCTGATAAATGGATCATCCGCCAACCCATTTAATAAACAACACAATCACCGCACATTTGCAGAAATAATAGCGGAAGATCTGATCCTCACCCTATCATTCAATGATAGCGGTACCACACAAACGATCGAACCAATAGTCGACCCTCACAAAGAACAAACAACTATCGCCATCACCAACTACCTTGACAAAAGAATAGGCGGACGATATAACTACCAACTTCATACCACATGGGAGCCAGTTGAGGGATATCCGCTCAAAAGCTCGATGTCGGTCGGCATCAAGCCGCCAATAGATGCAGTAAAACAAAGTTCAAGGGTGACACTGCCAACAAATAACAGACCATCAAAAAGCTACTTGCTGGATACAATTAACGACACGACCCTCACGACATATATCAACTCCTCGAACACAACTAAATTCGGCACATATTATGATAGTTTCAACAATACTATCGATGTTGCCGCACTATTATCAGCACAAATGATACCCCATACAGCGTACCCTTTTGAATTCAACAACAACAACACAATAATAATTACAGAACAAGAGATGGTCCGAGCCAACCAAAATAATATTGCGAACTACCTAAAAAGCAGCATGGCAGAGGAGATAAATAACACAGTATACCAAATGGCAAATACCAGTGATATCAATAAGACCAGACAACTCAGGGATGATCAGATAGAGTCCATTTATAATAAGGTCAATAAAGGATATGTTGATATCACCCTCTCCATATGGTGAGCAAGACAATAACCTTTATATTAAATGTCAAGCGTATAAAGGTCACTTCGCCACAGTACCGATTCAAGTTAATGTTCCCAACGTTCCTTTAACTTGAGCACAAACTCAAAACAATAATATATAGAATATAACATTATAATCATCAGGAGGAACGCTATGGCAAAAATGCATACCCGTACAAAAGGAAAATCCGGTTCAACAAGGCCGATCAGATCAGAATCACCAGCATGGTCCACAACAACAACAGAAGAGATCACAAAGGTAGTACTTGACCTCTGGAAACAGGGCAAATCTACAAGTGTTATTGGAATGGTACTCAGAGACAACTATGGTGTACCTGATGTCAAACTCGCAACAGGAAAGAAGGTAACAGAAATCCTGAGAGACAACAGCGAGGAACCAAACGTACCTGAAGACCTCTACAACCTTATTGTAAAGGCTATCGGATTGCGTAAACACCTTGTAGTTAACAACAAGGATGTACACAACAAGAGATCATTGCAGTCAGCTGAATCAAAGATCAGAAGGCTCGTCAAATACTACCAGTCCGCAAAGGTACTCCCTATTGACTGGAAGTACAAACCAGAAACAGCAGAAATGTTGATCACAAGATAAGTGGCCTGGCCACTCTTGTGAATTTATTGATGTTCGGCTCATGCCGATCATCCATCTACTTTTTTTACATTTATTGACATTCTTTCAACTACTAATACCAGCATAACGTCCTATTCATATCACTATTCCTGTAGACAGACCCTCATATGATCCTTAGTACTCTTGCCATTAACATAGATCCAGCCATACGAATTCAGTTGAATCCTTAAAGATTCCTATAAATCCCTAAAAGGCAAGATATAAATTCTTAGAATGACCTCTAAAAGTCATGAAAGCTGTAATCTTGGCTGCCGGAGAAGGACTACGTTGCAGGCCACTCACACTGACACGTTCAAAGGTCATGCTGCCCGTTGCAAATAAACCAATAATAGAGCATGTAATAGACTCACTCGCAAAAAACGGGATAAAGGACCTCATCATTGTAGTAGGCTACGAAAGAGAACGTATAATGGACTATTTTGAAGATGGTATTGATTTTGGAATAAACATAACATACGTCCACCAGAAAGCACAGCTTGGAACAGCACATGCTATAAAGCAGGTTGCAGAACTTATGGAAGAAGAGGACGAAACATTCCTGGTCCTCAACGGCGACAACGTAATAGAGACAAGCACCATCAAAGACCTTCTGGAAAATCACAAAGGAAATGCGACCATATTAACAGCGAGAAAAGAACATACTCGCGGATATGGCGTCATCATTTGCGATGGCAAAAAAGTAAAGAAGATAATTGAAAAACCCACCTTTGAGATCAGCCATGTAGTAAACACAGGCATATACATGTTCGACCAGGAGATTTTTGAAAGGATCGAGCAAACCCCCATATCCCAAATGGGAGAATACGCAATAACAGATACATTGCAACAGATGATCGATGATGGCATCCAGGTAGAACATGTGATAACAGATTCACTATGGCGTGATGCCATCTTTTCATGGGACATATTAAAAGACAATTCAATGGTCCTTGACAGGTACAAAGAACATGAAATAAAAGGTACTGTTGAAGAAGGTGCCATAATTCGCGGAAACGTCAGTATTGGAAACAATACGATAATAAGATCAGGATGCTACATCGTAGGACCTGCCCTTATCGGAGACAATTGTGAGATCGCACCAACCGTTGTGATCCTCCCATCCACCACAATAGGGGACAACGTAACCATAAGCTCATTCACCCACATACAGAACAGCATCATTATGAACAATACACGGATAGGAAACCATTCAAACATAGCCAACTCCGTAATAGGAATGAACAATTTCATTGGACCTTACTTCATCACAGAGGACAAAGAGAATCTCAAGATCGAAATGGAAGAAGAGATACAAACTGCCGATAAACTTGGGACCATCACAGGTGATGACAACATAATAGGCCACCGGGTGCTTGTCAAAGCTGGAGCAATGATATCATCGAACTGCAATATCGATTCAGGAAAGATAATATCCCGGAATTTGCCTGAAAATTCCATTGTGGTCTAAGAGGTATTAAAATGTGCGGAATTATAGGATATGTAGGAACGCGGGATGCTGCCCCCATATTAGTAGAGTCATTGAAAAAACTTGAATACAGAGGTTATGACTCCGCAGGCATAACACTACTAAATGAAAATATAACTACATACAAGACCATAGGCAGAATAAAAGATCTTGAAAAAATACTTAAGGACGACATAAAGGGAAACATCGGCATTGGACACACACGCTGGGCCACACATGGAGTACCAAGTACCGTCAACTCCCACCCACACAACTCAGGTGATATATCCGTAGTCCATAATGGGATCATTGAGAATTACCTGAACATAAAAGAACAATTACAAAAAAAAGGATATAAATTCCTCTCTGAAACTGACACAGAGGTCATTGCACATCTGATGCATTCAAAATTATATGGCAGTGCAAACAATACCGAAAAGACATGCGACCTATTCACTGCACTTCAACAGACATTAAAAGAATTAGAAGGATCATATGCCATCACCACCGTTTGTGGCAGTGAACCTGATACCATGCTGGCAGCCAGAAAAGATAGCCCTCTGATAATAGGTATAGGGGATGGTGAATACTACGCAGCATCTGACGTTACAGCTTTTCTAAGTCACACAAAAAAAGTCGTTTTTGTAGATGATCTGAACCTCGTTAAAATGCAACCAAGTGGAGTTGAATTTTACGACATCGACGGAAATGTGATAGAAAAGGAAACAACTACCATCGAATGGGATATCGAAGCAGCAGAAAAAGCAGGCTATGAGCACTTCATGCTTAAAGAGATACACGAGCAAGCGACTTCTGTGCATGACACGTTCGCAGGAAAGCTGTCCGAACTTGACGGTTCGGTCAATCTGGAAGAATTGAACATATCCGACGAAGAGATCAGGAATATTGACAGGATAGAGATAATTGCCTGCGGAACATCATGGAATGCAGGACTTCTAGGAAAATACTTTTTTGAGAACCTTGCCGGAATACACACTGATGTAGACATCGCCTCAGAGTTCCGATACGGCAATCCGATAATGAGACATAATGTCCTCTCAATTGCTATAACGCAATCCGGTGAAACAGCAGATACCCTTGCAGCCGTCAAAAGCTGCAAAGCTTACGGTTGTAGTTCCATTGCTATTACCAATGTTGTTGGTAGCAGCATAACAAGAGTTGTCGACAGCGTCCTATATACAAGAGCAGGGCCAGAGATAGGGGTTGCCGCCACAAAGACGTTCACAGCCCAGCTTATAGTGCTTTATTTACTTTCCATACGCTTTGCAAGAGCCAGAGGAACCATCAACACAAATGAAGCAAAGGACCTGCTGATAGAACTTAAAAGGATTCCGGGAAAGATACAGAAGATATTGAACCACAAAGCGGAGATCCGTGAATGTGCTGAGATCTTCGCAGAAGAGAGGGATTATTTCTTTGTTGGAAGAAATGTGAACTATCCAGTTGCACTGGAAGGTGCACTAAAGCTCAAAGAAATATCATACATACATGCCGAAGGCTTTGCCGGCGGAGAATTAAAGCACGGACCACTGGCCCTTCTTGATAAGGGAACCCCCGTTGTCGCAATTGCTACAAAGGGGCATGTCTATGACAAGATATTGAGCAACATAAAGGAAGTAAAGGCAAGAGAAGCCATGGTCATTGCCGTAGCAGAAAAAGGTGATACGGAGATAGAGAAATATGTTGACCATGTGCTGCGCATTCCACCGACACATGAGATGCTTGCACCAATACTGTCATCCGTTGTACTGCAATTGCTTGCATATTATACCGCCCTTGCAAGAGACTGCTCTATAGACAAACCGAAGAACCTTGCAAAAAGCGTAACTGTTGAATAAGGAAAAATGGAGCTATCATATGAAATTATTCGGATCATCTGGAATAAGAGGAATTACCAATAAGGAAGTTACAACAGACCTTGCCCTGAAGGTAGGTCTTGCACTCGGTAAAACAAAAAGGAGTGCAGTTGTAGGTCGTGACCCCCGCATTGCAGGAGAAATGATAGAACATGCCATAATTTCCGGGCTTCTTTCAGCAGGCTGTGATGTTGTACGTATCGGAATGGTCAGTACGCCAACCCTTGCATATGCAACAAAGGACTATGATTGTGGAGTAATGATAACTGCATCCCATAATCCCGCAGAATATGTAGGAATAAAGTTATGGAACCCTGATGGAATGGCCTTTGATTCCAGCCAGCAGGAAGAGATAGAGGACTGCATAGAAATAGAAGATTTCGAACCTGTCAGTTGGGACAAAATAGGCAATGTGTCAGAAGATGCGAATGCAATCCGCCAGCACACCAACATGATATTGCAGAATGTCAAAAGGTCATCAAAACGTGTTATCATTGACTGCGGATGCGGTGCAGGTAGCACGATAACTCCATATGTGCTCCGTAAAATGGGCTGTGAGGTCATCACCCTTAATTCCCAACCTGACGGTTACTTCCCGGCACGCAATCCCGAACCCAACGATGCGAACCTTACCCTGCTCAAAACAGCCGTAAAAGAATTCGGTGCAGATATTGGCATTGCCCAGGATGGCGATGCAGACAGGATGATGGCGATCGACGAGAAGGGAGAGTTCATTACCGGCGATGAGATGCTTGCACTTTTTGCCAGACATGAATGCGATGAAGGTGCTAAAATTGTCGTACCCGTGGATACCTCGATGATGGTGGACGATGCCCTGCCCAGCTCAACTGTGATTCGTACAAGGGTCGGAGATGTCTACGTTGCAGAAGAGATCAAAAAATGCAACGCAGATATTGGAGGAGAACCTTCCGGAAGCTGGATCTTCCCGAAGATATCCTATTGTCCGGATGGGATATTCGCTTCTGCAAAGATAATGGAGCTTATAGAGAGCAGAACATTGTCAGAGCTTAAAGAAGAATTACCCCATTATCCAACATATCGCGGCACAGTGAAATGTGACAACGAAAGGAAAGCGCATGTTATGGAAGTTGTCCATTCAAAACTCGATAAATGCGGGAATATATCTGACATCGATGGAATACGCGTGGAAATGGATAACGGATGGGTTCTTGTGAGACCTTCAGGGACAGAACCGAAGATAAGGATCACAGCCGAAGCAAGAGAAGGTGCTGATAGATTGTTCAGCATGGCAGAGAACATTATCAAGGAGGCCCTTAATTGAAAGCTGTCATACTTGCGGCGGGAGAAGGCACCCGAATGCGCCCTTTGACATCATCCATTCCAAAGGTCATGCTTCCTGTCGCCAACAAGCCCATGTTAGAGCATATAGTGGATTCTGCCATCGAAGCAGGAATTGACGGATTCGTTTTTATCACAGGATATCATGAAGAAGTCATCGAGCAATATTTTGGAAATGGCGATAGATGGAATGTTATAATTGACCATGTCCATCAGGAAGAGCAACTTGGCACTGCAAACGCTATCGGATATGCAAAGGGTCATGTCAAAGACAAGTTCATAGTCCTGAATGGCGATGTACTGGTCAGTTCCGACCACATCAGCCACATGATCGAAAGGAAGGAAGATGCAGTAATAACTGTAAAACGTGTGGACAATCCATCGGATTTTGGCGTTATTGAAACTGATGGGAATAAGATCATAAATATTATAGAAAAGCCAGAGTTCCCACCAACAGACCTTGCAAATGCCGGAATCTATCTTTTCAGCGAAACCATCTTCGACCTTATCGAACAAACGACATTGTCACCAAGAGAGGAATACGAGATAACCGATTCCCTCCAGATGCTCATCAACAGTGATGCAGATGTCGGATATGAGATACTGGAAGAAGAGTGGATAGATATCGGAAGGCCTTGGGACATGCTGGATGCGAACGCAGTCCTTTTAAACCGAATGGAACCTACCGTAAAAGGAGTCATTGAACCCAATGCCACCCTTATCGGGGATGTGAGTATTGGCAGAGGAACTCTGATACGCAATGGCGCATACATTATCGGACCGGTGATAATCGGAGATGATTGTGACATAGGACCTAATTGTTTCATACGCCCTTCAACTGCCATTGGAAATGATGTGCATATCGGAAATGCCGTTGAAGTGAAGAACAGCATAATAATGGATGGTACGAATATAGGACACCTCACGTATCTGGGAGACAGTATTATAGGCCGAAAGTGTAATTTCGGTGCCGGAACTAAGGTTGCCAATCTACGCCATGATGGTAAGAACATCAAGGTGAAAATTAAAGGCAAACTAACGGATTCTGGAAGAAGGAAACTTGGGGTCATAATGGGTGATGACGTTCACACAGGAATAAATTCCAGTATCAACGTTGGAACCGTTATGGAAAGTAGAAGCTATACCAGACCCGGAGAGGTCGTTCGATAACGCCGGATCTGTGTTGTTATTTATGTATTTAAGGTTGTACATACGGGTGATCTGATTGATAGAAATGCAAAAAATAAGCGAACTTGCAGAGCAGATAGCAGATATTATAGAAGAATACAGCCATGCACGTGTTATTTCCCATAACGATGCGGACGGAATATCATCTGCTGCTATCATCTGCCAGGCGCTCCTCAGGAAGAACATACCATATCACCTTACGATCGTAAGCCGGCTCGATGACAGTGTTGCCGAAATGGTCAATGAGACAACTAATGAAGGAGATATCGTTATCTTCTGCGACATGGGCAGCGGTCAGCCAGATATCATTGGAAAGGTACTGCACGATACAATTGTCATCGACCACCATAAACCGGTCGGAGATTCACCTGCCAAGGCCATGATAAATCCGCATATGTTCGGCATCGATGGTGCTGTCCACCTATGCGGAGCTACCACTACATACCTAGTAGCAAAGGGGCTTGATCATGAAAATGTAGACCTTGCCGGCATTGCAATTGCAGGCGCAGTTGGGGATAAGCAGCTTTTTGAAACGGCGAACAAGATAATACTGGACGAGGCTGTGGAAGCTGGAGTCGTTTCCATCAAGAAGGGATTGAAAGTAGGCAGTGGTGACATTGCAGAGATACTTGAGAATACACCCGAGCCTTATCTTGACATCACAGGAGATCGTGAAAAGATAGACAGTTTCCTTGACATGCTCGAGATACATGGCGACATCGAATCAATGGACAATGATAAACTGCAAAAGCTGATATCGACCATTGTATTGAAGCTTACAAAAAGAGCAAGTCCTGAAGCTATCGATGCTGCTGTGGGTGACGTTTATGTTCTGAACAATGAAGTTGTGAAGAACGTCTATGATCTTGTTGCCATAATGAACACTTGTGGAAAACAGAAAGTTCCAGGACTGGCACTCTCTCTTTGCATGAGAGACGATTCCACCCTTGACGAAGCAAAGGAAATGACCATCCAGAGCCAGAAAGCAATTGTCAATGATATAATTAAAGCTGAAGGACTATTGCAAAAGGGGAAGAGTATCTATTATCTGATAGGTGATGACCTCGAGTCCACAGGGATGATAGCAAGCACTGTCATACGATACATCCATCCCGATATGCCTTTTGTTGCCATTAACAAGGTGGAAGGTAAAGTGAAGATATCATCAAGAGGGACAAGAGAACTTGTTAGCAAAGGGCTTGACCTTGCATATGCCATGCGAACAGCGGCTGATGCGGTTGGCGGACAAGGTGGCGGACACAATATCGCATCCGGAGCTTCTGTAGAACCGGAAAAGATAGAGAAGTTCATTGCTCTTGTGGATGACATCGTTGCTGAACAGCTTTCCTGATGTGAGAACATGAAAATATCCACCACTCTTGAGTTTATCAGTACTGATGCACCCAGCATCGCTGAAAAGGTCGCCCTTTCATTGAAACCGGACAATCTCTCGAACATGGGAACTGAGATCGGAGAGGGAAAAGCTGTTATTACGATCAGGACCGAGAAGATATCATCCCTGATAGCAACTGTTGATGATCTCTTGATGAACGCAAAGATAGCTGAAGATGTGATATGTGAGATAGAGGACAAAGAATGAAAAACGAATGGACAACATTAGAGGATGTGGAGAAGGACATCCTTGATTGTACAGCATGCCCTCTTTCTGAAACGGTCATTAACAAGGTCGTACGCAAAGGTTCGGATGAGCCGAAAGTGCTTTTCATAGGTGAAGCACCAGGGAAGAACGAAGACGAAACAGGCGTGCCTTTCTGTGGTCGTGCAGGGAAGATACTGGATGAGCTTATTGAATATATGGGACTTGAAAGTTCTGACTGGGCTGTCATCAATACTATCAAGTGCAGGCCACCAAATAACCGCAATCCCAACAAAAAGGAGCTGGATTGCTGTAAACCTTTCCTGACCAGACAGATCCAACTGCTTGACCCGAACCTTATAGTCCTGCTTGGGAACACTGCAGAGAAAGCATTTTGCAGTGGCCATAAGATGGACTGGGGAGCTGTTGAGATGCTTGAAGGCAAGAATGTACTGAAGATATTCCATCCGGCAGCATTGATCTATACAAGGTCAAGGACAGAAGACCAGCATAGATTCCTTGATGAGAATCGCCATCTCTGGGAAAATGAATGATCATATTCATTCCAGTATCCACCTGCTTTTGTTGGAAAAATTATTAAATCTAAAGCCTATTTCATAACTGTTCGTTAGCGATCAGATCCAATTAATTAGACCACTATTTACTAATTATCAGAAATAGTATGAGTGGTCCATCTTATCACGGTCAGTTTCAAGAGGAAAAATGTATGGAACTTAAATTCAATCTTAAAGGAGCATTCAAAACCAGTGCCGACCCAACCGGTGCAAAGGAAGTTATTGCCCAGTATTTTGATGAGGCAAACAATACCATCCTTAAAAAAGGAGCACCTGAAGGACAGGGAGCGAAGATAACACAATGGGATATTGTGGACGGAAGTATCGAGCTCACCATTGAATCCGGAAGGTATGTCAGGGCACACGATGCAATAATGCGCCTGAAAAAGCCACTTGCTGCCAAGCTTGGAAAGGATTTCCGTATCGGCATTCGCGGTGTCGATGTCAAGGAGTTTACTATAACAATGCCATCGGAAGGGGAAATTGGCAATATGAACATCCCTCACGTGAGCAATATCTCAAAAGTCGAGGGTGGCCTTATTCTTGAGCTGGATGTTGGAGAATCCGAGCTTGAGAGACGTATTCCTGACAGGATACTTACCCTTATGGAAGAGAAGGTCAGGGCAAAGGATTATGGCGGCAAAGCGGAACACTGGCAGATCCTCTGGGAAAGTGACAAGAAGGAACACACGTTCGCCGGAGACCCTACTCAGGAAATGATGAAACATGGATGGATCAAGCGGGGTGCAAGCCGTGGTCAATGGATACACGGCCCGCAGTCCACAAAGATGTTCAGGACATTTGAGAAGATAGTCTATGATGAGCTTCTTGAACCTCTTGGATACAGAGAAATGATCTTCCCGAAACTTGTTCCATGGGAGGTCTGGCAGAAATCCGGTCATGCAAAGGGTGTCTACCCTGAGATATACTATGTATGCCCCCCAAAGACAAGGGACCCTGCATACTGGGAAGAGGTATCCGACCATTACAAGGTCACACATGAAGTGCCTACCGAGCTTATCAAATCAAAGATCGGTGACCCCATCGGTGGCCTGTGTTATGCACAGTGCCCACCTTTCTGGATGTATCTGCAGGGAGAGACCATACCTACCGAGGAGTTCCCAATAAAGGTCTTTGACAAGTCCGGAACATCACACCGCTATGAGAGTGGCGGAATTCACGGCATGGAACGTGTGGACGAGTTCCACCGTGTAGAGATAGTATGGCTCGGTACCAAGGAGCAGGTCATTGAGACAGCCAAGAAGCTGCATGAGAGATACATGCACATATTCAATGAGATACTTGACCTCGAATGGAGAAAGGCCTGGGTAACCCCATGGTTCATGGCACAGGAAGGGCTTACAGGGCTTTCTGAGCAGGGTGAGGCAGGTACCACCGACTATGAGGCACCAATGCCATACAGAGGAGATGACGGGGAATGGCTGGAGTTCCAGAACGTCAGTATCAATGGCAATAAGTATCCATCAGGTTTCAATGTGAAATCCCAGACCGGTGAAGAACTGTGGTCTGGTTGTTCAGGTGTAGGACTTGAACGCTGGGCATCTGCGTTCTTTGCACAGAAGGGACTAGACCCCGTAAACTGGCCAGAGGAGTTCAGAAAAAGGGTAGGAGAGGTACCAAAGGGAATTCGCTTCCTGTGATATCCCTTTCATGTACCGATTTATTTATATATAGACGCCTACAGTATAGGCACGCTATTAATTAACCTATCAAACGGGAATTTTACCGGTCAGAATCACGAACATCATATCTTCGTTCGATCAAGGAATTGGTCGAACACATCAATAATAATCACACAGGAGGAATTACTTGGCTAAAAAGAGAGTACAAAGGAAATTAGATAAGTGGAAATTAAAACAGTGGTATAACATCGTAGCACCAAAGTTCATTGGTAGCAACCACATCGGTTTAACTCCAACTGACGATCCGGAAAGTCTTATTGGTCGTATTGTAGAAACCACCGTTGGCGAACTTACCAACGATTTCTCAAAACACAACATAAAACTTAAGTTAGAGATCGACAACGTCACAGGCGATGTTGCAAATACAAGGTTCATCGGTCACGAGATCACAACCGACTACCTCCGTTCCATTGTAAAACGCCAGACATCCAGGATCGACACTAACCTTAATGTCAAGACAAAGGATGGCTACAAGATCAGGGTTAAACCTATCTGCTTCACTGTAAAGAGAGCAAGGACAAGCCAGATCAAGGCACTCAGGGACATCATGACCGAAACAACAGCAAAGCGCGCATCTGAACTCGACTTCGAGCAGTTTGTCGAAGAGGCTATTGTCGGTAAACTTTCCGCAAACATATACAGGAAAGCAAAGTCCATTTATCCACTCAGAAGAGTAGAGATCAGGAAGACCGAAGTTCAGGTAGTTCCTCCACATCGCATGGCAGTCGCATCTATTACACCTGTTGAACCAGTTGTAACTGAAGCACCTGTTGAAGAAGTTGTAGTTGAAACACCTGTTGAAGAAGTTGTAGCTGAAACACCTGTTGAAGAAGTTGTAGCTGAAACACCTGTTGAAGAAGTTGCACCTGAAAAACCTACTGAAGAGTGATCTTCAAAATATATATGGTGGCCTTTCGGTCACCGCTTTAACCTTTTTTGACTTCTTATAAGTTATTTCAATTCGGACACATCAGATCAATAGAATGATGATCCAGAAAATGCATCCGAAAACTGCTGTAGCATAAGCTTTTTTCAGGAAAGAGAATAACATTTGACGCCCTTCCAGCTTTTCCATAATAACATTCTGGAATTTCACAATTGAAATGATAGCTGAGAATATTACAAGCTTTATCCCAATTGTAAAAGTCATTGATCCTGTAACCATTTCCAAACCTAAGAGCTGCTGCTCAAAATGTGACCCGAAAATAGAAACAAAAAGAAGGAACCAGCCAATAATACCAAAAATGAATGCAGCGACCCTAAGCTTTACACCATAATACCTTTTCCACTTACCCCAATCCATACTACCACTCAAAATTAAAAAGCAAGAGACCGGAAAGACCGGTCTCGTTCATACACTTTGAACTTACTTGTGGGTGAAATAAGCGACAACGCCATCATCCACAGAATCGATACGGCAGAAGCCAAATCTTTCGAACTGAACAACATTGTCAAGTTCATCCACGATCTGCTTTTCACCTATACCGATAAATTCACCTTGTGGAGCAAGTACTTTCACAGGAATACCATCTTCAGGCACCCAGTGGATTATACGCATCTTGTTGCTCTTTGCATCTTCCATTGAATCACCGATACATTTACATTTCAACGGTGATACAGAAGTGATCTCGATATTATACAGGTCTTTCATACGCAACATATCGCCCACTTCAGCAGACTCGATATCGCTCTTGCATACCAGCAACTTTGAACCGATATCAATGCAACGCACTCCCCTATCCTCAGAAGGATGAAGGGATGGATTCACAGTGCAACATACCGCATCCTCGACATCAAGCTCCACAGGGTCCCACACAAAGAAGTACCTGTTAGCAATAGTGTCGATGATCTTCCTGTTCTCCGCATAGAGAGTGTCCATGCTGAGACTGACATCAGTTTCACCAACGCCCATATCGATCATGAACTTACGGATAGCTTCAGGCTTGATACCCCTTCTTCTGAGAGCACGAAGCGTAGGCAACCTTGGATCATCCCAACCGGAGTATTCGCCATCCTCGATGGACTGGCGCAAACCACTTGTGCTGAACTTACCGAACTCATGCATTTTCACACGGCCCCAATGAGTTGTCTTCGGATATTCCCAGCCCAGATAATTATAGATATAGCCCTGACGTTTTTCACTGTCCATCAGGTCCTTACCACGGATAATATGGGTCATACCAAGCACATGGTCCTCGATTGCACCCTCGAAATCAAGCAATGGCCATACGACATATTTATCGTCAACTTCAGGCCGGGGATGAGCTGTCTTTACTATCCTGAAAGCACCAAAATCACGTATTGCAGGGTCTTTATGTTCGATATCGGTCTTTATCCTCACGACCGCAGCCTTCTCCTCATATTCGCCTGCAAGCATCTTGTCCCAGTGCTCAAGATTCACTTCCGGTGCATGGTCCCTATGAGGACATGGCTCCTTAGCATCCTTGAACTTCTTGAAGTCACCTCCTTCACAGAAACACACATAAGCGTGTCCCATCTCGAGGAGCTGTCTCGCATAGTCATAATAGACCTCCATATTGTCAGAAGCGATGACCACCTCATCCGGTTTTGCATCAAGCCACTCGCAATCCTCGAGGTACCAGTCATATGCTTCAAGCATAGGACGCTTGGTCTGAGGATCTGTGTCATCAAATCTAATGATGAACTTGCCACCATACCTCTTGACATATTCCGAGTTCACAACGATACCACGGGTACTACCAAGAGTTGGCGGTCCATTCGGATTCGGTGCAAACCGCATTACAACGCTCTCGCCTTCCTTGACATCCAGAGGCTTAAGCCCTTTATCAGGCTCCTTTTTCGTGTTCAGCTCCTCAATAAGTTCAGGCGCTATCACTTCAAGTCTTGCCTGCCATTCTTCAGGCCCCTCTTTCATGACCTCATCAAGGACATGCTGAATAACAGGACCAACCTCTTTTGAAAGAGGACGAAGATGAGGACATGAACCCATGACCTTTCCCATAACAGCTCCAAGTTGAGGTGCTTTTCCATATTTAACAGCGTTTTGAAGCGCAAATTTCTCGATAGTAATCTTATCTTCATCACTTAAGGTCATCTAAATACCCTCATAGGATCAAATGAATTATTGAACATAATAAATTATAATTAAAAGCAAAGATCGATCAGAACTTAAACCCGATCTGCCTTATCTGTGTTAGCTTCTCCAGTATATTACCTATATTATCCTCGAACTTCCCAATGAAATCTTCTGCAAGATCTCCGGCAGTAGCACCATGAGATGATGGCTTTATGAGATGTTCCTGTTCAAGGACACGCAAAGAATATCTGACCTTATGCGTAGGCATCCCTGTCTCTTCAGCAAGTTTTAATATACCGATAGGCCCCTTCTCAATGACCTTTTTAAGAACAAGCAAATGTCGTTCAGTAAGCTCAAGTTCTCTGTTGATCTGGTCAAATAGCATTATATTACCTCATTCACCAAAGTGCCTATACCTTCGATCTCGACTTCAACAACATCCCCGCGCAGCAGTTCCCCCACACCAGGTGGAGTACCGGTAGAAATAACGTCACCTATCTCTAATGTCATTATATCCGATATAAACTCTATCAGATGCGGTATGTCAAATATGAGGTTCGAAGTACTGGAATCCTGTCGTACTTCGCCATTCACCCTGCATTTAATAGAAACATCACTGGGATCGAAGTCCTCTTCCGGAACAATGAACGGACCCAGAGGAGCAAAAGTATCAAAGCTCTTTGCACGTGTCCACTGCCCATCTTTCTGCTGCAGGTCCCGAGCAGTCACATCATTAAAGCATGTATACCCCACAATGACATCACTTGCATCCTCGTGATCGATGTTCCTGCACCTCTTCCCAATAACGACTGCAAGCTCCGCTTCATAATCCACACGCTGACTCATTGCAGGATATACTATTTTATCGCCAGACCCTATGACCGAAGAAGGTGGCTTCATGAATATGACAGGCTCGGTAGGAACATCCATGCCAAGTTCGATAGCATGGTCAATATAGTTCAGACCAATGCAGACTATCTTAGAAGGTTTAGCAGGTGGAAGCAAAGCAAGCTCGGACATCTCAAAAGTTCCGCCATCGTGAGATAGGGAAGTCACAAGATTCCCATCACTGCTCAGTTCACCGTAGAAAATATACTCATCGTGTTTAAATCGACCCATCATAATTGCACATTCTCTGTTCTAATTGTACTAAAGAACAGAATTGTAGTATAAAATATTTATCAGCCAATGCCTTACAAAAATATTATGATCCGCTGCCAGCTATTCAAAAAAGATCAGAGATTTAAGCCGCAGGTCCTTCCCGCGACATTTCAAGGTCCTCCTCATGTGACTGTTCAATATCTTTCTTATATACGATCGTCCTGTAAGGGAACGGGATTTCAATACCTTCAGCATCAAACCTCTTTTTGATGGATTCCCGAAGATCACAACCCGTAGTAAAGCCCACCGAACGGTCCTTTATCCATACATAAAGCCTGAGATTTACTGCAAAATCTCCCAGTTCGGTCAAAAGAACAGAGATCTCATCACCCTTTTTTTCATGAGAGTTATGTTTTTGGAGATCAGCATATGACATTACATTTTTGTGTTTACGGCCCTCCTCGATCATGATACTTCTTGCAAGATCAATATTGGAATCATAACTAATACCAATATCAACGGTCCAGTTGACCGTTGGATCATCGATGGACCAGTTGATGATGGCTTCATCACTGATCACGTGATTGGGGATGTTCAAACGCCTGTTATCCCAGGTCCTGATCTTAGTGTAACCAAGAGTTATGTCAGTGACCCTCCCATATTCACCATGAATTGTTAACAGGTCACCCACACGGAAAGGTCTGAAAGTCGCAAGCGCGATACCTGCAATGATGTTCGAAAGGGTGTTCTGAGCAGCCATACCAACGACAATACCCGCAAATCCGGCACCTGCAAAAAGAGCAATCGAAATATCACGAAGTCCGGGGATGGAGAAGACGATAACAATAATGCCAAAAAAATACACAAGTCCCACTATGATACGCCTGACAAGCCCATAGGTCGTTTCATCGATCTTCATCTTTTTACTGGCGAACTGAAAATATGCTTTTAAGAGCCTATCTACCATTTTCGCTGAAACGAAAGTTAATATGACTATTAAAAAAACGAATAATATAGTAGCAATATCCCACGAGATCCACGAAGGGACAATGTCCATAACTTCCATAACCAATTATTAATGCAGAACTAATATAGATATTTAGTCATTCAAGAATATGCAATTATATCAGACCATAAAGATAAACAAGACTGAAAAGCACAGTTACACCCAGAATAAGCACACTGATGGTGAATACAATGAACACCCTCTGTAACCTCGCTTCGTCTTCTGTCAGTGGACGAATGTTCTTTACATGTTTTTTCTCAAGCACGTAACCTATCACAGTACCAAAGCCTATCCCAAGTGCAGGACCAATAGCAATACCTATCGCGACATTTCCGAGATATATTCCGATAGCAATACCTAAAGGCATCCCAAGCAAAAGACCAAAAGCTATACCCATGCCAAACCAATAGCCTTTCGGATACATACCACCATTTGCTGTGTCAGCTACTCGTTTCTTTACAACATTAGCTAAGAAGATACTAAGTACACATAGAACAAAAGCAAGGAATACCGCGGCTAGAACAAGGCTCATATGTAAAGGATTATGAGAACTTTATTTAAATATTTGCAGTAAACGGGATCCAACAATGTAACAAACGTCATCAGAAGTTGCACATTCAATAAAAGGACACGGATTCAGATATCCACATAGACCTTACCGCCTTCAACTTTTGTAGCATAAGATTTCTGGTCATTACATTTCCCGGAAAATGCCTGCACAAAAAAACCCGCTTTTTTTTTGATCTTACCCGATGTCACATCATATTCGCACTTGTGACGAGGACATATCACGATATTATCCTTAAGCTTACCATCCACAAGTTTACCACCCATGTGATTACAGATAGCATCGATGGCATAGAACTTGCCACCAAGATTTACTACCAGTATCTTATTGTCACCTGGATCGAAACTGCGCATTTCCCCATCCGGCACATCATCTGAACTGCATAGCTTTGCATATCCGGTCATTTAAACTACTCCATATGGTATTGGACACGTTTGCATAAAAATATTAGTGTTACATAGGTTCCAATCGAAATAGGACATTCAAATGAAATTAATATAAAACCCAAGAGTTACAACCGAAATTATTTAAGTGTGTATTAATAACTTTTATATGGGAGCTTTTGTAAGGAGGTTGTGGAATTGAAACAAAAAATTAACCGTTCTGAAGAAGAATGGAAAAAATTACTTACACCTGAACAGTATGCCATCCTCAGGGAAAAGAATACCGAAATACCATTTACAGGCGAGCTGTTACGCAACGATAAACCCGGCGTATACAGCTGTGCAGCTTGTGGCCAGGAGATCTTCAGTTCAAAGAATAAATTTGACTCCAGTTCAGGTTGGCCAAGTTTCTATGAAGTGCTCTCCAGTGATAGTGTGGAGCTGGTTATCGACGATAGCTATTTTATGAAAAGGATCGAGATACAATGTTCAAACTGTGGAAGCCATCTCGGACACGTTTTCGATGACGGACCTCAACCTACCGGAAAAAGATATTGTATAAATTCGGCATCATTGGGTTTTACAGAAGGCTCAGAGAAGGAAAAGGAAGAAAAGAACGATAAATGAGAGGGATCGAAAATGGAAAGAGCAACATTTGCAGCAGGATGTTTTTGGGGTGTTGAAGCTGCGTTCAACAAAGTCGAAGGTGTGACCTCAACAAAAGTGGGATACACCGGAGGCACATTGAAAGAACCAAGTTATAATGATGTTTCCACGGGACAGACCGGGCATGCTGAATCCGTAGATATCGTTTTTGATGAATCTATCATCACATACGAGGAACTTTTAGAGATATTCTGGAGCACACACGACTCTACGACAAAGGACAGTCAGGGACCTGATCATGGTTCACAGTACAGATCTGCCATATTTTACCATAACGATGCTCAAAGGGAAGCTGCACTCCGATCCAGGGAACAGCAGGAGCGTTCAGGAAAGTATGATAGTGGCATTAAGACAGAGATAGTAGAAGCATCTGAATTCTACCCTGCAGAAGACTATCATCAGAAGTATTTCCAGAAACTTCAGTTCAAACGATGATACCAAAAATAAGAGGAAAATAAAGAAAAGCAAGATAAATAAGGGAGTTTACCGGTAATTCCGGTATCCCCCCATTCAAAAGAGGCTGCTATAAGATGAAACCCTCATGAGGACCATAAGTGCAATGGACCCGGCCAGTGTAGCAAAGAACAATCCGTTGCCATCAATGTTTAAGCCGCTGGTTCTCCATTCAAAAAGCTTCTCTTCTTCTTCCATCATCGAACCTGTGTAATATGTGTCCATATATGTATTCCTCCTTGTTGGTGCAGTGCAATTTATCATGATTAATGATTGCACATATACATAACGATTAATCATTTATAAGTGTTTCGTCGAATGCTTCCAAAGAGGAATGGGAACACAAAAGAGCACTAATATATGTATAAATTCACACAAGCCTTTAATGAAGCCATAAGAAAAGGATTGGAGATCAGGAACAGTTGAGAGTGTTATATGGGAAGAAGCAGAACACAAAAAAGAAAAGCGATATCATAAGATATCATGAGAAATCAAATAGACACCAATTCCCATCAGCAAGGACAAAGTCCAGCATACCGCTACAATATCCATATGGACCTTCTTTTTGAACCTCCATCTGTTGGTCACAAAAAGAATTATGAAGATCAGAACTATTGAGCCGAGAAGCCGGTGCAAACCAAGTATGATCCCATATTCGGGCAACCTAAAGCCCAGACTGATAGAATAGAACATATACAATATCGTAGGTACCATAACATATACCGCAAGGGAAGACGCCCTCCCATGCTCTGCAAGACCCACTTTTTTAAGATTGATAGCATACAGAAGCATTACAAAAGCTATCACTTGAAGAGTAAGTGATAGGTCAGCAAGGACCGAGATTACAGATATCAATAGATTACCCCCAATTATTTATTATATATTAGATGGGAGTAGAAATTATTTAGCTGTTGCTACAGGTAACTGCTTTTAAGACCTATATCCATCTGCCATGATCAATATATGAAAATAGTCATAAGTAGATTCCTAGTGTATCATGCCAGCTTATCACTGAGATTTAATCCCAGAACACCGACCATGATAATGAATATGGAAACCATCTTTATGGCTGTTGCAGGCTCTTTGAAATAATATATCCCGATCAAGGTCATGGATGCAGTTCCCACTCCTGACCAGATGGCATAGGCAAGGCTTACATCAATGTTCTTCAAAGCAAATGGGAAAATACTAAAACTTACTCCATAGAACACGAATATCATCAGAGATGCCGGAATGTTCGAATAACCATCGGATATTTTCATGCAAACGGTACCGCATATCTCAAAAAAGATAGATATTGCCAGAAGTGAATAGCTCATATTAATTCCCCGGATCACAAGATATGTCTGATATTTATGGAAGCTATTTACAGATAAACATAATGACCATGAAAAGAGATAATGTTCTACATGAGCAACGATAAATGAATGCTATGGAATCACCATAAATAGTTAGCTCTCAATAAATGATACACATAAGGAGATAATAAAAATGCCAGAAGACCCACTTCAGATAATAGCAGATAACGACCCGGAATTCGTCAAACTTTTGGATGATACCCTTCATAACGCATTCCCGGAAAATGGAATACCTTACAAATACAAGCTCCTGATGGCATTGTCCCTTGATGCATCAAAAGGTACTGTTAATGGAGTGCGCTCTCTTGCATTGCAAGCATTGGATGCAGGTGCTACAAAGGAAGAGATCATGCAGACCATCAGGATCACACAGTACATCTGCGGGATCGGCAGTGTTTACGTAGCTGCTAATGCCCTTAAGGATGTTCTCTAAATTATCACAAATATCTGCACATAAGTTGTCCAGAAATTTATAAATACAGAGCTTTACAAAGTTAAAGAGTATTCTAGATATTAGTTTGGGGGACTTATGTATGGCAGATGTAAAAAATAAAGTGGCTGAAAATGTAGAAGGAGCTTATTACGTGGATGATCAGTGTATCACTTGTCAGAGATGCATAGATGAAGCTCCCAATAATTTCAAGATGAATGAAAACGGTTCGAGTTCTTTTGTATATAAGCAGCCCGAGAATGATGCTGAAAAGAAGAATTGCGAAGAGGCCATGGACTCCTGTCCTGCGGAAGCGATCGGAAATGATGGATAAGTGCATAACTTATTTTTAAAGCATATTTTTCCTTTTCTTTATTCTATTTTAGAACTATTAAATTAACAGATCATAGAATACCACCGCTTACAAAAACGGTGATATCGAACAGCATTTCCTTTTTGTCCCACATGACGTATTCAAAAAACTCAAATAGATTGCAAACTGTTATTTCTATATGAGTTTGATCTATGAGGACCTGGTAAAATCGCTCGATTCCAAACAACAGGCATATGTGGATCTGGAACTACCTGATCCGACCAATGGGGAATACCTTCTCGGAGTATTTCACTTGATACCGGGAGGAGATCTGAACGTACTACAAGCGGCTGCGGAGATCGCTGCAGAATCATCAACGGGTACAAATATCAAAGTGAATACAGAGACTGCATTCTCCAGAACCATGAATGCTCTGGTGTATCAGCTTGATCTGGAAAGAGAGCTGGTATGGGTAGCTTATCCGTGGAGACTTTTTGACAGGGGAGGAAATGTCCAGAATATACTGACCTACATTGTCGGCAATATCCTTGGAATGAAAGAGATCCAGGCATTGAAGCTTATGGATGTATGGTTCCCGCCATCCATGCTGGAACAGTATGACGGTCCAAGCTATACTGTTGACGATATGCGAAAGTACCTTGATGTTCATGACAGACCGATCCTCGGCACCATAGTTAAACCAAAGATGGGACTTACTTCTGCGGAATATGCGGAAGTGTGCTATGATTTCTGGGTAGGCGGAGGAGATTTTGTCAAGAACGATGAGCCCCAGGCAAATCAGGATTTCTGCCCGTATGAGAAGATGGTCGCTCATGTGAAAGAGGCTATGAACAAGGCTGTGAAAGAGACCGGTCACAAGAAGGTCCACTCGTTCAATGTTTCAGCTGCTGATTTCGACACCATGATAGAAAGGTGTGAGATGATCACCAATGCAGGATTCGAACCCGGAAGCTATGCTTTCCTTATAGATGGTATCACGGCCGGATGGATGGCGGTACAAACCCTCAGAAGACGATATCCCGATGTGTTCCTGCACTTCCACAGAGCTGCACATGGTGCTTTTACAAGACAGGAAAACCCCATCGGGTTTTCAGTTCTGGTACTGTCAAAGTTCGCACGCCTTGCCGGTGCTTCAGGGATACACACCGGAACAGCTGGTGTCGGCAAGATGCAAGGTACACCTGCGGAAGATGTTGTTGCCGCCCACGGCATCCAGTATTTGAAGTCACCCGGACACTTCTTCGAGCAGACATGGTCAAAGATAATGGATACCGATAAGGATGCCATCAACCTTGTCAACGAGGACCTTGCTCACCACGTCATCCTCGAAGACGATAGCTGGAGAGCCATGAAGAAATGCTGCCCCATAGTTTCCGGCGGCCTTAACCCTGTGAAACTGAAACCCTTCATAGATGTAATGGAGAATGTAGATTTCATCACGACCATGGGTTCAGGCGTACACTCCCACCCAGGGGGAACCCAGTCAGGTGCAAAGGCACTGGTTCAGGCATGTGATGCATATCTTCAGGGAATGGACATTGCAGAATATGCCAAGGACCATAAGGAACTGGCAGAAGCGATCGAGTTCTATTTGAATAGATAATTGTACGAAAATAATCTCTACACGGATATCTGAACCTGTAGAGATTTAAACCTTTTTAATTCCGATATTTAAGGGGTTGATACCTCTTGCTATTTCGAAGTGTTTATGAAATAGCAAAGCTGATTATTTTTAAAAGTAGTGCGGGAGGTGCGATTCGAACGCACGAACTCCTACGAGACAGGGTCCTGAGCCTTTGGCCAGGCTGGGCAACCTCCGCAAAAAGGAACAATCTCTAAACTCATTTTTCGTATTCTGTGTAAGTATATTCCATGGACTTGCACATTTTCTACCATATATATGCAATGCATAAGCTATGCTCAGAGTGGTGCCAGTAGTCTTGAAAAAAGATTTACGCTTTTAAAGCGAAAAGCTAATTGATAATCTCCAATATAGATGATATTACTACACCAATACTTAAATAATCAAACATAATAATATATTAATGGGGGTATTGTTCAAATGAGATTATATGTAATAATTTTTGTAATACTTTTAACTTTAGTTACCACAGGGGCTTCAGCTGCCGTAGGAGTTGTTGAAGACTGGAATGTTACTTTTGACGGCGGTTATGATGATGTGGCAACTTCTGTCCAGCAGACATCCGACGATGGGTATATTGTAGCCGGTTACACAAATAATAGCGCAAATAATGACATGTGGCTGCTTAAGACCGACGACACAGGTTCCGAGGAATGGAATGTTACCTATACCTGCAACGTTAGTGATGATGATATTATATATTCTGTACAGCAGACATCCGACGGATATATTGTAGCCGGTACCACGGAGACTGGCGATGATCGGGACATGTGGCTTCTTAAAACCGACTCCACAGGTTCCGAGGACTGGAACGTTACCTTTGACAGCGGTTCTTCTGATTATGTAACTTCGGTCAACCAGACATCTGACGACGGGTATATTTTGACCGGTTACACAAATAGTAGTGCAGATTGGGACATATGGCTTGTTAAGACCGACTCCACAGGTTCCGAGGAATGGAATGTTACCTTTGACGGCGGTAATGATGATTATTCAAGATCTGTCCAGCAGACATCCGACGGGTATATTGTGACCGGATCCACAAATAATAGTGTAGATTATGACGTATGGCTTATTAAGACCGACGACACAGGTTCCGAGGAATGGAATGTTACCTTTAATGGCGGTTATAATGATCATGCATATTCTGTCCAGCAGACCAACGACACAGGATATATTATAGCCGGTTACGCAGATAATATCGCAGATCGGGACATGTGGCTTATTAAGACCGACTCCACAGGTTCCGAGGACTGGAACGTTACCTTTGACGGCAGCGTTGAAGATGATGGGGCATATCCTGTCCAGCAAACATCCGATGAAGGGTATATTGTAGCCGGTTACACAGAGAATGAAGATAATCGAGACATGTGGCTTATTAAGACCAATTCTACAGGTTCCGAGGACTGGAATGTTACCTTTGACGGCGGTAATCATGATTATGCATATTCTGTCCAGCAAACCTTAGACGGCTACATTGTAGCAGGTTCCACAGAGAATGGCGCAAATAATGACATGTGGCTTGTTAAAGTAAAAGAAAACCAGCCTCCTGTGCTGTCCCCAATCGGTGATAAAAGTGTTAATGAGAATGCCCCACTAACCTTCACGGTCATTGCCATAGACCCTGAAAACGACACCCTTGTCTACTCCGGCACCAATCTCCCAACAGGTGCTACATTGAATGACAGTACAGGTGTATTTTCGTGGACACCTTCCGAATCCCAAGCTGGAGCTTATTCGGTTAATTTTACAGTTTACGATAGTATCCTAACCGATTCAGAGACAATTAACATCACTGTCAATAATGTTGACACCGGTGGCAGCTCTTCTGGAGGTAGTGGTACTGGCAGTGCGGTAATCATGCCAATTCAAGAAGAAACTGAAGAGGAGGAAGCAAATAACACTTCCAGTTCAAATGCTACCGATAATGCAGTCGTAGTAGTTTCTGAAGAGGAATCATCCGAAGAAGAAATTGTTGAAGAAACCCCTGAACTACAAGAAGAAAGTGAAACAACTCCAGGATTCAGCATGCTTCCAGCAATCGGTATGTTGCTGTCAGTGTATATTATTTACAGAAGGAAGGATTGATTGATTGATAAACAATCTTTCTAATTTTTTTTGTATTCATCACGACCATAGGTTCAGGCGTACATTTCCAACTCGGAGGCACACAGTCCGGTGCAAAGGCACTTGTCCAGACATGTGATGTATATCTTCAGGGAATGGACATTGAGGAATATGTCAGGACCATAAGAACTGGCAGAAGCAATCGTTATATTTGATAGATAATTGTACAAAAATGATCTCTACACGGATATCTGAATGTGTAGAGATCAAACCTTTTTTATTCAGAAATTTAAGAATCTAATATCGGCTTTGTAGAAATCCTCAGTTTTGTTTCAATTGAATTCAAATATCGACATAACCATCACTCAATTAATTTGGAGAGAACACACTCATTAAACCAACTTGGAGTAAGATAATCCACCAATAGATCCAATGAACCATCAGGATTTTTTTTAGCTATTAATTCCATTTCTTCAGAATTGTCGAAAATATATGCCCTACGACAGTGCTTTAAAACCTCAAATAAATTATTGTTGGCCTTTGTGTACCGATCATATATCTTTTCACGAGGAACATCGTGACCACCCATTTGCACTCGTTGTGCCACACGAACACAATTAATTTCAAGGTCGTTTGTACTTACATAATACAAATAGACATCCCAACCGAGTTTTTTTGCATCCTTGAGAAAATCTATTTTTGATGGGTGTGATAAAACTGTTTCAAACGAAAATAAACGTTCGTTTGTTTTTATGAGGCACTGTCTAAGATAATCCGATAACATTGCACCCATATATGAACTTTTTTTATTTATGTAAAAACAGTTGTCTTTAATTTTAAGATCTTGAATGGTAATGCCAAGTTTTTCATAAAAATGATACTGGAGTACAAAATCTCGAAAATCGCCCTCGTCAACTTTTACTCCAAAGCTATCAAAATTGAGAACATCCAATAAATTAAGTTCATCCGGATTAACATGCCGATTAGGATCGATCAGTTCATCCCTTTTTTCAATAAATTCACTAACAATTGCAGTTTTACCAGATCAATTTGGTCCTGCAAATACCCTCATACGTTGCTTCATATGTAGTATCGTTTTTTGTTTAGTGTTACAGGACTATTTTCAATTCTCTTAATGACATCAGTACTTCCATCTGGATGCAACATAACAATGTTTTCACCCTGTTGTCTTGCTACTGATATCCCATGACTAAATGCATTTTGTTTCGCACTAGAGGATGCTGCCCTCGCGACTTTCACGATATTATCAACTTCCCGTGTTCTGCGGTTCCTTTTATTGATCGACAGTCGCATTATTGATTCCTCCATCTAGCTAATTGGTCATGTATAATCATCATACACAATTGTTACATAAATACATTTGTGTGTTGATCCATATTTCCACTATAGATCAATTCACATCCATTGAGGCAGCTAATTTATACTTGTGAATGATCTTACCTTTCTTTGATAGGTACCAATACACTACAAAAGTCAGTAGTGAATCTACTGCTATTCCTGCCAGTGTCGCTCATGTCCGAGCTATCAGGAGGATTTGAGCTCATAATAATAGCTTTAATTCTAATAGCCATATTGAATGTAATATACATATTCAGATGTGATCTTGCTACAAACATCTAAAACAAAATAGTGCGGGAGGTGCGATTCGAACGCACGAACTCCTACGAGACAGGGTCCTAAGCCCTGCTTAGAGGGTCACGTAATATTGCAAAATATATATATGTATTTAATACATATTAAATGTATGAAATATGCACCCGATTTTACAGGAAATAATGCTGAAACGTTTAAATCATATAAAAGGCACCTTAAGCTCAACAATTTTAAAGATAGTACTATTAATACTAAACTTTGGAAAGTTTATACGTTTTTAAAATTCCATGAAGGAAAAAATTTAGACAAAATTACAAAATCTGACATTGAAGATTATATCCTATACCGTCGCCAAAATAATAAACCTAAGACTGTCCATAATGATGTCGTTGACCTAAGGCTTTTTTTTAAGTGGTTCTCTCCTGACAATGATTTTTTTGATGGAATTAAAACAAGATCTCCTAAAAACAATCTACCTGTGGATGAACTTATTGTGCAGGAAGATGTTAAAAAACTGGTCGAAACCTGCAAAACACAACGCGATCGTGCAATAGTTATGATGCTGTGGGATAGTGCAGCTCGTGCTAATGAGATTCTTAGTTTAAATATAAAAAACGTTCAATTTGACAGACATGGCTGTTCTATAATCGTTAATGGCAAAACTGGGATGAGAAAATTGAGGCTTATTGATTCGGTGCCTGATTTACAAGCATGGATCAATCAGCATCCATTCCGTGATAACCCTGATGCACCTTTATTTGTCACAAGTCGCAATTATGGGGCTGAACCTAAAAGTTTAGATATACGCACAGTTCAAAATATGCTTAAAACAAATGCGGAGAATGCAGGTCTAAAAAAGAATGTTCATCCTCATGCTCTGAGACATGGAAGATTAACTGAATTGGTGAAACAAGGGTTTAAAGAGATGGAGTTGAGAATTTTTGCAGGATGGGAAGCCGATTCTAAAATGCCTGCAGTTTATATTCACTTGTCAGGTGATGATGTTGAGAATAAATTATTGGCAATAAATGGGATTATTGAGGATGATGTGGAAAAGAAGAAGGAAGTGCTTAAACCAATTAAATGTCCTCGATGTAAGACGAAAAACCCACATGATGCAAAATATTGTAGTAGTTGTTCAATGGTATTAGATATGGATACTGCAATAAAACTGGATTCCGAATTTAAACTGACTGATAATAAGTTGTCTAAATTTGTTGAAGCACAGGTTAATGAACTAGTTGAATCACGAATTAATGAAATGCTGCAAAATATGAAATAATTTTAGGTAATTGGTTTGGACAATAAATCAATATTAATTCTAAATAACGGTTTTTGTTTATATTGTGTAAAATCCAAACCTTAATTTTCTTATAGGTTCATATATCATTTTAATTAATGTGGAAGTATTTTTTCAATATCTTGATAGCCATATTCATCTTTATATTTGTATTCAAGCATGATTTCTATATTACTCATTTTTTCTAGCTTACTTTGTAGATTTGCTTTTGACTTCCAAGATGATGAATTTACTATCATATTATTAAGTTTCGTAACATACAGATTTTCATACGATTTTTCTCTCATTGAAAAATCATGGTCTCCAAAAAGACAGCGATATACATCATCGTTCATTTTATTTTCATTTTCCACATAGTTAAGTAGCTTCATAAGACGGGGGAGTATATCAACAGATAAATACATACTATAGCGTTTCTTATATACGATTTCATCATTATCTTTTGAATATAAATATAACTCTTTTATCAGATTTTTAATTATGTTACTTAATTCCATGCTTATCATAAGGTATTGCGATTCTTCTACATTTTCTGGATTAACTCTTCTTTCATCTTCGTCATAAAAATCATATTTTTTATTTCGCCTGTATTCTACAGGATTTCCTCTTATTCCCTTTAGCTTCTTTTTTTCTACAAGGTTTATATTAATTATTTTTTTCAGACAATCTGATAATGTTGACTTACTCATTGTTTTTTTTATTTCATTTTGAGACTGGAGTTCTTCTGTTATTTTTTCATGTAATCGGTTATATCTAATTGGAGATCCATCCTCAGGTATACAACTATAGACCATCTCACACTTTTTTGTGTATATTTTATCAACCATACCTACATCTCTTTTTTTATTTAGTACAGTTATAGTACTAAATATATGGTATAAATACCTTATTATTTTTGTTTAATTCTAACTATTTGAATGGAGGGATTTGATGAACTAACAGAAAAAAACAATTGGACTACAAGTGCCCGATCATTGAATGGTTAAGGTACAATTTACAATTTGAATCAAAAAAACAGTCGAAAAAACATAATTAAAATTGAATTTAAATAATATACAAAGAGAGATAATATGAAAGAGATTAATTTAAATGAATCATTGGAATTTGATGAGGAAATCTATAATCATATGCCCAAATCATTTCAATTGGTGAAGAAGATTGAACAAAAAGCGCAATCACAATTCAATGAGATTATGAAGGATATAAAAGACGGTAAAATCTCATTAGAAGATGTGAAAAAGAAAAGAGGATTAGTTTAACGTTAAAAATACAAAAATAGGTGAATAAAATGAGTAAACAAAAT
Source organism: Methanococcoides alaskense (assembly GCF_027594145.1). GTDB lineage: Archaea > Halobacteriota > Methanosarcinia > Methanosarcinales > Methanosarcinaceae > Methanococcoides > Methanococcoides alaskense. The sequence continues at coordinate 240,147 of NZ_JAQFFK010000001.1, read as the reverse complement.
GAGAAAGTGTTATTTTCAAATGATGTAGAAATAGAAATAGAAGTATCAATTTCAAATGACGTTGGTCAAATATCTAAATGCAATGGTTATGCTAAAGTTTGTGTTCCTTGTAAGAAAGCATTGGAGCTATTCTTAAAACATATGATTTTAGAAGTGCATTCTCAAAAGATAGATGAACTGCTAGAAGACGTGGTAGAATAATTTAGCTTGTAAATAAAGAATAAAAGAAATATTTAAAAAACCAACACTAGTAGACCTGAGGGTTTTAGAAATAACATTTCCTTCTATTTGAGTAGCATCTTATAGTTAGTAATATCTTGTATATAATATTTTTGATATGCCTGTAATTTCTAAAATCCATCAATGGTCTTGCTAGTTTTAAAAAAAATAAAAAGTGATAAAGATGGATATTAAAAGTGATTATCTAATAGAAAGAACAGCAAAGCCAGAAGTTTTAAATCTAATTGATGATGTAGCAAATATTTTTGATGATGTTGTTGAGGATATTTTAAAGTATAAACATAAGATAACTTTGATTGAGAATGCAACTGATTTACAGGATTCAGAACGTAACGAAATAATAGAAGTATATAATGACTTTATTGATGAGTGTTATTCGATATTGGACAGGTGTGATCAATTGATATTTTATCTTGATCAGTCTGTTACCTATGAAATAATGCCTTGTTCTGATTTAGAAGATGGAGATGACATCGGTACTAATCAAATAATTAAAAAAGGTGAATTTGATGAGTAATAGTAATAATAAACGATATCCAGTGACTTCAAATCCACCATTATTTTTTGATAATTTTACATCCAAGTGTATCAAAATCGGTGCAATTAGCCATATCCATTCTGGATTAAGAGATCTTGGGGAGGTGATTCAATGAATGATGGACATGTTTCCAAAACTGAAACTACAAAGGAAGAAGGAAAATCATTTGAGGTAGACATCATAGTTGAAAGCACTGATGAAAATGCTCTCACTCATCTGGATTACTCTCCAAAATCTCAGATATATGCAGGCAAGTTACTCCCTTCTGATTATTTAACAACGGATTTCGAAGGCAAAGAAACAGGTCTATTTAAAATAAAATACAATAAAAAATCAGGAAACTTCACATCAAGAATTTCACATTCTCCATGCACAATCACAGGAATGGGTATGAATATAGATGATGGAAATAAATGGCTTGAAATTACCTTTGCTGAGAGACTACGCGACGAATGTAAGATATTACGTATGCCACAAGTCAAGGCTCTTAGTAATGATGGTATAAAAGAGTTGATTAACAAAGGATTCATAATAACTCTGAAGTTTATTCCTGATTTAAATGAATATCTCGCTGAGTGCTTGAAGTTCAACTATGATGAATTGGACAAAATAATAGTTGCTCAAAAAAATGGATGGAAGCCTAAAACCAAAATTATTGATGAATGTTTTGTATTCGGTGATAGGGCATACACAAAGGATTCCACACACCTTGTAGAAATGGTTGAAGGAGCTGCCTTAAAAGGTTTGACAAAAAAAGGGACCTTTGAGAACTGGATCAAAGGTATGAACGGAATTTTAAGTGAACCAATCGTCCGATTTAAAATATATGCAGCCATGTCTGCAATGATTCTTAATTTGGTCGGCGTCGATTCCTTTTTTGTAGATGACAGTGGCGAATCATCAACAGGTAAAACAACCACCTCCAGTGTAGCGTTTAGCGCTATTGGAAATCCAAAAGATTTGAAATGGAGTGCTGATACAACAGTAGTGGGTGCAGAAAAGATGGCAGAATTGTTCTGCGACTTACCTTTTTATCTAGATGAAACAAGCGTGCAAAAAAATCAGGATATGCTCACAGCTCTTATTTACATGATATCAAACGGAAAGGGCAAGTTAAGGGGAAAGAAAGAAGGTGGCCTGCTTATAGGTGGTTCTTGGAATTCAGTTGTTCTAACGACAGGTGAAAAAGCCATCACTGATAACGATGGTTTTACAGGTCAGTTGGTTAGAGTAATCGAACTGCATTGTGATATGAGATATCTGCCAGACGAGGTAGAATTAGCAAAGCGTACTATGCAGGATAATTATGGGCATCTTGTAGAACCATTCATAAAAAAGATTTTCGATTACAAGGACAACATAAGGGACGAAACATTTTCAGATTTAAAGAACCAATTCACCAAAACGAATACAAGTGTCGGTGATAGACTTTCTAACACTTTCGCAGCTATTACGACAGCAGGTGTCTTAATTGAAGAAATATTTGAAGAAATTGGAGTTGAAACTGTCGATCCATTTGCTATAACAAATAAATACTTCGAAGAAATTGTTGAAAATGCGCCTATTGAGTCGTATTCACACAGAGCATTACAAAGTGTCTACGACTGGATACAAGTCAATATTAAAAATTTTGTAGATAGTCGATCTAATCGTCCAGACTTAAGCTTAGGTCAAAAACAGCTACACTCCGGATGGATCTCTGATGAATATATTGATCTAATTCCTTTAGAATTGAGGAGAGCAATCAGAGAATCTGGTTATAATAGTACAACTGTACAAAAAGAATGGGCTGATGAAGGTATCTTAGTTCATCGTAAGGAAAACAAAAAAGATGGTAGTGTTACAAGGAGATTTTCAACTAAAGTGAAGTATGATGGAACACAACAAGATGTTTCACGCTTGAACCTTAAAAAAGTACATGAGATATTAGGTTTGAAAAGTATGGAACCAACGTGGCCCACAATAAAAGTACCAAAAGAAGATTGAATGATTGTGATTTTAAATCATACATTCAATTTTTTAGATATATATCTCCAAAAATGAAATGTCTAGGGATCTATACCACTTTTACACATCAAAAATTATACACATAAATGACTATACCACTTTTCTATTTTATTAATCCCACTTTAATCTGACCAGAAATTGTAGATGAAATACATTAATACCACTTATACCACCTATACCACCGAAAATAAGAAACAAATATTTTTCATCGATTGCAAAAACTAAAATTAACCTTTTTTTATATTTTATTATCTTTTTAGTGGTATAAGTGGTATTAGTGGGATAATTAAACATCGTTATTTCATTTTTTGATTTCAAAACAGTGGTATATTTCCAGAAAAAGTGGTATAATTTTGAAAATGATTTATTCTTGTTGCAATCATTAGTGGTATACTTGAATCCGTATTATTTGTTCAGTTTCAAGAAGTTGTGATATTTACGAATATTATTGAGTAATCACTTTGATCGATATCTTACCTATTAATTTTAGTTCAAAGCAATTTAGAGCAGTTTTAAGAGCATTTTGGGTTAAAAGGGTACATTTATTGCCTTCTAAATGATCTCTTGACTATGGGGTAATATGCCACCAATTTTTTGATTCCAGGCGTTGACTACTATTTTAATTAGAAAATTAGAGTTTTACTATCTTGTAATCTCGTATATTTTGTATACTTAATACACTTGTTAGATCTATTATGATTGAATCACCTAGTATATTTCATAGACAACATTCCTCTACTTTTAAGTGAAAATTAATATTATGATTATTACTACTAGATTTCTAAAGAACATTGTTACTTCTATTATTTATTGAGATTTTACAAAACATATCAATAAACTCTTGAGGGATCCTGTTGCTTTTTCTCGGAATTAACCATATGAAATATTGAGAATGTTTATATAATTTCAAAACAATTTAAATATGAGGGTTAACAGTTAGTGTTAACCTATCAAATCTAAAAGGTGATAATATCAAGAAAATGAAAGATTGTCAATTGAAAGGATTAATTTTGAAATCAATACTAACAGGAAATAACACTAGTAGAGCTATCTTCGAATCAATTCCATATGAAAATTATCAGTCATTCAAGGTTGAACTTGTAAATCTGCGAAAGCGAGGATACATCATTAAAAAAGGACAAAAACAGCCATTTCATTATCAATTAACGTCTCCAAAAGGCATAGAACACGCTAAAAATCCAAATATCAATAAAGAAAAGTTCGATGCATTAGTAATGAGTCAAGCAAACCCGATTGCAGTTGAAATGGTGGATGTAATTCTCAATAATAAAGAATTGTTTAACCAAGCTGTTGATAACAAAATACGTAGCAAAGGATTATTTGAAGGTGGAATTGCTGTAGTTCAGGAGGCTCATTCAAAGCCAAGTAACTTTGTTTCAAGTAACGATAAAAATTACGAAGGCCAGGATAGTTCCGAAGAAGTCAAAAAATTAAGAAAATTGCTTGGTGAAAAAGATAAGAGAATTTCTGATTTAGAAATTGAGTTGATGGATATACAAAAGCCTGTTGTTACAATGCAACTAAAGCAAGAATCTGCATCTGAAGGTAATCAATCAAAACGTAAATCGCAACAATTACTTAAAAGTGAAAATAACCATAAGAAACTTGCTGAATCTCGCTATAAGCTATGCAAACGCTTCTATGATAGCAAAGTGTATCTGACCGGTGATTTTTTCAGAAAATATCAAAATATGTTACCGATTTTGCTGAGTGGAAAAACACTATTTAACAGGGGCAGTGTTGAGATCTTGAGTCATGCTGAATTTAAACGTGAGCAAGAGAGAAAACATGCAAAGGCACCATTAAAAGATAAAGATATATTGAGATATCATTTTAAAATTACTAAATTAGGGAAGAATAGTATCACTGTCGAGAGTGACAAAATGTTGAAACCAAAAGTGATGATATTTTGACAATTAAGAATTATATGAAAATATTTGGCATTCTGGTTTTTGTGTCAATTAATAGTGTTGTTGTAGCCAAAAAAATAAAATAAAATTCTGGTTTTTTGTGGCTTTGGGGATTGATTCAGTAACCCTTTAGTAAGTCACATAATTATGCACGCTTCAACAAATACTATTCCTAAAGGGGTAAGACTATAATACCCCCTCGGAACCATAAGATTAAGGTCACCAAAATCATCAAAATCATCAATAGTCTCGAAAGCAGAAAGTGCATCTTCTAAGGAAGAATCATTTAAGCATTGGACTCTAAGCAAATTATGAATAGAAACATCTAATAATTCGCCTGTGCAGCCCAATTTATGTTTAATAACTACTTTGCTCATGAAATAAGATTGCATACGTTCTTTACGAACAACATAATCAGTTTCATTGTCAAAAACATCATCATCTTCAGCAAAATTCCTTGATGGTATAGAGGAATACTTTGATGCACCGCGATAAACAAGACTCAAAATTTGAGCATCTAAAGATGAAAGACTTTTTATCATTTCAATGAAAGCATATCTGATTTCAAAATCAAAATTTGCATCCATACTATTCGCAATAAGTCTACACCAAATATCCTGCAAATCATCATCCTCTTCCAGACCTGCATTCATAATCATGGGAATTGCAAATTTAGGAGAAATCGGTCTTACTGGAGGAAAGCCTTTTTTTTCATGATACTGATTTACTATTTCCACCATCCTAGTGCGTCTTTCCCATTGGATGAAATCAATTTGATCTCCTACAATACCATAGGCATCTTTGGCAGGAGTTCCAAAAATCTTCGAGAGAAAACCACCAAATTGACCAACGACATCAAGCGATTTTGTAGCCAATTTAGCAACTTCACCAGCAGTTTTAACTGTTTCATCGTATGAGTCCATGAATACAATTTGAAGATTTGATTATACTTAACAATATCTTTAATCACGCAAACGGGATTCAGGAACCAACAGCTTTCACTGCATCGAACACTAGGAAGATTAACCTGGTCAAATCGTTTCTTTATTCATTTATCTAGCTTCAACTGAACAAACAGCTCCTATTTGTTCCCGGAACACCAGAAATATTCCTTTTTCCCATCCTTTTTCTATTTATTAAGCTTCAGCTTTTTAATATTACAAACAAAATATATATATGCATTCAGAAATATATAATCTTCTTGAAAATAAAAAAAGAGTTGATTTAAAATGAAAAATAATACTATAAAAAAAGCTGGGCTTTACATTCGAACTTCAACAGACAATCAACAGGATTCGATACATTTGCAAAGACAAGAACTCCGAAATTATTGTCACTCAAAAGGTTGGGTTGTTCATGAGGAATATATCGATTTTGGATTTTCAGGTAAAGACACTGAGAGACCTGCCTTTCAGAATATAATGCAAGATGCAGAGGATGGCAAATTCCAAATTCTGCTTGTAACAAAGATTGACCGATTTGCTAGGTCCATAATCGATTGTCTCGTCAGTGTTGAAAAGCTTGAGTCATATTGTGTATCCTTTGCAGCAACAAGCCAGCCAATTGATACATCTTCTGCAATGGGAAAGTTGACATTACAGATAATGGCTTCATTTGCGGAATTTGAAAGATCCATCATTAATGAAAGAATGACAGCTGGGCGAAGAGCTGCGGAACAAAGAGGGGTTATTTGTCACAGACCAAAGAAAGAAATTCCTAGTAAGAAACTCGAAGAGCTTATCGAAAAAGGTTTATCAGCAAATGCATGTGGGAAATATTTTGGGGTCACTGCATCAACTATTACAAATAGATTGATAAATTATGGGTATGTATACGAAAATGGAGAGTGGAAAAAGGAAGAACATTAATTATTAAATTATTGTTTTATGACAAATATTTTAATAATTGTTAAGACCCATTATTTGTTTCCCTTTTTTATCATATTTCGGCTTTGTGGAAATCCTAGTACTATAGTTTAATTGTTGTAACCATAAAGGATTTCTACAAAACCATTTTTTCATAAACTAAAGACAATTTAACATTAAATTGATTAAAGTTTCTTGTTTAGCTCTGCAAGGCTTCTTTTGTAATAGGTTATATCCTCATTTACTTTGTCTACAATTTCATCATATAATTTGCTAATCTTCTCTTTATTTTGTACTATATGGTGCATTAAGTACTGTTCATCTTCTGGAATCAACAATATTGTACGGCTAAACATTAGATTTCCGATCATTCTATCGTCAGTTTCTCTTGAAATTTGACTAGTCAACATCTGATGGTGTCTTCTTTTTAAAATAGCTGAATTCGGTTCAAAATAAGATAGGAAATCTTCTAATTTTAAATTTAAATCATCTGAAGCTAAATGTGAAAATTTATTTATTTTAGCTAAATTTGCTTTGATTTTTAAAATATCAGTGGATTCTAATGTTATATAGGTTGAATTACTATCGTAGTTTATTTTGAAATCATTATTTAAAACATGTTTTAGGGGATAATACATGTTTTCAAGTTTTTTTTCTATATTGCCCATTTGTTGTATTACAGATGTTTGTTTAATGCTATGTTCCGACTGTTGAATTGCACGATAAGTATAAGTTACATACAAAAAAGTAGCAGCTGCAATAAACGCATTAATATATACACTTAAAGATCCAGATGTATCTAACGGATCCACTGTGTACATTTTATTTAATATCGATGTCAGTATTACTACTATTAATGCTACAAATGTTGCAAAAATAGTTATGATAACTCCATTTGCAATTTTGTATGAGAATTCTTTATTTCTTTTAATAAAATCATTCATTTTTGAAACCCCATAAGATAATGCAGGCCATAGCAAACAGATGCATGAAATATATGCAATAAACCAAAAAATAAAGATTACTACTAAAAGACCAATTGAATAGTATAAGGTTATAATATTTATTGTGAGATCTCCTTTATTGACTTTTATTTTTTATATGGACTGTTAGCATAAACTATTCATGATAATTTACAATTTTCTATATATACTTTAATATACGTTAAATTGCCACACAAAAATTATAATAATAAAATAGCATTCATCAATTTCTACTATCAAAAAACAGGTGGTCTTGTCACCACTTTCTTTGAGCTTGATTATGTTACCTCTGAACCCTACTTTGTTCATATCTTGGACGACAAACTCACACTTGGTGAATTAATGCAGTTAACCTACAAGACCACCCAAGTATCATATTTTACCGTAGAGAACCAAAACGGTGACGAGGTCCACCGCTCACTCGTAAATTCTACAGATGCCATGGACTATTTAAACTTATGTAGAGGACATGGCGAATTAGTATAAAAAGGTATAAAGCATAAAAGAACACCTGCTGAAAAATGCGGAATTGTTGAAAATAATTGGACATAGAGGAAACTATTGATTTTTAAGTGTTACAAAACATCAACAATTTAATACTGGACTACAGAAGTCCTAATGCCTTCTTAATATTCTAAGCATGGATTTGAAAAACAAAAGATCCAAAAGTCTGCAATGATTATAGCTTCAGATTTCTTACTTTTTGATTTTGAATAAATTTACTTCTCTATGTATGGTACTGAAGATACCAACCATGTAAACATGATTTGGCTGATGAAGTGAAAGACGTTTTAAGAATTTAAATTGGAAATGAGCGAAGTGTTTGGAATATGATAGAGGTTCTGTAACAAAGCGGTAAGAATATCAAATCAAGTGAATCTTGAGGAGATGCTCGGATCTTTCCATATAGTCTGAGAAAAAGAGTTTGCACAACACTGCCAGAATCAAAATTAAGGTAACGTTTGCTCAGTTGGTTCCACATGCGAACTTTGTTTTTCAGAGATCTTTGTCATCAATGTTATGGAAGCAAAATCTACCCGCTTTGCTTCGATGTTAGAGTGAATGCGGAGCAGTCTATAATACTACGAATAGGAACAATTTGTAGAATCCTTTAGACTGTGCCTTCGAAGACATGTGTGAATGCTCTTCTAAGTGAAAGGAAGTCCTCAAGCCTGAAGCAAAGGTCGTAATTGTCATTGGAGACGCAACGTAAATAAGGAGCCTGTGGCAATCGGAACTTATAGATAATCCACAATTCAGACAACCTTTCAAAAGATTATACTATAAATTATTATTACCTGCATTATATCTAGTTGGTTTGATCTTAATGATTCTATCCCTCTCATCAAATACCACGTTGGCAACTTTACTTAGTATAATTATAATAGGGATTTTCATAATAGATGATATTGCTGTTTATAACAATGCAAGAATCTTAACAGTACCACAAAATCAGAAGATATAAATATTCATAGAATATACTGATTAAATATTATTATAATCGAATTGGAAAAACAAATAAGGTGGTAGAATTTAAATATAGGATACTGATGCTAGAGAGAAACATAAATAATTGTTGATGTGTACCAAGGGAATATAAATGACAAAGAGATTAAGTTGATTGTTAGCCATATTTTGGTGGTACTACACTAAAATAAAAGGTACTATAAGAAAGATAACTATTGAATATACATATAAATATGAATCAACAGGAGATTACCATGCTTAATCTTAAGTTAAGAGATGAATTCCTTGGAGCACAGATGCCTGGCACAGCAATTTCTTTGTGCACTTCCGACAATCAAGGTGCTGTACAAAAATCCGCAAATTATATTCTGTCCATTACTTACCCTACAGCAGATATACAAACTGCTCTCAAAGCCATAGGCAGCAAACGAAGTGGAAGCCCCATCGTTTTAATGGGCGACCGAGGACGTGGTAAATCTCATATAATGGCTGTTATGCACCATGCAATCAACTCTCCTAGTACTGTTGAGAGTTGGTTATATGAGTGGGGAGAAAAACTCGATGATAGCGAAATGAAAAATTTCAAGATGGTTCAAGGATTCTTTCCCATCTCCGAACCCGTGCAAAATAATGAATATCCTTTACTGTGGAATCTCCTTTTCGATCGCCACCCTAAGGGAGACTTCTACCGAGGGAAGTTCGAGGGTATGGAACAATCATATCCACCCCGGTCATTGCTCGAAGAAATGTTTGAGGACTGCCCCACATGTTTGATTCTTGATGAATTTCAGACCTGGATTACCGGTTTGCCTGAGATAGATCCGAAAACAGGATTCATGCTTCGACAATGGGCTTTTAATTTTGTCCAAAATCTTTCAGAAATAGCTAAGGATAGTCCAAAGATTCTTATTTTCGTAACCTCTCTTCTGAACAACAATAATGAGGCTTTCCAACAGATTCATCGCCAAGGTCCTGTGCTGATTGACTTTAGAGGCAATACAGCAAAACAAGACCGTAAGAGACTTCTTTTGCATCGCCTCTTCGAGAACAGAAGGAATATTCCAGATTGCGACATCCAAGCTACTGCAAACGTTTATGCAAGTGAACGTTTTCGTCTTCTTCATCCCAATAAATCAGAATCTGAAAAGGATCAAAAACGGCAAGAGGTATTTGAATGCTGGCCTTTTAGCCCGGAACTGATTGAACTTTTGGAAGACCACATTCTGCTTTCCCAGGTAGCCCAAGAAACACGTGACATGATTCGTATCCTTGCTCATGTATATCGAAGTCATGGAAATTATACACCAATTATTACCCCGGCACATTTCTATGTCGATGGTGATTCAGAAGAAGTTCAGACACTTGTTGATTCCATTGCCAATCAGGCAGGCCAAGAAAAACTAAGAGAAATTGCTCAGCATAATCTGGAAACCGTCAGAGAGGCAGGGGTAGAAGTTCCCGATGCCCGTGAACTTGTCAGCTCAATTTGGATGCGCTCAATGTCTCCAGGCAAAAACATAGGTGGAACACCTGCTGAGCTGCATCTTGATATCACCAGTCAACATGTGATAGATGATAATGCTTTTCAGGCAGAGATTACGCTCTTGGTTGAAAATAGTGTAAACATACATACAAGCGAGGAGCCTAGAGGAGCTTTCTGGTTCGGCCTCCATGAGAATCCGCGCTCCAAGGTACGTGCATTCGCTAAAAATGATAAACTGTGGCAAGTAGGTGCAGACACTGACACTGGTCAGACAGTTCATCCGGGAAAAGATATCGAGCACATCCGTAAAACTTTGCGGAGTATATTTGTTCCTGAAAATAAACAGCAGACTTCCAGAGTGATTGTTCTTGGGACAAAATGGAAAGATGACCCCTGGAGTGAAGTTATCAACGAAGCTGATATGCCTGCCAAATGGAATCAACCAGTGTTGCTGGTTATCCCCGAAAAAATAGGGGACAGCAATGCAGATATCAACGCCTGTCTTGGTACTTGGCTTGTCAAACATGTGCAGATTCGCCACAATACTGTTCGGTTTCTACTTTTGAAAAGTGGTACAGAAGGGCTCTACAATGACAAGGAATTAATCCATTTGACACGTTGTAGTTATCTCTGTTCCCGTGAAGCATGGGGTGGGGACACAACCTACCGTGCCTTACACCACGGGTTTGACAATCCTTTGCGAAGTAGTCTGAAAAACCGTTTTAATCGATTTGCGATTCTGCATAAGTGGGATTTTCAAAATCCTAAAAATTGTGTATTCCATATCGAAAAAATATATAAAGAAGGTGAAGAGATACCTGGTGATGTAGAATCAAAAATTCTCTCCAACCTTTTTGAACCGGAGGATTTTAAGACATTTGTAGTTCAACAAGCAAAGGACTCCAATTTTGTCGGATCACTGGTGGATGATCTCACCAACCCACCAGTTCCCAATACAGGTGAAGCCATCCCCTTCCTCGGAGAGACAAAGATATATGAACGCATTTTGGATATTGTTGCCCAGGGAGATATTATACTTAATGTGGCTGGAACCTGGATTGGACGACGTCCTGAAGACCAATCGGATAGTGATGCGCTTCGTTATGTTAATCAAAAAGCCTTCCGAACTGGTCAAGAGATGCGGCAAGTTGAACTCGGACTTCCAGGAGCTATTGGAGGTACCACAATCGCACCCAAAGAACAAACTGGAGGAAACACTTCAATAGATCCTCCAGGAAGTCAAGCTGTTGAAGTGACACCGTTTGGTGGGGGCGATGATGCAGTAAATAATGGTTCGGTAAACATCAAAAAAATACCAACACTACCAGCAACAACAGTAGCAATAACTCGAACCAAGCAGTCTGACGAAGAGGCAACTGGTATTAATCTTATGGGGAATTTTGAAAAATGGGGCATTGCTTCAACTCATACCATTGATTCAGCCAAAATAGAGCTCATTGGGATGACAGCACAACAGATCAAACAGATTTTGCAACGCATTCCGTCCACTTTCAAAGCTAAGCTGGAAATCACTTACAAGGAAGGAGATGAGCAATGAGTGCAGATTGGCCCTCCATCATTCTTGATACACCATCTAAGGCTGATGCATGGGAAAAGATTTTCGATGCTATGTTGGATCTTGCTCAAAACATCCGGTCTCCTGCTGCTTTACATGAACAAACGGTCATTCCAGATCGTTTGCTTTCGGAAGCAGCATGGGATCTCTGGGAAGCCTATCCAAAGCGGGCAAAGCTTACTTCGGCAGCTCTTGGGGAATGGTGTGGAGATTCAGCGTCCAATGGTCAAGCAGTATTGATTCTAGATGCTTTGTCGCTTAGGGAGCTTCCTTTACTCCTTGACGGAGCCAAAAAGCATAATATTGAAATTTCTGGGGTGAAAGTTACTGGTTCGGAATGTCCTTCTACCACTAATCAATTCGCTAAAGCATTGAATCTGTCTTCACGGAGCACGCTGGCAAATGATAAAAAACCCGGTACTTTCAAGCTTTTCGATAAAAGCGTTTACACCGATGTTTTCAGCATTCCTTTTGAAGACTGCGCTGTGCCATCAAACCCAAATCTGTTTATCTGGCACAGCTGGTTGGATGACCTTATTCACATGCAAAACAAGAATCATGAAATCGAAAAAATAGTCTCCAAGGAACTGCTTGGTGATGGTTTCTGGAATTTCATAAACAAATTGCGCCAGGGGCGCAAACTTGTTATAACCTCTGATCACGGTTATGCAGTCAGCAAATTATTCTCATCTGAGGTAATTGACAAACATGCTGTAGAGATTCTTAGAAAAACTTTTGGTGCATCCCGAAATAAAGCCGCAGCCAATCCATGGCAAAACCAGTTCATGCCTCCTATTGTCATGACTGAAAACAACCAGCATGTTGTTTTAGGGCAGCGCAAATGGAAAATCCAGAGTGGATTTCCGCAAATCAGCCATGGCGGAATGAGTCTTCTGGAAGTTGCCGTGCCTTATATGGAGTTGCCATCATTATGAATAGTAATCAAACAAAATTAGATGGAAACGTAGCGGAGCCTAACAGTGCTCTAAAAAATAAAATAAAAAACAAGACAACGGCTGACAAGATGGCCGATTTTCTTCCCGAAAAGCTTGGCAAAGCTATCCGACTACCAGTACCAGATTTTTCTAATCCAAACCGCAAATTGACTTGTCTTGAAGCAGATTTCCCCATAGCTCACATCAATGCCCTGTCCAATCTGGAAGGTAATGCTGGAAAACCAATATACCAAATGTCGAAATGGTGGGCAAGAAGACGGTCAAGTGTTTTTCGCTCCATGCTGATTGCTGCAGCTACCGAAGCGCCAGACGACCCAAATGAGGCTGCCAAAAAAGTGTGGGAGCATTATTATTGTAACCACCAGAAGGCAGGTTCCTTCAAGAAGTTGCGAGTGTTGGACCCGTTCATGGGAGGCGGTACCACCCTAGTAGAAGGTTCCCGCCTTGGTATGCAGATGACTGGTATAGATCTCAATCCGGTTGCCTGGCTTGTTGTGAAAAATGAACTTGCGTGTAGCAATCCCGAACAGGTGCAGGCACTATTTGACCACATTGAAGCCGAGGTTAAACCACAGATTCAGCCCTTTTATACCACCACTTGCCCGCGTGGGCATGAAGGTCGCTGGCTAGACGTGCAGACTGGTGAACCTGTCGATATCGATCCTCTGGAACTTGAGCCAGAAACACGTAGCCGTTACCGCTGGGAGGGACCTGAGATAATCTACACATTCTGGGCCAAGCACGGTCCATGTCAGGTAGAGGGTTGTGGGCATCGCACACCGATTTTCCGCAATCCTGTGGTGGCTGTAAAAAAACTGTCCACATCTTATATCGAGCTAACATGCCCTGATTGTAATCAGACATTCCATGCCGAGTTGGGTGAGACCCGTATGGCACCTGAATCTGAGCGTGTGGTGCTGAAGGAAGAAATGCCTTTTACTGAAATGACTCAGGATTTTGCACAAATTTTGAAGGATTACGACAAAGGTAAAAGTGCTGATACAATTGAACGGATGTGGGCACTAAAGGAACAAGTTGATGATGAACCGGGCCTACGGTGCCCGGCATGTGGCGGATTTGCAGGAAAGCGAGTGGCCCGTATTCTCGAAAGACATGCCAAATCGAATCTTAAGGCATCTGCGCGTAAAAAGAAGGATTTTGAAATCCAGAAAAAAAAGGTAGAGATGGCTTTGCTCATACATCCTGAGTGGATTAAAGGAACATCTGGCTTTGATGGTGATAAAGAATTGGGTGGCTGGGCTGGCGCTTCAGCTGTTGATTCTGCTCAATGGTTCGAGCGAAGAATGGATAATCTGTCTATTATAGAGGTACGAGGTGAATCTCTACCAGATGAGGTGGAACTTCTTGATGGCATAGTGATTGATACGAAACGGGGAACTGTGCCGAAGAAAGCTACTTTCACCTGCGGAAATTGTGGTCGCCCAGCAGATTTTGCTTCGACTGAGCGTGAGGCACAACATCACTCACCTGTATTTCCTTACACATTACAATGTCATTGTCCACAGTGCAATGCCGAAGGTTTCAACTATGGCGGTCGTTACTTCAAAATACCTACCATCGAAGACATCAGGCGTCTCAATGCCGCTGAAACAGAATGGACAAATCGTCGAGAAAAAGACCTGAACAATTATTGGCCTCGCTCTGAGCTGCCATTTGCATGGGAAACTCATGTTCAAAAAGGCAACCTAACAAAAAGAGGGTACACACATTGGTGGAAAATGTTCAACCCTCGACAGCTTCTGGTTCATACTCACTTGCTCAAAGCAATCATGGAGGCACCAGAAGAATCTTGGCCACTGGATGTGCGTGAACAGGCGTTAGGTACATTCCAGCAATACCTGCGAAATCAAAATATGTTCGTGTTCTGGAATTCAATTGCTGACAAGATTGAACCTATGTTTTCTAATCCAAATTTTCACATTAAGATGCAAGTTGTCGAAAATTCGGTATTTTCTAATCTTGGGCGAGGCAACTGGGCATCTTCTTCAGATAAAGTAGTGAAGGCAATGGAATGGTGTAGTGATCCTTGGGAACTCGTCGTTATAGACAATGGAAAAGTTAAATCAGATAAGTGTAACCCCGGTGATCCACTTGTTCCTGGTTGTGAACAATATTGTGGCTCATCTACCGATTTAACTATTTTGGGTGATGAAAATTTTGATCTCGTTATCACTGATCCACCGTTTGGTAACAACCTATTTTATGCCGATATGGCCGATTTCTTCTATGTTTGGCTACGAATTCCTTTGCAGAAATGGTATGTAGGGCTACCAGAGGGAGAGTATTTCAAGCCAGAATTCACCCCAAAAGCACTCCAAGCCATTGATGACCCTGCCCAACACCCTGATGACAGAGAAAATTACGAAAAATCAATATTCATTGAAGCAAAGCATCTTAAGCAGATTCGGGACTTGAGTGGTGACGAAGAATTTAATGAAAATTATCCAAACCCATTTTACCGGCCGAAACCATCCTCGGATTTCTACTGCCAGACGCTGAGCGCATGCTGGGCAGAAGCAGGCCGACTGCTCAAAGACGGCGGCATTATGGCCTTTACCTTCCATCACAATGAAGACAATGCGTGGATTGACATTCTTAAGGCACTTTTCGATGCTGGATATGTCCTAATTTCTACATATCCTGTTCTTAGTGATGAAACAAAAGGGGATGATACTAATGCCGCTTTCGGTTCTAAAAAGATTGAATACGATATTATACATGTCTGTCGGAAAAGGCTAGGTGATGTGGAGCCAATAAGCTGGGCGAAGATGCGCCGCTGGGTCAAATCCGAGGCCCAGCAACTCAAGGAATTGCTGGAACATACACATGGCAAGGGACTGCCTGAATCCGACCTGCGCGTCATTCTGCGTGGCAAATCGCTGGAATTCTACAGCCGCCATTATGGAAAGGTTTTCACAGGTGAGGGGGAGGTGTTGGAGGTGCATGATGCATTGCTTGGTATCAACCAGCTTCTGGATGACCTGATTGAGGATACTGATAAAACGGGAACTCAGCATCCGCCAGATATTGCCGAACCTGCAAGCAGGCTATACCTGCGCATTTTCCGTAATAATACGGAAATTCCCCGTGACGAACTCCACAAAACCCTGCGAGGCACTGGTGCCAGTCAGAGTGATCTGGAATCTCGTGGCTGGATTCGTGTGGAAGGTAAAGTAGTGCATGTGGTTCCAATTAGCGATAGGTTTGCTTACTTCACAGGACCTGGTCGCAACCGAAAAGTCATCAAGACCGACCTTGACCAGGCCCATTTCCTGATTGGTGTAGCATTCCAAAATTCAGGTGTGAAGATTGAGAATGAACTGAATAATCCCAATTTCCGGATTAAAAAATCAGTGGATGATATCCTGAAGTGGTATCTAAAGGTGGGAGATTCAATGGAGATACGGAAATCTGCACAAACAGCACTACAACTAGTCGAGCACTGGCGCACCCACAAAGATAAGCAGGTCAATGTCCAGCCAACCCTGTTTGATTATCTGGAGGAGAATGAATAATGGCTGAAAATGATGATATTAAAACTAAAACCAGAATTATTTTGTGCCATATAGTAGGTGGTCAAAATGGATAACATATCTTCCACAGTCTGGCAACGCAAAGGTTCTTGTGTGGTTTTTGATCCGCAGAGTATGGCTAAATTCATTGCAGAGGATTCCATGATTTCCCTTCGCGAGGTTCTTAGCTGGAAAAATGCTATCCCCTCAGAACCACCGATACCAAAAAAGACAATTCTAATCTCCGGTCTGGAGACAGTCATAGAAACAATGTCGCAGATTGAGGCGGACGAGTTTTTGAGCAGGCGCATCCGTCCACTTCTTATTCAGATACAAAATAGCTGGACTGATTGTGGTATTGTATTCGGCTTTTCGTCCCATAAAAAGGCTTTTTCGGAAGTGTCTCTTGATGAAGAAGTGCATTTTCATCGGCGCGACAAAAAAACAATTCGTCTGTCTGAAGGACTTTGGGATGGTAGCGCTACAATGAATATGAAGCGTATAACACGTGACGATGCTGAAAACGGAAAAGAGATAACAGTTGGGTACTATGTCGCTCGCATCTCATGAGATTCAACTTGGGCTGAAAGTTCTGCACTCCGAACTTGGTGAAGGCGTTGTCATTGGCATTGAGCCAACCGGCTACATCACAGTATTTTTTCTTGCATTAGGAGAACGCCAAGTTTCAGCTGAAACACTATCTTTATCCACAGACCGCTTCAACCGAATAATTGATGGATTCTCTTCAGCCTCATCTGAGCGCCTGGAACATCTCTGGCTGGCTTTGGAGGCTGAAGAGATTCCGCTCATGGAGAGCGCTGCTACACTCACTTCGGCTAAAGTTGACTTGTTACCACATCAGGTGACACTCGTTCATCGAATGGCCAATACACGTCCCAAACGGTTTCTCATTGCTGATGAAGTGGGCCTAGGCAAAACGATTGAAGCAGCCCTCATACTGCGGGAAATGGCATCAAGAGGTGAATTACAACGAGCTATGATGGTTGTACCAGCGGGACTCGTTGAAAATTGGAGAAGAGAATTGAATGATGTTTTCAATCTTGATTTTGAGGTGTTCGGATCAGAAGGTGACGTAACAGACCGCAAATCGAATGCCTTTGCGAAACATAATCTTCTAATCGCCTCAGTTGATACTCTGAAGCGTCCTACCAGAATCAAAAAAATACTTGAAGCTCCACCCTGGGATTTGGTGGTGTTCGATGAAGCACATCATTTGAGCGTTTATCAAAACGGTAATCGCGTTAAAAAAACGGAAAACTTCAAGCTGGCTGAAGCCCTGCGTGACCACTGCCGGGATTTGCTTTTACTTTCTGCGACTCCGCATCAGGGTGATCATTTCCGATTCTGGATGTTGATTCGCCTGCTTAGACCTGAACTTTTTGAAAGCGAGCAGGACATGGTCAATAACCGCCACCGTCTTAATGCAGTGGTAATCCGCCGGACAAAAGCCGATGCCTGTGCTCAGGATGGTAGTTCTCTTTTTGCCCGCCGAATGGTCCATACAGAAGGATTCAATCTCTCAGAAGAGGAAATGGAGTTTTACAACGCACTGCTTGAGTATTTACGTGACGGGTACAATCTGGCAGCTCAACAAGGAAATAAAGGACGAGGACTTGGCTTTGTGATGACCATATTTCAAAAGATTGCAGCCAGCAGTTTTGCAGCTATCCGATCTACTTTATGGCGTCGGCTCCTTATGATAACAGTACAGGAAGCCATCGAACGTGACGGATTGCTTGATGTGGATGGTAGAAATAAAGTTTTGCAAGAGGCTCGGCAACTTATTCATGAGATATACAATCTACCATTCGATTCTGTAGGAAATGCTCAGGTTGATCAAATTCTTGCCGATACGAAGGTAAATCTTCTCAAAAAGAGCAAAGAAGCGAAAGCATTCTTGAAGAGCACCGATAATTATTCAGATACTGAATTAGCAGCCAGTAGCGAAGAATCTGCCGCCATGTTAGTTGCTTTGGGTGTACCGGAAGAACGGCAACGTATAAGAGAACTGATGACAAAATGCCCAGAAGGCATAGAAACAAAGACTGCGGTTCTCATAAATGCCCTTAAACAAATTTGGGCTCAGAATCCTGATGAAAAAGTAGTGATTTTTGCTACCTACTTAGGTACTGTAGAAACAATCAAGAGCAATCTTAATGAAGCTTTTCCTGACAAAGGTGTGGACGTGCTAAAAGGCGGTGACCACGGAGCAAAGACTGCTGCACAAAAACGCTTTCGCCAAAAAGGTGGCTCACATGTACTTGTTTCTACAGCCGCTGGTCGTGAAGGTATCAACCTGCAATTTGCCCGGGTTCTGTTCAACTATGACCTGCCATGGAATCCCATGGACCTTGAACAGAGAATCGGTCGTATTCATCGTTATGGACAATTGTCCACAGCACAGGTTTATAACCTCATTTCAGCAGACACTATCGAAGGCAAGATATTCCTTCTGCTTGAAGAGAAACTTAACGACATTGCCTATGCACTTGGTAAAGTGGATGAAAAGGGCCAGGTCACAGAAGACCTCCGAGCTCAGGTACTTGGACAGCTAAGCAATTGCTTAAGTTACGATCGGCTTTACCAGGATGCTTTAGCCGATCCCACATTAAAAAGAACTCGCCAAGAACTTGAAGTGGCAATGAATAATGCCAACTTGGCTAGGGAGGTTGTGTTTGAACTTTTCCAAGTTTTGGATCGATTCAATCTGGGCGACTACCAGAAATTTGATGACGATGGACGCGGCATGCAACGTCTGATATCTTTTGTTTCACGAGCTGCAAGACTTGCCGAAAAAGATTTTATGAAAAAGGATGAAGTCATGTGGACATTGATCGAAGATGGACAGCACCCCATTCAGTTCACTTCCGACCGTGAACGTGCACTAAGTGATGAAAATCTGGAACTTGTCGGTCTGGAACATCCGGAAATCCGGAAAGTGATGCAAAGCTACATTGAATTGGATGAAACAAATCGTGCGGTGTTTGGTAGACTCAAAGGAATTACAGAAGGAGGCTTGTTGACTGTCTGGAAAGTAAATACTCAAACAAAGGATGGCCAGACTGCACACCACATTGTTCGAATCGGTATGACTACTGATGGAGATCGTGCACCATGGCTTGAACAGCTTGGCGAGGAATTAATTGGCATAAGGCATTCAAATTCAAAAGATATTGATTTTTGGAAGAGTACTGCAACTCGGCAACGGCAGAGGATCCAAGAGCTTCTACACCGGGAATTGCTTTATTCAGGAATCATCAATGAGGAGATATCATATTCGGCTCCCCTTCTGGCAGTATTTGGAATAGACAATTGAAGGATATAAATCGGAAAAATAATATATTCATGTCATAAAAAGTACAGACTACTTCAATGAAAACCAATATTATTCAATAGTAAACTACCAGTCTTCATCTACGTATGCGGGCTCTTCATTTTCAATGCAAATATTAAACAACATTGAACGCAAAATGATATCATACCAAAATCATACCTAATATTCGATATCGAACCCAGCTATCTTCAGAAAATTTTAACACAATCAGTGATTAGGACCAATAGAAATTATTTATTAGTCCTAGGTGGATGATATAAATGCAGTTAAGGAGCCAAAACTAAAAGATGCAAACATCAATGTTTTAAGAATAAATGTGAATGGTGCGAGAGGTGTGATTCGAACACACGAATTCCTACGAAAATGGGTCCTAAGCCCATCGCCTTTGACCTGGCTGGGCAACCCTCGCACTGAGATATATAATTAAATGTTTTTTGCATATTAATGTTGCGCCTTCTATTTTGCGAGTTTCTCTGAAATATTGCGAAGCCCTTTGAATATGGTCCTAAGCCCTGCGCCTTTGGCCAGGCTGGGCAACCCCCGCAAAAAGGAACAATATCTAAACTCATTTTTCATATTTAATCTTATGCAATGATGCGACAAGGCATATCGCAGCATGACTGTATCGCAGCATTACAAAATTTGTTCGTTGGCCTCTGCCGGAGGGTGTTTGAGAATTTTTACTTCCTTAATGAACATGAACGCTACAACTATTAACATCAGATATATCCCCACAGGGGCGGCCATCCAGACACCCGTAAGACCGTAGTATCTCGGCAGTATGAACAGCAAGGGAAGGATGAAGATGAAGATCTTGCCGAAATGGATGAACAATGACGGTTTTATCTTGTTCACTGACTGGTAATACACAGCCACGGATATGATGACACCTTCAACGATGATACCGAATATGAATATCCTCATACCTTCGACCGCTGTTACCAGCAACTCGGGATCATTGCGATTGAAAAGCTGGATGATCGTTTCCGGGAACGTGTATAGCAGAGTGAATCCTGAAAGGCCTACTAAAAAACAGGATAGTATGGCCATTTTGGTAGCACTGTAAACCCTGTCGTAAAGTTTTGCGCCGTGGTTGAATCCGATTATCGGCTGCACACCAGCTGAGATGCCCTCGAAGACCATGTAGAAGATGGCGAACGAATACTCGATGACACCATAAGAGGAGACCGCAATCTCAGAACCGTATTTCAGGAGCATATAATTATAGCTCAGCACAAGCACTCCAAGGGACGCCTGCATGACGAATGCCGGAAAACCGGTCTTCAATATGCCTGCAATGATCTCAAGGTCAGGGCTGATGTCGGAAAGGTAAAGCCTCAACTGTGCATGCCTGCTGAAGAAATAGGATACGAATGCGATCATGGAAACTGCAAAAGCGATAACCGTAGCAATGGCCGCACCCTGCATCCCCATACCCCAGCGCATGACGAAAAGATAATCAAGCACGATGTTCGTCACAGCGCCCACAACCATCATCTTCATGGCAAATGAAGGGCGACCGTCATTACGCACAAGAGGATCAAGCCCTATTCCTGCAATGAGACAGATCGAACCTATGAACATTATACGAAGATAGTCGCTGCCCATAACGAAAACAGTGCCTGTAGCACCCACCATCCTGAGCAACGGTTCAGTGAAGAACAGCCCCAGGATAGCAAAGAATGTACCCACCACAAACATCAAAGGCAGCAGGTCAGAAGCGATCCGATGGGCACGCTTGCGATTGCCCTTCCCAAGCTCAATGGCCACGAGGGAAGCACCACCCGTGCCTATAAGCATGGCTGTTGCGATCATACCAATGAGCAAAGGATATACAAGTGTCACCGATGTGAGCCCAAGAGTGCCGACGCCATTGCCGATGAAATATCCATCAATGGTTATCTGTACACCACCGATGATGAATCCCACGACCGCAGGAAGGGCGAATTTTCTGAATAATTTCCCTATACTTTCAACTGCTAATTCGTCTTCGCTCATTTCCCACCATCAACTTCAAGATTGGAAGTTATCTTTTCCCACAAACCCGCAAATGTCTCGAACTCATTGTCGTCAAGGACCTCCTCGACCTTCCCAAAGAACAGATCATCAGCAGACCGACCCAGTTCGATCACTTCATTACCTTCTGCAGAGAGAGTTAAATTGCAGACACGTTTATCGCTGATCGAGCGTTCGACCTCCAGCAGACCCATATCAACAAGTTTCTTCACCATGGTACTTGCAGAAGGTTTCTTCACATCCATTGCAGATGCAAGCTCCGATATTGTGGGATTGACGAGGGATCTGACCACCGCAAGATAAGAGAAGGAACTATAACTCACATCAGCATATTTCTCAAGCTTTTCATTTTTTGTCAGGATCTTCTGGTAGTACTTATCGACCTTTTCAAATGAAAGTTGCACGGGCATAATGGTTAGTTAGGCTAACTAATATATAAGCCCCACGGGAAATCATCTAACTTCAGACATCCGTGCTCAGACCTGCTGCCTTGAACATGAACAATGCAACATCCCTTTCTTTGCTATGGTCAACGATTGGTCCCGGATATCCCGGAATATCCATATCGCCCTTTTCCAGTTTGTGAATACGTTGTGACTCGATTTCTTCCAATTCAAGTATCCATTTTTTGATATATTCACAGTCTTTATCGAACTTCTTTTGCTGTAGCCAGGGATTGAATATCCGGAAATAGGGCTGTGAATCAGCTCCTGTAGAAGCAGCCCACTGCCAGTTACCATTGTTCACACATGGATCATAGTCCACGAGTTTGCTTGCAAAATAACGCTCACCCCACTTCCAGTCGATATGAAGATCCTTCACAAGGAAGGAGGCTACGATCATCCTCACACGGTTGTGCATATATCCTGTTGTGTTCAGTTCCCTCATGCCTGCATCCACAATAGGAAAACCTGTTTTACCCAAACACCATGCATCGAAAAGGACGCGATCATTGCCCCAAATGAGATTCTCAAACTTGCTTTTGAACGCATGCTTGAAGACCTCAGGAAATTCGAAGGATATTTGGGTGAAGAAATCACGCCAGTACAATTCATTGATAAGTGTATGACCCCTACCAAGTTCATCAAGTACCGAATAGTAGAACTCCCTTATGGATATGGTACCAAGCTTATTGTGTGCAGAAAGACCCGTAGTGCCCTTGAGGAAAGGCAGGTTCCTTTCTTTATCATAGTTCACGAACTGGGAAAGGGACTCCAGTACAGCCAGTGCATTGGCCCTCCCGCCATGCACGAATATTTGTTCATTCCTTTCAGGTAATGGCCTTTTCAGAAAACTACCCTCACCTACCTCATCAACTCCGCAGTCCCCAGTAAAGAAACTGCCTCCACTGAACATTGAAGGAATAACAACATCCCTTTTCGAAGCCTCCCTGAAGAACTGGGTGAAGACCTTGTACGGAGTTCCTTTTTTCGTGCGTATGGTCCCGGGCTCATGGAGCAGGCAGTCATTGAATTGAAGCATGTCCACACCTTTATCAGCACATATGCTGGCTATTTGCATGTCCCTTCTGATGCTGAAAGGAGTATAATCATGGTTCACAAGAACAGCATCAATATCCAGGATCCCCAGAAGCTGACCAATTACCTCCTCGGGAAGACCTGAAAAGAGATAGAGCCTGCCATTCACTTTTCTGAGCTGCCCTTTGAGATCATCAAGCGACTCCAGCAGGAACTGCAAGGCATTGCTGTTGAAAGCCTTCCTTCCAGGATCGCATAGACGCGGATCTAGTATGAAGCAGGGAATGACCTCATCGGACATGTCAAGAGCTGCCAGAAGAGCAGTATTGTCATCCACCCGCAAGTCCCTCCTGAAAACAAAGAGGGATCTCTTGAACCGGGATGTCATTCTACCTCAACTGCAATTTCATTCCGCATGATCATGGGAGGTACCCAGGGCGGATTGTACCGCATAAGGAAAAATTCCCCTTTTGTACTCAGCCCGTGCTCTGAAAGTTTCTTTTCAAGTATGAGCCTCCGAGATCCAATTTTATTATCGGTCACATATCCGGAAAATCTAATTACCGCAAGCTTTCTGGGAGAAACATTGTGAATTGATATGGCTTCGTCCAGAGGATGAGGAGCATTGTCTACACCATATCCTTCCGGCAGGATGAAAGACATATGCAGGACATGTTCCTCCTGTTGGGATATCACAGGAGCTGTCATCGCTATCTTTACATCATTTTTGTTCTTGCCGAAGATATAACCCGACAGTGTCCTGAACCCGGAGTTCGAGTCCTTTGCATCCGCAGATATGAATGTACTTCTGTCATACTGCCTTATCTCAACACCATCACCAAGCTCTTCGATCACCGTATAATTAAGCTGTTCAGTACTCATTGAAACTTTGACCCCCACCAGGAACCATATTGCAACAAGAACTAAGATCAGTACCGCTATCACAAATAATGCCCCCATTTGCTTCATAGGTAAATATGCTAGGGGGAACTTAATAAATATTTTGCATGAAAAACACACCTTTAATAAAAAACAAAGTGAACACTATTAGAAAAGTTAGAGATGAGAAAAGTTAGAGATGAGAAAAGAATATGATGCGCCAACCGGGATTTGAACCCGGGTTTAGGGCTTGGAAGGCCCCAGTCATAGCCACTAGACCATCAGCGCACTTACAATCCTTAACTGGCATTTTTAGCATATAATCCTTTCGGCTAAAGCCACCATCCGAAAAGAAGTATTGTACTGAATGCAATACGTAATGAAACATCGCCCTTGTGTCGCTGTGACAGAGCAGATATTAAAGAGAATACGTGCTACGGAGTTCCTTTATGTTGTCACGCAACGCCGCTGCCCTTTCAAATTCCAGATTTTTGGCAGCCAGGTGCATCTCCGCTTCAAGTTCAATGACCATATCAGCGATCTCGATATCAGAAAGATCTTCTGCAACCTCAAGAACTTCAGATACGACCCCATCATATTCTGTTTCAACAAGCTCTCTTTGGAGAGCTTTATGGATGGTCTGCGGAACTATGCCATGTTCTTCATTATACACAAGCTGTATCTGTCGCCTTCTGTCCGATTCCTTCAGAGCAGCCTCCATGGAACCAGTAACTTTGTCAGCATAAAGGATCACATATCCATCCGCATTCCTTGAAGCTCGTCCCATTGTCTGTATAAGTGCCCTTTCCGAACGCAGGAAACCTTCCTTATCAGCATCAAGGATAGCTACAAAGGCCACTTCAGGGATATCCAGCCCCTCCCTTAAAAGATTGATACCCACCAGAACATCGAACACGCCCTTTCGCAGATCACGGATGATCTCTGCCCTCTCGAGAGTATCGATATCAGAATGCATATAACGCACCCTAATACCCATTTCCAGCAGATAATCGGTCAGGTCCTCGGACATTCTTTTGGTAAGCGTTGTGACAAGGGTGCGATAACCTTTCTCAGTGACCTTATTAACTTCACCGATAAGATCATCGATCTGATTCCCCACCGGACGAATGAACACTACAGGGTCAACAAGACCTGTAGGCCTGATTATCTGCTCTACGACAGCACTGCTGATCCCGAGTTCATAATCCGCAGGTGTAGCTGACACATAGATGGCCTGGTTTATCTTATGATGGAACTCGTTGTAGGTCAACGGCCTATTATCGTAAGCAGAAGGAAGACGGAAACCATAATTGATGAGTGCCTCCTTTCTGGCACGATCCCCATTATGCATTCCCCTGATCTGAGGAATGGTCGCGTGGGACTCATCGATAACAAGCAAAAAATCATCCGGGAAGAATTCGAGCAGGGATGAAGGAGGATCACCTGGCTTGCGTCCGTCAAAGTGACGGGAATAATTTTCAATGCCGCTGCAATATCCAAGCTCGCGGATCATCTCCATATCGAACTTTGCACGCTGCATAAGTCTCTGTGCCTCAAGAATACGGTTCTCAGACTCCAGTTTCGCAACCTGCTCCTCAAGTTCCTTTTCAATTGAACCAAGTGCCTTGACCATTTCTTCCTGCGGCATAACGAAATGTTTAGCAGGATATATGACAATGCTGTTGCCCTCTTTAACCTCGTCGATCGTCTTTCCAGTCACGGGATCAAAGGAAGATATCCTATCGATCCCGTCCCCAAATAGTTCTATACGAACGCCATGGATATCCTGTGCAGGAAAAACCTCAATAGTATCGCCTTTGGATCGGAAGGAACCTTTGGCAGGTTCAATGTCGTTACGCTCATAGTGTATATTGATGAGTGCGGTAAAAAGCTCACTTCTACCCACCTCATCACCCGGGCGGAGAATAACAGACATTCGCCTCCACTCATCAGGAGAACCGATGTTGTAGATGCTTGAAACACTGGAGACGACGATAACATCCTTGCGTTCAATTAGAGATTTTGTGGCTGACAGACGCAGACGATCGATCTCTTCGTTCACAGAAGAATCTTTTTCTATGTACGTATCTGTGGTGGGAAGATAAGCTTCCGGCTGGTAGTAATCATAATAACTTACAAAATATTCCACTGCATTATTAGGAAAAAATTCACGGAACTCAGAGAAAAGCTGTGCAGCAAGTGTTTTATTATGTGCGATCACAAGAGTCGGTTTCTGCACATTCTGTATCACATTCGCAACCGTGAAGGTCTTTCCGGAACCTGTAACACCCAACAATACCTGATGTTTAAGACCTTTGTTCAGCCCTTCGGTTAGCTTTCTGATAGCTTCCGGTTGGTCACCTTTAGGTTCATAGTCAGATACAAGATCAAAACCACTCATCACTCTGTGAGTATGTATGTGAATAGCTATAAACGTATGCGTGTGTCACTGTTGCAGGTTTCACAGAATAACAGGAAGTGAATACACCATCCCAAGAAAACAACAATTATCAGATTGATAAACAGTAGAATTATAAGAATGATAACAAAAAAGCAGAAGATAAAACATTACCAGATGATCTTTATCAGGATCATACCCTCTGTGTCTGCCAGGCAGAATAACCTTGTGCAATAGGCTTACCTACAGCTTCCACACGATCACCAATGTAGAGATATTCGCGCTGAGTACGGTTTCCACGGCGTTCAAGAAGGTTCTTTCGATACATACGGGAAAGATATGTGGATACTGTGCTCAATTTGATCTCACCGTAGATACTTTCGTAGTGCTCCTGTATCTTTTGTGAAGTTGACCATTCGCGTGAATGCTCGTATTTCAGGAACATTTCGAGTCTTTCGCTGATCGTCAGAGAAGTGTCCATTATCCTGTCATGGAGTGATACGTTCGGAACGATCTTGTTGTTAACCTGTAGAACTTGTTTTTCTGTGACAGTGGGCTGAGCAACATTTGGCATAACCATATTAGGATGTGACATAGCCTGTTGCTGCTGTTGTTGTGGTGGAATATAATTAACGGACTGATTCACAACAGGATTAACAGATGTATTCACATTTTGCTGGTTCACAGGAACGTAGTACTGTGGGTAGTGAACCTGTGTTGCTGGAACCTGCATGCCAGGATACATCGGTGGTACAGGTGATGTTACCGGCATAACAGACACTGTATAAAATTGATCTTGTCCACCCTGTTGTGGTTGTAACACTACAGGTTGTGGATTTTGTTGCAAAAAAAGTTGTTGGGCATTCTGCCCGGAATGCAGATTGGCTGATGAAGATCCAGTCGAGTGAGTTTGCGTTTCATCTAAAGTATCAATAAACTTGATCACTCGTTGTTTCACATTCTCACCAGCAAATTCAATGCTGGTGGATTCTTTCCCTTCGTCATCGAGTACTTCGATCCGAATCTTCATCTTATGCGCTCCTGCTAGCGTATCCATCCATCCCCTCAGATCGGTGGATTCACAAACCATTCATCCCCTCAGATTATGGTTTAATTTTTGTGCGAATGCAGTCAGATTCAATCACATTGTGGTGATTATATGCAATTGATACATGCTGCAATATAATAATAGTGTGTGATTATATATAAATGTACTCTTGAATTCGTGTTATCATGTGTTTTATAGTGAATTAAAAGGTTTTAAAGCATTATTTTTAGAAAAAAACATATAATTACAGATTAAAATTGAAACAACTCGTTTTTTTAACCTCAATAAAGAGAAAAAAAATTGTGCATATGAAACAAATAAGATTGAAAGGCAGAAAACGCTTGTAAACTCGAGATACATTATTATAATTATGAGGATGAGGGGGTGATTGGAAAATAGTGACCCATTGCTATTTAAAAGCATAAGTCCCCCTTATAAATACAAATAAAACAAAAAAAGGCGTACCCAATAAGGATAAAAGAATCCTTAAGGATGAGACATTTTCTAACACGCAGTTGCTTTATATTACATGATGTTATAAGAAGGCAACATGGCCGAAGTAAGTGAAGGATCAACAGCAGGAAATAAGTCCACTGAGATGGATTCTAATAGTGATGACCACAATACTGATGAGATGCAGAAAATGGACATCAAAGAAGTGATCAGTGAGAACGAGGTCCTAAAGGTCCAGAACGAAACAATGAAAGCAAAGCTTCTTGAAAGCAATATTATGGTGAACAAATGCATGTCAGAGATGGATCAGCTTAAGGACCAGCTTGACCACTTGACGACACCACCACTGTTCATTGCCAGCGTCATGGAAGTAGAAGATAGCATGGCACTCCTGCGCCAGCATGGCAATAATCAGGAAGTTATGACGATGATACCATCTGAACTGGAAGGAAACCTCGAACCGGGCATGCGTGTAAGCATCAATGCCGCGTTCGCGATCATCGACATCATCAGCAGAGCAGCCGATGTTCGTGCACAGATGATGGAACTTATCGATTCACCTGGAATAGATTATGATATGATAGGTGGTCTTGATGAGGTGCTCAAAGAAGTCATTGAGTCAGTTGAGCTGCCACTTACAGAGCCAGAGCTGTTTGAGAACCTCGGTATTGAACCGCCAAGTGGCGTTCTTATGTATGGCAGCCCTGGAACAGGAAAGACACTTATTGCAAAAGCAGTTGCATCAAGAGCACATGCGACATTCATTCGTATGTCAGGCTCAGATCTTGTACAGAAGTTCATTGGAGAGGGCGCAAGGCTCGTAAAGGATGTATTTCAGCTTGCCAGAGAAAAGTCCCCATCCATACTGTTCATCGATGAGATAGACGCAGTAGGTGGGATGAGAACCCACGATGGAACGACCGGTTCAGCGGAAGTTAACCGTACGATGCTCCAACTTTTGGCTGAGATGGATGGTTTCGACTCCAGTGGCAATGTGAAGATCATAGCTGCGACCAACAGGATAGACCTGCTTGACCCAGCTCTTTTGCGCCCAGGAAGGTTTGACCGTATAATCGAGATACCCATACCCGATGAAAAAGCAAGAGAGGAAATATTGAAGATCCATACAAGGAAGATGAATCTTGAGAAAGATCTCGACCTTGCCAAGATCGCAAATATGACCGATGGCCTCAGTGGTGCAGACCTTAATGTAATAGTTAAAGAAGCAGGCATGTTCGTACTCAGAAGAAGAGGCGACATGATCACCATGAAAGACTTCCTCGATGCTTTCGAGAAAGTAGTTTCCGAGGAAGATATCAACACCCCGGCCGGAATGTTCGCATAATGCGAACTTCCAATTATCTTTTTCGACGAAAGTTATAAATAGAATAGGTTGCTTTTAGGGGATGTTAAAAGCAACAAAACCGTGTGCTCCGATAGTGTAGCACGGCCAATCATACAGGACTCTCACTCCTGCGACTGGGGTTCGAATCCCCATCGGAGCACCATTAACTCTTTTTTATAATTATACTAAGTTTGTAGTAATACACATGGATCTTTAATATTAAAATTGCGTTTGATCTTATAGATTACAAATTGTTTAAGAATTTGTTGACGTAAGTAACATACAACTGGTGCTTACTGAAAAAGTTAAATTTCAGGACATCATAACGGTTTAAAACAGTAAGAATAGCATCAATACTTGCAGGAATCAAGTAAACTCTAGGAACCTGAATAAACTTCTAGAGCATGCCCCCAGAAGAGAGAGAGTATTTCAATCCTCAGTGGATCTTGCGAAGGATGACACATTCAATTAAAAAAAGCAAAGGAGCATTCCCCTTTTACTTCAATTTGCGAAATACCAGAGAAGTCCCAGTGCGATACCGATCAGTACCCACATTTTAAAACTGCAGCAACTGCCAGAGCTGCAGCAACTTCCACTCCTGCATGCCTCATCAGCTTCATTGACATCAGACCCTTTAATTTCATCGTTATTTAAAGTATTATCATTCATGAATATTCACTCCTATTTTTTACTTTTAAAAAGCATCATAAAATTACAACAATTCATTAAAATACCCGCATTCGCAAAACACAGATCATACAGACCATTTCACTTCTGGTATGATAGCTATATTTTCGAATTACCACATTATTTTCAATTACACTGCTTTGATGAGACCATTTCAATATATGCAGAGCGGCAACTTATACCCACCCTTGCGTCACGCATCACCAACTACCTTCCGATACTCCATCTCACAGGCATACAAACAAGCAGCAAATCTCTTCTTATCTCCAAGAACATCAACCGTCTGGTTCAGCCCAAGTTTTGAGCATTCCCCATAGACCTTACAGATATCACAACAGTTCCGACCCATAACACACCCCCTTAAGCTCAAAAATACGCATTCATCAGCATTAAAAGGATTAGATGAAGAGATTCAAGAGAACAAAAACAAAGGCATCAAGCATTCCAAATTGATTCCCTAAAAATGTAATAAAGGGAGAAAATAAACTTTAGAAACTTGACAAGAAACCGACCTTACTGAATACGAACACAGCGACAGAGCCCACGGCAACTTCCTGAAGATTGAAAGAAATAGATCCACCAGGGTTTGTGAGCATATAAAGGATCAATGTAGCAATTCCTGCAAAGGCGAAAGCACCAATGATAACATCTTCCATTTCTACCATTTTTTCACACTCTATATGAAGTTGAGTATTCAATTTAAGCTACGAGAGTAACTATTATTGTATATACACCAAATTCGATTCGTTTTTAAGTGATAATGTGATTTCCCTAAATGAGAATGTCACATATAAACTTTATGCAATAAAAATTTACAAATGCCTTTATAGGAAAAAATATAGACATCGACTAGAGATAATTAACCTCGCATGAGAAATACAACCCCTCGACGTTGTAACTACAAAAAAAGCGATGAAGCAGAACATTACATGAAAATAGAAGAAGACGCCGGCTAAGATAACTTATGCCAGATCAGACATTCCCGGGTACCGCCCTTGCCCCCTCCGCAGAATTAGATAACACAGAATCAACAATAGACCCAAGTTCTTCGTCCATAAATGGTTTGAGCAAAAAGCCCTGAGGATTGGCAAGTTCTGCCATCTCCCTCGTTTCACGGGAAGAATCGGCAGTAATGAAAACGATAGGAGTATTTGACATTTCCCTTATCTTCATCGCGGTCTCCACCCCATTGATACCGCCTTTTAAACGGATATCCATGAGTACCATATCAGGTCGGACCTCCTCGACCATTGCAATAGCATCAACCCCTCTTGAAGCCAGGCCTGACACACAGTACCCCATTTTCGCCAGCTTCAACTTAATCATCATACCGACGATAAGTTCATCCTCAACTACTACGATCTGCGCATCTTTCATAATACAGTCCCCAAACAAATATTCCAGCCCAGGATCATACCCATGTTACCCCAATAACAAAGAATATCAAGTAAGGTCAAACCGAATTCCATCCACCTTTACAGACAGATTCACATTATTTATCATAAGACCCGTAAGCGACTTGATCACATCAAGAGAATCACGGTCATTCTCAGGAATAACGCACTCAGAAAACGATGCTGCAAAAAGCATTCCCATAAAATGCCCCTCGTGATGGATAGGAATTATCGCAGTACCCTGAAGACCCTCATCATTAAGGCACGAACCTGAAATAAAAGGGTAGATCTCCGAATAATGCTTGTATATAG
This sequence comes from Methanococcoides alaskense, assembly GCF_027594145.1. Lineage (GTDB taxonomy): Archaea > Halobacteriota > Methanosarcinia > Methanosarcinales > Methanosarcinaceae > Methanococcoides > Methanococcoides alaskense. The sequence goes on along the minus strand of NZ_JAQFFK010000001.1, from coordinate 208,203 downwards.
GAAAACCCTTCTCCGCAAAATTGAACTGAATAGAATTATGATCGAAATAGGAGATACAACTCAAAAAACCATCCGAGAGACCTTTATGCCTTACGAGGACAAGTCCGCCAGTGACATCATCCAGCATATAGAGAGCACCGGCATTAATAGCATCTAACTGAGTTGTCAATTTAAGAAGAGAATCCATTGACTCCTCAAGATTGCCAGACCAATTCATGTCGGTTCCCATTTCCCTTTGAATAAACATGAAATCAGTTATCTTCTTTTCATCGCTAATATCAACGATACTGCCTTCCAGACGTTCCATCAACCCGCGCTCATCATAAACGATCAGCATCTTTTCGCGAACCCACCTGACATCACCATTAGATGTAAAAATACGATACTCCTGTACAAATACCCCATCAGGATCAACAGGACCATCAGAATAAACAGACAATGCCTTCCTAACCATTTCCAGATCTGCAGGATGAATAATATCTTCATAATTCAACCCTTTGGACATGAAATCATCTGCATCATAGCCAAACATGCCAACATTATCAGAAACAAACTCAATAGGCCACCCATACTCAGACTTCCAAACAAAGACCACTTCAAGATCCTCATATGAAACATCAGATACCCCTTCGACCATAACCATAGAACCACCCATAATTTACACAACACTCATTAGATAATCAAAGCTCAACAGCTGAATAAAAAAGAAAAGTACCCGGAAAGATCCGGGACCTTTGGACAAATAAAGGAGCTGTTTATACCATCACTTTTTCCTTGAAAGTTCCGGAATCATGCTGACGTTTATAGCTGCCATCTTGTCAGTATGTGCCTCGTGCTGTGAATAGAACCACAGTGGGACATACAGAGCAAGTACACAAATACCGACAATTGTTGAGAACCAGCTTCCTTCAACACTGTTAAGGTAGATCACACCGATCAGACAGAGAGGAAGGTTGAAAAGACCAAACATCAATGCAACGTTCTTCCATCCGGTAGGTGCCTTGAATGGCCTGTCAAGACCAGCAAGGTCCGGCCTTGATTTTGCCTTTACGTATGCAAAAAGACTGATACCGTTAGCACAAACATATCCGATTGCTGATGCAGCAAGGATAGCTGATGGAGTACCCATTGAGATCAGTACAAGATTGAAGAGACCGATAACGACCATTGCGAGTACAGGAGTACCATGTGGGTTTGTCTTTGCAAATACTTTAGGAAGATTTCCTTCAGTTGCCATTGAGTGCATTGCCCTTGATGCACCAAGGTATGCAGTCTGGATGATCAATACCATTGCTGCAATGAGCATGACAATAGCAATTGTTGAACCGAAGTCACCGAGCGCTGCCTGTGCAAGCGGAAGCATTGGATCAATTGGTGCAGCTGCAATACCATCGATTCCCAGTACACCAGTAATGGTCATCTGTACAAGGATGAAAGCTACCAGACAGATAGCACCACAAGAGAACAATGCCTTTGGCACATCGGAGCCAGGTTTCTTATATTCCGGACCATAGATAGCTGCAGTTTCCCATGCGCAAGCACTCCACTGAGCCATTGCAAAGATACCGAGCAAGATCAGGATATGATGGAGATCCCATGCCCAGTCAGTTGGCAACCATGTACTGGTGATATTAGTCATTACGAAGTCACCGGTCACATAAGGTGCCAATGTAATAATTGCCATTGGGATAAGTGAGAAAGCTGCGAGGATATAACCTACAACAGCACCACTCGAAAGTCCACGATAATTGATAAGTATTAATCCACCGAATATCACAACACCTGCTATCATTGAAAGCTGGTACTGGCTGAAAGTTGCTGCAAGTGAAGGGAACAAACTGTGAAGATAAAAACCAATAAGAATTGCGAAGATAGCAAGTACAGGGTTCCATGCGAACCAGTAGCTCCATGCACTGAATCCACCGATAAGTTTACCCTTGTCGTACTTTCCTTTATGGTCAGGGGACTTGAAAACATTCTGTGCAAATCCAGGCAGACCGGATGCATTAGGGAATGTAGTTGCGAGTTCACCATAAGCGAGGTTCTGCATAAAACCCTGGAATACAGAAAGACCCCATACAATAATAGCAGCGGACCATAAATAGCTGGCAAAATAGCCAATCGAAGGTAAGATCAATAAAGGTACACCAATAGCAATAGCCAATCCTTGTTTCCAATCGATCGATCGTTCAAGCTCACCGGTTTCACAGACGACCTTTGCACATTGCTCTGCGTGCTTCCAGTCTACACCCGATTTCTTTTCCTCAGACATATTACATCACTCCTTTTCTAATAAATACTACCCATCATATCAAAAAACTGAAAAGGGCCTGACAAATGCCAGGACCCTTATATCAGTGCAGGTAGAACTTAACCTGTAATTTCCCTGAACTTATCACAGCAGTTGATGTCTATGCCGAGAAGTTTCTCGATGTTCATCTTAGCTGCAATACCCTTTGCACATCCTGGCACAGAGGTGATTACACCGATATCGAGCTCTTCTCTGATCTCCCTCATGACAAACTCGTCAGAAAGATCAGCATTTGAAACACCGAGTTTCTTTGCAACGAAGTCCTTTGCTTCACCGATCCTCATACTCTTGTCAAACTGCATCCTTGCAACAAGGTCACCAGCTGCCCTCATACCAGTCATACCGGAAGCCATGATGTGTGAGATTGGCATACCCATTGGGTCACCAACACCGATCTATATCCCATCGACGCCTGCGATCTCGACCATTGCTTTGCTTGCCCTTGTGACAGCATCGATTGGCGGAGTCTCAAGCATTGGGATACCACCTACACCCATACCCATATCTGCGTGACATGGAATTGGTGATGCCTCAACAGCTGCCTTTGTGAATGTTACTGAACGACCAAGATTCCATGCGGATGTCCTGCTGGTATTGGTATTACATACAGGACCGAATATGTTTGCTCCTGCCTTTGCTACAAGTGGTGCCTGCTGGTGTGGCCACAGACCTGCAAGTACTGTACCATCGTACTCAAGCTCTCCGTGCATACCGAGAACAAGTTCTCCTGCCATACCTGCTTCAATGTAGATTCCCGGGAATTCTTTCCTGAGTGCTTCGATAGCATTAAGTGATGCATACATGTCACCGTCACCGGCTGCACCGATGGTATCGAAGTTGACACCGTCACTACCAACATGCTGGAGTTTTTGCATGATCCATGTCATGTCGCGGATACCGTGCTCTGCAGCATGGAAAATAGAATCCTGTGCTTCGGAGATCTTGAATGCTTTCATAAGATCACCAGGGTTCTCGAATGGACCATCAGGAGTGTAGTACAGACCCATGTTTGGCATTGCGCCATAGAGCATAGGAATGATCATGTTCTGCTGACAAACTTCCATTGTCTGGCATTCATGTGAGATCACAGGTTTGACAGGCTTGTAGCTGTAGTCGATGTGACCAAGTTCCATTGTGTCTGCACCAAATGCACGCTCGTGGACCATTGAACCAACGAGTCTGCTTGCAGGAATACCTACACCACTGTTACCCTGGTCACCATCGATCCTGATAGCACCGATGTCGTGTGTTACCGGAACTTCAAGGCCTGGCTCCACACCAACGATCCTGCCGGGTGAAGTGATGATATCAAGCATATGATCCATTTCATTTTCAGACATTGCGGGGATTTCACCAAGGTCTGCTGCATCTGCACTACCTGCTTCGATGTCAGCTCTGATGTCTTCCTTTGTCATGAAGATCTTCTGACCGTCACCCATTCTTAAGAAATATTCTGTTGCCATATTATACACCTCGATCGATCAGAGAAGTAATTCTTTTGCTTTTGCTACAGCTTCACTTGCATTTTCTGCATAGCAGTCTGCGCCACATTTCTTTGCCCATGCATCAGTTGCTGGTGCGCCACCGACCATGACCTTTACCTTATCCCTGAGTCCATTCTCTTTGAGAAGTTCAATGACTTCTTTCTGGCCCTGAAGGGTTGTTGTCATAAGTGCGGAAAGACCGACCATATCTGCGTTGGTTTCCTTGATCTTGTCAATGAAGTTCTGTACAGGAACATCCCTGCCAATATCGTGGACTTCAAAGCCTGCTGCCTGAAGCATTGTTGATACGATTGCTTTACCAATGTCGTGAACGTCACCCTCAACGGTACCGTTTACAATAACACCGAGCTTAGAAGATGCGCCTTCGCTTCCACCAAGCTCGTCCTGAAGTAATTCAACACCAGCGGACATTGCGTCTGCTGCCATCATAACGTGTGGAAGGAAGAGTTTTCCTCTTTCGAAGAGTACACCAACTTCATTCATACCTGCTGCGAGACCGTTGTCAATAAGTTCTACTGCTGGAGCCTTGCCTTTTGCTTTACCTACTGCAGCGATCACATCATCTTTCTTGCAACTTACTACCGCATCGGATAGTGTTTTAAATAATTCTTCGTTTGCCGTGTTACAACCTCCTTTACATCCATGTGGAAAAACCACATTGACGTGGCAGCAGGATATTACTCCGCACTACCATAGAATGAAAAACAAGTATGACATATAGCATAATGTGAGTTGTAAGTCCTACTGACATCGGAAATTGCAAAAGGCATTAGAAATGACCAGTGGCATTGGATATTCCAAAGGCTTTGGTATATATACTGATAAAATATGCTTATTCTTGGTACGATCATGAAAAATGCAACTCCCTAAAGACCTATCTAGTATAGACAACCGAAAGGGTCATTACTATTGATACAGGATTTTATAGAAGATAACAGATGAGATCGTCGCTAAGTGATACAATATGGCTTTCTGAAAAAAGAAAGAACCTTTTATTATTATTGGTTGAAGGTCCAAGGAACATCGACCAGATCAAGACATCACTTAATGTCACTTCAAAGGCCATGATGCCACAGATAAAGATACTCAAAGAACAGGACATGATAGTCCAGAACGAACTTGATGATTATGAATTATCCGATGTCGGTCGCATTATAGTAAAGAACATGTCCCCCCTGTTAAAGACACTTGGTGTTATTGAAGAGAACATGGAATACTGGGCAACCCGTAACCTTACATCCATCCCCAAATCCCTTTCATACCGCATAGGGGAACTCGGGCAATGTATGTTGATAGAACCTGATCTTAATCACATGTTCGACCTGCCAATAGAATTTACCGAGAACATAATACGTTCAAATAATGTGAAAATGTTCATCTCCTACTTCCATCCCCTTTATCCCAGATTGTTCATAGACCTCCTTTCAAAAGAGATCGATTTTACACTTATATTTACAGAGTCGGTATTCAATCGTATGAGAACAGACTGTTCAAAAGAATTAGAGCTTCTAACAGGATCAGGAAGTGCTGACCTGTACATTTGTGATGATTCCATTAAACTTACCACAATAACGGTAACTGAAAGATTTACATATCTCTGTTTCTTCAACAAAGAAGGAATGTATGATCACAGAAAGATCATGAGCTTTGATGAAAGTGCCAGTAAATGGGGAGAAGAGCTTTTCACTCACTATCAGAACCTTTCGAGAAGGATCACAGAGCTCTAAACGCAAGGGAGTGAAACAAATGGACTGGAAGAACACATCCCTTAAATCAAAGCTTATACTCTTCATCGTAGTCGGCGTTCTATTAGTATTGGTAACATCAACATCCGTAATTATTTCAACGGTCACATCACAGGAAGAGACCCTCGCTTATGAGCAATCTATCGAAAAAGCAAGGGGATTCGCAAACTATTTTGATAGCGATATGCGCAAGAATCATGCCATTGGTCAGACCATTGCCAATTCCATGAACGCTTATAATTCAGCGAACAGAGATGAAGTGAATGATATACTCAAGGAAGTGGCAGTACGCAACCCAAATCTTCTGGGAACATATGTATGCTATGAACCAAATGCCTTTGATGGCAATGACCAGCTTTTCATAAATGCAGAAGGACATGATGAGACCGGACGCTTCATACCATACTGGAACAGGATCAATGGAGACCTGACAATTGATCCATTATTGAACTATGAAGAATCAGATTATTACCAGTTACCAAAAATGACAAAGGTCGATCATATCATTGACCCCTATTTTTACGAAGGTGTTTTCATAGTAAGTTATGTTACGCCTATTTTCAAAGATGATGAGTTTGTCGGCATAGGCGGGGTCGATGTATCCCTCACATACCTTGATGAAGTTGTCAGTGAAGTGAAGATATTCGACACCGGATATGCGTTCATGACCGGAAATACTGGCATCCTTATATCTCAACCTGAACAGAAGGACTGGATCGGTTACAGAACACTTTATGATTTCGATGTCCCTGAGATCACCGCCATGGCAGATGAGATCAAAGTAGGCAACTGTGGATTTATCGATACGATCGACCCTACAACAGGAAAGACCGTGGTAATGTTCTACGAACCTATCAAAACAGGGAATTTCTCTTTTGTTCTCGTAGTACCAAAGGATGAAATGCTTGCTGGCGTTACTGAATTGCGTAACAACCTCATTGTGATATCCACAATATCGATTCTTTTCATGACAGGACTTGCGGCCATAATCGCCGGATTTGTCACAAGACCCATCAATGAGATAGTTGCTGATTTTAAGGACCTGTCAGATGCCGCTGTGGTCGGAGAACTCCATGCCAGAGCTGATACCGACGTCGATATCGATTTCAAGAACATACCATTAGGTTTGAATGAGATCCTTGATGCATTTACACAACCTATGACAGAGACCATGAGGGTTACCAATGAACTGGCAAAGGGTGAACTCCAGACACGTGTGGCAACTGACCTGAAAGGAGAGTTCAAACATATTGGAGATACCCTCGATAGTTTCGCAACAATGATCAATGCCATTATCGATGAATCGAACGCTGTTCTGACAGCATTCCAGAATGAGGATTTCACCCGTAAGATCAAACTAAAGGGAGAAGGGGATTTCAGGATACTTACAGACGGCATCGAGAAGACAAGAAAGTCCCTTTACAGTGCGACCACCGAGCGGCAGAAAGCGGAAGAAGAGCTTATACGATATTCAAAGGAGCTTGAACAGTCCAACCAGATGAAAGAAGAGATGGAGAGGGTTGTTGAGAATAGTCCTATAATTGTTTTCAAGTGGAGAGCAGAGAAAGGATGGCCTATTGATTTCGTATCAAAGAACATTTCACAGTTCGGATATTCAACTGAGGATTTCGCATCCGGCAAAGTAACTTATGCAGATATCGTTTACCCACAGGACCTTCCAAGAGTTGAGGAACAGCTACAGAAAAAATGCGATGAGGGAGCAAATGAGTTTACCATTGAATATCGGATACTGACCAAATATGGCAAAATCGTTTGGGCCGATGAGAGGACCTTTATCCGCCGTGATGCAGAAGGAAATGTGGATTACCTACAAGGCATCATTGTAAATATAGATGAAAGGAAACGTGCAGAAGAGGCATTACTAAAGGTAGAGGAAATTCGCAAGAAAGAGATCCATCACCGTATCAAGAATAACCTGCAGGTGATATCAACGCTGTTGTACCTGGAATCAGATAAGTTCAAGGACAAAAAAGTAAGAGATGCTTTCAAGAACAGCCAGGATAGGGTCAGGACAATGGCACTGGTCCATGAGAAGTTATATCAGTCAGAAGATATGGAAAGTATCGATTTTGCAGATTATACAAAGAATCTTATTACATACCTTTCCCAGTCCTACGTAGTAGGTAACAGGAATATCGCCATCGAACTTGATGTCGCGGATGTTTTCCTTAACATGGATACTGCAGTTCCACTTGGAATTATTATCAATGAGCTTGTTTCTAACTCACTTAAGTATGCATTTGAGGATAAGGACGAGAACGAGAAAGGTATCATATCCGTGGATATTGAGCACCGCGGAGACGATTTTATGCTAACGGTCAGCGATAATGGCAGTGGCATACCAGATGATATAGATTTCAGAGATACCGAATCCCTTGGATTACAGCTTGTGACGAACCTTGTTGAGCAGATCGATGGAAACATTGAACTTAAAAAGGACAATGGAACAAAGTTCATAATTCAATTTACAGAAGAAAAATACAATTGAAAGAGGATAAATGATGAGCCAGACCAAGATACTGATAGTGGAAGACGAGAAGATCGTCGCATTAGGTATTAAGAAGATGCTTAAGAACCTTGGATACCTTGTCCCCAGTATCGCGTCGTCGGGAGAAGAGGCGATCAGTAAGGCGGAGATCACATTTCCAGACCTTATATTGATGGACATTATGCTAAAAGGTGATATGGATGGACTCGAAGCTGCAGACAAGATACGAAAAAGCTTCGATGTCCCAGTAGTTTTCCTCACTGCCTATTCGGATGATAAGATATTAGAGAGAGCTAAAAGAACAAAGCCTTACGGATATATTATCAAGCCTTTTGAAGAGAACAGTCTTCATATGACCATTGAGCTTGCACTTCGCAATTACAGAGAAGAGAAAGAGCTTGAATAACCTTAAAGAGCCCGAGGCAAAAGCTGTTCTGCCTGATTATTAAAAATAAAAACTAAAAAAAGGGCATCACATCAAAGGTGATGCCATTTATCAATATTATTTCTTGAACTCAGTGTATCCGCATTTGCCACAGGTAAGTCTGTCCTTGTGGTCTGCAAGATAGACACCATCACCACAGCGTGGGCAGAACTGCCTTAGCCTTTCAATGGATTCGCCGTTTACTTTATAGTAGTCTTTGACAGCCATGTTTACTCACCTGCTTCTTCTACAACTTCTGCCTCAGGAAGTGCGTTCCTTTTGAGGACATATTCTTTCTCTACGACATTCATGCGAACTGCATCTTCGTAGATCTTTGCATAGCCATTTGCTGCAGACATACCGTAGCTGTTCTCGAACTTCTGAAGGATGACAAGTTCAAGGGGTACGTTAAGCATTGCAGCCAGTTTGCCCCTGACATCGATCCTTGAAGGTGTGGAACCCTCGAATGTTGCATCGAACATCATTTCACGCCTGTTGAGAAGCGCATTATTTTTGTCTTCAGTAATATTAATATCCATTTAATTTCCTCCGCACGTTGTATAACTGTTCTTTATGATCCTGTTTTTCAAGGATCTTATCAAATAGATCCTTAAGTTCTGCTTTTATGGATTCTGTAACCCTTACAAGCATCACACCTTTATCCGGTTGACCATAAAGGACCACCGAATTCAAAGGTGCCATTAGTATCGCAGGCAAAGCTGCAAGATCTTCTTCGCCTTGTACGAAAATTCGAACATTTTTATCAGACAATATCGCATCGCTTATCACACCGATCAAATCCTCGGTTATTACCCCGGGGGGATTATCTACTGTTATCTCAGCGAATCCCTTATGTTTTGTTCCATACACGACCTGTGATGAAGCTGGTGCCCTTTTTGTCCTATCATCCACGATGAGAATATCTGGAATGATATTTGAATCTAGCAAGTGAAAAGTAGTAACATCTCCCACAGATATAAGTTTTGTGGGATTATCGAGATCATCTACAAGACTTCTGACAGCATCACCGCCAGTACCTGTGTACAAGACCCCGAAAGGTTTCCTTAAAAGAGGCCGAAGGCTTTCTGGTAAGGAAATATGTAAACCCAACTTACCGCACCTTCAAAGCGTATTTATCGGCAACTTCAACGCCGATCATTTCTGCTATTATGGAACGTTGAGGATCAACGATAATGACAAGTCCGCTCCAGTCATCACTCAAATTGCTTGAAGCGCAAACAGGACATGTCTGACCTGTAACGATCCTGTGACATTCACGGCATACCTGATCTACCATTTAGAAACACCTCGGTTTATTCATCTTTATTTTTAGATTCATCGGCCTTAGGCTTGCGTGCGTCTTCAAGCCATTCGAACCTGCCCAGAGCATGCTGACGCATTGTCAGGCCGATCTTACTGTCCCTTGGTTCTCTCTCATTGGTACTCACAGCAACGATACGGGCACGCACTTTGTCACCTTCTGAGAGAGTACGGTTTCCGACCTTGCTGATAAGCCTACCATTCTTACCATCGTAGGACATGAAATCATCAGTAATCTGGCTAACGTGTAAAAGACCATCCATAGCACCAATGCTGACAAAAGCACCGAATTCTACGGTCTCTACTACCAGACCTTCCATGACCTCCTGAAGTATTGGGACGAATACAATAGCATCAAAGGTCACATCGTAATAGACAGCACCGTCTCCTACAAGGATATGCCCTTCACCTATCTCTTCAATATCAGTGACAGCGACAATGGAGCCCAGCGCCTTATCGACCCTGCCCTCAAGCTTCTCCTTTAACGCATCCTTTACGCTAACTCCTACATCTTCGCCCAACAGACGGGGAGCTACACGGATCGTGTCCTTAAGTTTCATCCTTTTATACATATCTCGATCTCCAATATGCCCTGCATTAATTTAAACTGTTACTAAAATTATAATATGATGGTCACATTATATCCAAACGGTTCTTCTGACGCAAACGCACAACGGTAACATTCGCATCATTAAGACGCTTTACCAGACCAACATCATTGGTCAGCACTGCTGCATCTGTATCAAGAGCAAGCTGGAGGATGATATCGTCCGCAATTCCTGCCCTTTCCACGAGAGTACATCGATCTGATAACGAAAGTCCAACCTTTGCTGCAGTTCGGTTCTCGCCCCTGTACTTCTTGACCAGTGCCTTGAGCTCATTGATGACCGCCTGGGGCGCAACGAAATCATCGTACCCGAGGCGCTCCAGTTCACCAAAGATGTCTACTTTGAACTGAACTGGTATCATAAAACCGTTCGTATCGATTATAACCTTCAATCTTTGATTACTCCAACACCAATAAGTCGCCAGCGTGAACCAATACGTCTGCTGATAGCTACCATGGAACCGACCTCAGCACATACCGGGCGCTTTAACTTTGCCTCTGCGACATCCTCACGTGCACTAGTAACGATACCTACAGTAGTTGCAGTACCGACATTGAGCATAAGAGGTTCACTGGTCTTGATCTTACCAATGGATTCCTCATCGGACACACCCACTACACGTTCAAGTAACTTCAGTTCAAGAGTGAACAAGTCACGTGTTGGCGGCAATGTACCAGGTACACCTGCAACCTGTCCCGTAAGGGAATCACTCTTTGTGATACTTGGGTCCAGACCGGTACCCAATGCAAGCAACCCACCAGGAGTTGCCTCATCGGCCTTTTCCTTCCCTGCAATTATAAGATTGACATTGGTGAAGATGGGCTCCCATCTAACAGCATTCTCGCTCTCGACCTTACGTCCTGGACGTATCTCAATATCATCACCTGCTTTTAGTGTACCTGCTGTAAGGGTTCCACCAATAACGCCACCTGCGATCTTATCAATAGGTGTTCCAGGTTTGTTGATATCGAAAGACCTTGCAATAAGCAAGTGTGCAGGCTTGTCAAGTTTCTGCACTGGAGTTGGGATCATTTCGTTCATCGCACCGATGAGAACATCGATATTGATGTTCTGCTGTGCGGAGATCGGAACAATCGGTGCATCCTCTGCAACCGTTCCTTTAACGAATTCCTTGATCTGATGATAATGTTCAATGACCTTTTCCTTTGGAACAAGATCTATCTTGTTCTGCACGATCACGATATTCTTGATACCGATGATGTTCAGGGCCATAAGATGTTCCTTAGTCTGTGGCTGAGGACATTCCTCGTTCGCAGCAATGACAAGAATAGCTCCATCCATGATAGCAGCTCCAGAGAGCATTGTTGCCATCAAGGTCTCGTGACCAGGAGAATCTACAAATGACACGGTACGGACCTCTTCCGTTTTAGTCCCACAGTGCTCACAGGTCTTAGCAACGCTAAGGCCCTGAGGCTCCGGGCAGGTAGGACACTTCCGGAAAGTAGTATCTGCATACCCTAATCTAATAGATATACCACGCTTCATTTCTTCACTGTGCGTATCTGTCCATACACCGGACAGCGCGCTTACAAGCGTCGTTTTTCCATGATCGACATGACCTACCATACCAATATTAACACAAGGCTGACTCAATTTTTGATTTCCCTCCCGATCGGGCTAAAATAAAAGTGTGATGTAATATAAGTATCTAGATTAAATGTAACTGCTTTAAAGTTTGTGATACCATGTCATTTCTAATATATAAGTGATTTCAACCATAATAATATCATACTATACTTATTACTTATGTTATATCAAACAAAACATCAAAGCATAACAATAAAAAAGCACTTAAAAAAATAAAGGCGATAAGATCACTCATCGCCAACTTTCTTTGAAGACCTGCTTCGATAAACAAAATATCCCGCAACTGCAAGCACTATTACCACACCTGCACCAATTATCACAAACATATTGGGACCATCACCATTTGCAGATGCCGGAAGTACATCGGTCTTGATCTTCACCGTATCCGAGATCTGGTCATGTCCATCGATATCCTCATACTTGACCTCACTGTTCAAAGCGTAAGCCTTTGGAACTGCAAGATCATCGACCTTGAGCTTGAAAACTGCAACTGTGCTCTCACCGGATCCAAGTGTACCTAAAAATGCCTGATCATCAGTAGTACTGAACGGATCAGCCGCACTTATCCTTACAGTAGCATCCTTTGCTGGAAGGTCACCTACATTCTCATAAGTAACATAGATCATACTTTCCGAATCAGGATATAGTTCACCCGTAACATTGGTCACCTCGAACCTTGCCTCATCCTTCACATATATGTCAAAGGTCGTGTTCTGTGTGCCCATATCATACCAGAGTCCAACCTCCATATTTGTAATACCAAGGTCAGTTTCATTGTCACCATTTATCTGGACATTCTTCTGGTATCCATAATAGAGATCAAGGCGCATGGGGTAGCCGCCTGCCTCTGTATTATCCGAGATCTCGATGTTAAAGCTGACAGGCGACTCGGTCATCTGCCCTGATACAAGAGTACCTGCTTCCTGAGGACCGGATTTAACTTTAACAGCAGGATCCAGAGGTGTCAGGACAGCAACAATACCGATAGCTGTTGTTCGCTGGGCTTCATAGGACATTTCAGTGTTCTGCAACTTCTGTTCCAGCTGAGTAAGGTAGAAGTCATCTTCCTCGGACCTGAAACCTGTGATCAGACCTTTGTTCATTAGATCGAGGTTCAGTGTGACAGTATCACCACGTTCGAACTCATTGTCGCCGAGGAGAGTCGCTGTCACATCGGGACCACCATATACTGTATAATAGTTCTCATCAAAATTGAAGAAATCAGGTAGTTCCGCATTAGCTGCCGTGAACTCACCATTCGATGGCAGTGTAGACGCTGCATGTACTGGTGCTATAAAAAGCAACAATACAGCAAGTGAAGCCATAATTGGCAAAGCGTATCTGGAATCTGTCATTTTAAACATAATTAGTCCTCTTGATATTGTAAATTAGATAATTTCAAAACATTACTTAGCTTTTTTAGCCTTCCTCAAAGTATTGTATCCCATGTAAGCTACCATCAGGAGAATTCCTGCAATTGCCAACGTAGTGATGCTTATACCTGCATCCCTTGACTTGAGCGGGACCTCAACAATAATGTTATCCGAGAACTGCAGATCTCCGTCCTCATCACGATACTTGATCTCACTGTCAATTCCATAATCCTTCTCCACCGCAGAGATATCTGCAGCAAGGTCGAATGATGCGGTCTTGCTCTCACCCGGTGCAATATTACCCAGGTTCACAGCTGACTTGTCGGAACTCAACGGTTTCATCACAACTATCCTGGCAAAAGCATCAGATGCTTCGATCTCACCTACATTTGTGTAGGTCACATTGATGACACCTGACTGCCCGGATGTAAGTTCACCTTCCACATCGGATACTACGAACTTTGCTGCCGGTTCGACGATCACCGGGATCTGAAGGGTCGTGTTCCTTGTCTTATAGAATGTTGTATGATCAAGGTCAGGCAGACCAAGTCTGACAATACTTCCATCAGTCATCTCAACCTCACTCTGGAACTCATAACTGACAGGAAGTAAGAGCATATAAGTGCCAGCAGGTGCGTTATCGGAGATGGTGATGGCAAAGGACATCGGGTCATCCGGCAATACTCCCGGGTACAGACTCTCGAGTGTCTGGATACTTGTGATCGGATCGACCTCTATATAATCTGTGGTCGAGACCATCTCAGTCTTTAAACCAAAAGCAGTGGTCCTCAATAACTCATATTCGAGCTCTTTCAGGGACTTTGCATGATCTCCATTTTCCGTATCAACATAGGTCTTGGCCTTAAACCCATACAGTACACCCCTGTTTGAAAGGACAACGCGTACCTGTGCAGTCTCGCCCCTCTCGAACTCAGTGTCCCCAATAACGGAAACATAGAGATCAGGTTCACCGTAGGCATCATAATAATTGGTTGAGAACTCATAGGTCGGCTGTACGAACTCTTTTGCTCCTGCTACAGGAGATGCAGTAACCGCGAACAATGTCGCGGTCAGCAGGACAGCCACTATGACCACTGAATTCACATATCTGTTCTTTTGTTTGTTTTTACAGTTCATCAAAAGGCATCAGCCTCCGGGTCAGTGCTATATTTTGCAATTTCGATCGTTTCTATATTATCTTCGAATGCTTCAGGCATTATTTTTTTTGCATTCCTTTTTTCGCGGAAATTGTCGAGCAACACCATCACAGGTGGGAAGATCACAAATGTTGCGAATAAGGCAAGCCCTACATCTATTACAGTGATCATACCGAAGCCGCTGATCATACCGAAATCTGATGCAATCAGTGCAGAAAAACCGAACAATGTCGTAAGTCCGGAAATGACTATCGCTTTTCCGATCTTTACTCCTGCTTCGGTCATTGCTTCTTCAGGACTGGCACCTTTTTCCTTTTCCTCAAAATATCTCTCCATCATAAGTACAGCATACTCGGAACCCACACCAAGGATGAGTGCTCCCAGTGTAGCTGTCATTGGATTGTATTCCATACCCAGCAGGTACATCAGCCCTCCAGACCACCCAATTACCATGAACATGGTAATAACGGGAACAAGCGCTTTGAGGAGATCGCGGTAGATCAGAAACAGTCCACCAAATACCAGCCCCAATCCCAGGTATGTCATAAAGATACGTCCGGACGTAAGGGCTCCGATAACTTCTATGAACACAACGTTGCTTCCGGTTATCGTAGCTGTCATTCCGGGAGGAGGGGACATCCACAGCACATCATCCCTCACAATATCCGTGAGGACTTCAAATCCTTCCATCCCAATACTTCCCATTACGTCACCAACGTTCAGGTTAAGCAGGAGCATGTTCTCACCGTACATGAAACGGTCTTTTTGCTGACCAGGTATCTGTTCATACAAAGATCTGATCTCAGACTCACTTTCAGGGATTATACCGCCATTCATCGACTTAATGACACTGGCCATGCTTTCCGCCCCGATGATATTGTTCCGGCTATCTACTTCATGAGAGCTGAACTCATCCATCCATTTCAAAGTGTCAGGATCAGCAACATTGTCAGTCTTGATGATAATGTTCAGCTGGTCCTCACCACCTGTAATATCAGAAAGATGGCCTAGTTGGATCAATGCCGGCAGGTCCTGTGGGACAAAGGTTTGCGTATCTGTCTGAATCCCTACCTGAGTATCAGCCACCAAGCCGCCGGCACAAAGCAGAACAGCAATTGATAGGATCATGAAAGGATGTTTTATGGTGAAACGGGTAGTAAGACCCAGCATCCTGTCCAGAATATCCGGCTTGGGTTCTCCAGGACCGGGAGATGATGTCTTTGATTTGTTTTTGCCACTCAGGGACAAGTGTCCGAACTTCTTCTTGCGTATAGATTGCATGTTGTCAAGGCCATATATCACAGTCACACCTACGAACAGGGAAGCAAGGAAACACATCGCAATACCTATGAGAAGCAGTTTCGCAAAATCCTGTATCATAGGTACGCTTGATGTCAAAAGGGAAAAGAATCCCAGTGCTGTTATTATAAGTGCGATCAGGACAGCAGGACCGGTGTGCTTGATAGTCTCCACCACTGCCTCTGCCGGTGTCGCACCACGTCCAAGCTCCTCTTCTATACGATTATGGAACTGGATGGCATAATCTATACCCAGACCGATCAGTACAGGGAATGCGGCCATTGAGACCATGGTCATTGGAATCCCCAGATAGCCCATGGCACCAAATGTGTATATTATACCCAGCAGAACAATAGCAAGAGGCATTAACCTCCACCTGACATGACCGAACACAAGATACAGGACAACGATCATCAGGACAACTGAAAGCCCAAGCAATACACCCATACTTGACATCATGGCATTGTTCATGGAGACCATGAAAGCCGGTTCTCCTGTTACTATTACATTATAGTCAGGAGGGAATTCTGCAAAGGTTACAGATGTTTCGACCTCCCTCAGTATCTCCTGTTTCTGGTCATCAGTTAACGAACCTGCAATCTCGACATAAACAAGTGTGTGAGTACTGTCAGGCATCAGTTGTTCAGGAACATGATTATCTATCAGAGACTGTAGTTCTGCCTTGTCTTCAGGCAGTGATGCATCACCGGTAAGACCGAAATTAGCATCTTTAACAACTGTTGCGACACTTTGAACATCCACTACACCGGGCAGCGACGAAGACATATGATCAAGCCGGTCCATCGCCTGCAACAAAGCGGGATCATTTACCTGACCGTCCTCTATAATTATAACAATGGCTTCCGTACCGAAGATGTTCATATAAAGGTGATCAAAATCCTGATACAACTGGGAAGTTTTTTCAACAAATGTATCAGTTCCAGATTCCATAGTAATGTTCTGTGCACCCTGGACAGAGACAAGGACGAGCAATAAAGCTACTAATAGTATAGGGATAGTATTGTTCTCAATAAAGATTCCCAGTTTTTCGAATAAGTTCTTTATGATGACTACCTCCTTAATTATTATCCGAACGTTTTTCCCGAGCTATCTTCTCAAGGATCAAAAGAGCATGTGAGTGCATATGTTTATGGAATTTGATAAGGACCTTCTGTGCATTTAGTGCTTCATCAATATCCTCATCGCTCAGATCGGACATACATTCTGATGCGACACTGCACATTTTATCGAGCATATATTCAGATCGTTCCAGCCCTTTTTCAGTGAGACCCAATAATGTTTTTCTGCGATCAGACGGATCGTCATTTCGATAAACGAGTCCCTCCGCTTCAAGAGAATAGATCAGGCTTGTGGCACTACTCTTCTTGATCTCCAGATATTTTGCAAGATTGGAAGGCATGACCTCCCCTTCACGTTTTATAAAATGAATAGCCATATTTGCGGTTTTGTTCAAACAAATATCATCTTTTTCAACGAACTGACCGACAAGGTTGCTTTCCATTTTTCTTTTCAGATAGTCAATTTCAAGATGCAACTCTACCATTTGTTTTTTTTTATCCACAATGCACCTCCGTAATTTTTAAGATCATAACTTGGCCACATAAGATTCGATAATCGTATAATTCGATAATCGAATGGTTAGATTTTCTAATATTCGCACCAATATATAAAGCTTTTGTTTTGAATGGCTTGTATGAATATTAAAACAGCTGTGTGTCGATAAATCGCCCTGCATAAAAGAGAGGATTTCCAAGAAAAAAATTAATTGAACACAAGATAGAAAACATGACTTTGAGACACATTAATAGAATATGGAACAGAAAAATTAATGCTATGAATGAGTTGGAGGAGGAGTGGAATTGGACACACCCCCTCGTTTGGAGTCAGCCCCTACACATAATTTATTATATAAAAACATTTTGTCAATTATTATTAAGGATAGATCGAAGAAAATATTCAAATATTGATTTATTTAGAAGAAGAAGCATTTTGGAAGTGGAAAGGTACTATATATCTACCATGAAAACAGAACATTAGTTATTAAATAAAACTGGGGAGTTGGTCTAATGTTATCGCAAAATATACCATACATGGAATTGACCTATTTTGACCTTTTATCAGCATTGATAGTACTCGTATTAGGAATCATTGTTGCAAAGGTCCTCATAAAAATATTCAAGAACGGATTGCAGAAAACAGATCTACCGGAACTTATCGTAGAGTTTCTGTCAAAATTCATCCTTGCACTTCTCTATGTCGCAGTCATCCTTGCAACAGTATCAATGCTTGGATCTGACATTAGCTCGGTCATTGTCGGACTTTCAGCAGTTATCGGCCTGATTCTTGGTTTTGGAATGCAGGACACATTGACGAATATTGCAGCAGGTGTCTGGATAGCCACACTTCGACCTTTTGATAAAGGCGAGTTCTTAATGGTAAGTGGGCATTCAGGAACCGTACATGAAGTAGGTATAATGGCGACCGACCTGCTCACACCTGACAACAAGCTCATCACAATACCAAATAAACTGGTGTGGGGAAGCCCCATTGTCAATGCGACAAGAATGCCCACCCGGAGAGTCGATGTTGATGTGGGAGTCAGTTACGATACCAAACTCGAGGATGCATTAAAGGTTGCCATGGAGCTTATGAAAGATAATTCAATGGTGCTTACAGATCCAACACCAGCTGTTGTAACCACTGCACTCGCAGATTCATCAGTGAACCTGCAACTTCGCGCATGGACAAATACAGCGAATTACTGGGGCGTCAAAGGTGCATTGACGAACGGCATCCTGAATGCATACAAGGAAGCAGACATTGAGATACCATATCCACAACTGGACATCCATATGGACAAACAGTGAAATTATTGATATTGAAGGGGGAACTAAGAAATGACAGACAACAAAACATCCATCCAGCCATCAACGAATGGGCCATACATTGTAAAAGAGCTTAAGGACCTGAATAACTCAAAAGGAGATACATTCGAGCCGCAGCCCATGGTAGCTCTTTGCCGCTGTGGCCATTCCTCGAACAAACCGTTCTGTGACGGAACACATTTGAAAGTGGGATTCACAGGCGAAAAGGTCGAAGGCAGACAACCTGATAAAGTCGATAACTATGTTGGAGAAGGGATCACGATCCATGACAATAGGGGAGTATGTTCCCATCGTGGATACTGCACAGATAATCTGCCAACCGTTTTCAGAATGAAAGAAGAACCATGGATCGACCCTAATGGTGCAAGTGTTGAAGACATAATCAGGGTCGTAGAGATGTGTCCATCCGGTGCTCTTAGTTACACAAAGGACGGAGTCCTGCACAAAGATGTTGACCGAAAACCAGGCATAACTGTCACAAAGGACGGACCCTACGATGCTGTCGGTGGTATCGAGTTCGATGATCCTGAAGGAAACACTCCCGAATCAAAAGAACATTTCACCCTTTGCAGATGTGGTGCTTCGAAGAACAAGCCGTTCTGTAGCGGAGAACACTGGCACATTGAATTCAAAGACGAGAAGAACTAAAATACACTTTCTGTGAGGATATAACATGGGAAAATATAGATGTTCCGTCTGTAACTGGGTCTATGATGAAGAAGCGGAAGGGCAGGATTTCGAGTCCCTGCCTGACGACTTCACATGTCCTGTCTGTGGCGCTCCAAAGTCTGCATTTACTTCAGAGGTAGGGGGCAAAGATAAGGAAGGTATAAAGACAACTGTTGCAGAGAAGATCATTGAGCAACTGGAGGTCTTTGGCGTAAAGTATGTTTACGGAATACCAGGAGATTCCAATTTGCCGCTGATAGAAGCCATCCGAAAGAGCGAAAAGATAAAGTTCATCCTTACAAGACATGAGGAAACAGCTGCTTTTATGGCATCAGCTCACGGGAAGATGACCGGAGAGCTCGGAGTATGCATGTCCATAGCAGGTCCGGGTTGCACTAACCTGATAACCGGATTGATGGACGCTGCCACTGACAGAAGTCCGGTACTTGCATTTGCGGGACAGATCCCGGAAGTGTACCTTGGAAGTGAGGCGTTCCAGGAAATAGACCAGATAGAACTGTTCAAACCATTCACGGAATTCGCAGAGACCATTGCAAGGGAGAATCAAGCCCTTAAGCTTGTCACAATGGCGACTAAATATGCTTTCAAGAAACCCGGCGTATCAGTATTGAGCACACCAACAGACATACTTGCAGAAAAACTTGATGAGAAGGTTTATTCCATCGAAAAAAGAGTATTTTCCAACAAAACATCTCCAAAGGATGCTGACGTTCAAAAGGCTGCAGACCTTATCAATGAATGTCAGAAGGTCACTCTTTTTGCAGGCTGGGGATCCAGGCACAGTGGAAAGCTGATAAAAGAGCTATCTGGAAAACTGAACGCACCTGTTGCAACCACATCAAGAGCAAAAGGTGTTGTACACGAAAATGATAGATTTAGCCTTGGAGTACTGGGATCCATCGGTTCGAAACACGCTGCAAAGGCAATAAAGAACTGCGATCTGATAGTTATAATGGGTTCCGGTTTCAGGCAGGCTAACCTTGTACCTTCGGGAATAAAGATAGTACAGATAGATATCGATCCGACAAAGCTCGGTAAGACCTTTGACGTTGATGCGGGGATCGTCGGTGATGCGGAACTTGTTCTCCAAAAACTTCTGCCACTTATTGAGAGGAAGAGAGAGAACACCGAATTCCTTGAATATATCGACAGAATGAAACAGGAACACCACGAAGAACTTGAAACTGAATCGAACGACCTTTCCATTCCGATAAATTCCGGTTATGTGATACAGGCCATAAAACGCCATGCAGACAAAGATGCGATCATCTGTGTCGATGTTGGGGACCATACATACTGGTTCTACAAGAAGTTCATGTGTGAAGGACAGAGAACGTTCATGTCCGCAAATATTGCAAGTATGGGATTTGCATTGCCAGCGGCATTGTCAGCAAAACTTGATTATCCGGATAAGCAGGTCATCTGTGTGACAGGTGATGGTGGCTTTGCAATGTTAATGGGAGATTTCACTACCGCTGTAAGAGAAGGCCTTGGCATTAATGTCATAGTCTTTAACGATGGTAAGCTCAAGAACATAAAGAAAGAACAGCTACGGGATAATTATCCCGAATACGGTGTGAGTTTCCCGAATCCGGACTTCGCGGAATTTGCTAACTCTGCCGGAGGTGAAGGTTACAGGATAGAAGACCCGAAAGATCTCGATGCTGCACTTAAAAAAGCATTCTCATCTGAAAAGGCATCGCTTATTGAAGTTGTAGTTGACCCGGATAAGATGGCTGCAAGCACAAAAAGGGTAGATTAAGGGATTAACTCAACCCCATTCCCAAAAGCAAAATGACCCGCAATCTCTTTTGCTGCCTCTTTCGGTTCAAGATAGGACCAGGCAGCGTCCTTATTTTCTTCCTCGTTGACAACTATATCGAAATAATATGCCAGGCCTTTCCAGGGACATTGGTAACGAGTATCCGACTCCCTAAAAAGTTCTTTGTTCACTGACTCAGGTGGAAAATAAAGATTTCCTTCGATCACTTTTACCGAATCACTTTCCGCAAGTAAAACCCCATTCCATTTTGCTGTTGCCATGATAACCACTCCTTAAAAATAGTTGAAGAACATCGCTTATGTCTTTTTCGGTGAACTGTAATTTAATAAAATTGAAAAGGGTCTGACAGGAGTATCGAACATCAACCATCATCAAAGATAGAGATACCCATTTCCTGAAGAATTGTACCAAGCCTGAAAAGGGGAAGACCAACGACATTGAAGAAATCCCCATGGATACTTTCAACAAGTACAGCCCCTTTCCCCTGTATTGCAAAAGCTCCAGCTTTGTCAAGCGGTTCTCCTGAATTCACATAGGATACGATCTCATCAGAGGACATCTGTTTCATATTAACATCCGTACTCACGTATTCACTGACACATTTACCGGAATCCATATCGAGAACGGTCATTCCGGTGATAGCCTGAACAGACTTCCCACTTATACTTTCAAGCATTTCTTTTGCCTTTTCCGGAGTATGTGGTTTCCCCAGAGCGGCTCCTTCACAGAAAACAACAGTGTCCGCGGAGATGATGATGCCCGAATCGAAACTTAAGGCAACATCCTTTGCTTTCTCCAAAGAGTGAAAGACCACCAACTCCTCAACTGTCATGTCATGGCGATGAGTTTCTTCGTACGAGCTAACGCATACCTCAAAATTATTCCCGATCAACTGGGAAAGCAGCTCTTTCCTGCGAGGAGAGGCGGAAGCAAGTACGACCTTTCTCACATCACACACCTTTGAAATAGTGACCGGAAGTGAAATCAGAACCCCGTTTGGAATAGATGACCGCATCCTTACCATCCATGACCCGGCGATATGCAGATGTAATTTCCTGAACATCCTTTTTACCATAAAGGGAAAGGTCCAGACGTATCACATCGATCCTGCATTCTTCGAACTTGTCCACATGGTCCAGCATCTCAATGACCATTGAATCATAGATAAGCGTCCTTTCCCCGACACGCTTAACAGGATATTCATCACTCTTCGAATCGACAAGAAGGACCTCACTGCCTTCAATGGTGATCCCATTATCGATAAGAGGTTTTAGCAGATCATGTTCGGTTATGAGCATAAGTTCCCGTCCATGTGCAACCGCTTCGAGCTGGTGAGACTTACCGCGGCAGGAGATATCATCTGCCACATCTTTCATCTCATCCATATTGAGTTCACTGGAAAGGGTCACACGGAATGCCCCTGCCCTGTAGAACTCATCCGAAGTATAGGAATTGAATGTGTTGAACTCCTTCTGCACAACAAAAGGAATGCTCATCTTTCTTGCCAACTCGACCTGTCCCAGAGTATAACAAGCTATACGCAGACCTTCCTCTTTTACGGTCTCGAACATTGGAACAAGTGCATTCAGCTCAGCTTCATGGGATATACGGGGAGCCAGCACAACGATCTCCACCGTTTCCTTGACATCCCTGAACATTTCAGCATACTCCTCTGAAAGCAATTCAGAAAATTTACTGATCGGCAGATAAACAATGTCGGCACCACATTCCACAGCATCAAAAAGAGCACCGCTGTTCTTTACTTCCACACTTAGGAGAGGGATAGTAATTTCAGATCCAACGGCAGCCTTATCATCGCAGAAATGTGTCATATCGGACAACTTCGGATGCTTTTCTTCCCTTCGGTAAGATGCCAGTATCTTTTCCAGCAGCATATCCGCAGCCTGTCTTCTGGCATTTGTGAGCACTCCCATGGGAATGAAAATATCACCATTTATATTCACATCGACGTCCTTTGCCTCAAATGAGGTATCACCGAGCTTCTCCATTGCCTCAACGATCTTTTCCTTTGACATCGGTGCCTTCTGGGCCTTTTGTACTACGAAATCATCAACGAACTCAGCACTAAAAGAAGTAGAAGATATCCTAACCTTCAGAACCTCATCCACACTTGCATCCACTTCAATGGAAACCGGCAACCCCTGTTTCCGTGTTCGCTGCAAACGTTCCAGAAGTCTTTGATCTGTAGTCAGATAAACCTCATTGCCAACGGAAACAGCCTTACCGGTCTTCGAGCTTATCTCAAGAGTAACAGTATCCCCTTTATTTGCCTCTTTGATCTCCTCGCCATCTGCATCAAAAAGCTTATTCACAGCTGATCCCAGAACACCGGCCTTTGTATGTATGCCCACACCATCTTTCAGACGAATATCCTCGTCCAATGTCAGAGTAATGCTTGTATTGTACTTGAAATCCTTCACATTGGTGATCTTGCCTAAAAATACACCATAACTTGAACTGTATTTCGGATGTGCGACATCCCTGTCACCAAGAACGAAACCTTTGGTAAATCCTCTGTAGAACAACTGCGCAAGGTCTTTTTCGAATCCCTTGATCTCATCCTCACTAAGTTCCTTAGAACCACAGAAAGCTTCCACGACCTGCTTATAAGCCTGAGAACTTTCGGTCACATATTCCGGTCTTTTCATCCTGCCTTCTATCTTCAAGCTTTTCACACCGGTTTTGACAATATCACCAATCTCGGAAAGAGTGCAGAGCTCCGCACAACTGATAGGGAATCTACCTGTTATCTTCTCATTCACGCTCCGACCGTTCACAACAAAAACATAAGGTCGTCTGCAAGGCTGTGCACACGCACCACGATTGGCACTGCGGTCATTAATGAAACTGCTGAAAAGACATTTACCGGAATAAGAATAGCACAACGCACCGTGTACAAATATCTCGATCTCAACATCGGAATTCTTAACGATGTCCTCGATCTCCCGGACCTCAAGTTCCCTCGAAACAATGACACGGACCGCACCGGCATTTGCTATAAAGTTCACACCTTCGATCGTATGAATGGTCATCTGTGTGCTTGCATGCAACGCAAGGTCAGGATAGCTCCTGTGAAGGATGCTCAAAAGCCCGAGGTCCTGAAGGATGATCGCATCGATACCAAGCGAATATGCTTTATCCACAACATCAAGGGCATGTTGGAGCTCATTCTGTTTCACAGGTATGTTCAATGCAAGGAAAGCCTTGATACCATGAGAGTGAAGCAGATCGATGGTTTCCTCAAGATCATCTACGGAAAAGTTCTTCGCGCCTTTTCTTGCATTAAGGTCCGTAACACCAAAATAGACAGCATCGGCACCGCCTTTAATTGCACCTATCAATGCATCGACATCGCCCGCCGGAGCCAGTATTTCCGGAGGAGTATTACAGACCGTATTATCATTTTTCAAAATATCAACTCATCAATTTTAAGGGAGGTATCTTACTTTCCGTAAGAAATACCTATCCCTATAAAAGAACTTCCTGTTCAGATCTCGCTTCTTAATTCCTGTGCTGCCTCATGCATACGGATAGAATCTTCGCCCCTTCCCATCTCACCAAGCAATGAACCAAGATTATCAAGGGTTATGGAAGCGTGTTTCTTGTAACGAACATTCTCCGGGTCAGCATTAAGCAATTCAACATATGCCTCAAGTGCTGATTCATAGATGCTCTTTGCATCTTCATCGCGACCCATATCCGCGAACAGTTTTGCAAGATTGTTCAATGTAAGAGCAGCACCGTACTGATATGCTGCATCCTCTTTATCCCTGTCAAAAAGATCGACATACGTTTTAAGGGAAGCCTCGAACATTGCTTTGGCTTCTGCAAACTCACCATCCTGTGCAAACATCGTACCAAGATTGTTCCTGATAGAAGCTATCCCGAACTCCTGCAGCATTGGCGATTCACCTTTCTCAATAAGTATGTTCCTGATGCTTAATGACATATCATAACTTGAACGTGCATCAACATTCCTACCAGCATTCATCAAAAAACTGCCCATGCGGTCATAGAGATCAGCCACCTTCGCATGATGCGAAAGATCAGATGGATCAAGAAGAGAAAGCTTCTCGTACATAGAGATAAGGACATTGAGATCCGCTTCTTTTTCACTGTCATCACAGTCAATTTCAAGAAGACTTTCCATATCCGACAATACATTACGGAACATAGAAATGAAAGTGACGTTTTCAGGCTCCTCTTCCATCAATTTCATCAGGATATTAAGAATAGAACCATACCTTGAACGGACATCATCGATAAGACCAGCATTCATCAAAAGACCGATCATTGGCTCATTGAGTTCTACGATCTTTATATGATACGAAAGGTCGGAAGGAACCAGAGTGGAAAGCTTCTCATACATCGAGATGAGGAAATTGAGATCCGATTCCTTTTTACTGGCATCAAATTCCGTATCAAGAAGAGATTCCAGATCAGTCAATATCGTATGGATCATGGAAAGGAAAGTGACATTATCAGGCTCCTTTTGCACCAGGTCCATAAGAACATCAAGCGTGGAATCAGACCTTGAACGGGCATCATCAAGACGACCAGCATTTATCAAAAGAATTATCATGCCCTCATTGAGTCCAGCGATCTTTGCATGATAAGAGAGATCAGATGGATCAAGAGTGGAAAGCTTCTCATACATCGAGATCAGGAAATTGACATCAGCTTCCTTTTTACTGGCATCACCTTCAGTTTCGAAAAGAGATTCCATGTCATTCAGTATCGTATGGATCATGGAAAGGAAAGTGACATTATCAGGCTCCTTCTGAACCAGGTCCATAAGAACATCAAGCGTGGAATCAGACCTTGAACGAGCATCATCAAGACGACCAGCATTTATCAAAAGAATTATCATGCCCTCATTGAGTCCAGCGATCTTTGCATGATAAGAGAGATCAGATGGATCAAGAGTGGAAAGCTTCTCATACATCGAGATCAGGAAATTGACATCAGCTTCCTTTTTACTGGCATCACCTTCAGTTTCGAAAAGAGATTCCATGTCATTCAGTATCGTATGGATCATGGAAAGGAAAGTGACATTATCGGGCTCCTTCTGAACCAGGTCCATAAGAACATCAAGCGTGGAATCAGACCTTGAACGAGCATCATCAAGACGACCAGCATTTATCAAAAGAATTATCATGCCCTCATTGAGTCCAGCGATCTTTGCATGATAAGAGAGATCAGATGGATCAAGAGTGGAAAGCTTCTCATACATCGAGATCAGGAAAGTGACATCAGCTTCCTTTTTACTGGCATCACCTTCAGTTTCGAAAAGAGATTCCATGTCATTCAGTATCGTATGGATCATGGAAAGGAAAGTGACATTATCGGGCTCCTTCTGAACCAGGTCCATAAGAACATCAAGCGTGGAATCAGACCTTGAACGAGCATCATCAAGACGACCAGCATTTATCAAAAGAATTATCATGCCCTCATTGAGTCCAGCGATCTTTGCATGATAAGAGAGATCAGATGGATCAAGAGTGGAAAGCTTCTCATACATCGAGATCAGGAAATTGACATCAGCTTCCTTTTTACTGGCATCACCTTCAGTTTCGAAAAGAGATTCCATGTCATTCAGTATCGTATGGATCATGGAAAGGAAAGTGACATTATCGGGCTCCTTCTGAACCAGGTCCATAAGAACATCAAGCGTGGAATCACATTTTGAACAAGCTTCGTCAAGACGACCAGTGGTTAGCAAAAGGATGATCATACGGTCATTGAGTTCGGCGAGCTTTGCATGATACGAGAGATCGGAAGGATCAAGAGTAGAAAGCTTCTCGTACATAGAGATGAGGACATTGAGCTCAGCTTCCCGTTCAGTGTCAGAATAATCAGTCTCAAGAAGATATTCCATGTCACTAAGTATCGTACGTATCATAGAAAGGAAAGTGACATTATCAGATTCCTTTTGTAACAGGTCCATAAGAACGTCAAGGGTAGAATCATATTTTGAACGGGCATCGGCAAGACGACCAGCATTTATCAAAAGGATGATCATGCCCTCATTGAGTTCGGCGAGCTTTGCCAGATACGAGAGATCGGAAGGATGAAGAGTGGAAAGGTTCTCATACATAGAAATGAGGACATTGAAAATATATTCTTTTTCAACGTCATTATCGTTCATTTTGATAAGAGACTCCATGTCACTAAGTATCGTACGGACTATAGAAATGAAAGTGAGATTCCCAGGTTCCTTCTGAATAAGCTTTATCAGATCGTTAAGTGTGGACTCATATTTTGAACGGGAAGCAGAGAGACGACCGGCGTTCATCAGAATATTGCCCATGCGGTGATCGAGTTCGGCGATCTTCACATAATGGGAGAGATCGGAGGGATACAGCTGGGAAAGTTTCTCGTACATAGAGATAAGGACATTGATATCAAATTCCTTTTCGCTGTCAGCACAATCAACCTCAAGAAGATGTTCCATATCTGCAAGTAAAATACGGAACATAGAATGGAAAGTGACATTATCAGGATCCTCCTGAATAAGATCCATCAGAACAGTGAGTGCTGAATCATACTTTGCACGGGCAGCATCGAGGCGTCCGGCGTTCATCAAAAGGTTGCCCACCCGCTCATTGAGTTCGGCGATCTTCACATGATGAGAAAGGTCGGAGGGATCAAGAATGGAAAGGTTCTCATATATAGAAATAAGAACATTGAGATCAGATCCTTTTTCACTTTCATCATCGTTCATTTCAAAAAGAGCTTCCATATCGTTCACTATTGTACGGAATATAGAAAGGAAATTGGTATTATCAGGTTCTTCCTTGATCAATTTCGTCAGAACATTAAGTGTGGAACTATACCTTGAACGAGCGTCATCAAGACGACCAGCATTCATTAAAAAACGACCCATACGCTCATTGAGTTCAGCGATCTTTACATGATGAGAGAAGTCGGAAGGATCGATATTGGAAAGCATCTCGTACATAGATATCAGGGCATTGAGGTTAGATTCCTGTTTGCTGGCATCCATGTCAGTTTCAAGAAGAGATTCCATGTCATTAATGATCGTATGGATCATGGAAAGGAAAGTAACATTGTCAGGCTCCTTCTGAACCAAGTCCATAAGAACATCAAGCGTGGAATCAGACCTTGAACGGGCATCATCAAGACGACCAGAATTTATCAAATGACGTATCATGCAGTTATCGAGATCGGAGATCTTTGTAACATAAGATACGTCAGAAGGATAAATATCGGAAAGATTCTCGTACATATAGATGAGGGTATTGAGATTAGACTTATGTTCGTTGACATCACGATCAGTGTCGAGAAGAGATTCCAGATCATCCAGCATCTCACGGATCATAGAAAGTAAATTGACATTCTTAGGATCCTCCTGTATCAGATCCATGAGGTCGTCAAGAGTTAGAGCAGCCTTTGCACGAACATCATCAAGGCGACCAGCACCTATCAGAAGGTGCACCATGCGGTCATTGAGTTCGGAGATCTTTGTAGCATATGAGAGATCAGAAGTATCAAGAGTGGAAAGCTTCTCGTACATAGAGATGAGTATATTGAGATCGGCTTCCTTTTCGCTGACATCATTATCAGTTTCAAGAAGAGATTCCAGATCAGTAAGTATCGTACGGACCGTTGGAAGGAAAATTGCGTAATCAGGCTCATCCTGTATAAGATCCATAAGAACAGTAAGTGTGAACTCATACCTTGAACGGGCATCGGCAAGCATTCCCCGATCCGCATTGTCGCGGGCAAGATTTACCAGTCCGAAAATAGAATCAGTGATTCTTTCAAGGAAACGTGGTTCATCCTTTGCGAGACTTTGAAGCATATCCAACAGTTCATGAAGCTTTTTGCTGGAAGCATCGTATTCCTGCATATCAAGAAGGACATGGACCTGTTTATCCAGTATATCTACTAGGTGGTCACGGAACAAATTGTCAGAGGTATCGTTCTTTAGCAGTCCGGAATATCCGCCATAAGCACTTTCAAAATTCATTCTTGCATCTTCCAGAATTCCCATATCATAGAGAAGATTGGCAAGATTGGTCTGAATGGTCAGAGCTTTAATACCATTGGAATTGTTCAGAGGATCGAGTACAATGAGCTTAGTTGATAACTTAAGGGCTCTTTCGAACCTTTCTTTTGCATCCTTTTGCTGACCTATTTCAGCAAGGATGGTAGCAGCATCATTGAGCGCAGATGAAGCAGATGAACAATTAACAACATTATTCGGCTCTTTTGAAAGCAGTTTATCATATGCTTTTATCGTTTCCTCAAAGAAAGGTCCGGCATGCTCTGTATCACCTTTATTGACAAGAAGAGTAGCGACCTTGTTCATAGCCAGGGCTTTGTGCTCTACAAAAGTGGGGTCGGACTTTGCAAGATCATCCAGTAGCTCAGATGCTTCCATATATCTCTCAAGAGCTGCATCAATTTCCCCTCTGGATTCCATTATTTCTGCAACAGATTGAAGAGTATTTATTAGCAGATCGATAGAATCTGCATCCTTTGCTTGCTTTTCAGCAACAAGCAGTAACTCAAGAGCGTCTTTCTGCTGTCCGGCATCTAAAAGGGACATCCCTTTTTTGAAATTACGAAGTGCCATATCTTTTGATCTTTGTGACATGATCTCTAAACCTGTGATTAGTACCTGATTTCCACGCTATCAGACTACATTTAAAGCAAGCTATCGTTATTAGTCTTTGCCTAAAAGGGACTTTTATTTATATAGTCCAGTCCATTGGTAAAAGGATCGAGCATGGAATTGAAGAATATATTGCGACAGGTGAAAGAAGGAAGTACAGACCTTGTGAACGCAGAAAGCCAGATACGTTCCATGGGATACGTTCCGGTCTCCGATATCGCAAAACTGGACACGTTTCGCAAATACCGTACAGGGTACATGGAAGCTATCCTTGCAGAAGGAAAGGAGCCTGAAGACATAGTAGAGATAGTGAAAGCACACAATGAAGCTGTGGGAAGAACACTTATTACACGCATTAATGAAGAACATGCATCAGCCATTAGGAATGCATTCAAGCCGGAGAATATTGAATGGGACATGCATTCAAGAACAGCGGTAGTGCATGACAGCACCCCTGTACCAAGGACAGGAGGCACTGTGGCCATCATTACAGCCGGTACTGCTGATATCGATGTTGCAGAGGAAGCACGCATGACTGCCTCAGAGATGGGGTGCAGTACAATTCAGATATACGATGTGGGCGTGGCAGGGTTCCAGAGGCTGATATCCGAGATGAGTGTCTTTGAAGAGAACAGACCTGACGCTATAGTTGTGGCAGCCGGAAGAGAGGGAACTCTACCAACGGTAGTATCCAGCCTTATAGATGTACCTGTGATAGGGCTACCCGTATCGATCGGATACGGTGCCGGTGCCAAAGGAGAAGCTGCACTCCTTTCGATGTTGCAGTCATGTTCCATATTATCAGTAGTCAACATCGATGCTGGATTCGTTGCAGGTGCTTTTGCCGCAAGGATAGCAAATAGTGTTGCAGAAGCGAGAAAGAAAGAGTTTTGAGGCGGGATACTATGAGAACACTTGTATTTGAACCATTTTCAGGTGCCTCCGGAGATATGATACTTGCAGGACTTATCGACCTTGGGGCAGACAGGAAAGAGATAACAGAAATTATCGAAGCCTCCGTGGATGTTTCCGTAGCTGTTGAAGATGTCACTAAATGCGGCATACGTGCCACAGATGTTCATATCCATACAAAGGACAGGGCAAGGATACGGTCATTCGAGGAACTTATAGACATAATAAAGGATGCGAAACTTCCCGAAGAAGTGGAAAAAAGTGCCATTGCAGTATTCAGGATCATTGGAGAAGCAGAGGCAAAGGTTCACGGCATGCCTCTTGAACAACTACATTTCCACGAGGTAGGTCAGGATGATGCACTTGCAGATGTCATAGGTTCTTGCTATGCTATTCACAAGATGAAGGTAGAGAATATATTGTGCACCCCTATCAATGTCGGAGGAGGAAGTGTTAGAAGTGCACATGGTACATTGCCTGTGCCAGCTCCTGCGACCACCGAGATACTCAGCGAAAGTGGTCTGGAGATACATAGCAGCGGCGATAGGGAACTGCTCACCCCAACGGGAGCTGCTTTACTTACTTATTTTGCAGACCCCAGCGACCAACTCCCCCCTGGAAAGATAATGACCACCGGATATGGTGCAGGGGATGCGGAGACTGCAATGCCCAACGTTCTTCGTACAATGCTAATGGAGACCAAAGGAGTCCTTTCACGTGACCACATGGAAGTCCTTGAGACGAATGTGGATGATGTTACCGGAGAAGTGCTTGGTAATCTTTTTGAGGCACTCATGGAAACCGGTGCCAAAGATGTCACCATAACACCTGCCACCATGAAAAAAGGACGCACTGGCCACATCATACATGTCATCGCACATCCCGAGGACAGCGAAAGGATTGCAAGGGAGCTGATAAGACAGACTGGGACCCTCGGAGTTCGTATCCTCCCAACAAAGCACCGTTTTATTGCAGAACGCAAGATGGAGAATGTGAATATAACGATAGGGAAGCAGACCTTTCAGGTAGCTGTCAAGATAGCACATGACACTTCTGATGAAGTTCTCCATATTTCAGCCGAATTCGAAGATTGTAAACGAATAAGTCAGGAATGCGGGCTTCCATTGAAGGAAGTGATAAGGCGTGCTGAGGAGAACGCCTGGAACGGGATTCTGAAGAAATGATTTTGGGATGTTAGTTGATAACGGCCGTATAAATTGACAGGTTTTCAAAAATTAAGCCACTAAGTTGCATTTATTAAGAAAGTGTATTTCAAAACAAACCTGCTTGTTATTAAAAAAAAGGCAGTTAGTACGTGAAATTCATCTTATCTTTTTCAATATTGGCACTCAGAAAAGGATACTGACATCAAAAATAATCTTTTTCTACTTTTTTTAGATAATATTAGATAATAACGTCAGTAGAGATTGTTTTTGAGAGACAAAATAAAAGATCCTCAATTATTAGAAAATACGTTTTATTGGAATCCCTGTAGACACGAAAGAGTAATACATCCAACAGGTGTTGATTTTTTCTAATAATAAAGTTATTAAAGCACATATTGCAAATTGTAGAAAACTATATATAGTTAAAGTTTAGCACAAGCAAATTTGTTTATAAAAAAATTGCAGATAAATATCAAATTTAGCATATTCACAGGAGTGAGATATAAACAAATGCATAAACTATAAATAGTAGTAGATTAGTCTATGATTGCCGATTGAATAACAGGCGATCGGCAAAAAGGAGTCTAAAAACGATTTAACTAAAAAGGAGAAACAGCTATGTCTGAAAAAATAGAAGTGCGAGTAGTCAATACTTCACCAATGGCACATGTATTGCATGGATTCAAATTGAGCGATGTTAAACCTGAAAACAAAATGCACGCGATCCCAGATATTCATGCGTCCATTGCAGAATGATAGTTGTTCTTTTGTCAGGCCTCGATATTCATTACAGATATCGTGCCAACTATCTTTCCTTTAATAATTGGCCATTTGGCCAGAACTAAAATTAAAAGGTTGTTCGTGAGGGATCATTTACTCACGACATCTTTTGCTTGTTTTAAATGTCCGGTACACTCATCCATTTTCGTGGCTGCCGTACGGATATGACCTGCAACTTCCTCGAACCCTGCAGCATCCAGCTTGGAGATCCAATCGTTAAAGCTCTTGCTATGACTTTCACTATGTTCGATCCAGTGTTCAAGAAGATGTTCCAGTTTACCTTCATCAAGTTCTTCTGCCATTATACTACCTCCACTTCTAAAATTACACAATTCTTGGATCGGTTATCTCACCTGTGATAGCTGATGCCGCTGCTGTTGCAGGAGATGCAAGATAGATGAAACCACCTTTGCCCATCCTACCCTTGAAATTACGGTTCGCTGTCGAGATACAGACCTCACCTTCACCGATAACACCCATGTGACCACCAAGACATGGACCACATCCCGGAGAACCCAGTGTGACACCAGCATCGAGAAGTATTTCTGCAGTTCCATTGCGGACAGCCTCAAGCATTATTGAGCGAGATGCAGGAATGACGATAGTCCTTACAGCAACCTGCTCGCCTTTGAGAAGCTCAGCCGCCACTTCGAGGTCTTCCAGTCGTCCATTGGTACAGGTTCCGATGAACACCTGGTCCACCTTTTTACCCTCGATCTCCGATACATCACACACATTGTCCACCTGATGCGGAAGCGCCACCTGCGGTTCGAGATTTGCACAGTCAATATCATATTCGGCACAGTATTCAGCATCCTCATCTGCATAGACTGGCTCATACCCTTCCACAGCCCTGCCTTCAAGGAAATCGAAGGTCTTTTGGTCAGGCGGTACGATACCTGCTTTAGCACCCATCTCAATAGCCATATTTGATAAGGTCATCCTGCCGGATATCGACATGTCGGTTATTGTATCGCCATAGAATTCAGCAGCCTTGTAAGTAGCACCGGATGCGCCAACCGTACCGATCACTTTGAGTGTTACATCCTTGGCAAGAACGTTCTTCTTCAGTTCTCCGGAGGCAGTCACTTTAATGGTCTCGGGCACCCTGAACCAGAGTTCACCGGATGCGAATATCTCGGACATGTCAGTTGCACCGACACCCGTACCAAAAGCACCAAAAGCACCATAGGTGCATGAATGAGAATCAGCCCCGACAACTAGCTTTCCAGGCATTGCAAAACCGTTCTCAGGAAGGACCTGGTGACAGATACCCTCACCCACATCAAAGAAGTTCGGTATACCCTGCTCCCCGATCCATTCCCTTATATCATGATGTAAAGCCGCAGTCGTTTCCGTGTTTGCAGGCGTTAGATGGTCAAAAGGAATAACAATGCGCTTTGGGTCCCAAACATTTTCAAGGCCCATGTTCTTGAACGAACGTACCGCAAGCACACTTGTGCCATCGTGAGCCATTGCATAGTCAACTTTTGCCATGACGAACTCATTGGCCTTTACATCCTTTCCACTTGCTTTGCTGAAGATTTTTTCACTGATGGTACTCAAAAGATTAACTCCTTGTGTCGCTTGCTTAGTGTATAATACAATGAACAGGTAAATATTTGTATCCGTCCCCTGATCAAAATAGATTTGCAACTAAAACTGTTGCAACAATAAAAAAGATTAGACTAATGACCTGAAAGAAAGAAAAGGAGATCAAGAAATGCTTTTGAGCTTTTCGATATTCTCCAATAGCATTTTGTTTTCAGACAATACTTTTGTCTCAATTGTCTCGATGATCTCATTCATTGGAACAATGAGCGAATATACTTTTATTGGCCTGCCTTTGCCCTGTTTCTTCTTTAGTTCTTCGACATCTACCCAATTGTTCTCTTCAAGGTAGTTCATAGCGATGCTGACTTCCGGCTGTCTCAGACGGGACATCCTCTCAACCTCGCGAGAAGTGATCCGCTCAGTACTGAGTAAACAGGCAAGCGCTTTTGCAACCGGTTTTGATACATTAAGCTTCTGAAGAAGTATTACCATTTCGTGCTCTTTGTCATCCATATACGGATCTCCATCATTCATACCTACCATTATATCACCAATTTTATAAAGAGCATATTATCTTTGTAGTTTATAAGATTTATGGTGTGATTTTTATAATAGTTAGAATATTGCATCTGAATAGACTTTGCCAAGGACATAAATAAAATTATACGTTGCTGAAAAAACACACACATGGACCCATAAAACATTCATATGACCAAGATACAAGTTGTGATATTCGCTGCCTGAGATCACAGCATTCTTCTCAGAATATTGTAATAGTAGTGTATCAGAAGAGATAACAAAGATAGAAAGCAAAAGCTTTTGATCGAAACTATTAAGAAAAACGGGTAAGAGAACAAGAATGGTGGGCCCGAGGAGAGCCGTGACCCAGATGACGCTTCTGGAGCGCGAGTAGAGGTAATTCGCTTACGCTCAATACCTCAATAATAGAACAACAAAAAAACAATTGAACTCAGAGATCACAAAACAAAGCTCTTAATTGCAAAATTCAAAAGAATAGAAGTGTAGTGGGCCCGATGAGAGCCGTGACCCAGATAACGCTTCTGGAGCGCGAGTCGAGGTAATTCGCTTACGCTCAATACCTCAATAATAGAACAACAAAAAAACAATTGAACTCAGAAATCACAAAACAAAGATCTTAATTGCAAAATTCAAAAGAATAGAAGTGTAGTGGGCCCGATGAGATTCGAACTCATGGCCTCACGGTTATCAGCCGTGCGCTCCACCTAGCTAAGCTACGGGCCCAATGCGTATCTTGCACGATGCTGTTCATCGTACGAGCTACACAATACTCATTCTACTACATTAAGATTTCCCCTTAGGCTCGCCTCTCCTCGAAAAAATACATAGAGATGCAGAATAGAGCTACAATTGAAAGCGATAAGTTTATCATAAATCATTGTAATTATGTCACTAATTATCCAATTGTGGGCCGGTAGATCAGGGGAAGATCGCTACCTTGGCATGGTAGAGGCCTCGGGTTCAATTCCCGACCGGTCCACCAACTTCAATTTTTAAAGAACAAACACGCAATCAGCTATTTTGCCTGCGGTTCAACGTGTACATCTGTACCTTTTTCATCTTTGCAAGGTTGACCATTCGATCCATTTCAGCTTTTTCCAGAGGACGGGCTTCCAGATAGCCACTATCGATCGCCTCATTGAAGATCTCATACCCGATCGACGTCCTTGCGAGCACTGTAGTCCAGCCGACCGGAGTTCCCACGCCACCAAATGAAATATCAGTGTTCTCAGCAGCCATATCGGTACAGAACTTACACGAACTGCAACGGTATTGGTCCAATTCTGAAAGATCGTAGCTTTTCATACCTTCAGAAGTACCAAACTCAAAGAGCCCTTTTCTGATCTTCATTGAATGGATATCAGCAAGGTCCAGCCCTTTTGACTCAACGAATTCTTTAATTCCATCGTGCTCAAAACTATCCATACAGAACAGACCAAACTTAAGCACCCTTGCCCTTAAGAAAAGATGAAGAAAACCATATGAACTTGTCTGCATCTTGTGTACCGCGTCTATATTACAGCTTGGGCCAACAAATCCAATGCTCCCCATCTCCTGCTTTATGGCGCTCATCAAAGGCTCCAAGGTCATGCTATGGGTATAGATGCTCCCCGCAGACTCAAGCACTTCAGCAGAGGTCCTGACTATCACAGGCTCAGCCTTCCAGGGCTCATCCTCGGACCTTTTCGTAACGATGGCACAATCCAGCAATCCCTCATCAAGTGCGTATGCCAGCATTGAAGTTACAACGCCGCCATCCTGCCCTTTCAATCCGGGAATAGTGGATCTTGCAGCATAGCCATACCTTATCTTTCCAATGAGGTCCTCCTCCTTGGTGATGGTCCGAGGACATTGATTATAGCAAACCCCACATGCAGTGCATTTACCCACAAGTTTTGGCTTGTTGTCTACAAAAGTAACACATTCACAGGAAGCAACGCATGCACCACACAAAGTGCAGATCCCAGTCTTGATTATCTCCTTGTTCAGTCTGCCAAAGGATATCTTCTCCTGGTCTCCGATAGTGCGCTTGAGGCGTATAACACTTTTTTCAAGCCTGTCGAACTTGCTTTTGCACTTGCCAGAACAGAAATAGTATGTTTTGCCACCATATTCAGTGACATATTCACTATCTTTAGATACTTGGGACTTACAGATGGGATCTATTAGCATTGTTATCATTCCAAACGAATGTGAATAATAGCACTAACAAATCATTCATATTAAAGCTAACTTTAATGAATGTTAATTTTAATTGTTTATAATGATGGAAAATAAAAGGACTAAAAAACCAAGTATTGAGAATCGATAACTAAAACAAAAAAAGAAAGGGACACTTCGACAACATTATCGAAGTGCTACTAAATTGATATTAGACCCCTCGTCTCCTGAAACCGATAAATATGACAGAAACGGCCAATATGACCAATACGCTGCCTAAAATATCAGCACCGGAGAAGGATGTAGACGACGAGGATGAATCACTTGTTGTGGATTCTTTTGTCATTTCATACCCTTCAACGTAGTTGTCTGGTGTGTTTTGCTGAGAAGACTCTGTTGCCTGTTCGGTGGTAGTTCCATACCCTCCATCAACACTGCTTGTGCTAGTGGTATTGACAATCGAAGCAGATGCAGTAGTTCCGCTACTGCTGCTGCGAGTACTGGAAGCTGATGATGAAGTTTCCCTCTGTGTGGCTTCCTGCATCAGTTTGTTGTACTCGTCTATGGTCTCCTGTGAAACAACACCTGGTATGGACATCACGCCCTGTATATAACTATCAAGCAACGGATTACCACAGGTATGGTGACAGCATGTTACACCGTTCTCGACCACAGATTCTGCGTACTCCTTCACCAAGTTCTGAAGTGTCTCATCCGAGGCATCCCAGTAGTCTTTCCTTGCGGTTTCAAGCATGCGAGCAGTCATGGACTGATATTGATATGGGTTGTCATTGAAGAATTCCTCCATACCAAGATCGTACTTGTCGTCGACGTAGATGTCGTATATCTCATTCCAGTCAGAATCCTTCACCAATCCAGGGGTCGTCGCATCCCAGCCCCACATATGCTCGGTGAACTTCATGAACTCCCTAGCACCAGCGTAATCGTATTCCATCATACCCTCTATCCATTTAGGATTGAAATATCTTGCACGCAACTCCGTCCTGAATGCCTCGTTCAGGGTAATGATCTGGGGATTGTCCACATTTTTCAGATCTGCAATATACATCTCCGGATTATCTCCTGTCAATGACCTCACCGCAAGCCCAAGTCCACCAAGGTACTGGTAGAAATCATCGTTATCGATGAGCCCATACAAGTTCGTCGTATCACTGTGTATGGCAGCGTCAACATCCATTAAGTTCATCCTGAAAACGTCTTCATAGTTCTCACCCCATATATCCTGCCCATAGATGTTGGACATGCGTGACATGTAAAGATCTGCAAGTTCATCATCACTGTCCCATGTCTCACTCGCGGTCACCGCTCCCGGAAGCCCTGTACCGTATGAACCCGGTGATTCAGTGAAGATCCTGGACTGTGAGAGCGCCTGTGCTGTAGTGTTGTTGTATCCACTGGCCAGAAGAGCATCTTCCATTATCAGGGAATTGTATCTGACATAGTTCGTTTCATTGGACTCATTGAGTGCTGCCACTGTTCGAACCGCCTTATCGATCAGCTCAAGCTGATACGGGAACGTGTCCCTGTACAGTCCTGAAGGTGTGATGACCACATCTATCCTTGGGTTGGTGTCATTCCTTGGAAGGACTTCAAAGCCTGTTATCCGACCATAACTCCTTGTTGGATTTACTCCAAGAAGCGAATATATCTGAGCTTCCATGAGTCCACGATGACGCATCGTTTCCGTAGACCAGAGAACATAAGCTACCTTGTTTGGATAGGTGTTGTTATGTGTATCATGGTACTGCTGCACCAGCTGGTTTGCAAGGATCGCGCCCATAGTTGTTGTTTCCACATCAGGGAACTTCCTCTGGTCGAAACTGTAGAAGTTCCTGCCTGTTGGCAAAGCATCCGGATTTCGTATAGGATCATTTCCAGACCCAGGTTCAATATATCCTCCATTGAGAGCATACAACGTCTGAGTGATCTCACGGGAGGTATTCCCCAGAGCACTGGAATAATTCAGTGCCAGATTCAGATCTGACGTGATGTTCGCGTCGGTGAGGTTCAGCACATTTAACTGAGCAGTTGAAACGTTCGTGCCATTGAGCAATGTAGCATTCAAAAGCTCGGTTGCATAAGATTCAGCAGTATCAGTCCAATCCTCCTCATCTCCTACATGGGGAATTACATCAACGATATGATCAATGAAAGCGCTGCGAAGCATTGATTTGACCATGGTGACGAGTTTTTCGTCCTGTGGTGCAACACCAAATGTGTGAAGTCCAAGGGGCATGAGCGTACCTTGTAGTTGATGAAGATAATCGTGGAGAGTGTCCGAAGCGAAGTTCGCAAAATCGACCTCTGGCATTGCCCTTAGTTCACCAGCCGTCACATTCAGATCATTTTCCATCGAGAGATTTTCGTAAAGTTGGATAGTACTGTTTCGATAAAGTGCCATCATTGCAGTATCATTGGAACTTGCTGAATCCTCATAACTATGCATCGTATCATGCATAGTAGCCAGTTCACCATATAATTCTGCATCCGTTATTGGAGGGATCATGTGATCTATGATCACTGCATTGCCTCGACGTTTAGCCTGAGTACCTTCCCCTACATTATCCATGATGTATGGATATACTACAGGTGTATCAGCCACCATGATGGATGGATAGTCATACTTCCACAGTCCAACCTCTTTCCCGGGCAACCATTCTTGAGTACCATGAGTACCGAAGTGGATCATAGCATCAGCATCATAGACATTGTTGATCCAGAAGTATGTCGCGAGATACTGATGAGTAGGAGGTAATGATTTATCGTGGTACATTACCGATTCATCTGACAGGTCGCCTCTGGTCGGCTGTGGTATGAAGTTGATATTACCAAGCTGTACGGTAGGGATCACAAACTTATTCTCGTACACCATAATGTTGCCTGGTGCTTCGCCCCATCGTGCTTCGATCTCATCCTGTACGGACTGCGGCAGGGTGTTGTACCATGCGAGATATTCGTCCACTGGAACCAGCGTGACATTACCTGAGTTGACGAC
The DNA here is from genome assembly GCF_027594145.1 of Methanococcoides alaskense. Lineage (GTDB taxonomy): Archaea > Halobacteriota > Methanosarcinia > Methanosarcinales > Methanosarcinaceae > Methanococcoides > Methanococcoides alaskense. The sequence goes on along the minus strand of NZ_JAQFFK010000001.1, from coordinate 168,175 downwards.
CTTCTCAAGTTCACCTGGTGCCCATGAACCAACGTTCCTGCTCTCGATGAATCTATCGATGAACTCACTGCCATTTGGAATAGTGCCATTTCCTACATCATAACCTGCTGTTCGCATCTGCTCAAGCAGTAATGTAAAACTGGATCCAACATCAAGGTAACTGGCACCTATGTTGTTCTTGCCACCCTCATGATTATAGTAAATAATAGTCACTTTCTTGTTAGCATTGCTAACATGACCAAGTTCTGCCCAGGAGATCGCACGGTCACACATCCAGTCTAACTGTTGCATCTGGGGTTCATAGTATTTCTGCTGAGAGATTGGATCTGTAACCCTACCAGCAACCCATATGAAATCAATCAACCCATCGATCTCAGGTTGAGTGACATGGGAAGGAATTGAACTTGGGTCCATACCATGTAAACTTTCATTGAACTGGTCTGGACCTTGGTAATAATCAAGCACACCCTTTATTACAGGAACACCATACCCCTCGAGATACTCAACACCTTTTTCCTGGTCTCCGTAATTGAGACTGAAGCCCTTTAATGAGATGATGGAATCTACCAGTACAGTTCCATTCTGTGTGAAATAGTCAACATCATTGGTGCATACTTTGTATGTTGAGAAAATAACATTATATCCTTTTGATTCCAGATTGTTGATTATTGCATCATCGGTGGTATGAAGAAGGGTTGTTTTCTCGATATTGTAACTTGCGATCACTCCAATAGTTGGTGCAGATGCATTGTACCCATTGCTCACATACCACTCAAGATATTCGGTACTGTTCTCGAATACCCTAGGGAATGCACCAGGGTGATAAATACCATGGTCAGGGATCGATGGTGCGGCTGGAGCCGAGTATTCAACGTACACATCCTCGAGGGTCGCTCCGATACAGCGGACCCAGTTCTCCATATTCGTGTATCCACTGTTATAGAGGTAATCCTTCATTGCGCTATGTGGCGCATTCTCCATATCGATGGTTCCTATTCCATAGACATCGCTCATACCAAAAAGTCCGATCTGTGAGCCACTGGCTTTTGCAGCGAGAAGCTCGTCCTTGAACTCGGGAAGTTCGTTGGCACCTATCATGTAGAGCATGATAACGTCCTGGTCAGAAACATCGCTGAGGTTAGCAGCTTCAGTACCACTCATCACAGTAACATTGAAATTGTCTGTGATCACACTTCTCTCTGACAGGACCTGAGAAAGATAATACCTGCTGGTATCAGAGTTGATAATATAGGTGATCTTTTGTTTGGACTGCAGAATAACAGGTTCTGGAATGGTCTCGTTCGCCCATGCATTGCAGAACTCCTGCCCCATGAACTTGAGCATGGATTCCATGTTGGTGTCACCGCCCTGTATCCAGTACCGTTCGACATCAGTGTAGTCATTTGTATACAGGTCAACGTTTGGCAAGGTGATATTGGATGAAAGGTTATATCCTATCACGCTACAGCCATTGTCTTTGGCGATGGTCAGGTTAGATGTTAAGTTCGCCTGCCAGTCGTTAACAGCACCCTCTGACTGTGATTCGAGGAATATGACCGAATAATTCGAGAAATTGAATCCTGCCGGAACGGTTTCAGTACTGTTGAAGATCGTTACGGTCAGGTTGGATGTGATGTTGGGGTGCGAAGACATAGTTATTAGCGAAGCTTCATTCACATCCGTGCCCAGCACAAACATTACATTCGTTTGGTTCTCATCTGCCGATACCACTGGAGAAAGAGCCAGTAAAATCAAAACACTTAATAGTAATAATTGATGTTTTATATTTTGCATATTATCCACCCGATAATGTGCCTGAAACATCCCGGAAATTTGCTTGGCGGCTTATCGGGATGTTTCAAACTACTAATTTTACCACATTCAATTCACTTCTTAATTCAAATTTTTTCTAATAATGTTCAAATTCGATTTCACATCATAAAGAGCCAATAAAGACCAAAAATGGATCATGAGCCGGTCTCATTACCTGAATCCGGAACATAGACGACCCTTCCATCACCCAGCTGATAAGCAGTACCAAGAGCCTCACCGGTACCACCGCCGATCTGATCGGTCATATTCAGTACTTCTATATTCTGACCTTCCTTGACAATGATCTTCATATCGGGCTGACCCGGATTTTTAACAATGGTTATATCTGCCGTAGGACTTAGAAGCTCAGGAAGCTGGAAAGACATGACAAGAGCTATCATAAGTGCTACTGAGAACACCATGGCAATATCGAATAGATTCGCAACCCCTGTCAGAGGGTTCTGGTCATCTTCCTCATAGAGGATGCCGGGCCTATGATAGCGTTTTCTCCTCATTGGTCACTCCCCATGGAATCCATAAGATAATCTATATCTGCCATATCCTGCCAGTACCACCGCTTTCTGATAAGTGTCAGGACATACCCTACGACACCTGCGAACAGTCCGAGAACTGTTGTTGCAAAAGCGATCATCAGGTTGTTAGCAAGCTGTAGGATATCACCCTGTGCAAGACCAATGAGCGCAGGACCCAGTGGAATTAGGGTGCCCATCAGACCGAGCATTGGAGCAACCGTGGATAGTATCTTGGTCTGCTCCAGACGCTTTGTCATCCTTACCTCATACTCTTCTGAAAGCCAGTCAATAGAGGAGATAGAGTTCTGTTTCAGATATTCACCAGCATCTTTTGCAAATGAGGTTACCAATTGGTTCTGGTCAAGACTGTGCAGTTTTTCTGCCGCATTGTCAAGCGAAGAGGCTTTCACGCTTTCCTGCACACTTCGACCAACTTTTTCAAGTTCCCGTACATTGCGGTGACGTTTTGCATATTCCGAAATGAACTCACCGATCAATCCAAGAGATGCTGCGACTGCTAACAGCAGCAGTATGACCACTGGATATAACAACGCAGCTGATGCAGTGTACATCAGCTGGAACAAAAATGAATCAATAGCCATTTTCAATTACTCCGTATATTATTAAGAACAAATCCCCCGGCAATGAAGACCGCGAATACCACAAAGGGAAGAATATCCATAGGTGGTGCAGTATATTGAGGTATGTTCATCTGTTTAGTTTTGATGTAAGCAGGAACAATAATGGCACCCATTAGATAGTAGATACCAAGTATCATCATGATGTTACCGAGAGTTTCAGGGGTCTTGCCAAGTTTCTTGCAAAGCAGTGATGTTGACACGACAGAAATGAAAAAAACGACACCCACAAGCAACCCTATCAGAGTGCCACTCCTATCGATGTATGATGCCAGCAGCATACAGGATATGAACAATGCTGTCAGGCAAACAGGACAGGGGAGCGAGATAACAAGGAATGTCCGATGGGAAACATCACACCCGCAATTCCATTGTTTCTGCGTATAGATGCCTGCCCCGATCAGTAACAATGCAACCAGGACGTGGAGAGACATACCCATGCTCGTAATAACATCAAGGTTCGACTGGTCCACATATCCTATCAGACTACCCAGAACGATGGACAAAATAAGATAACTGGAAGCCAATAGAAGAATGCTTTTCAGACTACGGTTAGAGAAACCACAACCAATCCCGGTTTTTACACCAAAGAGCAAGATAGCCATTAGGATACCTACGACTGTGAGAATTACCATGTTCATTTAGTACCACCCATTAGGCATGGCGAGCTAAATGCTGAAATGTATTCATTTATGACCACATATATCACCTTTTTTGCTTATAGTTAATATCTAAATTTTGAAGTTATATGCATAATTTAATGCAACCCATCTGAATTGTAACAAGTAAATTTGTTATGACATATAAGGACGTGTATTTAGATTATATATGTAACTATAACTGTGTATATAACACTGCCAAAATAATACACATGTAATCTAATTTGGTAACGATTGCGCAATCGAATTAGAAGTTTTTTAAAAAAAAGAAAAGAGAAAGAATTAAAGAAAGCTATCTGAGAAAAATATCCAGTTACAGCGCTCTTAGAAAGCTCATTCGAAGAATGGCCTTAGGTCATTGATACCCAATGAAACATTGAACTCTTTCAACCTGAAGAACTTCTTTGCCCTCATATCATCAGCCTCAAGTCGAAGATCACTTTCAACAAAACCGGCTTTTTCAAGACGTTTCAAGTGAAGATAGAGAACCTGACGCGAAACGCCCAGTTCTTTGGCAAGCTCATAGATATACCATTCACGCTCAGAAAGCATACACAATAGCTTAAGGCGCAATGGATGGGAAATAGCCTCCCCTATTGACACCACCTGCTGCATTGTCCGTTCCATAATTTGACCGGGTACTGTTTTAGATCTCTTCCAGTTTATCCCTGATCTCCTCTACGGTCTTCTTGATGTCAGCAACATCCTTTTCCATGCTCACAAGCCTTTCATTGCTGTTCTGTGAGCCCACTAACCCTGAGCGGCTAAGGAAAACGATAGCTGCACCTACAACCACAAGTATGAGGATGATCTCCAGAAGGAAACCGAAAACATAGGAATTATTGAAAGTATCGTAATAGTGCATCATGATGATCAGTAAAATGTAACTGTTTTTATATTAGCGTTTACTCCAGCTTCTTCAAGATCTTGCCCAGAGTTTCACGATTGCTCTCAACCTGCTGTTCGATCTTCGAGAGACGGAGATCTTCGTTGTTATTTACACCATCATTATGCATACCATTTCCATTGTTGCAGAACGATGCGGACCCATTCCTGAAGAGAGACATCACGAACCAAATAATAATTGCAAACAGAATTAACATGAATATCATACCAAAACCTCCTATGCCACCATATCCCCCATAAATACCATATCCCATCATATTTCTCAGCTCCATTTTAAAGTACAGATATCGGTAAAGACAAAATGATATCAGCAGGTTTCCTGCCAAAGGTGGTTGTGGTGGTACTGATCAATAAAGGACAGGAAACCCACATAATTCGATTATATAGAAAAATTATTAGTAACGGTACATTCCACCGTTACCCATTCCATACCCTTGCCCATAGCCATTCATCATGCCATAGCCAGGTCCGTAACCATTCATCATACCCTGCCCATAACCATGCATCCTGCCATATCCCCTTGGAGCATAAGTGTAAGACTGGTCGGTAAGATCGACAACATCTCCGGTGAATGTATCGATATAGCTCAGGGCAATAATGCCTTCATCATCGACATACTGTACGACCCACCATCTGCCCATTGCATAGATATTCTCTTCTTTCACATCAGGATATATGTCGGCCTTTGCAATATTCAGTGCATTATCCACACCAGTTACCACTACCTCAGGGTAATCGACGGTCTGACTCTCGCCATAGTAAGTTGCTCCATACCCACCTCCGTAACCAGGACATCCGCCATATCCATAAGCAGCCTGGGCTTCACCTGCTGTGGCAAGCATTCCAGCGCCTACAACAAATAGAGCGCCTATCAAAAGCATTGTTGTTGTTTTACTCATATTTTTCACCTTCATAATATGTATGTAAGGCACATGCCATATATGTAGCCTATATGCTACACATGTATGCGTCAGCATATAAACATGTTGCAGCACAATTATGAAAGCGCCTCAAGATAGCGTTTTTTAAATATTCACAGTAATCAAAACGCTTATCACATATAATAAGATTAGAACTGTTGATTCCAATGAGAAAAGCACTATTATTCCTAATAATTACAGGCATGCTCCTTGTGAGCGGGTGTGCAAGCAACGGGGATCAGGAAAATACCATGGTACAAGAAGGAGATCTAATATCGGTCAATTACATCGGTCAGCTTGAAGACGGAACTATCTTTGATACATCCCTTGAAGATGTCGCAAAGGAAGCAGGACAACACAACCCTGCAAGAGGATACGAACCACTTGAGTTCACGGTCGGTGCAGGACAGATGATCGCCGGGTTCGATGCAGGCGTTGTCGGCATGACGGTCGGTGAAGAAAAGACGGTCACCATCCCAGCAGCAGAGGCCTACGGAGAATACGATGAGGAACTTGTTCAGCCAGTCCCAAGAACCCAGCTTAAAGAAATGGGAATCGAGCCAGAGGTCGGTATGCCACTCTTCACACAGTATGGCCAGGTCACCATTGTTAGAATGGATGATACCAACGTTTATGTTGACTACAACCACCACCTTGCCGGAGAGACACTTACCTTCAAGATCACACTGATCTCCATCGGCCAGGACTGAACATTACCTATGGAAAAAGAAGAGAAAATAATTGCGATCCTGCTGGCGATGGCAATACTATCGCTGGCAGTAGCTTATTTTACATACATCCCCGGAGAATTGAGCGGCAATATTGAACCATTGTCAGACTCAACAACTCTCGGAGAAAAGGTCTTTGTTGAAGGACCTGTCCTCAATAAGAGAATGACCTATTCCGGGGACCATCTTATCCTGGAGATCGAACACGAAGGTGAGATGATCACTGTATTCGTTCCGAACAATAAAGGTGCCAAAGAGATAGGCAAGGAACTGGCAGTCAACGATATGGCACATGTTGCCGGAGTCCTTGACGAGTACGAAGGTGAACTTGAGATCATTGTTAAGGACAAGAAGGATGTTGAAAAGCTCTGAAACTTTCAGAGTTCTTGTTCAATATAGCAACAGTAATAAAGAAAAACAACATCTTAGAGGGCATGAAAGCGTGTATCATGTGTGGCGGGGAAGGCACACGACTTCGCCCCCTTACCTTCGAGAGACCTAAACCAAGCATACCTATTCTGAACAAACCGTCTGTCGTTCATCTGATAGAACACCTTGCAAAAGAAGGTTTCACCGAGATAGTCATTACCATTGGGTACATGGCAGAAAAGATAGAGGAAAGCCTCGGAGACGGCCGTTTGTTCGGAGTTCATATCGAATATGTATATGAAGAAAAGAGACTCGGTACCGCAGGTGGAGTGAAGAATGCGGAAGAGTTCCTTAAAGATGAACCGTTCATGATAGTGGGCGGAGACCACGTAATGGACCTTAGTCTGCGCACGATATACCGCCAGCATGAAATGAACGATGCCATTGTGACCATCGGACTTATGTCCATCGATGACCCTCGTGAATTTGGTATCGCGGACATGGATGTCAATAACAGGATCCACCGCTTTTTGGAGAAACCCGGCCCAGGAGAGATATTCAGTAATCTTGCGAGTACAGGTATCTACATGTGTTCTCCGGAAATATTCGACTGGATACCCAAAGATGAAAAATATGATTTTGCAAAGGACCTGTTCCCTGCATTGATGAGCAAAGGAGAGAAGATCAATGGAATGCTGGTGTGCGGCCACTGGACCGATGTAGGAAGTTCCACAGCATACAGGCAGGCACAGAGATGGATGCTCGAATCCCTCCCAGGAACATCCATTGAAGGGAATTTCAATACAAAGGACGCACGAATACAAGGGCCCCTGAAGATAGGAAACAACGTTATCGTAGGTACGAATTCCGCACTTGTGGGACCTATCGTCATAGGAGAGAACACTACCATCGGAGACAATGTGCTTATCGGACCTTACACTGCGATAGGGTCCAATTGTGTAATTAAGGACAATTGCAGGATATTATCTTCATACATATTCAACGATGTGACCATTGGAAGCAACACAAATGCATCCGGATCCATAATCGACAACGATACCATTGTCGGACAAAATTGTAATCTTGAGAACGGAACTGTTATCGGTCCACGTGTTATAATACGTGATGATGCGACCATTCACTCTGATGTGAAGATATGGCCTGAAGTGAGCATCAAAGCAGGTTCAAGGATCAAGGAGACCATAATAAATCCGGAATTCGACTAAAACTTCGAAGTTACCAAAACCATGAATCGGATCTTCAAGTGGCTATCTGTTTCGCTTGTTATCAGCTTTATATCGATAGTACTTCTGCTGGTATTCACAGTAGATACCACGACCATTGATGCGATCCTGAACATTAAGAAAGAGGCTATTGTTGCTGCAATAGCCCTTCAGTTGTTCTCATACGTGGTATGGGGATTACGAACGAAATTCATGTGCCAGTCGCTGGGACATGACATAAAGACCTTGAAAACGATCGAGATAGCAATATCCAGCCTTCTTGTCGCAGCTGTTACACCCTCTTCTGCCGGTGGAGAAGCATTGAGGATACACCTGCTTTCCAAAAATGCGATCCCCATAGGAAAGGCCACGGCTGTCGTAGTGGGGGAAAGGCTGACGGATGCATTTCTTATCCTTCTTATCGCACCATTTGCCCTTTACACTTTAAGAGGGTTTTTCCCCGAAGATAACTTAGATATGCTATTGATAGCAGGTGAACTGTTCATTTTCATAGTACTGGGAATGCTAATCTATGCAATATGGAAACCGAACAAGACAAGGTCCACAATTCACTTTTTTGTAAACAGGACAAAACGCTTCCATGGCAGGAAGACAGATGAAGCCCTTGCAAATGTTCTGAGAAAGATCGACATAGAGATGGACCATTTCCAATATAGTATAAGGTATTTCACCAAAGAGGGAAGGAAAGGACTCTATTATGGAACTATATGTACCATCGTTTACAGAGGAACACTTTACTCCATACTACCGGTGATACTTGCAGGACTCGGACAGCCCCCGGAGATCTTACTGTCGTTCATGGTACAGATACTTCTTACATGCCTTATGATAATACCTGCAACCCCCGGAGCAAGCGGTGTTGCGGAATTTGGTGCCAGCTCGCTCTTTTCCGTTGTTATCGCGACCCCTTCACTGATAGGGATAACAGTGCTCACATGGAGAGCCCTCACATATTATATGAATATCATTATTGGAGGGTTTATCAGCATTAAGGTACTCAAAGATGCAGATATCATCAACGAATCCATCAAGAAATGAACATATACGGAAATGAACACTGGTGAACTACCACCCATTAAAATGGGTGGCTTCTTGTTTCATTGATTACCTACCGGAATCTCCACGAGCTTGAAATGGAGAAGTCCCTGCCCTACTATGTCTTCGTTCCTATCTCGATTCGGCTTTACGTGTTTCGAGCAAGAACGACACTTTATCCACGACCTTATTCGCCTTGTAGGTGGACATATCATACAGAGGTTGCTTGGTTCTCACAACCAGTGACTAATGTGAGATACAACTACGTACTATATACGAATACTTCTAGACAATATTCAGAAAGTTATTTAAACAAAATAACAGCAATTCATCCACCTGTTTCATCTTACAGTTACACTGCAAGACATCCAGATTGATCTGGATATTTTCGAAGAAATGAAACTCCCATTAAATCTTCGATTTGATGCGAGATTAAAATGGGTGGTATTCTTTCTTATTTAACTATAAATGGACATCTCCGAAAGAAGATTCAGGGATTCACAGATAGGTATTCAAGTATATTTTCCGGAAGAGCCACTTTTTGAACAAGTTCATCCATATTCGCATAAGGCACACCACTTATGACCTTAGATACATCCATAGCATTTAACCCGGGAATTTCCTTGATCACCTTCAAAGGAGTGGAATTTACATCCAGTGGATAAGGTATCGCTTTTACAGAACGCTGCCCATGTCCCACGATGGCAGCATCGACGAATGCACCCAGAGGAAGATCGAGAGGGAATCCCACAAGGAGAGGGTATGAACCGAACTGTCTGCCAAATGTCAGATCATGCTTTGACCTTTCATCATGGATCTCACACATTACATCCTTGAGCACAGTTCCAATCGGCACGATCTTCCTTAACATCGGCAGATCGATCCCCTTTCGGACCTTTTCTTTGTATTTGAGAAACAGTTTTTTGTGCTTGTAAACAAGGTCATCGTTCCCATACACTTTCGTTCCCTGAAATGCCATTACCTGCCTAATATTTATCCTTCTTACAAGAAGCCCGGAATCCAGTACATCCTTAAGGAGATCATAGTTCAACTCGAATGTCTTCTTAGTCTCCCCAGGCAGACCATGAACAAAGTTCAATCCCGGAAGCAGCTCCGGCAAACCACTGCTACCCCTTGCCGAACCAACATCGTTTATCATCTTAATGACATCGAACACATCATCCGGATGTATTTTTAGATCATTCGCACTAACAACGGCAGGGTCCGCACTTTCTATGCCCAATGCTGCTATATCACCAGAGGTATGATATTTCACGATGGTCTTCAATATCTCGAGGCTCTGTTCTGGGTAGGCGACCATGGTTGCAGGGTTCGTGTTATCCATGTGCAGAACTTTCAGTTCAGGTGCAACCTTTCGGATACCACTGTAAAGGCTTTCCAGAACGTCCGGGCTGGGCTGAAGAACATCAGCACCGATATCCTTAGCATGATAACTCAATAGGTCCGGCTGCCTCCCAATACGGAAGTTCCTTGCACCAAGATCATAAAGTGAAGATACCTCAGCAATTACATCTGCCACAGGACGGTGATCGGAATGACCGTAGAATCTTTCAGTGCAGAAGGAACAGTGTACCTTGCGACCACACCCGCGATAGGTCTCCAGTTCACACATAACGTGAGGATAATCGGGATGTTGAGCTATTATAAAAGCACCGAGTTTAGCCCATCTGCCGATCTCATCCACGGTCCTCATCCTGTGAACAACGTCTTCAGGGTCACAGAGTTTGCCATTTTCAAAAAGATCATAGACAAAAGCTTCGATATCGCTTTTTGCAATAATAGTACCCTCAGCATCAATTCCAAGCTCTTTTGCACCTTTGCCACCTTCTTTACTAAAACCAAGACGGATGGGACCACCTATGACCTTGATGCCTGAAGTAAGGGTGCAGAGGTTCTCGATCTCACCAGGAGTTATCGGTGAGGAACGAAGGTATTTGCCGGGAACTGTCATACCGGACAATATGACCACGATATCGGCATTTTTTAAGATATGGACATCATCAGGAGTTGCTTTTCTGATACTGTCGATGGTAAAATAATCAATGTCATGCTCTAAAAAGCCCTTTTCACGCAGGGCTCCGGCTATGTAACGAATATAAGGAGAAATATAGGGCGGGACTCCGAAACATGCCGGCTCATCCACATAACCATCTATTATCACAGCTCTCATGGGATAGTAAAAGGAAGGATGGTTTATAAATGAACCTTTTGATATAATATGTCATAGTATTATTCATATACTTTAATCGTGTAGAATAGTTGGTCATTGCATTTACGAGGTTATCATATGAGAAGTGACAATACAAAGAAAGGAGACGCACGAGCGCCTAACAGATCGCTTTTGAAAGCTATGGGAGTGACGGATTCTGAGATGAAAAAACCGTTCATAGCTGTTGTGAATTCCTGGACAGAGTTCATTCCGGGACATATTCACCTTGACAAAGTAGCAGAAGCTGTAAAGGCCGGTATTCGCAATGCGGGTGGTGTTCCTTTCGAGTTCCATACGATAGGTGTCTGCGATGGGATCGCAATGGGACATGAAGGTATGAAATACTCACTTCCAAGCAGGGAAGCAATAGAAGATACTATTGAGATCATGTTGCAGGGACAGCAGATGGACGGCATGGTCATGGTCACTTCATGTGACAAGATCACCCCGGGACACCTAATGGCTGCCGGAAGAGTTGACATCCCGGCAATTGTTGTGACAGGGGGGCCAATGCTTCCCGGATTTGTTGATGATAAATACACAGATCTTGTTTCCGTTTTCGAAGGAGTTGGCGCTTGCCGGAGCGGTGCGGTCTCATCTGAAAAACTTAAACAGCTTGAAGATCTCTGTTGCTGTGGTGCAGGCTCCTGTGCAGGAATGTTCACTGCAAACACAATGGCATGCATGACAGAAGCTCTCGGACTCAGTCTTCCAGGCTGTGCGACCGCACACGCGATCGATGCGAAAAAGATGCGCATTGCAAAGGAGTCAGGAGAAAGGATCGTTGCAATGATAAACGAGGGACTTACCGCACGTCAGATAGTCACTGATAGGTCATTCGAGAATGCGATAAGAGTGGACCTTGCGGTCGGAGGAAGTACCAACACGACACTTCACCTGCCTGCCATAGCACACGAATTCGGGCTTGAGCTTCCTCTTGAGAAGTTCAATGAACTGAGCAAGACAACTCCTCACCTGATAGGACTTAGACCTGGTGGAGAGAACTTCATGATCGACTTTGAGAGAGCCGGCGGTGTTCATGCAATCCTTAAGAGACTCGCATCAAAGCTCAACCTTGATGAGATGACGGTCACAGGGAAGACCGTTGGCGAGAACATGGAAGAATTCGTAATTGTCAATCCAAAGACTAACGCACGTGTCATCACGACGATCGAAGAACCCCTCCACGAGGAAGGCGGTATTGCGGTACTGAAAGGAAACCTTGCCCCTGATGGAGCTGTGGTCAAACAGTCTGCCGTTGATGAAAAGATGCTCAGGCATACCGGACCTGCAAGGGTCTTCGACAGTGAAGAAGAAGCAATGGAAACCATCCTTAAAGGAGATATCACACCAGGTGACGTTGTGGTCATCAGGTATGAAGGACCAAAAGGAGGACCAGGAATGCGAGAGATGCTCTCCCCGACATCCGCCATAGCGGGAATGGGACTTATCGATTCCGTTGCACTCATTACGGACGGAAGGTTCTCAGGCGGTACAAGAGGTCCATGCATAGGACATATATCCCCTGAAGCTTATGAGGGCGGTCCTATTGGATTGATACAGGAAGGTGATATCATTGAGATAGATATGCCTGAAAGAAGAATTGAGCTCAAAGTTTCGGAAGAGGAACTTGAAAAGAGAAGGGCCTTGTTCAAACCGGTAGAGAAGGAAGCTACTGGATACCTTGCACGCTATCGAAAGATGGTATCTTCAGCAAGCAAAGGTGCTATCAGAGAATAAAGCTGCAATATGCAGCTTAACTTTCTTTTTTAAAATTCAGTATTATTTCCCCTCTTACCTAGATGTCCTTGTGAGATGCACGATCCCATCTTTCACAATATTAGACACCTTTCCTGAAGCCAGAAGCTGGTTTATCTTGGTTTCAAGATCATCATTCGTATATCTTTTTGGAAGAAGGTTCTTGATGACATCCTTCTTTACTTCAGAACCGAATGGCAGGTATGCAAGAATAGAACTTTCCAACCTGTCGGGCACAGGAAGCGGACCCTCAGAAGCAGAGGGAGCCTTAGATACCACTTCTACAGAAGATACACCTAAATTGTTGTTTACCTGAGCCCCGGAAGGTGCGAACATTGATGTTACAGGAACATTTGGTGTTGAAGATGGCAGTGTTTTTGAAGAGATCACACTTTGTTCGACCAAATATGCAAAATTATCCGTTGATGGGACAGATCTTCCCAGCAAGTTTTCCAATGGTGGCTCCAGATCATTTGATGAGCTTTCTGTTTCACGAACCTCATTAGTAAATGGATCCTGCCTGAGAGAAACCAGGGTCTCAAAAGGAGTGGGATCCGGAGAACCAGAAGAAATAGATTCACCTGTGAGGGGAACAGAAGACAAGATGCCCTGTACGAACGTTCCTTCTTTCATAGAAAGACCGTCTTCATCAGGAAGTAATTCCGGCGGTATTTTCAACTCCGGAAATGATAGGGTTGCATAAGGAAGTTTTATTACGAGATCATTTGGAACTGTTGAATTTGACCCGGAAGTTGCCACTATTTGATCAGATACAGGATTGACATAGCCACCAGCCTCAACGGACACAGCTTCAGCAGAAACATCGTCAACAGAAACATCGTCAGCAGAAACACAGTCAACAGAAACATCGTCAGCAGAAACACCGTCAACAGAAGCATCGTCATTAACACTTGATCTTTTCATAAGATTAAAAATGACAATGTTCATATCACTGATCTTATCTTCAAGTTCATCTATGCGGTTTGCCATATCTGCAATAGACTGCTGAAAACATGCCATTTTTTCAATAGACACATACTTTCCATTGTCACCAGGTTCATTCAGAACATCAGGAGACGATATTGCCGGTTCACCCACATCATCCAGGACCGGCATGATGTCCAAACCATCCCCAACCATTACAACTTCAACATCCGCATCATTTGAGCTGCTGTTAGACACCTGAGGTTTGCATTCTGCCCTTTCCAGCTCTTTCTTAAGAAGTGCTGCTACAAAGGAATCCCTATCCTTAACATCGGACAATCCCTTAAATAACTCATCAGATATACTAACCTTAAGTTCTTTCATGCATGACCAACCTGGAAGTTAAGAGGAATATGTATAGAAGCAATACATAAGCATTTCCAAGACCGAATATATCAGACCAGCCTGTTAAGAGGGTGTCTGGAAGCGGTCTGGAAGACCATATCAGATGAAGCTTCAGCTATCATAATATCAGCCATTGCAGCCATTGGGAAGGTGTATGTGGCATTCTCGATAGGACCATAAAGTACAAAATCGCCACCTACCAATTGCTGCATCGTTACCGTTCCGATATCACACATGCGATATACAAGAGGATCGAGCTTCTTCTTTTCCTTGAGCCATCTCCATGAGGAAGGAGCATTATGAATACCTGAACCTACCGGGAATCCCCATTTCTCCTTGGCTGCCATTGTCATACGAAGTGCAATGCCTGCACCATTGCCCATGGGGGTAATGCTCGGATCAATAAGGATATTACTGATACCACAGTCCTCTGCCACTTCGATCAATCCCTTGTCAAGCAGTTTGCCGCCATCCTCAAGAAGGGACATCCTTCCCTCAAGGGAAGAATCCATTGCATTGAACCCAAGAACAATGGAACTGTCAATGTCAGAAAATCGGAGTGCTTCACATTCGGTTTCTGTGATGCTCATATTGATTGAATTGTAGATGGTCTTGTCAGCAAGACCGATATCAGTAACATACTCAGCAGAAGCCATTCTGACCTCCGGTTGCGGAGAATCGATGATGAATGGAGAATCACTCACAGATGAAACAAAGTCAATATATTTCTGCATACTTCCGACAGTGTTGGCAAAGATATGCACTATCGAAGGATTACCAGTCTCATCCGACATCAGGTCCTGCACATTCACAAGGTCCTCAGCAGCGAACCGGTCAAATATCCCAACATCCGCATCCTCTACAATTTTATGCCCTTCGTAGAAGATAGTACCTGCAAGAACTGTCGGTAGCTCACCGGGTTGCCCACCCATTTTCACGCCGGCAATATTCACTATATTCTGTTCCTTCTGGAAACAGAACATGCTGCCACCCACCATATCCGTTGGAACTGTTTTCCTCTTCGTCACAACTTCCACAACAAAAGGATCTTCGCAATATGGACCGTCCTTTGAGCAGTATTCGTCAACGATATTGTATATTTCATCAGTATCAGTAAGACCTATGCGGTCAATTATCGTAACCTGTTTATGGAAACGTTCGATGGCATCCTTTCCGATGTTCTCCACAAAAGGAATAGCACCATCCGAACCAATAATTCGACCATCATCATCAATGCCGTTCTTATGAAGTGAAATAAGCGTCTGTCCGGCAAGGTGACCTTTTGATTCATTGCCACATAGCAGCACATATCTTATATTGGAATTCGAGATAGTATTTATGATGATCTTTTCCGCACCAAGGTTCTCGGTCTTGCAACTACCCCACATAGCAGCTTTATCATACGGTTCCAATGAACTCGCAAGCGTGATAACAGCAATACAGGAATCCTCTTTACCGGATACACAATCCCCTTTTACAACAGGCCAGTCAAAGGCAACAGTTTCTATGTAAACACCCCTTAATTCGATACATTCCTTTCATTCTTCATGTCCACAAGAGCACTGGCAAGCATTATGGCTTTCGTATAGTGGCCGCCCACTCGTGAAGTATCCACGAAGACATGATCATCCATCAATACCGGCGCACCAATACCGTCCCCTCCGCCGAGGAAAACAAGTGTCCTGAATATCAGGTTGCCGGTTATACCATCTGGAGCAAAGATAAAGTTCGCTTCCTTGATAGCATCTTCGATGAGTATTGTATAATGCTTTGCACATATACCGTTTTCCAGAAGCCGGGATGCAAGGAAATCTCCATCTGCAAGGGTACGGTCGATCTTCTCGTGTCTGCCAAGATCTCCCATTCTGCCCCCTGAAAGTATACCCACCACCGGCTCGATATCGAACCTGCGTATATGTTCGACACCAAGACGCACAAGGGTTATCTTGTCCGAAAGGTCATTTCCCTCATCAATACCGACAGGAGCAAGGAAGAACGGGACACCGTCCGCACTTATCAGAAAGGCCATGCGATACAACTTATCGATACCAAGGACATCCTTAAGATGGGAAAGAGTGCCGGAAGCATTAGCAGTGCCTCTTACCGCAGCATCCACTGAACCGGAAGCAAGCAGATCTCCAAGCACTAACTCGGGTTCATGGGTATTGATGATCTCAAGAGAAGTTCCCACAGAATCTATCTCTTTTTTATCCCCTACAAGAATAACTTGAGCATAACCTGAATTTTGAGCATTCTCGATACTGGAGATCATCTTTGCAGAAGGGTTCCGAACTCCTATGGCAACCTTTGCCACATTTGAAATAGCCCTTCTCCTGACAACATCCATAAGACCTTCTGTGCTGCTTTGCCGAGCCACGATACACCTGCCAGAAATGATATTAATTAGAATCAAAAAGAAATGCAAACATTAATTACTTTTCGCTTTTATGTAAGGTATGATCACAGATGGTAGAATCTATCGAATGGGTTGAAAAATACCGACCACAGTCCCTTAAGGACATTGTAGGCAACAAAAAATCTGTTGTAGATATGCGTGAATGGGCACAGTCATGGCTATCAGAAACGCCTGAAAAGAGAGCGGTCATACTGCATGGTCCTGCAGGAGTTGGAAAAACCTCCGCAGCACACGCACTTGCCAGGGACCTCGACTGGGAGATCATCGAACTTAACGCAAGTGACCAGAGAACGGCAGGCGTCATTGAAAGGGTCGCTGGTTCTGCATCAAAGATGAGCTCCCTTACAGGAACCACTGCAAAGAGACTTATCATACTTGATGAGGCCGATAATATCCACGGGAATGCCGACAGAGGAGGAGCCCGGGCTATAGGTGGTATTATAAAGAACACAGACCACCCCATCGTGCTTATTGCCAACGACCTCTATGGACTTACACCTTCCGTACGTTCCCTATGCATCGAGCTCAAGTTCAATTCGGTACAGGGACGTTCCATGATACCGGCACTGAAGAGGATCTGTGTCGAAGAGAAGATAATGTGCGGGGTCGGAGTTCTTGAAAAGCTAGCAGAGAACGCCGGAGGAGACCTGCGAAGTGCCATTAAAGACCTTCAGGCAGTGGCAACAGGAAGAGATGAGATACACATAGAGGATATCGCTACTTCCGAAAGGGATACAAAAGAGTCGATCTTCAAAGTGCTTGGGAAGATATTCAAGAACACAGACCCAAAGACAGCACTGGAAGCTACCTATGGTCTTGATGAGACCCCTGAGAACCTTATCCACTGGATAGATGAGAACCTGCCCTTACAGTATGGAACTGAAGAAGGCACAGAGGAAGACCTCATCACAGGATATGAGCATCTGGCTAAAGCGGACAGATACCTCGGACGTGTAAGAAAACGACAGAGCTACCGCCTCTGGAGATATGCAGGTGCTCTTATGACATGCGGGACCGTTGTTTCAAAGGCCCACGTTGGTAGCGGATTCACAAAGTATCAGCCACCATCGTTCTGGCGAAAGATGGGACAATTAAGGGCAAAACGTGATATGAGAGATAATATCGCTTCAAAGATAGCGGACCATGCCAATAAATCCATGCGATATTCACGCACAGACCTTGCACACCTTTACGGCAGGATGCTGGAAGAAGACGAATATGCAGCAGATGTCACTTTCGATCTTGAGCTGAGCATTGATGAGATGGTCTATCTCACGGGCAAGAAAAAGGTCACAAAGGACATACAGAGGATCCATGACCTCGCACAGGCAAGACGACAGAGCCTTGGACGCGATGAAGGCAAGGCATTCTTTGAGAAGAAGCCCAGAAAACAGACACCTGACAAGAAACAGATGGACCTGACACAGATAATCAACAGTGCACCTCAAGAGAACAAGGTCGAAAAAAAAGAGACCGAGAATGTACCTCCTGTAAAAAAGAGTGCATCAAAGGCTAAACCGCAAAAGACATTGTTCGACTTCTGAAAGATATGCCAGAATAATGAGATCGTCGGGTGAGAAATTTGACAAAGCCTGTTGTCAACTATTTCTAGCCTTTTTCTTTTCATTTCTTCCTTTTTTAGATTGGATCTTACTCAGATAGGTCATTTAATAGCGTGCCTTATATAATAATGAATTGGAAATATAAAAAAAGCAATATATAATTAGTATTTTACACCACTTATAAATATCATGTCTTGCAAAAAGACTTCTGTAAATTATAATTTTGATATTCGTCCATAGCATATTACAAGAATGGAATACTTTCCAGTCATAATGTCGGGGGATCATATGACGTATTTCGAAAATGAACAGCACGGAGTTATCGAGCCATTGCCTTTTATTTTTACTTTACAAACATGAATTGGTGTTTTCATTTTACTTATCAGTTAATTGGAGGGAGAGATGGTGGATTATGAAATTCCTGAGTATCCTTACACAAAGCCTCGCATTGTTGTAAGTAAATGTCTGGAGTTTGAAAATGTGCGCTATGATGGAAGTGTCATACATTGCCAGACAGTTCGTAACATGATGCAATTTGCAGATTTTATTAAAGTTTGTCCGGAAGTGGAAATTGGACTTGGAGTTCCACGTTATCCCATAAGGATAGTACTTGTAGATGGGGAAAAAAGACTTATCCAACCAATAACACTGAGTGATCTAACAGAAAAGATGGATAACTTCACAGACACATTCCTGAAAGAACTGCCTCCAGTTGATGGTTTCATATTTAAATCCGGATCCCCCACCATTGGGATGCGGGATATCAAGATCTACTCCGATAAAGTGAAAGGATTAGTGGTCGATCGTGGTAATGGTTTTTTTGCAGAGAAGATACTTCGTGACTACATCGACTATCCGATGGAAGAAGATGATCGGCTGAAGAACAATATTATAAGGCACCATTTCCTTACAAAACTTTTTGCTTTTGCAGACCTTAGGAAAGTAAAAGAATCGGGTTCAATTGAAAAATTAAAGCAATTCAATCAGTATAATCACTATCTTTTCCGTCTCTACAATCATGATATCTCTTTAAAATTGGATGAGCTGGTTGAAAATAAGAGTTCTTTAAAATTCGATGCGATCTTGAAAGAATACGAAAGAATAATGCCACATATTTTTTCCAGAGAACCGAAGTCGAATGAATTTATAGATGTTGCAAATGAAACATTCTTAAATATAGTCTCTTCCTTGAACATTGTTGAAGAGAAATACCTGACTCAGATCATAAAAAAATATACTGATAATCGATTGACATACGATGCATTACTTGAGATCCTTAAGTTTTATGTTATGCGTTTTAGTGACTCAAAAAAAGAATATTCCAGATTGTTCTTCCCATATCCGGAAGAATTGAAAACGGAATCAGAAACTGAAAGGGATCGGGATTTCTGGGCTAATTTCCCGATTGCATCCGAGCAATCCAAAGTACATTTACACTAAAGGAATTGTCTTGGTCATATTAGCTCATGAGCCTACATTAGAGACTTCTTAGTGAGTGAATTTTAAAGCTAAATATAGTTTTGTTAGAATAGATAGTAAGCTATATATGAAATAGGGACAGAACTTAACATACATAATTTATTTGGTGGTCGGGGGACACAGATGAAAATGCTAAAAAGACGATTAGCTGTGCTTTTAGTAATAAGAGAATCTGTAGAAACTGTCCATGGAAGATCAATTGATTTTGATACCAGAGATGGTTTAAAAGTAAATGATTGATAAATCAAAAGTGGGGAAATGAATATGCTATACATGGAAATCAGTACTTGGGAACCAGAGAAACGTGATCTGATACTTGAACACTTTAAAGAGCTGAAGATGCCTGCAGGAGTAAAGGTCCACGATCAATGGATCGATCTCACGGGATCTCGATATTTTATCCTCTATGAGTGCGATGATGCAGAGGCTTTTGCAAAATTCAACCTTCCATGGTCGGATGTATGCTACATTGAAACTGTCCCTGTAATGAAATCAACCGAGTTCATATCACTAATGAGCAGAAAAAGCTGAGATCGGAAATGGTCAAAAGTAAATAATGCAAAATGCGATCCAGGAAGATATTGAAGCAGTAATGGATAATAAACATCATTAGAACACTAGTGATACCATGAGATCCTCTTGGATCTAATTTTTCATGGTATAATTATTAAATTAAAAGTGGGGTAATTAATATGTTATATATGGAAATCAGTACTTGGGAACCAGAGAGTCGCGATCTCGTACTTGAACACTTTAAAGAAATAAAAATGCCTGCAGGAATAAAGGTCCACAACCAATGGGTCGATCTTACAGGAGGAAGATATTTTATCCTATATGAGTGCGATGATGCAGAGGCTTTGGCAACATTCAACCTCCCATGGTCAGATGTGTGCTACATTGAAACCGTTCCTGTAATGGGATCAACCGATTTCATGTCACTAATGAGCAAAAGGAACTGAATCTCCTGTTTTCAGGGGATTATTTTTATTTCTTTTTCTTCCTTTCCTAAGAATAAGTTAATGGGTCCAACAGGGAATGCTTTTGTTGGATATCCGTAAACAAAATTGCCTTCACTGTCCGAAACAATTGTTTGTGAAGCTTTGATCTTCAATAGAACATTTTCTGCACTTTCAGTTTCTCCATTTATGATTATATCATAGTTTCCTGAAGGAACATTTTTGTCAATGTATATCGCCCGTCCATTTTCAGCTTCTCTGTACTGCTTAAAAGGTATCAGCATTCGGACCGTGAAGGTCATGTTCTTGACCTCATATGCCTCGACCCGGAATTCGTTTGGCACTGAATTTATCGCCACGTCATCGAACCTGTGTTCATACTTATTATCTTTAACAGGAATTGAGATCTCGAAGTTAACATCCAATTTTATACTTTTATCAGGTTTAGTTTTACCTGAGATCATTAGCTCCTCACCTTGCTTTAATTGAATAGCAGATACATCCCACTCAATTATATCCCCATGAGATATTTCGGGAACTGACCTATAAAATAATGAATTTATTTTTTTGATGATCGTAAGGAATAGATTATAATCTTCTTTGATCGTGATGATCCCCCCATGTTCTATACTGATTCCCACAAGTACCTAAGATAATAATTTTGTGGCTTTATGTGCTGATCTTCCTTCAATTTTCAGGAGAAGTAGCTGAAGGATGATAGAAAAATTTAGACAAAGTTGTAATTACTTCTGGTCCCACCAAATTCCCCCATTGGCCTATACAATTATAGTGAACTACCCCTCCCTAATTAACGTGCTTCCAGCACGTTAATTTGAGGAAGGAGCTTCCTACGAGTATTTACGTCATTTCGAGATAATTCCGTTAGGAATAATCCCGATCTGTAAACCTGTTTGTCGCAGATTATCAACTGTTTGTTGATAGCCTGTCCACAAGGCATTATGTTTGAAATATCTCATTAAGATGTTCACTGAACTGTTACAGTCCCTGTCCAGAACATTGCCACAGACACCACATTCGTATGTCCTATCGCTAAGTGACATGTCTTTTAAGGATCCGCATACACAGCACATTTTTGAAGTATATGATTCATCAATTCTTATTATTCTTTTACCCGCTTGTTCAGCTTTATAGGTCAAGAATTGAGCAAATCGTCCCATATGTCCTGAGTTATGGGTACCTCGATGTGTACTTCTATTGTATTTTTTATCACCAGGTTTACTTGATGCCATACTTTTGACATCCAGTTTACCTATGATGATAACACCAGCATCGTTATTTTCAATAATACGTTTGGTAATTTTATGCTGGTTATCTTTCAATTGGTTGGATGATTTATGTTTCATCCTACCCAAATTTCCATGTAATAACTTCCATTTCCTACTGTTCTTCAGACAATGGTCCCGTCTTGACTGGATCTGTTGAACTTTAGGTTCCCAGTATTTATCGGGTCGTCGGTTAATAAGTTCAGTAAAGTTACCGTCTGTATCAACCATGGTCTGTTTAGTCGTACCAATATCAATAGCAAGATATGCATCATTATTGTTGAATGGGATTGATGGTATATCGTATGTAATTGATATGTAAAACTCGTTCTCTTTCTGGCAAACATTGATTTGGTTAATGGTCCCAGCATGCTTGAATATTCTATTATACAATAATTCAGCAGGGAGTTCGAATTTCAGTGGTATTTTTGATGGATGTTTATGTGAAAAATCAATGTATAGTTTATCCTGATTAGTATAATCCAACGTTGGGCTGTGTATCCTGGTATCCATTGATTTAAGTATAATAATATGCCCATTTGAATCGGATATTTCAAATCCCGACTGGTTATAAAGCATCGTTATAAAATAATCCTTACCTTTGAATCCAGGCGGCCTTGCTTTTTTATCACCATTCTTTTTTAGATTGAAGAATGATTTATAATCGTTATCAAGACACTTCAGAACACCTTGCAGGACTTTCGAATACACCCATGTATATTCAGGATAAGTTTGTTTGATATTGGGTAAATCATTTTGCTGTTTAACATAACCAATTTTGGATTTGTTCTTATATGCATCACGTCGTTCAGTTAACCCGAAATTATATATCAGCCTACACTTTTCAGAAAGATCCCATAGAACAGATTCCTGTTCAGGAGTAGGTTGAATCTGAATCGGTAAAGTTAACTGCATATAATATCTCCAAATTTTATAAGTGTTACAAAACTATTTAAGAGTTAGTATCTAATGATGTTTTCATATGGATAGAATCGTGTTCATCCCCCACCTAGCGCCCTCGGCTGCTTGAGGAAGGGGGACTTCCCGCTCAAATGTTAAAATGTATACTATTTAGATTTATTGAGAAGTTGTCATTTTGATAATCTTAGCCTCATTTTATAAAACGTGAGCTACTCCCCCCTTACGGACGGAGCTTCCTGCTTCATCCCTTGAACTATTATCGACAAACGCCACCTTATCCGTTGAAAAGAATATTGGAGTGATAACAGCGACAAAAAAGATTAACAACAAGGTTTTTGACATACGCATAAAACCAGAATATTTATAAGGTCTCATTGGCTACAGAAGCGTGTGAAAACGATTGATGCTTCAGCAATAAAACTAATTATTCTTGAAGGCTTTATCATGTTCTCTGCTGTTGCTGTCATCATAACAGTCTATCTTCAACTGAATCCTTTTGTATATCCCGGACTCCAAACAAAGATCAACTGGTTCTTTGCATTATATATGTTATTTTTAGTATCAGCTTACTATGCTGAGATCATACGGTACTCTATTAGGGGAATAATTGTTCCTGTTAAACATGCTACAGTTTATGACATACCATTTAGTAAAAAAGTGGTAAGATCATTGGAATTATTATATGAACAAGTAAACGTGTCCTACAAGAAGAGTACTGAATTTGAATTAATGAAAATTGGTGCAAATAATGTATTTCAATCAATATTAACAATTTTTTGCATATTGTTGGTTATCAAAGAAATAAATACTAACTTGATAGAATCGACGATGATCATATCTTTGATGAGTATTTTGGTAATATTCGGTGCAGCTACAGTGTTGATAAGTAGATTTGAAAACTCTAATGTTAATTATTAAATCAAGATCATGGCACTCAAACAAAAAAGAAGTGAGTTTAACCGAGCAGAGTTAAAGGTAGCTCTATTGATCGGCATGATCACTGTAATAGGTTTTTTGCTTAGAGTTTATCATCTCGGAGATCAATCATTATGGCTCGATGAAGCGATATCATCTAATGCTGCAGCAGCACTTTTGCAATACGGATCACCTGTATTTCCTTCGGGACAGATATATGGCCGGGCTATTTTAAACACATATCTGATTGCATTATCATACAACATCTTTGGAGTGGGTGAATTTGCAGGAAGACTTCCAAGTGTTATATTTGGCACATTGACAATACCAATTGTATACTTCATAGGTGCGAAACTGGAAAATAGAAATGTTGGAATTCTAGCTTCGATATTCATAGCATTTTCTGTTTGGGAAATAATGTGGTCACGTCAGGCCCGCATGTATCAACAGTTACAGTTCTTCTACTTAGCTTCAATACTATTGATCTACGAGTTCAATAATAATAGAACAACCAGAAATTTCGTTTTGCTCGTAATATGCATATTGGGAGCTATGTCAAGTCACTTATTTGGTTACGTGCTTATTCCCATAGCTTTAATTTACTTCCTGATAGGAAATATTGACATTGCTAAAAGGATACAGATCAAGTCCATAGATATACGACCTGTGATCTTGTCATTGGCTATTTTATTGATACTTATATTCGCCACAGATCTTAGCCGGGTCATATCCGTGGTCTTTAATACAAGATATGATTATTTTGGACCTTATATTTATTTTTTAGAGGACTGGGTCCCTTTATTCTTTTATTTAGCCCCCCTTGGAGCAGTTGTGGCTCTTGAGAAAAGACCAGGTTTGGGAACACTCCTGATATTGTCTTACATGATCCCTTTTTATTTTATCTCATTTCATGTTAAACTTCTTGGATTTAGATATCTATATTTCATATTTCCGATATTAGTTGTATTTACGTCTTTGTTGATCATAAAGTTGACAGAACATAAAAAGGAACAACTTTTACCGAAGTTGCGATCCCCTAATGTGAAGGTTTTAATTAATTCAGCAATCATAATTCTGTTGTTGTCAGCATCAGTAGCTCAATTTCAATTAACTCCAGAGGATAATTACAAATTGGAACCCAGAACCCCACAAGCAGAGTTCAAAGAAGCCTACAATGCTATCAAAATGAACATGGGTCCTGATGATGCAATAATGGCTGGCTGGACACCTCTTGCACAATATTATATTGGCAGATGTGATTACTGGCTGGCATTTTCTATAACCGGGACAGGAATCGACGATTTCCTTATAAATGATACCCAATATGATGTTTATGCTAATGCAACAGTAATTAGGGATGTGCAGGCATTGGAAGATGTAATGGATGCTCACGATCAAGGTTGGATCGTTGTGGATGACATGACACAAAGAGGAATAAGTCCTGAAATGAGATCTTCTCACCACATTTTTTGAGTAATTGATTAGTGCCGCCTGCTTCACTAACGACCTTTAACATAGTGTCAGTATCGTTTATTCGTGTTCCCATCACCGCAGTGAATCCTTTATCATAGAACGGCTGTGGCAACATCACTGCGGAAGGGCCGAGAAGGACTACTTCACGTGCATTTTTCTTCATGGATATAAGCTCATCAGTTGTTCCATTTACAAGTGTACTGGCAGTGATTATGATAACATCCGACCCTGAAAGTACTTCGGAAGCATTATTCTCTGGAACGACAACTATACGTTCATCAATGATATCCTTCTTTTCGATCACTGTAAGCTGGTCTGTTATCTTCAGTATCCGTGCTATCATTGGGCTGAAATGGCCCACCATTCCAATTTTGTCCCCTGGCTTTATCAGGTCAAGCACATCAACATCGGATAATGCATACTTTTCAGGATGAAGGTCGCATATCATAGTTGCCAGTGCATTTACGGTCGCCACTCCAACAACAGCTTTGAGCATGTTGTCAGAGAGTGCCATTTCCATGACCTCTGATGCAGGCCTGCTGGACATATCTCCTGCCTCCGGCAGTGTTGTACAGTGAGATGAGCCTGATTGAGGTTGAGTGGCTGCGATTCCTCCGTAGCCGCCTGTTATCTTCACTCCGCCATAGACAACACCCACCCTTACATCTTCCACATAGATGTCATCCAGTTTTCCTTCGAGTTCCTGCCTGATCTGCTCAAGCAACATTGCCATTAACGAATTATCTTCCATTTTATTACCGCCTGTGTGTTTCTCATCAGAGCCTGTTTATTTTTGTTGTGAGGTCAAAAGGCTTTGCATAATATGGTGCGGTAGTTACAACTATATCAACAACTTCTGCATATTTTGGGATGTCATTGAACTCAATGCCTCCAAGTTCGTCCCATATAGCCGCAAACCTCAATAGATGGGTGATAGCTACTACTTTGATAGAATCCAAATGTTCAACTGAACTATATCAGATGTAGTTTTCATCCCATGTATATAGAATGAACTTTCTTTTTCATTCCATCCTGTTTATATCACCTGAACGTATCCGAAAGAGATTCTATTTGATGTAGTCGTTTTACATTTGACATTGTTCCTCAAAACTTACGAATTTGGTATTAGTTATGGAAAAGGGTTGCATATAAGTGCTTCACATGCATGAGGGAACACGTCCTGGAATAACCAGGATAAATGATACTATGCATGCGTGAACTACTCCACGCTTACGCATGGAGCTTCCTGTTTCATAGCTCGTTCCATCGAACGCAACTCCACAGGCCCTTCCCCTCATTCCGAAGGTGCTTCAAATTCCAATTAAGTTCTGTTTATCAAGTGCAAATTTCTTAATGTTGATAGCGGCATTAATATCTCTATCGTGAATTGAATTGCATTCAGGACATTCCCATTCTCTAACCGCAAGTATCATGTCATTTTTGTAGTGACCACAGACATTACAGATTTTAGTTGATGGTTCGAATTGTCCGATGCGTAGAACGGTCTTTCCACACCATTCTGCCTTATATTCGAGCATGGATACAAAGGAACTCCACGAAGCATCTGCAATATGTTGAGCAAGGTTGTGATTTTTCATCATCCCTTCAACATTCAATGTTTCCAACGCTATAGCTTGGTTCTCGCTTAATAGTTTAGAAGAGAGTTTGTGTTGGAAATCATTTCTCTGGTTTCTGACTTTCTCATGGAGTTTTGATAATGCAAGTTTAGCTTTTGTCCTATTCTTTGAACCTTTTTGTTTCTTGCTCATCCTTCGATGTAGCACATTCAGGCGTTGCATAGAGTTTTTAAGATACTTAGGATTCTCGACTTTTTCACCATTGGAGATAACAGCGAAATCCTTAATCCCCACATCAACGCCAACTGTTGTACTTTCATCGAAAGAGGATTTAACAGGCACTTCTTTACCATCTTCGACAAGAATGCTGATATAGTATTTTCCAGTAGATGTTCTGGAAACCGTAGCAGTCTTTCCGATACCTGTAAATTTACGATGTAAAATAGTCTTGACCAACCCTACCTTTGGAAGAAAAACTTTGTCGTTATCGTAATCTATTTTATAATGTTGTGGTGCAGAAAACGATTGTACAGGGTTCTTTTTCGATTTAAATTTAGGAAATCCAGTCTTTTCCCTGAAAAACTTTGTATAAGCATTTTCAAGATTAAGGGTAGCACCTTGTAGCGATTGAGAATTTACATCCTTCAACCATTCATGTTCTACCTTTAACTCGGTCAACATTTTGTTCAACGTGAACCTTGATGTTGACTTGCCCTCCGTTTGATAAGATTTAATCTTGTTATCCAAAGCCCAGTTATAGATGAACCTGCATGAACCGAAATGTTGGAAAAACATCCCTTCCTGCTCTTTTGTAGGATACATTCTATACTTGAAAGCCTTTAACATACTTGCCCCCATACTACTTAACACTAATTATACTTTAGGTTAAACAACTGTGATCATCATGTTAGTACGCATTCATCCCCTAGCTTACGTAAGGGGTGTTCTGCATATTATGATAAAACGCAACGCATAAGATTACAAAAAGTAAATACTCCACAAATGTAGGTGGAGAGCCATAATATGCCACCGTCTGCTCACTAACCACACCCATTTGCTATTACTCCTTAAAGTATTAAGGTAGTGATACTTTAGTGATAAATATTGCTATTTGCTATTAAAATTTGCAATGTTTTTGAAGCAATACTATATTTTTATTGACTGGATAAAACAACCAATTGATAAGAAAACTTTAACAACAAAACTAAAACAGAGAGAAAAAGCCTCGGGTGTGATTTGAACACACGACCTAGTGATTACAAATCACTCGCTCTGCCGGGCTGAGCCACCGAGGCGCTATTGAAACATACCCATACAATGCATAATAACAGATAAATGTAATGGTTGATTCTAGGGTGGTAGATATACTATGTGGCAAGAAATGGAAAAATTCGGGAAAAAGCTTGTGGACCACGGGCTTGTAGAGTCTAATTTCGGGAACATTAGTGTGCGTGTTGGAAGAAGTATGATAATAACACGGACAGGTGCGGCACTGGATGAGATAGAGGAGAAAAGTGTGGTAGAAGTACCCATCGAAAATACATCAGAGCTTGACGTACTGGCATCTTCAGAGGCATCGGTCCATCGTGCGATCTATCAGGGAACAAATGCAAAAGCGATCGTTCATGCACATTGTCCCTATTCCGTCACACAGACACTCATAGCAGATTCTGATAAGATAATCCCCATTGACAGCGAAGGAAAACTTTTCCTGAAGGAAATACCCATCGTTAAAGGTGGGATCGGTTCTAAGGAAGTGGGAGAAGGAGCTGTTAAAGCGTTTGAAGAACATAGAGGAATGGTGGTCTACAGCCATGGCCCGTTCACAATAGGTGAGACATTATCGGAAGCATACATAATTATGACACAGATCGAACATTCATGCAGAATAAAGTATCTTGTGGACCTTGCCAAAAAATAAATCCATACGAAAAGAACCAAAAAAACTAATAGTCAATATACGGTAATAGACCTCTACTATTATTGAACATACAAGGAACAGCCATGACCATTGATTCATTCAGACCGGCAGCTACAAGGATACTCGACCCGATAGCAAGAAGCGTAGCGAACAAAGGCATATCACCAAACGCTCTCTCAGTGGGTTCACTGGTATGCGCTGCACTTGCGGGCATCTCATTCTATTTTTCTGTGGACAACCCCTTAAGTGCACTCATAGCGATATTATTTGTTGCCCTTAACTCATTCCTTGATGCCCTCGATGGTGCAGTCGCAAGGTACCTTCGCACAGACAGTAAAAAAGGCGATTTCCTTGACCATGTGATCGACAGATATTCCGATGTTTTCATAATATGCGGAATGTTCTTCGGCGGGCATGTCCATTGGCAGATAGGCACCATAGCCATTGTCTGCGTACTTCTGACCAGTTACCTTGGAACCCAGGCACAGGCACTGGGTATCGGCAGGTTCTATGGCGGCATCATGGGTAGAGCTGACAGGCTTGTACTGATACTGATAGCATCCCTTGCCTACTACATTTACAGTGAAGCGATCTTCGGATACACGATCATCGGATGGTCTCTCGTAGTGATAGCCATTGGCAGCCATATTACAGCCATACAGAGAATGGCCAGCATATGGAAGCGCCTCTGAGACAGGACATATTGACCCATCAGATCGTTCTGGAATAGTTTAAAGTAGAGCAAAGACCATCTAAAAATTATGCCGTCCACTGAAGTAAAATATGAATATCTTGAACATACTGCGGATGCAAAGTTCA
The DNA here is from genome assembly GCF_027594145.1 of Methanococcoides alaskense. Taxonomy (GTDB): domain Archaea; phylum Halobacteriota; class Methanosarcinia; order Methanosarcinales; family Methanosarcinaceae; genus Methanococcoides; species Methanococcoides alaskense. Next base: position 138,692 of record NZ_JAQFFK010000001.1, on the reverse strand, counting down.
GAGCCTACGGCAAAACAAAGGAAGATGCTTTTGCAAATGCTGCAGAAGCTATGTTCAATGTGATGATAAATACATCAAAAGTGGACTGCAAGCACAGGGAAGATATCATCGTCAATGCACCGGAGATCGATGAACTGCTTGTTGAGTGGCTCTCAGAACTTCTTTTCCTTTTTGAAGTGGATTTCCTCGCATTCGGAGAGTTCAAGGTTGAAAATATAACAGAAAAGGATGGAGAATTTGAATTATCAGGTCATGCATGCGGTGAAGAGATAGACCTTGAAAGGCATGAGATCGATACAGAGGTCAAGGCAGTGACATACAATGATCTGAGAGTGGAAGAGACCGAGAACGGATCCATGGTCCAGGTCACTGTCGATACATGAAATTAACGAATATTATCGATGATACATTAAGAACAATATCATCAAGGGGTGGGATACATGGAAAGCGGAAATAAAATAACTGATTTGCTCACGAAGATAGATGATAATATCTGGGAGATACCTGAGGACTATTCGCCTGGAATGAACGTTCCGGGAAGGATATATCTATCAGATAAGCTTATCCGGGACCTTGAGCTGGAAACACTTGACCAGGTGGCAAATGTGGCAAAATTGCCAGGGATACAGAAATTCTCCATGGCAATGCCTGATGCCCATCTGGGCTACGGGTTCCCCATCGGAGGCGTTGCAGCCTTTGATGAAGAGGAAGGAGTGATCAGCCCGGGAGGCGTGGGTTTTGATATTAACTGCGGTGTAAGGCTTTTACGGTCCAACCTTACGGTCGAGGAGGTCCGTCCGAAGATGAAAGAACTTACAGAGAGGATGTTCGAGGCAGTGCCGTCGGGTGTAGGGTCAAAAAGCCGTCTGAGAGTTACAGACAGCGAACTTGATGATATATATCTGCATGGCTCGAAGTGGGCAGTGGAGAACGGTTATGGGGAAAAGACCGACCTTGAGCACTGTGAAGGCGGCGGGTGTATCGAAGGCGGAGATGTTGGTCACATAAGCATCAAGGCACGAAAGAGGGGGAGACCACAGGCGGGAACCCTTGGAAGCGGGAATCATTTCCTTGAAGTGCAATATGTTGATAAGATATATGACCAAGAAGCTGCTGATACTTTTGGACTGGAAGAAGGTCAGGTCAGTTTTATGATACATTGCGGTTCACGCGGCACAGGTCATCAGATTTGCACGGACAATATCAAGACGATGTCACAGGCTTCGAAGAAATACGGCATACAGCTTCCAGATAAGCAACTCGCATGTGCTCCGGCGCAGTCCGAGGAAGCACAGAACTACTTTGGGTCAATGATATGTGCCGCCAACTATGCGTGGAACAACCGCCAGATGATCACGCACTGGACAAGGGATGTTATCGCAGACACTTTCAGGTCGGATATTGACGAGCTGGGTTTAGAACTTGTCTATGATGTGGCACACAACGTGGCAAAGCTCGAAGAGCATGAGGTTGACGGCAAAAAGAAGAACGTCTACGTCCACCGTAAAGGTGCTACAAGGGCATTCCCAAGGGGACATAAGGAAGTTCCTTTAAAATATCGCGATGTAGGGCAGCCCGTGCTGATCCCTGGAAGTATGGGCACAGCATCCTATGTACTTCACGGAGGAGATCGATCAATGGACATCTCGTTCGGAAGTGCATGTCATGGTGCCGGCAGGGTGATGAGCCGTTCACATGCTAAAAAGGAGTTCCAAGGAGAGGATATCAAGATGCAACTTGAGAAAAGGGGCATTACGGTCAGATCAGCACATCCGGCAGTCATTGCAGAAGAAGCTCCAGGTGTTTACAAATCCAGTAGCGAAGTGGTCAATGTGGTCCACGAACTGGATATCGCAAGAAAGGTAGCAAAAATGATGCCCATGGGCGTTATTAAAGGCTGATATGTAAAAGTTATGTTAAGGGCATAAGATCGAGATGTAAGGGCGATATGAATATATTGGCCCTTATATCGTATGGCATCAGACTAATTTATCAAAATAAGCAAAGCTTTCAGGTCAATACCACAAAAGAAGATAACAAGAGAGTGAGGAAACGGTTTTTGAGGGGATGAATGGTTTGCTTGATTACAGTCATTTACAACACAAAAGTTTGCAAGCAATCTTCCCGTTTCCTCAATATAAGGATTGATATAATATTATTTAAAGCTGATTGGAATCATTTAAATATAAAATCTGTTATGCCAACAATTAGATTCCGAAACACATTTTCGACCGATACTATTTTTAAGTGCAATACATAATCTTGCGCCTATGGATAAAAATGCGAAAATGCTGAAAAAAGTTCGTGTCATGGCTGACTACCAGTTTGGAAAAGGATGCGGAGAAATTATGTTCCCCGATGACTCAACATTCCAGCTCTCAAGGACAAAACGTATCCGACAGATAATGAGCCAAGGCAAACGTATTGCGACCGTAAGAGCAAGAGATGGAACGTTCACATTGAGCATGGATGCTACAACAGCTATACACAAACACATACCTGCGCCAGGTTCAAGGGTCACTGTCTGTGATGATGCTGTGCCTTTCGTCTCCAAGGGCAAGACCACATTTGCAAAACATGTAACTGCCATAGACCCTGAACTTCGGAGCGGGGATGAGGTCCTTGTTGTCGATGAGAACGATATGGTGATCGCAACAGGACAGTTGGTGTTGTCCCCTGAAGAGATCGAAGCCCTTGATACCGGTGCCGCGGTCGATGTCAGGTGCGGATGCGAACAATGAGCTTTCTCTTGCAAAACAGCAGGCAGACTTCAAGATCTACATAGCAACAGGTTAAATAAGCTGATAGAGCATACATAATCTCAAAATCATCCCCACCGGAGAGTGAAAATATCGCAGAAGAGGGACTCCTGAAGACATTTGTCATTCCTGACAATACAAAAATGGAAGAACGGAACATCGTTCTTGATGGTGATATCGTAGTGGGTAACCATTCCGACATACGCTATGGAATTATCGCCAAAGCTGCCATACTCGGTGAAAGGGTAGAGGTTTCAGGTGACATAGTTGCCAGCTCGGATGTAAGGATAGATATCTGGTCACACATCGGTGGGAACGTCAAGACAAAAGAGAACGCTTACATCGGTGAGTTCGTCACCATTGATGGAAGGCTCGTTGTAAAAGGCGACCTTGACATTGGAAATGATGTGAAGATCAGCAGCGGTTTCGAAGCAAAGGGCTGGATCGTTGTAAGGAACCCGATCCCTGTTATAGCATACCTGTTCCTTTATCTGACAGAACTTTTACGCATGGGCAAGGATGAAGAGGTCGAAAAGGCGCTTGATGAGCTTTTCGATGAAGAAGTAGAGACCATAGGAAATCTCGCCATGATCGTCCCGAACGGTTCTAAGATATCCATCGATTCCATCAGAGTACCAGCCACAGCATCCATAGGCAACAATTGTCGCCTTGTCGGCAATATCCGTGCTTCCACACTCGAGATGGGAAATGATACTACGCTTTATGGAAGTATCCGCACCCTTAATACAGTGGACCTCGGGGAAGATAATATCATACACGGGAACATTGTATCCAGAGGTGATGTATACATCAACAAGGGAACACATGTTCTTGGTGAGATAAATGCCAATTCCATAAAGATACACGAAAGTGCACGTGTTGACGGTGTCATGAGAGCACCCGGAGGAATTATCTTCATAAGGGAAGAAGATGAGATCCTCAATGAAAATGAACTTATGACGCTTGATATTTGACCATTACTAACTATTTAGAGGCTTTTTATGACCAAAGAGACAACTCTATCAAAAGATTACAATTCAATCGTTGAGAAAGATTCAAAGTATGTAATGCAGACATACACTCGCCAACCATTAGCACTTGAAAGCGGACAGGGTTCAATAGTCCGTGATATTGAGGGCAGGGAATACATCGACTGTGTCGCCGGCATCGCTGTGAACAATGTTGGACACTGCCATCCGAAAGTGGTCGAAGCCATTAGCAAACAGGCAGGCAAGCTCATACACACGTCCAATATCTATTACACAGAAGTCCAGGCGAACTTTGCCGAAGAACTTGTGAACATTTCAGGCATGGGGCGTGCATTTTTCTGCAATTCCGGAACCGAAGCCGTGGAAGCTGCAATGAAACTGGCAAGAGTAGCCACCGGCAAGAAGGAATTCATCGCTGCTGAGAACTCCTTCCATGGGAGGACCATGGGTTCACTGACAGTCACATACAAATCTATTTACAGGACACCTTTCGAACCACTAATACAGGGAGAGAGATTCGTACCCTACAACGATGCACAGGCCATAAGGGATACAATTACTGAAGATACCGCTGCCGTCATCGTAGAGCCCATACAGGGAGAAGGTGGCATAAATGTGCCTTCAGATGAATACCTGAGTGAAGTTCGCGAGATATGTGATGAGAACGAGATGCTCCTGATATTCGATGAAGTGCAGACAGGTTTTGGAAGGACAGGTAAATGGTTCTGCAAGGATCATTCAAAGGTCGAACCGGACATCATGACCATGGCGAAGGCCATAGGTGGCGGATTCCCAATGGGCGCCATTGTGGCACGCGATGGAATTTCATTTGAAAAGAGCCAGCATGCTGCAACTTTCGGCGGAGGACCCCTTGCTTGTGCCGCAGCTCTGGCATCCATCGATGCGATAAGGGATGAGAAGCTGGTGGAACGCTCGGCAGAGATGGGACAATACTTCATGAACGAGCTGAATTCCCTTGATAACGACAGCATTATCGAAGTTCGTGGACGCGGTCTTATGATAGGTGTCGAAATTAACAGGGCTTGTGCAGACATCGTAGACCTTGCAAGGGACAATGGCATTCTTTTGAACTGCACTTCCGAGAAGGTCATACGCATCGCACCTCCACTCATAATAACAAAGGAACAGATAGACAAGGTGGTCGAGATCATTGCCCAGATATGAACTGATAAAGGATGAGATAGGATCCATTGCCAAATATGTTCCCGGTAAGTCCATCGAGGATATAGTGAAGACCTACGGACTTGAGCCATCCTCGGTCATCAAGCTCGGGTCGAACGAGAATCCCCTCGGACCTTCACCAAAAGCTGTCGAAGCACTCATAGAGAATGCACAGGGGATCAGTATCTACCCCTCAGCAGATGCACGCGAACTTGTGGATGCGATATCTGAGTATACAGATATACCTGCAGCCAATATTGTTGCATCCGGTCCCGGGATGGATGGATTGCTGGACGGAATGGCAAGGCTTGTCATAACTAACGGTGACGAAGTAGTGATCACTACCCCGACCTTCTCCTACTATGAGATAGCTGCACGTGCCAACGGTGCAACTACGGTATATGTCCAGCGTGAAAAAGACTTTTCGATCAATGTGGATAAATTACTGGCGGCCCTCACCCCGAACACGAAGATGATCTTCCTGTGTTCCCCGAACAACCCTACAGGAAATGTCATTCCTGAAGAAGACATACTGAAGATCGCAACAGCTACCGATGCACTTGTTTTCGTGGATGAGGCATATGTGGAATTTGCCGAGAAGAATGTTGCACATCTTGTGACCCAACATGATAACATCATTGTGGGCAGGACATTTTCAAAGGCATTCGGTCTTGCAGGTATAAGAATGGGATACGGCATCATGCCGGAGTGGCTCAGAGAAGAGTACATGAAGATAGCAACCCCCTTCAATGTCAGTACGGCTGCAATGGCCGCAGGAATAGCTGCCCTCTCAGATACCGAACATCTAAATAAAAGTATCGAACTTGCAGTTAAAGGAAAGAAGTTCCTTCAGGAAAAATTGCCTTTCAAGGTCTACGATACACAGGCTAACTTCGTACTTGTCGATGTAGCACCACACAAAGCACGCGATGTTACTAACGAATTGCTCAAAAAGGGAATCATTGTACGTGACTGCACATCCTTTGCACATGCAGGCCTATCACTCATACGTGTGACAATTGGAACACAAGAACAGAATGAGAAGGTCGTAAAAGCCTTCTCCGACATCTGACCGCTACTCCAGGCGGTCAGTCTATTTTATCAATTTTCATCAAAGGATAGTCAAGTTCCTTGTTGAACTCCATTGAAACATGCACCTTTGCTGAGCCGTATCTTGCATCGATCTGAACATTGAGCATACGCCCTTCAAGCTCGCAGTAACCGAACTCATCGTTGAGCTTTGAGCCTAGAACATCCCGATCAATGCTCACAGTAATGTTCTCCACACACGGCTGCACTGAAATGCTCTGTGCAATAGCTGCCTCAAGGCTTTCCACAGTACGAAGGTTCACCGGAGAACCTGTGAACTGATGATATAAAGCTCCAAGCTTGATACCCGCTTCAAAAAGCACGTTATCTCTGTCAGTAATTGTATCTTCGACCATTATATCTACCATGTTCCTGATGCAACGACATTGACCTTCATATATATAGCCAATTTGGTAGAAGGACCGAAGATCATCCTTTTTTCAGAATTATCCAGAAAACACATCCATCCCCACAGGGATTGTCCTCAACTCCAAAACTGCCACCATGAATATCGATTATCTTCTTTACGATTGCAAGACCAAGACCAGTTCCTTTTGTAGAGGTCTTGTTGGCACGCTTGAACCTTTCGAAAACGAATTCTTTATCCTCATCGGGAATACCTTCACCAAAATCAATGAACTGCACTTTCCATTCATCACCTACATCAAAAATATCAACATAGACAGTACTGCCTTCGGGGCTGTATTTTATAGAATTTGAAAAAAGGTTTGCGAACACTTCCTCGATCATTATATTGGCCTTTGCAGGATAATTGCCACTGAAAAGGGATACGACCTTCATACCCTTATTCTCGAACATAGGCCCAAAGTTCGTCTTTGCGATGTTGACCATAAAACCAAGATCAATTACATTGAAATCGATCTCTTCATCTGAATCAAGTCTTGAAAGTTTTGCAGCCATCCCGATCATATCGATAAGCTTCTGATTGCTCATTTCCACTTTTTTGAGCATATCCAGCATATAGGGATCCTCTTCTTTTTGTATAAGAACATTCAGAAAACCTTTGACTAACCCGGCTGGATTCAACAGATCATGCCGCAAGATATCTGAGAACAGGTCCTTTAGCTCATTAGAATGTTCCAGATCCTCCGCATACTTCTTAAGTTCAGATTCCGCTTTTTTGTTTATAGTTATATCACGACAATTACAGATATGGCCTTGAATTGACCCCTCTTTGAAAACCGGGAACAGATTGTATTCAATGACACGACCATCTTTGAGATATAACAAGCCACTATCTTTTTCTTTTCGGCTTGAGAAGTTACGTATCTTTGGGGCCACATTATCAGCATTCTCAAGCTGTGGAAAAACAAATTCCGCAAATATATCCAAGTAGTCCATATCGACCCCTATATTTTCAGGAATGTTCCACATACACCGGAACTGAGAATTCATCAACTTGCCCTTATTATCCATATCAAAAAAAGCAATACCATCCCCCGACGATTCAAGAACATTTTCAAGTAGAAGTTCATTATCCCCCATCATACCTTCAACCCGATCATGCTCTAATATTTCTGCTTCAAGCTGCTCATTGACACGAGACAGTCCTTGAGCCCTTTCTTTCAATTTGTTATTCAATTTCAAACTATAGGATCCCAATTTCTGCTCAACTAATTCTGCTGACAATACCCATTACCCCCACCATTTAACTGAAAACGTTTCCCACAAACAATGTCCAGTAATTGAGTACGTGCAGACAGTTATATAAACTTACGCATGCAAATAAATATTTACATTGGAGGATATAAAAAACTTAGTGAGACCGGCATTTGAGCCCAACCTCATTGTCAATAACTTCCGCCATCATTTCCAGCTCATCGAATATCCTCTCAGAATCCTTTCTCATCTCACATACCGCTGCTTTGAGACTACCGCCACGCAGGTACAATGATCTTTTTTTCCTGTAGACAAGACCGGCATCGATAAGGTTTCGAAGATGATGATTGACACGTGATAATTTAATGCCAAGGGTTGTTGCAAGGACCTCCGAAGTTACCCCGTCCTCTTCGGAAATATTTGTAAGCATGCTAAGTACTATTTTTTTGGAAATATCCTCAGTGTCCCGACCTGATGAAAGACCAAAGCTGTCACAGAACCAGTGGATATCATTTAAAAGGTCCTTTTCCACGGGTTTTTCAATATTGATAAGGATTATCTGTCGTGACATCAATAATCAATTAAATTCAAATAATATAAACTTTATTGATTTTATCGATATCATGCATATAAAATAGATAAGAATTGCATTTATATGCAAAATGTTTAAATGTGATATACACTAAATGAAATTGTGTGACATAAGTTGATGATCAAATAATAACAGATCATTTGAATATCTGAGATAGATACGTGGAACAGGGGGAAATGTTTCCGTTGCAGAGATACAATTAGATGTCAAAAAGGACTGAAAGTCGAATACCATTGTATCACCATATATAAGGAGGTAAAAATGGACCTTAACCGTTTTACGCAGAAAGCACAGGACGCCATACAGAAATCGTTCTCCATTGCTGCAAGGTATTATAACCAGCAGACAGAATGCGAACATCTGTTACTTGCATTAGTGGAACAGGATGGCGGGCTTGTGCCTACCCTTCTTGACAGGATGGGAGCTGACAACCAGTCGATCGTAAAGGAACTGGAAGATCATTTGTCAGAACTGCCGCAAGTATCCGGATCTGGAAGCGGACAGACTTACGTGAGCCAGGCATACAGCAGAGTACTCGATACGGCTGAAAAAGAAGCAGGTTCAATGAATGATGAATACATCAGCGTGGAACACATGCTCATCGCACTCCTGAAAGAAAAAGGGAGCACAAGTTACCGAATACTCGAAGAAGCAGGCATCGCAATGGATGCCACATTAGAAGCAATAAAGGAACTAAGGGGGAATCGGCGCATTACCAGCGAAAATCCGGAAGACACTATGGAACCGCTCAAGAAATACGGAATTGATATCACCGAACTTGCAGCTCAAGGAAGACTTGACCCGGTGATAGGTAGGGAACAGGAGATCAGACATACCATAGAGATCCTTTCACGCCGCAGGAAGAACAATCCCGTGCTCATAGGAGAAGCAGGTGTTGGCAAGACAGCTATTGTAGAAGGACTTGCTCTGCGTATTGCAAAACATGATATTCCTGATGACATGAAGGATAAGAAGATCATAGCACTGGATATGGGTGCACTCATCGCAGGGGCGAAGTTCAGAGGAGAGTTCGAGGAACGCCTTAAAGCTGTCTTAAAAGAAGTTGCTGACTCCCAGGGACAGATCATTTTATTCATTGACGAGATACATACCATCGTAGGAGCAGGAGCTACCGAAGGTGCAATGGATGCAGGGAACTTGCTGAAGCCGATGCTTGCAAGAGGCGAACTGCATTGCATAGGTGCCACCACGCTTGATGAATACCGCAAGTATATAGAAAAGGACGCAGCCCTTGAAAGAAGATTCCTGCCGGTCCTTGTGGACCAGCCTGATGTCGAGAATACCATATCCATCCTCAGAGGGCTGAAAGAAAGATACGAGGTCCACCACGGAGTAAGGATCAAGGATACTGCACTCGTGGCTGCTGCGGTCCTCAGTAACCGCTATATTTCGGACAGGTTCCTGCCAGACAAGGCCATCGATCTTGTTGATGAAGCCGCCGCAAAGGTCAGAACGGCCATTGATAGTAAACCATCCGAGCTTGATGAGGCAGATCGTAAGATATTGCAGCTCGAGATCGAAAGAGAAGCCCTGAAAAAAGAGAAGGATGCGGTTTCAAAGGAAAGAGTAGCTGACCTTGAAAAGGAACTTGCGGACATTCGTGCTGAATCCGATGCCATGCGTGCGAAGTGGCAGAGTGAGAAGGACACCATTGCAAACCTGGGATCACTGAAACAGCAGATAGAGGACATTAAGACACAACTTGAACTTGCTGAGAACAGCGGTGATTTCGAGCTGGCCTCAAAGCTGAAATACGGCACACTAACCCCCCTGGAACATCAGTATAAAGAAGAGGAATCAAAGTTGCAGGAGCAACAGGATGACATGCTCCTCAAGGAAGAGGTTTGGGAAGAGGATATTGCACAGGTAGTAAGCCAATGGACCAACATTCCCATAACAAGGTTGATGGAAGGGGAACGTGAGAAGCTTACACATCTGGAAGATAAACTTCATGAGAGAATTGTAGGCCAGAACGAAACAGTGACAGCGGTTTCCGATGCGATCATACGCGCTTATGCAGGCATCAAGGACCCGAAAAGACCTATCGGAAGTTTCATATTCCTTGGACCTACGGGGGTTGGCAAGACCGAACTCGCAAAGGCACTTGCTGCGGAAATGTTCAATGATGAGAACAATATGATACGCATCGATATGTCGGAATACATGGAAAAGCATACCGTCGCACGCCTTATCGGAGCGCCTCCGGGATATATAGGTCATGAAGAAGGAGGACAGCTCACAGAAGCGGTTCGCAGACGACCTTATGCAGTCGTCCTCTTCGATGAGATAGAAAAGGCACACCCTGATGTGTTCAATGTCATGCTCCAGATACTCGATGATGGAAGACTGACCGATTCGCGTGGAAGAACAGTGGATTTCAAGAATACGCTGATCATCATGACATCTAATATCTGTGTTGACCGCACCATCTCGAAACTGGAAGAAGGTGAAGATTACGCAGAAATGCAGGAGATGGCGCAGAATGAACTTTCCAAATATTTTAGACCGGAATTCATCAATCGTATCGACGAACTGGCCATTTTCCGACCACTGACAAGGGAACAGCTTGTGAGCATTGTTGACATTAAGGTCGCTGACCTCATACAGAGGCTTAAAGAGAAGAGAATGGAGCTTGAAATATCAGAGAAGGCGAAACATTACCTTGGTGAAGCTGGCTATAGTGAAGCCTTTGGGGCGCGACCCCTCAATCGCGTCATTCAGAACCAGGTAGAAACAGCAGTTGCAAAGTTGATCGTTGAAGGAAAGGCCCTTGAAGGTTCTACCATAGACGTGGATGCTGATGACCGGGGTATCGTGGTCAGTGTGAGAACAGCGACAGCAGAGCAATGATCAATGAAGGGACACTTCCCTTCACTTTTTCCATTCATTGCTCATTCATCATAATACTGCCTCGGGATCTTCATTATAGGGGATTCTAAATAGAGAAGCAATAATAAGAACATTAATGTAGCACAGATGGAAAGATATTCCGGCAGGACGAAATAGGACAATATTGGAAGCATGAAGACAATTGCCATAATGGCCATTGCTTTGGGATGCCGAAGTTTGGGATAAGGATGTTCACTTATCATAAGATACGACAGCAGAAGCATTATTGTAACGATCCCATACAATATTATGTATTTGTCCCCCATTAACAGGTAAGAGGCAAGAACAGCAGCTGCAGCAGTTATTGGAAGCCCTTCAAAATCAGGGATAGCCTTGTTCTTTGTGTTGAATCTCGCAAGTCTGAGAACACCACAGATAACATAGATACAGGTAACAGCTCCCACAAGAGAAGGCTGGAGATGACCATATATCAAAAAAATGACAACTGCCGGTGCCGTACCAAAAGAGATAGCGTCTGCAAGGGAATCAAGATTTTCACCTATTGCACTTGACCCCATTCTGCGGGCCAGAAAGCCATCCGCACCATCGGCAATGGCTGCTAAAAGAATAAAGATGAAAGCGATATCAGCTTTTCCAGAAAATGCACTGAAAATTGAAAGCATACCGAACATGGCATTGCCAAGGGTCACAACATCCGGGATCTTAAGTAGTTTTATAAAAGTCATTTCCGTACCTTGAAGACTTTTTCTTTTGCGATTACCGTTTCGCCTGCATACACACGGTCTCCGACCTTACAGGTAATATCAAGATCTTCTGGAATGGTCACATCGACACGGGAGCCAAAACGGATCATCCCTATCTTCTCACCATTGACAAGCTCATCCCCTACATTGACATAGGAAACTATCCTGCGAACCATTACACCGGCTATCTGAGTAACATTCACATCACCATGGCTGCTCTTTATCACTGTGACGGTGCGTTCGTTCCGTTCAGAATCCTTATAAAAAGCAGGCAAATAGCCACCTTTTTTGTGAGTTATGCTCTTTACGACACCAGAGATAGGTGCACGGTTCACATGCACATTATGGACATTCATGAATACACATACTCTTTGCCCACTGACATCAATAACTTTGCCATCGGCTGCTGAGAACATACAATGGTCACAGATCTTGGTAGTCCTGTCAGGGTCCCGGAAGAACCAGATGACAAAGACAGTAAGGAAGAGAAAGAGATAGAACAGATACCATATAAGATCAATTCCCGTCAAGAACGCTGCGGTCAGGAAAATACCTGTTAGGATAACTACAGTAACTACCCATGAAAGAGAATCTTTAGCTAACATTTCCGGTTCCCTTAGATCTTACGTACGAACGACCTTAACTGTTCTGTAGTCATTTCCCACAGACCATCGATCAGGTCAAGCAGTTCAGGCAATATTCGCATTACCACATAGGCTATGATAAAAAGTGCGACCCCTGATCCGAACTTGGCAATAATGTGATGAGCAACTTCAAAACTTTCAGGACCGAACCACTGTTCACCATATGCGACTATCACAAAGGTATTTCTGATAAGGTTCAATGTGTATATCACTGGAACTGATACCATGAAAGCCTGGAAGAGCTTCCTTTTCGGAGCATTTATAGAGACTATAAGACCCGTGAACAAAGCAATGCTCTCAATGGCAGTACAGGCAAGTATGATATTAACAGCATATCCGTTATAGACCACACCATTACCACTTGTGACCACATCATGCCCCAGCGTCTGGAGCATCCATACCGTATTGCCAGTAACTGTGGAGATTATCCACTGATTGAGCGAAGGTATGTTCGCAAAAGAGAAATAGAAAAGAGAACCAAGAGCAGTTGCACTTGTAGCCATTAGCACAATATTGAGATGGCCTTTTTCTTCAGGAACTGAGGAACTACTGTAACCACGGACCATGTTCTGTGCCATGAACAGGCAGAAAAGAGCAATGGCTATAGTAAGTATTACATTGAAATAATCGTTTATCGCGATATAATGCAATGGCTGATAAGCCCAATGTAGTGAAAAGAACACCCACCCTGAACCACCAATCAGAAACTTTATCCTTTTTGTTGGAGGCAGGATAGCAGATGCCACCATTAATGCGACGGCGATCCAAAGTACGCTTTCTATCATAATAAAGTATCTTTATAACAGGTATCATATATAGTATCTTGCTAAATGTATAAGGTTATGTAAAAAATGCCAGTTCCAAAAACACCCCTATTGACTGTTGATGCCGTAATCATCTTAAATGGTAAGATTGTACTCGTAAAACGGAGCAATTATCCGTTCAAAAACGAATTTGCACTACCTGGTGGCTTTGTAGAGGTAGGCGAGACAACTGAAGCTGCGGCAATCAGGGAATCTTTTGAAGAAACCGGATTATCTATCGATCTTGTTAAATTGATCGGAGTATATTCAGACCCTTCACGCGATCCTCGTGGGCACACTGTGTCCGTATGCTATCTCGCGACAGGTCATGGAAATCCGGAAGCGAACACAGATGCAGCAGATGTAGTTTTGTTCGATCCCGAAAAACTGCCAGAACTGGCTTTCGACCACCGAAAAATGATAGACGATGCAGGAGATGTTATTAATGGAATTCTGTCCAAAATGTAAAAGTATGATGCACCCGATCGAAGGGACGCTTAAATGTCGAAAATGTGGATATGAGAAAACGAAGGATGTCGCTCCAGAACTTTTGAGCACATCATCAAGAGAGGAAAGAGAGGTCACTGTCCTTGAAGGTGATACTGATATAGGACTGCCTACAACGGTCGCAAGATGCGAAGAATGTGGAAACAATACTGCATACTGGTGGCTAAGACAGTTAAGATCTGCCGATGAGTCGGAAACACGATTTTTCAAATGTATCAAATGTGGCTTCACATGGCGTGAGTACGACTAATATATATGTTTACTAAAAAGGCAGTGAAAACATATATATGGGAAATGATATAAGCAAGTTGAAATTGAGATTATTTGGTGGAGAAACAACATGTTCAAGGCGACAATTGATGCATATCTTCTAAAGGATTCGATCGAAACGCTTTCTGTGCTCGTGGACGAAGCAAGGTTCAGGATTTCACCAGAAGGAGTTATTGTAAGGGCGGTCGACCCTGCAAACGTTGCGATGGTAAGTTTTGACCTTACCCCAGAGGCATTCGATGACTTTGAAGCAAACGACTGTGAGTTGGGATTGGACCTTTCGAGGATCAATGACATACTAGGAGTTGCAGACAGGGACGATAAGGTCCAGATGGAACTCGACGAGGAATCAAAGAAACTGAAGATCCAGATAGGCGGTTTTTCATACACAGTTTCACTGCTTGACCCATCCACCATACGTGCAGAACCAAGAATTCCACAGCTTGAACTGCCAGCAGAGATAGTCCTTAACGGAAAGGACCTGCAAAAAGCTGTTAAAGCCGCTGAGAAGATAAGTGACCATATGTTACTTGGTGTTGAGGGAGAATCCTTCTTCATGGAAGCAGAGGGTGACACCGACCGTGTAAAGCTCACCATGACACGTGACCAGCTTATTGACATCAAGCCGTCTGAAGTGCGTTCACTGTTCTCACTTGACTATCTGTCAGACATAATTAAACCCGCTTCAAAATCCAACGAGATCTCACTTCATTTAGGCAACGATTTCCCTATAAAGATTAATTTCAGCATTGCCAACGGAAACGGCAGCATTGGATATCTGCTGGCACCAAGAATTGAATCAGACTAAAATGGATAACAGACATCTCGCCTTATACCCCTTTGTTTCCGAGGCATCCGAATATGTCGGAAGTCTCGGATTTTCACCGGATAGGCTACTATCCTCACGTGCACTGGAATCCGCACGCATAAGAGGAAAGGAACGTGTGATACAAGCACTTGAAGGCGAGATCGAAAAACCATCCCCCTCCAGTTCAGAAGAAGGAAAGATACTTACTGAACTGTTGTCCTACCCTTTTTCAAGGATACTGGTCTCGTGCATAGATGATCCTTTTTTGACCCGAAAATATGCACTTGCCGAAGCCAAGGCTGCATACCATTTATTGAAAACACAACAACCGGAGTTCCTACAGGACCTGGCCACTGATTTCAAGATCAATGCGGAGATCTACGAGAATCCAGAAACCCATGACATATTTTTCGACCTGCATTTTACGGATTATATCAAACTTGCAAGTCCTTTGAAGGACCTTAACTGGAAACTGGTAAACCGGAAGATGAAGAAGGGTTACGTAAAGATAAGCAAGGAAGAGCTTGCCCGCCTGCTTCAGGAGGCCATACGCCTGCGGATACAGAACTCACTCCCAGTAACCGTTCCAAAAGAGATATGTGAAGCCTGCATCCCGCATACGGATACGATCAGTGAAGAACTGGAAAAGAAGAAGACCGAATTCGGAGTAGGAGAGTTCCAGAAGGTCGAGAGTGACCTGTTCCCACCATGCATCACGCAAGCCATCGCAAATGTACGTGCCGGAGTGAACCTTGCCCATTCGATGAGATTTGCAATGACCTCGTTCTTAATAAACATCGGGATGTCCGTTGACGAAGTGGTAGCAATGTTCAACATCTCCCCGGACTTTGATGAGGAAAAAACACGCTACCAGATAGAACACATCGCCGGAACTTCATCGGGGACAACATATAAACCACCATCCTGCAACACGATGAGAACCTACGGCAACTGTTATGCTCCAGATGAGATATGCAAAGGGGTAAAACATCCTTTAGGATATTATAGCAGGAGGACGTGGTTCAAGAACAGAATGCAAAAAAATAACGAAAAAGGGAATGAAGAGAAAAAGGAAGAAGAAACACCCCTTAGATCATGATTTATCTCTTTTTGTACTGGCGACATTGTTCGACAAAACTGTCCACAGGGAACGAGACAGGGTGCGCATGCATATAACTTGCAAGGGAATTATGCTCCGTGATACCATCCTTTCCGTTCATGATGCCTTTACCACGGGACATTTCGTAAGCAAGCCGTGAATCACTATCGCATTCCGTCAGAGAATAATGGAATTCATGGCCTCTGACAGGTCCTTTTATGAACTTGCCTTTTGCGATACCCTCAGTGTATCCAAGTGCCTGAAGCCTCTTTGTCTGTACGGTCTCTGCAGGGAAAAGGTCTGCCATCTTGTACACGACATCCTCTATCTCATAGGAACTGCACAGATACTGCAAGCCGCCACATTCACCATAGATAGGCATACAATCTGCAGAAAGGTCTTTGAGCTTCTTTGTCGTGCTTGACCGCTCAAGTTCTGCGATATGAAGTTCCGGATAACCTCCACCGAAATACAGGCCATCCACTTCAGGAAGTTCACCATCCAAAGGACTGAAGAACTCAATGTTTGCACCACATTTGCGGAACATATCGAACATTTCTTCATAATAGAAACAGAACGCACTGTCCCTAGCAACACCTATGCTGACCTCAGACATGTTTCCGATGCACCTTTCATCTTCAACCTCAGGCTTAGTGGGTTCACGGGCAAGTGATAGGATCGTGTCGATATCGACATTTTCCTCAATGAAGCTAGCAAGCAGATCCACATCATAATCCTGCTCAGATGCCATATGCAGACCAAGATGCCTTGAAGGGACCTTCACATCATTGTTCCTCGGAACAGTACCCAGGATCGGAATACCCAGAAGAGCATCCTTGATCAGCTTTGCATGGCGTGGACTTCCCACCCTGTTAAGAATAACACCCGCAATCTCAACGTCCTTATCGAATTCGGTGAAACCTTTCACAATAGCAGCGGCACTTCTGGACATACCATGTACGTTCACTACCAGTATGACAGGTATACCAAGTGACTTTGCAACATGTGCCGAACTGGCGATCTCCGTTGAATCCATACCATCATAAAGCCCCATAACCCCTTCTATGACAGAGACATCAGCATCTTTGTAACTGTTATCCACAGTTCTGCGGACACCATCCACACCCATCATGAAAGTGTCAAGGTTCCTTGAGGACACCCCGCAGATAGCTGTATGATGAGTGGGGTCTATATAATCCGGACCAACCTTGTAAGGCTGTACTTTCAGGTTCCTTTTGGTAAGAGCCGCCATAATTCCCATAGCGACAGTCGTCTTACCGACACCGCTATGTGTTCCTGCAATTAGGACCGATCGTTTCATAGAACTAATTGAGTTGGTTTTATATATATCGATTACCATCTGTTTCACAACTTAAGAATCATTTTGTGTACACGACCATGAATCCATCCAGCAATAGTTTGACAGACAGGTTCGGACGTACTGTTACAAGTCTTCGGATCTCAATTACGAACCGCTGCAACCTTGATTGCATCTATTGCCACAGCGAAGGTGATGAAGGAAGCAGGAAAGAAATGTCTGCAAAGACAATTTCTACCATTGTCAGCACTGCGGCAAAGTTCGGCGTCAACAAAGTCAAGTTCTCCGGAGGGGAACCCCTTGTCAGGAAAGATTTCGAGGACATACTTCGACAACTTCCGAAACTTAAGGATGTTTCAGTTACAACGAACGGAGTATTTCTCAAAGAGCGCGCATTCAGTCTGAAAGAAGCCGGACTGGACCGTGTCAATGTCAGTCTTGATACCCTCGATCCTGAAAAATATGCATACATCACTCACGGAAGCCCCGAAACCCTGCTGAAGGTCCTTGAAGGGATAGATGCTGCCATAAGTGCCGGACTTACACCGGTCAAACTGAACATGGTACTTCTCAAAGGCATCAATGAAGATGAGATAGATGACATGCTGAAATTTGTCCGAAGTAAAAAAGACGACCTGATATTACAGATAATCCAAGTGATGGATTTCAGGGATGGGGCGCAATACAATCTTGATGCGGACAAAATAGAGAAAAAACTTGAACAGCATGCAAACAATATTACCATGCGTAACATGCACCACCGTAAGAAATACGTCATCGATGGTGCAGAGGTCGAGTTCGTAAGACCGATCGAGAATACGGAATTCTGCGCCAACTGCAACAGACTCAGGATAACCGCAGATGGAAAGCTCAAACCTTGCCTGCTGGTCAACAATAACCTCATAGACATCTCAGAAGCAGAACCGGATGAACTGCCGGAACTACTACGCAGATCTGTGGATCGCAGAGTCCCGTTCTACAGGGACATGAAAGGAAAAACAATAATAGGAGAGTGAAAAATGGAAGTAGAACTTACAGTTGATGGAAAGAACATAGAGATCAACCATTTCGTTACCGAGATACTCGCAGCCATGACCGGCTCTTCTGTGGAGACACTCCATGGTGTTGAAGAAGACTGGAAAGAGATGACGATCAAACTTAAAAGATAAGAGAAAAAAGACGGCCCTCTAGAGCGAGCTTGAACGAATAGGGGAATTGCAGGTCCATTCATTTATTCAACATCTTTTCATTCATTTATTCATTTATTCACTTAACCAATCAAGACCATTCACATATTAACTCAAATTATTACACTGCTTTTGACACTTTTAGCATAGTATTGAGTAGAACAAAGATTTTATTCTGACCTTAGCTTAATTTTTCCACATAACCAAGGATAAAGATTGCTCCTCAATTATGACATAGGGGATTTCCCAAAATATAGTCACATGTTTATCTTATTCGTCAATCGTTAGGATATATCCAAAAACTATATACTGGAGTACCCTGTTTACGATATCGTTCAGACATATTATATGAGAATTATATATTTACAGATAAATATCCCGGACTAAAATACCACAGACTTGATCCAATGAGAACAGAACAGAAAGTTAAGAAATATTTTGAAGAATCATTTTCGAGCGACCTGAAAGCAGGCCTTATCACTGCAGTTGTGGCACTCCCACTTGCCATCGCTTTTGCAATCGCTTCCGGAGTAGAGCCGGTAATGGGGCTTTACACTGCCATTATTGCAGGAATGCTTATATCCACTTTTGGCGGTTCCCGTTATTCAGTATCCGGACCAACCGGTGCCATGACCGTTATTGTATTATCAACTGTCAATGGCCATGGTGTTGAAGGATTATTGTTAGCAGGGTTCTTAGCAGGTGTTTTCCAGATACTATTCGGCATATTCAGACTGGGCAAAGTTGTAAAATACATCCCATTGCCGGTCATATCCGGATTTACAAGCGGTATCGGCATAATAATATTGATCGGGCAGCTATCCAATGTGTTCGGACTGGTATTGCCTGCACGTGAACATGTTTGGGAAACCATTTATGATGTTTTCACAGGCATTGACATGATGAATATTTTGGCATTGAGCATGTTTGCAGGCACCATAATACTCATGCTACTGCTGCCAAAGGTATTGTCCAACATAAGATATCTGAAGAACGTTCCTGCCTCCATTATAACTTTGGTACTTTCAGTGATCCTCACATATCGTTTCGACCTTGAGATACCCATCGTTGGAGAGATCCCAAGTACGATCCCCCAGATCCACATGCTGGACATGAACATAGGACTCATGTATGCGGTCCTTCCGGCAGCATTTACGATAGCTCTTCTCGGAACCATAGAATCCCTTCTTTGTGCCGTGGTCTGTGATGCGATGACGAACACCAAGCACAACAGCAACAAGGAACTGATAGGACAGGGAATTGCAAACGTCATCCTTCCGTTCTTTGCAGGCATCCCCGCAACAGCAGCGATCGCAAGAAGTGCGGTCAATATAAGAGAAGGCGCCAAGACCCGCATGTCAGGAGTCATTCATGCATTGGTGCTCTTTGGAATATTGATATTCTTCGGACCCATCGCACAGTACATTCCAAAAGCATATCTTGCAGGTATACTAGTACTTGTCTCGATCAAAATGGTCAATGTAGATGAGATAAGGACCACGATGAATATCAGCAAGATGGATACGTTCGTCCTATTGACTACACTTGCATTGACGGTGCTAACTGACCTTGTATTTGCCATTCAGGCAGGCATGTTCCTTTCGATAATACTGCTGTTCATACGTCTGACCAACATAATCGAGGTCCAGTCAATGGAGAGCTACGACCCTTCCGAAGGAATAAATGCCACTATACTTGCAGACCCTTACCTAAAGGATAATGTAGCGGTATATACGATAAATGGTCCATTCTTCTTTGGTGCAATGGCCGTATTCGAGAACAAGGTCGATGAACACATACATATGAGCAAGCCTCATATAATAATAAGAATGCGTTATGTTCCTTTTATCGATACCACAGGTATAGAGAGGTTGAAAAGCTTCATCATTACCAGAAAAGGAACAGGTGAAAAAGTATATTTGACAACAGTGCAACCAGAGGTCATGCGTTCGATCAGCTCTGACGCGGTCCTGAACAAGTTGATACAGGACAAGGATGTCACGATCTTCAAAAGCACACAGGAAGCCCTTGGATATTTACAGAAGAGGGATGGAAATAGATGAAACCATCCCATACCTGCATTCAATATAGAGATCAATTCATCAGAGAAAGTATCTCTGATGAATTGAGTATTCAGACGTATATATTGAACATCTGACCGCAAGGTCACATCAGATGTTCAATTTCAGAAAGCTCGATGGGAGACGTTGCATCCAGTGATATAGGTGTCACTGAGATGTGACCTTTTTCTATGGCATGAACATCAGTGCCTTCTTCGGCTGTGTGTATAAGGTCACCTGCTATCCAGTAATATGGCCGTCCCCTTGGATCGCGGCGTTCCTCCACATCCGTCTGGAAGAACTTGCGAGCAAGCCTTGTTATTTCAACTTCAGTGTCCTTTTCCACAAAATGAGGGATGTTTATGTTCAAAAGATCGACATTCTCAGGCAGACCATTCTTAAGGACCTTTTTTGCAACACCGTTCACGAATTTGACACCAACATCGAAGTCATGCTGGAAATCCCGGAGATCATCGAATTTCAGCCCCTCTTCAGTCACCTGCAAAGAGGCAGCAATGGCAGGGACACCATAACTTGCACCTTCCAGTGCGGCTCCGATGGTCCCGGAGGTAGTAATGGTGTCTGTGCTGATGTTCTCGCCGATATTGAAACCGGAAAGGATCAGGTCGGGCAATCCTTTCATGATCGTAAAGATGCCGAGAATAACAGAATCAGTAGGAGTACCACCGATCGCATGTACCTCAATACCGTCAATGGTAGTACGGGTTATACGCAGTGGTTCGAATATGGATATAGAACGACCCACACCACTTTGCTGCTGAGCTGGAGCTGAGACGGTGACATCACCGAGGTCGGACACACTGCGATAAGCTGCCCTTATACCGGCAGCATATACGCCATCATCATTGGTAAGAAGGATTCGTTTTGACATTGTACATTCTTTGTTCTTTGGAGTATTATAGTTAATGGAACAAGAATAGAAAAAAGAAGAAGTATGAATTTAAAAATAATAGGGAAAGAATTGTTGCAAGCAAATGCACATTATGCTCAACGTGGCATATTCATTTCCGGCCTTATCCTATTGTAATTTGTATTGAAAGAGTTATCAATAGAGCCAACGAACTGCCCACCATTTATCTCCAGTTCATTTTCATTGATACCCTCAGGCACCTCAGGATCATCGATAATTGGGTCACATATATAGACCTGGAGATCACCCGCAGCATCCATAAAGACAGATGGACGGACACCAGTATTGTTGTATTCTTCCACTACGCCTCTGAAAACCAATGACATGTATTTTACTGCTTGCATCATGAACACCATCTATTCATATCTAATTTAGAAATTTCATGAACATACACATAATAGGCATGTCCATAGAATGAGGGGTATTGCTGATAAGTATGTACACATGTGGACACGTCTATGAGAAGGAATAACAAATATCACCATCATGCGCCATTGATAAGAAATATACATATGTAAAGTTTTGAAGATAAACTGCTAAAATGAGAAATGTATTTAAACCATTGAAGGATACGGATAGAACGCGTTTCACTAATTATTTAATTTACACATTATGATCACGGAATAACGACTACAGTTGGAATCATTATGCTTGAAGATGAATATCAAATCGATTTTTTCTCTGATAACGGTTTTGTTAGAAAACAGTGCCCCAAATGTGGTAGTTTCTTTTGGACACGAGACATGGAAAGGTCTACCTGTGGAGATGCACCATGCGACCCTTATTCATTTATCGGAAACCCCGTGTTCGAAAAAGAGTTAGAGCTCCCAGATATGCGGGAATTCTACCTGAACTTTTTTGAAGAGCAGGGCCATACCCGGATAGAAAGATACCCGGTCATCGCCAGATGGAGAGATGATATCTACCTGACAATTGCGTCAATTGCTGATTTCCAGCCATTTGTCACATCAGGCCAGGTTCCCCCACCCGCGAATCCGCTGACGATATCCCAGCCATGCATAAGGCTTTCAGACCTTGATGCAGTGGGAAGGAGTGGAAGACACCTCACCACTTTCGAGATGATGGCACACCATGCATTCAACACGAAGAACGAGGAAATATACTGGAAGGAGCACACCCTTGAGCTGTGTGACGGACTTCTCAATGCCCTTGGCGCGGACCCACTGGCAGTCACCTATAAAGAGGAACCATGGGCAGGCGGTGGAAATGCAGGAGCATGTGTTGAAGTGCTCATTGGAGGACTTGAGGTCGCAACCCTTGTGTTCATGAACCTCAAGAAGGACAAAAATGGAGATATCGACATCAAAGGTGACATGTATTCCAAGATGGACAATTACATAGTGGACACGGGATACGGACTTGAAAGGTTGGTCTGGGCTTCAAAGGGATCACCTACAATTTATGATGCTATTTTCCCCAGTATTGTGAACGAACTGATGGGACTTGCAGGTATCGAACACAAGCTAGAGGACAATGAATATTCACTTATCCTTTCACAGAATGCGCGCCTCGCAGGACTTATGGACGTAAGCGAGAAGGCAAACCTATTGGAATTGAGAAAACAGGTAGCAGCAAGCATTGGCATCACTGCAGACAAGCTCAGCTCCATCATGGAGCCCGTTGAGAGCGCCTATGCCATAACTGACCACACAAGATGCCTTACATTCATGCTTGGTGACGGTATCATACCATCCAACGTGAAAGCCGGATATCTGGCAAGACTTGTCATACGCAGAACCCTCAGGATGATGAAGGACCTTGACATAAATATCCCGATTTCTGAGATAGTACAGATGCATATCAACAACCTGCCGGAATATTCCGAATTCCGGGAAAGGTTCGATGTTATCAAGGACATCCTCCAACACGAGGAGCGTAAGTTTGCGGAAACTCTCGAACGTGGAAGAAGAATGATGGAGAAATCCGCCAGACATTACAAAGAGAGCGGTGAGAAAATGCCATTGGAAACCATCATCGACATGTATGACAGTCACGGTATACCACCAGAGATCTCAAAAGCGGTGGCATCGGATGCGGGTGTCGAGGTTGACCTGCCAGACAATTTCTATTCCCTTGTTGCAGACAAACATAGCCAGTCCGAAGAGAAGGAAGAGAAGGTAGTTCCTTTCGCTGACAGACTCTCAAGGTTGCCCAAGACGAAGAGACTGTTCTACGATGAGCCCAACAGAATGGATTTCGATGCAGTGGTCCTTGATGTGTTCGAGAACCACATAGTGCTTGACAACACCCTGATGTACCCTGAAGGCGGAGGACAGCCAGCAGACCACGGAAGCCTTACGGTCGAAGATGTTGTACTGAAAGTTGTTGACACCCAGATGTATGATGGCGTAGTTGTGCACACCATAGACGAGATAGAGGACGAGCTGCACATACGAAAAGGCGATATGGTGGTCGGCAGAGTTAATGAAAAGCGCCGTATGGCACATGCAAGACATCACACTGCAACCCATATAATCAATGATGCTGCAAGAGAAGTTCTTGGCAGCCACATCTGGCAGACAGGCGCACAGAAGTTCGCAGACCGTGCACGTCTTGACATTTCACATTACAAACGCATCACCCAGGAAGAGGCCAACCAGATAGAGCTTATTGCAAACCGCACGGTCATGAAGAACAAGCGTGTCATAAGCGACTGGATGGACAGGACAGAGGCCGAGCAGAAATACGGGTTCCGCCTGTATCAGGGAGGAGTACCCCCAGGAAAGATGATACGCGTGCTTCAGGTCGGAAACGATATAGAGGCATGCGCAGGTACGCACTGTACGAACACCGGCCTAGTAGGCCCGATAAAGATACTGAAGACAGAGCGCATACAGGATGGCGTAGAACGTCTGGAATATGCAGCCGGTGAAGCAGCAGTTGTTGCCATGCAAGATATTGAATCCCTTGTACGCGATTCATCTGAAACGTTGCGAGTATCTGCAGAACAGCTTCCTTCGACGATCGAGAGATTCTTCGATGAATGGAAGGAACTTAAGAAAGAGAACAACAAGCTCAAGGAAGAACTTGCACACTCAAGGGTCAGCCAGCTTGTCAACGATGCTGAAGATGTGAACGGGATTCGCATTATCACAAAGGCAATACCTCATGCTGACAGCGAAGATCTCACAAAGACAGCCGGAGAGCTTACACAGGAAAATGATGTTGTTGCAATCCTTATCAGTGAGATGGATGGCGTGAAGATCGTTGCAGCTGCCGGAAATGATGCTGTGAAAAAGGGTGTTAACGTTGGTGCCATAGTCAAGGAGATGTCAACGATGGTCGGCGGAGGCGGCGGAGGCCGTCCTAACATGGCACGCGGCGGAGGAACAGACCCTTCAGGCATGGACAATGCATTATCACGCAGTGTCGAGCTTTTGAAAGAACAGCTCAATTGAGAAGTTCACAAAACTTCAGAGATGCCTTTTGGCACTTGAAGCCAAACGCCCACAGGTCAGTGTTCCTGACCTGAAGGCATCTTTTTTACTTTTATATAGTTTTAATGCAAATGCATTCTTTTCTCTTTGAGCCATGTGCCACAAATATATCATTCACAAATGTCTTATCAACATAATGGAACATTTGTTGCCGATCTGAAAGTGTATATTCACATCTGAAAAGATAGGTTTTTTTGAAAAGGTTAATATTACAAAAAAAACAATAATGACCTAAGTAAGTGGATGAGGGTAAGATGTCTGAGGAAGAAACAACTAAGATCATAGAAACACTTTGTGAAGAACTGGCATCGAAGAACACACTGATGCTGGCACCTTTGAATGTGTTTAGCGAGAGAATGATCTATTTCTACACATATTCTGCACTTAAATGCAATCCTGAAAAGAACATTGTGTGGTTATGCCTGAAGACGTCAAGGAAACATGTGCTCGAAAAGTTCGAGGAGTACGGGTTCAAGATCAACGACCAAATTGAGAGAATGTGGTTCATTGATATCGAAGGACCAGGTAAGAACGACCCGAATACATTTTATTGCAAATCTGCAACCGATTACATCAAGATAGGGTCATATTCTTCGAAGATCTTCGACGATAAGCCGGGTTCCATCATGGTCCTTGATGACCTTACAGTACTCTCAAAGGATAACCTACAGGTAATTGAGAATTTTATCAAGTTCCTCGAGAGAAAAGTTCGTGATACTCAGGGAAGTATTATTTCAATGCTTGGCAAAGGCATACTTCCGCCAGAGACAGAAGGACTCATGCGCTCATTCTTCGATATTATAATAGACATTACAGAGAAAGGGAACTTTCACACTGATATTGGAATGAAGAGCCTTGATGTTCATTACGCCATCATTGACGGGAAGATCGATCTCGAATACACCCAGAAGAAGATAGATAAAGAAAGGCTCAAGATACTTGTAGTGGATGATGAGCCGGACATCCCAGAACTTATCAGGCTTTCACTTGCAACCGAACCTTACGATTTCATTGTGGCGTACAATGGAGAGGATGCGGTCAAGAAATCCATTGAGGAGCTTCCCGACCTTATACTATTGGACATCATGATGCCGGACATGGACGGATATGAGGTTGTCAAAAGGTTGAAAGAAGACCCGTATGCAAGGAATATTGCGGTCATAATGATATCTGCAAAGACCGAGATAGAGGACAAGCTTAAGGGAATGGAGCTTGGGATCGATGATTATATCTCAAAACCGTTTGACAAGAGGGAGATCAATGCCCGCATAAAGATGGTCATGAAAAGATTTGGCTGGGAACCGGAACTGGCCGAACAAAATTAATCATCTTTTCAACTTTTTTGGAACAAGCAATGATAATGTGCAATATTTGAGTTCCAACCAGATATTTTAAATATTCTAAAACCTCTCAATCTATCAAAATACATAGATACTTTTCAATAATAATTGGAGTGTTTTAATGACAATTCCTAAAGAATACGATTCTCACGAAATAGAAGAAAAATGGCAAAACGACTGGGATATGTCAATGTATCATTTTGACTGGAAAGACGAAAGCCGTCCCCAGTATATCATTGATACCCCACCCCCATACCCTACTGGAAATTTCCACATAGGGAACTCCCTTAACTGGTGTTATATCGATTTTGTTGCCCGATACAAGAGGATGCAGGGCTTTAATGTGATGTTCCCGCAAGGCTGGGACTGCCACGGCCTCCCTACCGAAGTGAAGGTAGAGGAAACCCACGGCATTACAAAGAATCAGGTACCACGTACAGAATTCAGGCAAATGTGTGAAGAACTGACCGTCGGCAACATCGACAAGATGAGAAAGACAATGCACCGCCTCGGTTTCTCAACTGACTGGAGCAATGAGTTCGTCACAATGGAGCCTGAGTACTACGTCAAGACACAGGCATCTTTTGTCAAGATGAAGGACATGGACCGTTTGTACCAGTCAGAGCACCCTGTCAACTGGTGTCCAAGATGTGAAACAGCTATTGCTTTTGCAGAGGTCGAATACGATTCAAGGGATACCAAGCTTAACTTCCTACACTTCGACAAGCTGGAGATAGCCACGACAAGACCGGAACTGCTTGCGGCATGTGTTGCCATCGCGATCAATCCAGAAGATGAGCGTTATAAGCAATACATCGGACAGACAATGAAAGTACCACTGTTCGGTCATGATGTAGAGGTCATAGCTGACAAGGACGTTGACCCAACATTCGGTACAGGTGCGGTCATGATCTGTACCTTTGGTGATAAACAGGATGTCAGATGGTGGCTAGAACACAAACTCCCGTTAAGGAAGGGAATTGACA
Source organism: Methanococcoides alaskense (assembly GCF_027594145.1). GTDB lineage: Archaea > Halobacteriota > Methanosarcinia > Methanosarcinales > Methanosarcinaceae > Methanococcoides > Methanococcoides alaskense. The sequence goes on along the minus strand of NZ_JAQFFK010000001.1, from coordinate 111,436 downwards.
AGAGCGGTATCATCACCGAGATAGCCGGGAAATACGCAGGAATGACAATACCTGAATGTAAAGCGGCTATTATCGAAGACCTCAAGAGCGAAGGGCATCTCTACGAGCAGAATACGCTTGAGCAGAATGTTGGAATGTGTTGGAGATGCAAAACTCCTATCGAGATCCTGTCCGAAAAGCAGTGGTTCGTTAAGATCGATAATGATGAGATACTCAGGACAGCAGATGAGATCGAATGGCTGCCTGAATATATGAAGGTCAGACTTCAGAACTGGACCAACACCATGGAGTGGGATTGGTGTATCTCACGCCAGAGGATCTTCGCAACACCAATACCTGTCTGGTATTGTAAGAAATGTGGCGAGGTCATGGTCGCTGAAGAGGAATGGCTTCCTATCGACCCTACACAACAGCAACCACCTGTGGCATGTAAGTGCGGCAGTGAGGATTTCGAACCGGAAGAGGATGTCCTGGATACGTGGATGGATTCATCCATCACTGCGTTACATGTTGCAGGATGGCTCAGCGATAAGGAGATGAGAAACCCAACACAGTTGCGCCCACAGGGACACGACATCATTCGCACATGGTCTTTCTACAGCATACTCCGTTCAATGGCACTTACTGGCAAGAAGCCCTGGGAATCCATACTCGTCAACGGAATGGTTCTCGGAGAGGACGGCCACAAGATGAGCAAATCCCTCGGAAATGTCATCTCACCTGAAGAGGTCATCAAGGACCATAGTGCGGATGCATTCAGGCAGTGGGCAGCAGTAGGTGGCTCCACCGGCTCCGATGTGATGTTCAGATGGAAGGATGTGGTATCAGCATCCCGGTTCTTCACTAAGATGTGGAGTATCTACAGATTCTCCATGTCACATATCGAAGACGAGCTTGCAGAGATCACGTCCGGCAAACCGGAGAAACTCAATGTCATCGATAGATGGCTTTTGAGCAATCTTAACAGGCTCATCAGTTCGGTCACCGCAAGCCTTGATGCATACCAGTTCGACGAGGCATACAAATCCATAAGGGGATTCGCATGGGAGACCCTTGCAGATAACTACATAGAGCTTGTGAAGTCCAGGCTGTATGGTGAGGACAAGGAAGCACGCAGGGCAGCACAGTACACACTGTATGTTGCCATTGATGGACTCTCACGCATGCTTGCACCATTTGCTCCGTTCTTTGCAGAGGAGATGTACTCAAGGATAGGAGAGGGAAGCATACACGTTCAGGAATGGCCAGCTGTTGATGAGACACTCATCGATGAGGATATCGAGAAGGACGGAGAGCTTATCAAGGACCTTGCGGGCAGTATCAGAAGATACAAATCCGAATCTGGTATGGCACTCAACGCACCCCTTGAAATGATCGAGGTATATGCATCCCTTGGAGATGCTTCAGACCTGACAGGTGTCACGAACTCGACCGTAGAGGTAATTAGCGGGGAGCCGGACTTTGAGCATGTGCCTGTGAACGTTAAGCCGAACATGGCCATCATAGGCCCGAAGTTCAGGAAACAGGCAGGGGCCATAATCAAGACCCTGACATCCATGGACCCTGTGGAAGTTGCAGAGATCATCTCAAAAGGGAACATCAACATCAATATAGATGGTGAGGATATCGAGCTTGAGCCGGAAAGTGTGGTCATTGAGAAAGAGGTCATCTCTGCCGGAAGGTCTGTTGATGTCCTTGATGTCAATGGAACTGTCGTAGTGATAGTTCGCTGACCAAAACAGTTATTTTCTGCCCCGCGATAGTTTTCTATAACTATTCGCGGGGGTATTATTACGAATTGTAAAGAATATAAAACTATTTTGATAGCTACCGACGGGTCTGTAAATGCAGAGAAGGCCGTAATGTCAGGATTGAAGATCGCATCCTCATGTGGCGCCAGTGTTCTTGCGCTGTACGTTATGGAGATGGATTCCGTCGGGATAACTCCTGAAACAGTGCACAGAGACTATCTCGCTTCAATGGAAGTCGCCGCCACTGAACACATGACAAGTGAGCAGTGGAGGGAATTTGCCCGTATCGCAGATGAGAAATGGAAAACTGAAAGGCACAAACATCTTATGGAGAAGGGAGAGAGGATCACCGCCTATGTAAAGGACCTAGGAAAGCCCCTCAACATAGATGTAAGGACCATTATCGAAGAAGGACATCCGGCAGCTACGATATTGAACACAGCCAAGAAAGAGAATGTGGACATGGTGGTGATCGGTACGCTTGGAATGACCGCAGACGGAACGTTCAAACTTGGTAGTGTCGCTGATAAAGTTATCAGGAACTCACCGGTGGAAGTATTAGCAGTCAGATAAAAAGAGAAGAAAAATTATAAAGCAGGCATTTAAAAGATCATGCCTGCTCTTTTGTAAGACGTGCTGCGATCTCCAGAGCAATTCCTGCCACTTCCACTGCATCCCTTCCGAGTACACGGACCATTGGTTCCTTGCCCACACCGCCTTCATCATAGATGATGACAGGCACACGACCATACGAGTCGATGGCATATGTCACACCCCAATCCATGGTGTGTGTGTCCTCAGGCTCTTCCTGACGACTGAAAGATGATATGGTAAGTCCCATGTCCTCACAGATGGCAAGCACGTTCTTAGAATAGTAAATATTCACTGCTGCACGCATACTGGGATCGAACTCCATCGCAGCCAATACTATACGTGCCACATGGCTGCTTGCACCCATGCTGACACATCCTACAACCTTGGGTTTGCCCTGAAGCTTCACTATCCTTCCGTTAACTGCAGCTACATCCTTCACTTCCCGGGCATGAGGGATAGCCATGGCGATATTACAACCGACCTCTGCAACAAGGCTGGCGAAGTTAACATCATCTTCCAGCATCCTGACAGCTTCCTCGGCATTCCTCAACACGCTTTCTTTTGCTGCCATTGTATGGAGATAGCCCATCTGGTTCACCGGACCCACGCCTTTGCCAATGTTCTTGCTCAAAAGGATGCCGTATTCTACGAACTCCTTGGCACCAATTGCGGCATCCTGAAGGGAATAGCCTCTTGCAAGATAGGCGGTTAGCGCTGATGAATAAGTACAGCCAGAACCATGGGTCCCACCTTCGATCAACTTGCCAGACACTTCTGTGAACTCATCGGTCACTGAATCGTAGACGAGGTCCACCCCATCGGAATGACCGCCAGTGATGATAACTGCCTTCAACCCGAGGGAAGCTATAGCTTTTGCAGCTTCCATGGCATCCTCACGGGTAGTTATGGACATACCTGAAAGGATCTCTGCTTCAATGATGTTAGGAGTTACAGCATAGCTTATGGGTAAAAGTTCATCTTTAAGGATAGATACAGCATCCTGTTCGAGAAGAACTCCACCTGCCTCTGCGGCCATCACAGGATCAACGACAATTTTAAGGCCATACATTTTCACACGATCTGCAACTGCCCTGACAATATCGGCAGATGAAAGCATACCGGTCTTTGCCCACCTGACGTCCATATCAGTGCATACTGCATCCATCTGGTCGGATACCACGGTTGGAGGTACCCCATAAGCACTCTGAACGCCTGTGGTGTTCTGTGAGGTCACTGAGGTAATAGCACATGCACCATGCACATACAGGGAAGAAAGGGTCTTGATATCAGCTTCAATACCTGCACCGCCGCCGGAGTCAGAACCGGCGATGGTCAATACAACGGGAATGATCCCCATCTCATCCATTTTTAAGCCTTCTCTTATCATAAGGTCTAGGATTGAACTTTTTGGATAAAAAACAAGTGGTTATTTAGAAGTGTAATTAGCAACTCGATGAGGAGGAATGATATATGACCTCAACTATAATAGGTTTGAAATGATATTACGCATTTCGATAGGTTTATATATTGTATTTACAACATTGGAGCTTCAAGTTAAGAACTAAACGCTTATCAAGTTCAAATACAACATAAGGAACTATAAATTATAATTTCATTACCACAATTGGGGCAATAGATATGGGAAACAGACCTCTAGATATATTGAATGATTCATTGAACACATCAGTGATTGTAAGATTGAAAGGCGCAAGAGAATTTAGAGGCGTACTTCAGGGATATGATGTCCACATGAACCTTGTTCTGGACGAAGCAGAAGAATTAAAGGACGGAGAGATCGTTCGCAAAATAGGTGGAGTTGTTATCAGAGGAGACAACGTAGTCTACGTGTCTCCGTAACCTATATGAACAATAGATGCGTCAGGAGAAATCCACGGATATAATTATTACAATTTACCAGCAGTAGAGATAGGCTGCAAAATACATATTATATAATACAAAAGGGTGATTAAAAGATGTCAAAAGGTACTCCATCAATGGGTAAGAGGCAGAAACGCACACATGCAAAATGCAGACGCTGTGGAAGCGTTTCACTCAACATCCATACAAAACAGTGCACGTCATGCGGATTCGGAAGAACATCACGCATGCGAAGCTACCAGTGGCAAAGAAAGTGTAAATTCTAATTGAATTTACTCATTTGGAGCATAAATGAAAGAAGAATGTGGTGTTGTCGGCGTATTGATGCATACAGCTGATACGAAGGCAAAACCCGCTTCACTCCAAATATATTATGCACTCTATGCTTTGCAGCATAGGGGACAGGAGTCCACAGGAATTACGGTAAAGAACGGTGATAAACTCAAGTCCATCAAGGGCATGGGTCTTGTCCCGGAAGTATATTCCAAGGATGAACTGTTGAAGCTCGAAGGTAGGCTCGGTGTCGGACATGTTCGATATTCGACCACCGGAGATTCTAACATAGTCAACTGTCAGCCTTTGATGGTGAACTTCAAGAATGGAAATCTTGCAATTGCGCATAATGGAAATCTTGTGAACGGACAGGAACTTCGGGATGAGCTGGAATCCGAAGGACGCATTTTTATAACTAGTTCTGACACAGAGGTCATAGCTCACCTTCTTGTCAAAGCATTGCTAATACACGACCCCCTTGAATCCATCAAGGAAGTTATGTCAATGCTCAAAGGTTCATATTCACTCGCCATTATGATAGATGATCGACTTTTCGCTGTGAGAGACCCACTGGGATTCAAACCACTATGCGTAGGAGAGATCGACGGCGGATATGTAGTTGCATCGGAAAGCGTTGCCATCGACACACTCAACGGTAAATTAACAAGGGATGTTAAAGCCGGCGAAGTTGTGGAGATAACGGAAAATGGTTTTGAAGGCCATCAGATGTTAACTGAAAAAAACTGTGCTCACTGTGTTTTTGAGTACATCTATTTTGCAAGACCGGATTCCATCATTGATGGTCAGCTTGTTTACAAGGTTCGCGAGCAGATAGGCAGAGAACTTGCAAAAGAACACCCGGTAGATGCGGATATTGTTTCTCCTGTACCAGACTCAGGAATCACCTCTGCAATAGGTTATTCTGATGAGTCAGGCATCAATTATAGAGAAGGATTGATGAAGAACCGTTACATAGGACGTACGTTCATCCTCCCGGGACAGGAAATGCGGGAAACAGCAGTTCGTCTTAAGATGAACACAATAGCTGAGAACCTCAGGGACAGAAAGGTCATCATCCTCGATGACAGTATCGTTCGCGGTACGACGTCCAGACGCATAATCGAGATGGTACGTAACGCAGGTGCAAAAGAGGTACATGCAAGGATAGGAAGCCCTGCCATTATTGCACCATGCTACATGGGCATCGATATGGCTTCAAGAGAAGAGCTCATTGCCGCTAAAAAGCCTCTTATTGACGTGAAAAATGCCATCACAGCAGATTCACTGGGATACCTCAGCATAGAAGGTCTTATCAAATCAATAGGTATTCACAAGGACGAACTTTGCCTGGGATGCCTTACAGAACGATATCCGATAAAGATAGTTGGCGAAAAGTGTTCTCGCTAACAGCTCATATCTGAAATATCAGCGAGCACCATCAATTAATTCATATACTCTTTTTTTGGAAATATGCCTCAATTTGTAACAACAAATAGCCTATCATTATACCGAGCACAGCTCCTGCCATCACGTCAGAAGGGTAATGCACACCTGCAAACACACGACTTAAAGCCATTGCAATTGCACCTGACCAAATAAGAATACCATATTTTTTTGCTACCGGATACAAGAACATAGCTGTTGCAAAGGCAGCTGTCGAATGTGCACTTGGCATGGAATAGCCTGAGGCTTCCACAACAAATCGAACATCTTCCGGACGGAGTACCATTAACTGTGATTTGATCAAGGCAACCGCCCCCACCAAGAACAGCATCATCGAACAATAATAGAGAGCTTTCTCCTTTGAGATCGATAAGAACAGAATAGCAGCTATCAATAGCCACAATATATCAGCTCCTGCCACTGACAAAAATACCACAATGGGGTCAAAACCAGCATAAGAGTTCAGGATGTACAGTATCTGAGCATCCAGGGATGAGAACGACATAAATAATTGTAGGAGCTGTATAGATAAACAATTTTGCAAGATACCGAGGTTGAACATGTCCGTAAAAAACAGATGGCAATTCTGGATAGATAGGGGAGGAACATTTACAGACATTATTGGCAGATCCCCCGAGGGAGAGACCATTACCCATAAACTACTCTCGGAAAACCCGGAACATTATGAAGATGCAGCAATTGAAGGGATACGCCAGATACTTGACCTCGGAGCAGATGAGCAATTGCCAACAAAGGACATTGAATGCATAAAGATGGGAACCACAGTAGGCACAAATGCGCTTCTTGAAAGAAAAGGCGAGAACTTTGCCCTTGTGGTAACCAAAGGGTTCAGGGATACCCTGAGAATAGGATACCAGAACCGACCGGACATATTTGCACTTGACATCAAGCTCCCCGAAGTCCTCTATAAAAGTGTTATCGAAGCTGAAGAGCGCTACAGTTCCAATGGTGAAGAGCTGGCACCCCTTGACGAGGACAGATTAAGGAAAGACCTTAAAGAACTTCATGATTCCGGAATACATTCCCTTGCAGTAGCCCTTATGCACTCTTATCGTTACCCGGAGCATGAGCTTGCCATTGAAAAGATAGCAAAGGAGATAGGATTCACACACATTTCCCTGTCCCATAAGATCAGCCCCCTCATAAAAATAATAGGACGCGGGGAAACGACAATGGTGGATGGGTATCTTTCGCCCGTATTGCAGCGCTATGTTGACAGGATACATTCAGTATTGCGATCCAATGGAGATGACACCAGCCTTTTGTTCATGCAATCCAACGGAGGGCTGACACAGGCGACCTCTTTCAGAGGCAAGGACAGCATCCTGTCAGGTCCTGCCGGAGGTATCGTGGGGGCAGCAACTGTATCAGAAGTTGCCGGATTCAAGGAGATCATAAGTTTCGATATGGGCGGGACTTCCACGGACGTAGCACACTATAACGGGGAATATGAGCGCTCATTTGAGAACGAGATCGATGGGATACACCTCTATTCGCCGATGATGCACATCCACACGGTCGCCGCAGGGGGCGGGTCTATACTGCACTATGAGAATGGAAGATTTCAGGTAGGACCTGATTCTGCAGGATCCGAACCCGGGCCTGCATGCTACAGGAAAGGCGGACCTCTGACGGTCACTGATTGTAATGTGATGCTCTCAAAAGTAATCCCAGAATATTTCCCACAGGTTTTCGGCGAGTCAGGCACATTACCCCTCGATAAAGGAACCGTTCACGCAAAGTTTGAGGAAATGGCATCGAAGGTCTCGGAAGGGTCAGGCAAGAACATATCCCCTGAAGAAGTGGCAGAGGGATTTTTGACGGTCGCTGTCGAGAACATGGGAAATGCCATCAAGAAGATCTCAACACAGAGAGGATACGATCTTAAAAGTTATACACTCTGTTGTTTCGGAGGAGCTGGCGCACAACATGCCTGCCTTGTCGCGGATTCACTGGGAATGAGCACGATCTTCATCCACCCATATGCAGGAGTCCTTTCAGCATATGGAATGGGTCTGGCAGACCAGAGAATGATACTTGAAAGGTCCGTGGAGAAGGACCTGAATGATACCACCATAGAGCAAATACGAGAGCTCTTCACTGAAATGGAAAATGAAGGCCGTCAGTCAATGCAGCAGCAGGGTGTCTCACCTGACAGACTCATCGCCAAAAAGAAAGTGCATGTGAGATACAGCGGCACGGACACTCCCATGGAAATCGAGTTCGGAAGTAGGAAGGAAATAACCACAAGATTCTTTGAGGCCCACAGGAAGCGTTTTGGTTTTGTAATGGAAAAGGAAATTGTGGTTTCAGCAGCATCCGTAGAGATGATCGGAGCAAATGAGATCCATGTGGAAAGAAAAAAGATGGAAACTTCCGAGAATGATTCAGGACCATGCGGAACGGTACAGATGTACACCGATGGAAGATACCAGACCGCAAATGTCTACGAACGCTGCTGTTTAGATGCCGAACATTCCGTAACAGGACCAGCCCTTATCATTGAAGATAATACTACGATAATTGTTGAACCATTATGGAAAGCGGACATAGATGCTCATGGCCATATCGTCCTCACGCGCACGGTGCCTCCAAAGGAGCATGTTGCCCTCGGGACAAAGGTCGATCCGATCATGCTTGAAGTGTTCAACAACCGGTTCATGTCAATTGCGCAGCAGATGGGCTATAGCCTTCAAAACACCGCATATTCGGTCAATATCAAAGAGAGGCTTGATTTTTCCTGTGCGATCTTCGACTAGGAAGGAAATCTCATCGCCAACGCTCCTCACATACCTGTACACCTGGGATCGATGGAAGAGTCCATCAAAGCAGTGATAAGGAACAGAAAGGGGAGAATGAATGAAAAGGATGCATATATGCTGAACTCCCCTTATGCCGGCGGCACACACCTTCCTGACATCACTGTTGTATCCCCGGTATTCTGCGGCTCTGAAAAAGTGCAGTTCTATGTTGCCTCAAGAGGTCACCATGCCGATATCGGAGGGATCAGCCCGGGTTCGATGCCACCTAAGAGCAGTTCCATCTTTGAGGAGGGGATATTGATAGATGATATCAAACTCATGGACAGGGGATATTTCAGGGAGACGGAAGTTATCGAACTCCTTAATAGTGGTGAGTATCCCGTACGCAATCATCACCAGAACATCGCGGACCTCAGGGCACAGGTCGCTGCGAATGAAAAGGGCATACAACAACTCGAGCAGATGGTGGAGAAATATTCGCTGCCAACGGTTGAGGCATATATGCAGCATGTGCAGGATAACGCCGAAGAAGCTGTGAGGAAGGTCATCGAGGTCCTGCATGACGGAGAATTCACTTACAAACTTGATGATGACAGCCATATTCACGCAAGTATCAAGATCGATAAGAGTGAACGCTCGGCAACCATTGACCTTACAGGAACGTCACCGCAACAGGATAATAATTTCAATGCCCCTGCATCCGTATGTAAGGCTGCCGTACTCTATGTTTTCCGCACTCTTGTAAAGGACAATATCCCATTGAATGCAGGATGTCTGAAACCTCTCAATATAATAATACCGGAAGGATGTTTATTGAACCCGTCCCACCCCGCAGCAGTTGCAGCAGGAAATGTGGAAACCTCACAGTATATCGTGGATACCCTCTATGGCGCACTGGGAATTGTAGCCGCATCACAGGGAACCATGAACAATTTCACCTTTGGGAATCAGGAATTCCAGTATTATGAGACCATATGCGGTGGTTCAGGTGCAGGAGACGGATTCAATGGAACCGATGCTGTACAGACCCATATGACGAATTCCAGGATGACCGATCCCGAGGTCCTGGAATTGCGTTTTCCGGTGCTCCTTGAAGAATACTCCATAAGGAAGGGAAGCGGAGGGGAAGGAGAATACTGCGGAGGAAATGGCGTTGTCCGTAAAATGCGATTCCTTGAGGAAATGAAAGCAGCAATAATATCCTCACATCGGAAATATCCTCCTTTTGGCTCGAACGGCGGTTCAGAAGCGAAATGCGGTAAGAATATGGTGATCAGGAAAGACGGAAGGACACAGGAGCTGGAACCAACCGCCGAAGTGGATATGGAAGAAGGGGATGTGTTCGTGATAGAGACTCCCGGTGGCGGCGGTTTTGGTAGAAAGGAATGATACTGATCTATTGAGAAAGCAGATTTTTGCTATCGGTTACACTGAATGGAAAAGGATGGGATTTTCCAAAGTACATTACACTGCATTAAACAGAATGTTAAAAGTGCAAGCCTTTACTTTGAATACTGCCTCCATAAAAGTTAATTAAGAAGAAGAGACCATTATATAGAAGGATAAAAATAAAGGACTTGATCATAATGAAACTTCAAAGTATAACAGTATTTTTTAAGATTATAGCAGTACTCATGTTAGGAATTTATATTGCCTATCATGTTAAACTCGCACTAAGCTAACTTTTGATATTCTGCCAATATCGAAAGAGAAATTGTAGCTAACACAAAGAGTTTTCAGCTCGAAGATTTCATTGTAAAACACTCATCAAGAATCTCATTCAGAGTATAGAGTGGCATATCATTTTTGAAGTATATATTTCATATTCTTTTCTTTCATTAGTGAAATTGGAGTATTGGAAAGGAAGCATGTTCAGGCTGATTCTGTTATTTATATTGGGAAGGAAGCCAATAATATTGAGATGCAGGAGTTGGAGAGCAATACTGTTGAGACGTATCACGATATTGAGAAGTTAAGAGAATTTGTACTTAATTTAACTCCTGTCGAAGCTAGAGAGATTGGGATTAAATACAGGAGTACGTTGAAGAAATTACAGGATAGAGTGAGAGAAGGTGACTTTAATCGTAATACAAAGGAGATACGAAAGATAATAAACAATATCATCTAAAAATACTATGGAAAGACTAATATCTAAGAATAAAGTAGTTTTTCGTATGACTGAAATAGAAGAAACTTCAAAAGCTATTGCGGAAACTGCAATATTTGGAACAAAAGCTCTTGACACTGGTGACAAGTTAGGCGGTTTCCTCTCAAATGTTTTTGGTGTTTCTATTGAAAATGCTGTAGGCATAATGGGCGATAAATTACAATATTTGAGATGGGAACGCCAAACCAGAATGATTGACAAAGTCAATGAATACCAAAAAGAAAATGATATTACAACAGTTAGACCAATTCCCCCTAAATTTGCAATACCTATGATTGAGAATGCGAGTTTGGAAGAAGACAACGATTTACAAGATATTTGGTGCAAACTCATTATAAATAGTTTAGACCCCAATTTTGATTCAGAAATTAGATATGCATTTATTGAAATTATAAAAAACCTTACTTCTACAGATGCAAAGATTCTAAAGTTTACATATGATTCAGCTTTAAAGTATTACTCACCTCAAATAAGCCTATCTGATCGTGATAGAATGATTAGGCGTATTACTAATTGTGGCATTTCTATAAGAGAAATTAAAATTGAATTTGACTTTACACACGAAGAAATTGGAATTAGTATTGACAATTTGTTAAGAGTCCGATGTTTGACAGATAACTCCTTGGAAGAATCATTTAGTGCTTTTGCTGAAGCACTCGACAAGTTGGAAGTGCTAAAAATGTCTTCATTTCCAACTCCTACATTCTCTATGACGAAGTTAGGAATTAATTTTGTGGAAGCCTGTCTAGAATTGTAAATCATATACAAAAGGTATTTTCAGATATTTTTTCAAACTTTCGATTGTGCATTCGGTTCACACAAGCGTAGTGTTTTTTCACGTTACCTATATCCCCGTTAGTTTATGCAAGGGGGTAAATTCAAACTATAGAATTCAAAATCCACACGCAAATATGACGAACATCTAAATTCTAAACACCCTCCACCTTTCACCCAAAAAATAACGCCACCCCCTCAAACATCCCTGAACAATTCCCTAAAATACCTTTCTGGTGCATTAAGGAAATCTTTTGTTATATTGTAGTGATCAGTATCCTCATATTCCACCTCTGCAATCTCATCTCCATCAAAATCAAGTATTTGCGAATTGGGATAGGCCATAAGTATAGGAGAATGTGTAGCAATGATGAACTGTGCCTTGCCACTCGATTCCATGTCATGTATGATCTTCAGCAGCGACAACTGACGCAACGGTGAAAGTGCTGCTTCCGGCTCGTCCAGAAGATATAATCCCTTGTGGAAACGATTGTTGAAAAGAGCCAAAAAAGACTCGCCATGAGAACTTGAATGAAGGGACTTGCCACCGTATGCATCGTATGCCCTCCCATCAGTCTTCTGAAGCTCATCGATATGGGAAGCAAAATTGTAGAACGTTTCCGACCTCAGGAAAAAACCTTCGTTGACCTTTGGCATCCATGATAAACGCAAATTCTTACCCAGAACCGAACCTGCTTTTTCAACATCATACACGTTGTTGCGGCTCCCTCCGGCAGTATTGAAACCAACTTGATCGGCTATGGCTTCTAAAAGTGTTGATTTGCCGGAACCGTTCTCGCCTACGAAGAACGTTACATTATTCTTTAGTTCCAATTCACGGAAATTTCTGACCACTGGTATTGTAAAGGGATAACTGCTAAGATCGACATCGTCTGAATATTTTAGTGAAATTTCCTTCAAAAACATTAACAGCCCTCATACAAATATCAAAAGAACTCAGCCAACGTTTTCTGACCTTTGTTCTCATGCAGGTTCCCCACACGCACACCAATACGGCGGATATTGACAGTACTGCTATCCAGCAATTCCCCCATTATCTTATAGGAAACTTCCCTGAGCACTGCCTTTTCAGCAATGGGATGATTGAGCGTATGGCTTTTGGTGACGGTCTTGAAATTAGAATATATGACTGTTATAGTGATCGACCTGAAAGAAACACTCCTTGCAGTGACCTTACTGAACACATCATCCAGAAGCTCATCAAGCAGGGAGAGCACCAGATCGCTTTTGCGGGTATCATGGGTAAGGGAGGCCATCCTGCCTATCTGGTCAGAACTGGTCTTCTCTTTAACAGGATCGTCATCGATGCCTGATGCAGCCATCTTGAGCCACGTACCCCGAGTCTTCCCGAAAACAGAGATAAGTTCCTGAACATCGCGCCCGGCAAGATCTTCCACAATATCAATACCCATTCCGGCAAGTTTTTCCTCTGTGACCTTTCCGATACCCCATAGTTTTGCCACAGGCATCTTCCTGAGGAAACCATCCACCTCATCCTCCCTTATGACAGTGATACCGTCCGGCTTCTGACGGGATGATGCCATCTTGGCGATTATCTTGTTAGGACCTATACCCACCGAACACGTAAGATCCTCCAGCTCCTTTACATCATCCTTGATGCTCTGTGCGATCTGCTGTGCCTTATCAAGATCTCCTCCTGAGGTAGCCGTCACTTCAAGGAAAACTTCATCGATACCTAACTTCTCAAAAAGTTCCCCGTCATTATCAGCATAGGACCTGATGATCTCCATTATCCTTTCCGAAACCTCAGAATATAACTGTTTTCTCACCGGTAAAAAAACAGCATCCGGTTTGACAGCTTTTGCAAGACGACAGGGCATGGCGGAATGAATGCCTGCATCCCTTGCAGTATAGTTGCAGGTGCTAACAGCACCCCCTTCCTCGCCACGATTGGAATACATACAGACAACAACTGCTTTTCCCTTAAGGGAAAGGTCTTCACGCTCTTCGATGGCAGCGTAGAAGTAATCCATATCTACATGAAGGATAATGCGGGACATTGTAAGAACTAGTATGTGTAAAGGCGGTTTAAAGGATTTGGTATGCGGAGTGAAAGTGAAAAGAACCAGGAACTCGCTCTTAAAAAGTAGAAAAGGAACAAGCATTAACAGAGAAATGCTTGTTGAGGTTCCTGAGGATCACTCTGTTACCACTACACTTGCATCCTTATCGAACGGATTGGTCCTCATTGAAAGTGAGAACAGGTATGGATAATTGACTTTCTGATACTTCATATAGGCCAACCATTCGCGGGAAAGCAAACCGTAGACCCTTTTGACATCCCCTGAAAGATGACGCCTGTCCGACTTGGGAAGGTCTGAAAGGTCCCCACGGAATTCCAGCTCTTCTGTCAGATGGAAAACGGCCCGGAGAAGTTCAGTAAAAGATTCATGCTCGAACATCACAGGATTCTGGAGCAGAGATACCATAAATCCTCTTTTGCTGATAATAGATGAAGCAAAAGGGGCAAGATCGATCTTGTTCATATCGACCTTATAAGTGTAGCTCTTAAGGAAAGTTCCAAGGTTTTTAAACTCATTTTCGGCCCATAGATCCTTTATAGCAAATTTATCCCTTACATCATCAAGCTCGGGATCAGCATCAGAGATGACTGTTAGAAGATCATTACCGATCTCACTGAAAAAACTTCCAATAATCATGTTGAGCTTTTCCATCTTATGCTTGTTCTCGATACTTTCAAGAAAATGATGAATTATCAAAGAAGCCAGCAGTACCTCTATGGGAACGAAGGCTATCCTTCCAATAAGATAGATGGAAATGTGATGCATGTCATGGAAGATCAGATAATGGATCAGGTGGAGGACAGCCGATACCAGCACAAGAGCAGAACCAAATATCACATATTTTGAACGCTTATTCATTTTATTACCCCATGTTATTTTCAACTTACAAAAAATTTATAAATAAATTACAGATGAAACATCATCATTCAAACCAGACTCGAAGGGCATAGCTTCGAAAGCAGACAAACGATACACTGAGGTTTTTTTGCATCACATACCCTGCGCCCATGAAGTATGAGTGTCATTGACAGATCGTCCCAGTCCTTTCGTTCTGCAAGCTTCATAAGATCCTGTTCTATCTTCTTCGGGTCAGTGTTCTCAGTAAGCCCCAACTTGCCGGAAACCCTTTTCACATGCGTGTCCACTGCAATGCCTTCCACCTTACCGAATCCCCTTGCAAGAACGATATTGGCTGTCTTTCGGGCAACTCCCGGAAGAGTTGTAAGCTCTTCCATGGTGTCCGGCACCTTGCCATTGAAATCCGAAATTATCAGTTGTGATGTCCTTTTGATGTTCTTCGATTTGGCACGGTAAAAACCGGTAGAATATATATCTTTTTCAAGTACGTCCAGATCAGCCGCTGCAAGAGACCCCACGTTCGTATATTTCCTGAACAGCTCATTTGTCACTTTATTGACCTGCACATCGGTACACTGTGCTGAAAGGATAGTAGCTATCAAAAGCTCGAACTCATTGCTGTAGTCCAGCTCAGGTTGAGGGTCAGGATATTCTTTTTTCAGGATAGACCATATACGGTCAAATTTTGCAGTATTGTCCATCGCTATCGCCAGAGAAACTTTGTTCACACCATACAAAACGTTTTGCATGATATGCCTGAGACATATTTATAGGATACAACAAAAATAAGTACTGGAGAACAGGGGGATGTTGACGTAGTGATCGAATATGTATTAAACTTCATAGATAACGCTCCAGATAGCCTGACCCTTCTGAAAAGCATTGATGAGACCGTATGGGGAATCCCTCTTCTTTCACTACTGGTCGGGACCGGGATCTATCTTACATTGAGCCTTGGTTTTATCCAGGTATTCAAATTACCATTGGCATTGCGCTATGTCATCAGGCCGGACAGATCGGACAAGAGTTATGCAGGGGACATTAGCAGCTTTGCAGCCCTTAACACCGCCCTTGCAGCTACCATAGGCACAGGCAACATCGTAGGAGTTGCCACAGCCATCAAGGTCGGAGGGCCGGGAGCACTTTTCTGGATGTGGCTGGCAGCATTTTTCGGAATGGCCACCAAATATGCCGAATCCATGCTGGCTGTCAAGTACAGGAAGATAGATGAGAACGGACAGATGTCAGGTGGGCCGATGTATTACATCACAAAGGGACTTGCCGGTAAGTTCTATGCACGCCCTCTTGCAGCTTTCTTTGCACTCAGTGGAATTGGTGTCGCATTCTTTGGCATAGGTATTTTCCCACAGGTCAATGCGATCGCGGATTCAGCTGCCATCACATTCAACATTCCCCCCATCTACACAGCTGTTGTTATCACGGTCCTCGTGGCGCTGGTCACCATCGGAGGGATAAAGAGCATTTCAAGAGTTGCAAAGGTATTTGTTCCGTTCATGGCCATCGCTTATGTTCTTGGTTGTCTTATCATCATCTTTAGCAATCTGGAGCTGCTTCCTGACACCATAAGACTGATAATTATATCTGCGTTCACTCCAACGGCAGCCACAGGAGGCTTTTTAGGAGCTTCGATGTTACTTGCGGTACAGATGGGGATTGCAAGAGGGGTGTTCTCCAATGAATCAGGTCTTGGAAGCGCACCCATAGCAGCCGCAGCAGCAAAGGTGAAAGAACCTGCAAGGCAGGGGCTTATTTCCATGACAGGAACATTCTTTGACACCATCATCGTCTGTACGATGACAGGAATAGTGCTTGTGATGACAGGCTCCTGGACAAGTGAATATGAAGGTGCCTACATGACCTCATACGCATTTTCCACAGGGCTTGAGAACGTTGGAGCCTATATTGTAGGCATAGGTCTGATCTTCTTTGCATTTACCACCATACTTGGATGGAACTATTACGGGGAAAGATGTGTGGAGTTCCTTGTTGGTGTCAAGGGTATAATGCCTTACAAGATAGTTTACATATTGCTGGTTGGAGGTGGGGTCTACCTCACCCTTGAGACCATCTGGATACTGGCAGATATTGTGAACGCATTGATGGTGATACCAAACCTCATCGCTCTTCTTGCTTTGCGGAAGGTGATCATCAGTGAGACCAGGAAATATTTTGAAGGTCTAGAGAAAGAGAGCTAATGCTGCTGGAAATTATTGAGAATTGATAGAACTGAAGGTCCGATAGGAAAAATAAGAAAATAAAAAGAAAAGAGGAACGGGTTTACTGTAACCCGAACTTCTCGATATTAGCGTCAGCGAGTGCCTGTATCTTCTTGATCATCTCGTCTCCGCCTTCCATTGTGAAAAGGTGCTTGAAACGGCGCTGCATCTTAAGATAGTCCTCGACCGGTTTTGGGTTCTTGATCTTCTTAGCCTTTGTGAGCT
Source organism: Methanococcoides alaskense (assembly GCF_027594145.1). Lineage (GTDB taxonomy): Archaea > Halobacteriota > Methanosarcinia > Methanosarcinales > Methanosarcinaceae > Methanococcoides > Methanococcoides alaskense. The sequence continues at coordinate 94,387 of NZ_JAQFFK010000001.1, read as the reverse complement.
CACCATCTTCCATCTCATAGAGTGGCCAGAGGCATGTTTCGACTGCCAGCTTTGCGACCTCTATGGTCTTGGAGGTATCGAATCCCCATCCAGTAGTACATGGTGAATGTGCGTGCACGTAGGTAGGACCTTCGACATCGACAGCTTTCTTGACCTTCCTTATCATGTCCTTTGGATATCCGATGGATGTTGTTGTAACGTATGGAGAACCATGTGCAACCATGATAGCTGGCATGTTCTTCTTTGGACGAATGTTACCAAAGGATACCTTACCTGCCGGACTGGTTGTGGTCGAAGCTGCAAATGGCGTTGCACCACTTCTCTGTACACCAGTGTTCATGTATGCCTCATTGTCGATACAGACGTATGTGAAATCATGTCCACGTTCGAATGCACCGGATATGGAACGCATACCAATATCCAAGGTTGCACCGTCACCGCCCATTGCGATGATCTTGGTATTTCCAAACTCGCCCTTTGCTTTGAGAGCTGCCTCAATGCCTGAAGCGACTGCTGCGTTGTTCTCAAAAAGGGAGTGTATAAATGGGACATTCCAGGAAGATTCCGGATATGGAGTGGTCATGACCTCAAGACATCCGGTAGGACTTACAACGATACAGTCCTCGCCTGCTGCCATGAGAGTGAACTTTGCAGCTATTGCATCACAGCAACCTGCGCATCCCCTATGTCCTGCTTGTAAGAGTGGTTTCATAACAATTCCTCCTTCAGGTCGGTGAACTGACTTTCGACAGTGATACCTGAATCAATTACTTTCTTTGCTTCGTCAACGATGGCTTCCATGGTGCTCATTGGGATATCACGACCCCCATGACCTATCATGAAACCGATTATAGGAATATTGACGTTTGTGTTGTACAAACTTCCCTTTGTCTCGGTGAACAGTGCACCCTCATTAAGACCAAGGGAGATGTTCTTGTCCAGTGCAACAATTACTTTAGCGCCCTTGATAGCGTTCTTAATAGCTTCTGCAGGGAACGGACGGAAAGACCGTACCTTTAAGACACCTACCTTGACACCCTGTGCCCTGAGCTTGTCAACTACATCCTTGATGGTACCAACAATAGAGCCCATTGCCATGAGAATGATATCAGCATCTTCTGTCTCGTATGTGTCAATAAGACCACCATAGTGTCTGCCAAAGAGATCATAGAACTCATCTGCAGCATCTTCTATTGTCTTCAATGCCTTGTTCATTGCCTGCTGCTGCAGATATCTGAACTCAGTGTAGGAATGAGGATCTGCGAAAGCACCGAAGGTCTTAGGGTTCTTCGGGTCGAGCTTGAACTCTGGCTCAAAGGCTGGCAGATATTCTGCTACGAGGTCTTCATCAAGGAGGATCACAGGTTCATAGACATGTGACAGGATAAAACCATCCATACATGCCAATACCGGAAGCATGACATCCGGATCTTCAGCGATCTTGAATGCCTGTGCGGTCATGTCAGCTGCTTCCTGAGTATCCTCTGCGTGAAGCTGTATCCATCCGGTATCCCTCTGGGAAATGGAATCCTGTTGGTCGTTCCAGATGTTAATAGGAGCACTTACAGCCCTGTTCACAACGGTCATTACAACAGGTAACCTCATACCTGCGACGTTGAACAGAACCTCGTGCATAAGTTCAAGACCCTGGGAAGTGGTCGCAGAGTAACTCCTTGCACCTGCTGCGGAAGAACCGACAAGTGCGGAAATTGCGGAGAACTCGGATTCCACATTGAGGTACTCACAGTTTGGTATCTCGCCGTCAGCAATGAACTGGGAGAGATCCTCTACAATATGGGTCTGTGGTGTAATAGGATATGCGGAAATGACATTTGGCCTGCATGCCTTTACAGCGTCTGCAACAGCATACGATCCTTCAACAACGACCATATTCTTCTTGTCATCCTCAAAATTTCGTTTCATTTATTTCTCCTCCAGAACCATCTCAATAGCGTTCTTTGGACATTCGTTCGCACAAATACCGCACCCTTTGCAGAAATCGTAGTTGAACTCAAAGAAACCGTCATCCCTTGGATTGACAGACATGTCCGGACAAAGGAGCTCACAGAGTTTGCATTTGATGCATTTGTCATAATCGAAAACTGGTCTGAATGTTCTCCAGCCACCGGTCTTGTTGACAAGAGTGGAGCCTGGTTCACAAACGCCGCCTAGTGTAATTGTCATAAGTTAAGCCTCCGTCATCATATCGTAAGCTTTCTGGATAGCCTCTGCGTTCTTTTCACCGACTTTACCCGGGAAACGCTCCTTAACAGCATCCTTAATGGATTCCGGATCGATAAGACCGGAAGCACCGGCGAAAGCACCTAAAAGAACAGTGTTAACAATAGGTCTGCCGATGATGTCAAGAGCGATCTTCGTAGCGTTGACGGTCATGATCTTTGCATTTGTGTTAAGATCGAAATGTTCCGGCTCAAAGTCACTGTTAATAAGAATAACACCATCATCTTTTGCACCGCTCTCTACACTGACCACTTCAAGAAGGGTCGGGTCCTGAACGATAACATAGTCTGGCTCGTATACCTGTGCCCTTAGCCTGATTGGGTCGTCATTGATCCTGGTGAATGCCTGAACAGGTGCACCACGGCGCTCGACACCAAATGCTGGAAAAGCCTGGCTGAACTTTCCATCAGCGAAAGCTGCAACCGCAAGCAATTCAGCAGCAGTAACGGAGCCCTGTCCACCCCTACCGTGTATTCGTATTTCTTTCATGTATTATTCTCCTATGACAGTGCGTGTATAATTGTACGATAATAGCAGTCAGAGTGTTTTTCAGATGGTAACGCATTGATAGCCAAGAGGGATCGGCAAAAAAGTTACCACCGTGGAGGTGACTGTTCCTCCACATACATCAACTGCCAAAAATATAGATGGTAGTCTAAATGCAACGTTTAATTGTGTACAATCCTAATCTTATTTAGTCTTTTGGTGAATTGATCGAACAAAGTTCTCAAAAAAATCACTCATATTTGCTCAAAAACAAACTGCAAAGACCATGTTAGACAATAACACGTATATACATGGGAATAATATAAAAATAAACCAAATATCACACAAATTCTTTTTCACACATATTCTGAACAAATTCTACAATGGAATCTCGTGAATCCGCATATCCGATCTCGGAACGCATCCTTCGACTTCCCTTCAACCCCCTTGTGAACCACTGGACATGTGCTTTCAAATTAATATGCGAGGACAGGTCGAACTTTTCCAGAAGATCGAGATATTCCAGAAGGTCATCTCTTTTCTGCTCACATCCACACTCGAGAACCTCACCATCATCCAAATATCGTGATATACGATGGAACACGTGAGGGTCACCCATTGCAGCCCTGCCTATCATCAATCCGTCACATCCTGTATATTCCAGCACCTTTTCAGCGGACACCCCATCCCTTATATCGCCATTGGATATCACCGGAATGGAAAGCTCTTCTTTGATAAGCTTTGCATAACTATGGTCAGCAGTCCCGCTATAACCCTGTTCGCGGGTCCTCCCGTGGACAGTGATACCACAAACCCCTGCATCCTCAAGCCTGTGTGCGATATCAAGAGTGGCTGCAGGGCTTTCCAGTACACGTATCTTTGCGGTTACAGGAGTATCCAACCCTTCACAAAGAGTTGAGAGTATATCGCTAACACGTTCAGGAGAATCAAGCAATGCAGAACCACACCCTGCATTAGTGATCACCGGAGCCGGACATCCAAGATTGATATCTATTATAGCCGGATGGAACAGGTCTTCGAGAACAAGTGCAGCTTCCGTGACCACGTCCGGAGAATTGCCGAACAACTGCACAGCGAAAGGACGCTCTTCATCACATGTCATCCCACGCAGAACGGAACTGTCATTTCCATGCACAACAGCTTCCGAACTTATCATTTCGGAAAAACAAAGGGATGCACCATATTTCTTACACATGAGACGAAATGCAAGATTAGTCACCTCAGCCAATGGTGCAAGCAAAAGGTCTCCGGGAAGGTCAACTCTGCCAAGTCTCATGTTCAGTTCACACAAAGACATACTGATATATAAAATCAAATACTTGACAGTTCCATTCACCCTAAGTATACTATAATCCATACAAATGTAGTATAATAAGAGAACTACACGTATAACCATTGCAGGAAGTGCTAAAATAAAGATCATAGCTTTTGTAGGAATGCCAGCATCAGGAAAATCCGTAGCATCCGAAGTAATAGTCGATTCAAATGTCGATGTTGTTAACATGGGCAATGTCATACGCGAAGAAGTGAAAAAGAGAGGACTTGAACCGAACGATAGTAATACAGGCGGTGTTGCGAACGACCTTAGAGCAAAGGAAGGAATGGATGCAGTTGCCAAACGCTGCGTTCCAATGATAGAGGCCCTGGGCAAAGAACTTGTTGTGGTTGACGGAGTAAGAGGCATTGCAGAAGTGGTTTTCTTCAAGGAACACTTCGGAGAGGACTTTACCCTTGTTTTCATCGATGCACCTCTGGAATTGCGGTTTGAAAGAGTTACAAGTCGTGGAAGAAGCGATGACATGACCGATATCGAAGCCCTGAAGCAAAGGGATGAGCGCGAACTTGGATGGGGACTTGCAGAAGCTATCAAAGTAGCCAATGTCACAGTTGATAACATAGGCACCATCGAAGAGTTCAAAGAGAAGATAAATACGATCCTGGAGCAAGCATGATAAACGTCAGGTTAAGTGTTATTGTCAATCCTACAGAAGATCAGGACAAAGTAGCCAGAGCTGCCGGGAACATGTTCCCGGAAATAGAGCTCGAGATGCATGAGAGGAAATATGGCAATTTCCTTGAAGGAGAAGGAGATATCAATTCACTGAAGAACATATACGCTCTTTTCAGAACAGAGAGGATCATTGACACCGCTCGTACCCAGTTACAGAAGAACAGATGGGGAGAGCCTGAAAAGACCTTCTTTATGATCAACAAGCAAGTTGCTACCATCGGAAGACTGAACTTTCCGCCAAAGGAAGAAACCCTCGGCTCCATGCAGATCGAGATAAATGCCGATAATGAAGAAGCAATGGACATTCTCATGGAGTGGCTGACACCACCTACCGAAGATGGAGTTCCCCTCTTTGAGCCGGACATGCCAGAGCTATAAGGTGTTGGCATGAACATCGACAATCTGAGCTTTTCCTCAAATTCCGTCCTTAGCGACCCTTTCGAGTGGGTATATGAGCTAGAAGAGATCGGATATACCGGATGGGAGATGGTTCAGGAAGGAAGCCAGTGCATAACCAGTGAGAACCGGCATAGGATAGAGGAAGTCCTCGAGACGACCAACCTGTACCTCACAATGCATATGCCGTTCTCTGACATGAACATAGCAGGGCTTAATCCTGGCATACATGCCGAGGTGCTCAGGCAGATGAAAAATTACCTGACCCTTGCCTCTGACCTTGTTGAGATCGCAGTAGTTCACCCCGGATATATGTCCCCCTATGGTGGAAAGATACCTGAGAAGGCGTGGGAGATGAACATAAGGTCCATACAGGAACTATGTGATACTGCTGATGAATATGGGATATCCATGGCTGTTGAGAACATGCCAGACTTCCCCAAGATATTCGGCAAGGAACCCGAAGAGATGCTCAGGATGCTTTCAGATATCGACAGGGATAATGTAGGAATGACACTGGATGTCGGGCATGCCAATACCACTGCAATGCTCGAAGGATTCCTGGATAAATGCATCAATAAGATAATTCATGTCCATATCCATGACAACATGGGAAAAAGGGACGAACATCTGCCCACAGGCAGTGGAACTGTCAACTGGGAATATGTGAAAAAGGGATTGGAAAAGTATAAGGGAAGAATGGTGACCGAACTGAGCGATCTCGAGGAAGGAAGAAAGAGCATTGAGTTTCTAAAGCAGCTCTGAAACTGTTATGATCAGTGAACTTGGATCCCAACCACAGATGTCTATAACTATTCAGATGATCGGCTTCAATCATCCATCCTGCCGTGTCGCCTGTCGATATCATCCATCATATCCAGCATCTTCCTGATAGCTGTACGGATGGCATCGGACTGGTTCACGAACTTTTTATCATCGCCAACGTGCTTGTTAAGATCGGCAAGCAATTCCCGGGGGATGTCAACACTTACTTTTGGCATTGTTCTCACCTTAGTTGAAAAGAATTCAAAGGAATTTCGTTCTACATAAACAACGATATATTATAACAATATGCCATAACGGGATGTAACAACTATACGTATTGGTAATTGTAATATGAAAAATGATGACTATAACTTTATGGAACAAAGATAAAAAAACCCACATGAATTAAGCGGGCCGGAAGGGATTTGAACCCTCGGCCGATGGATTAAGAGTCCATCGCTCTGCCTGACTAAGCTACCGGCCCACAGTATGTGTGAGTAGCTCCCCCTACGTATTACCTGTATATATATATATCGGAGTTGAGGAGATAATCCCCTCAAACGTGCTTCACAACACAACTTGAAAGGCCAATTATCTCCACAATATCACTGTTATCCGGACTCTGTATGATCATTTGCCCTTTTTTGAGGTAAGGGATACGCGCCTCATACTCTTTCTTCACTTTCATGGCACTTATCGCAGCATCATTGGAAAGGTTCAGTATAACCCTGGAATTTATCTGCTTGAACACGGTATCATCGATATCCTGAGGGTCCTGTGTGATAAGGAACAAACCGAGTCCCTCTTTACGCCCCTGACGGGCAGCATCTGCGAACTTGGATATTATGCGTTTTGAATGTTCCCCCGAGCCTCTTGCAAGATAACGGTGAGCTTCATCCAGCACAAGTATCAGAGGAGTTTCCTTTACCACCGTATCACCCGATGTGTTCAATTTGTTATCCACAGCTACGGTCATAAGGGTCAAGGTGATGAGATCACGTATCCTCGTACTGGAGATATATTCCGTAGGGAAGACGCATACCTGCCCCTCTTTGAAGATATCAGCAAGCATTTCGGTTATAGGAGTTGCTGGCTGGTCGAACACTCTTTTGAACGAATTGTTCTTTACCTTCCTGACAAGACCGTCATAGGAGGCTTCATGCACCTTACCATTATCAACATAACTGCCTCTGACCCCCTCATCACTGACATGGTCGATGAAACCACCATAGGTATGTGCACCCGGCCTTTTGAAGAAATCCTCAAGCAACAGTTCCAGTCCGATGTTCTGTAGCTCTGTGAGTCCGGCAGCAGCTATGAGCCAGGAATTGTTCCTCACCATCTCGAAAGGAATGGTGAATTCCACTTGCTGTGCACGGGACCTGCCATTGTATGAATGCCCATCCACCTTAGCTACGAAGGTCTTTGTGGAGGGAACGCCACCAAACTCCACGTCCTCGGAGTGCATGTTGTGCTCATCCGAAGAGGTTATTTCAGGATTGTCCTCAAGGAACTGTGAATATTCATCCTGCGGGTCCATTATCACCACACATGGACGCAGCTTCTTCTTGCTGCCGTCACCGGTATCGCGGACATTATATCGGTTATCCGGGCTCATGAACTGGCGCAGGATGTTCTTTGTAAGGAATGTCTTTCCGGTACCTGTACTGCCACAAACGAGCATATGCCTGAATATCAATGGGTCGCCCATTGAGTAGTCGTTCCGGAGATAGTAAGGCACTGTAGGAGGGGAAGCCAAGGTTCGCACGACCTCACCACCGACACTCAAGTGGCCGAGGAATATACCTTCCCTGGGAATGTTCAGACCGGTCTGTATCTTCAATTTTTCCGTCACAGGCAGAATCGGTGTGTTAGGACGCGGTATGCGGTCTGCCATGCGTCGTGTCAATGAATCTTCATTTCCCGGAGACTGTTCGTATAGTATACAGATAGGTTCAAGGTATGCAAGGAACTTGTAGTCCAGTTCTGCCGTGGTATTGCTTTTGAGCATACGGCGTGAATGTATCTCTGTTGCATCATCCACTTCGAACTGCTGTTGATATTGAAGCTTCCATATTCTTGCAAAAAGATTCTCATCCCCATATGGAACGATCACGTATGTCCCCAGACGCACAACATTTCTGTGGGAAGTGGTGATGTAGCCGGCGATCTTTGAGCCCGATTCGGTGACTTCGAGAGGTTCGAAACCTGTGGTCACGATACCGAAAGCAGCATCTACGTCACTTGTATCATGCGTTACTTCAACACTATATTCCTCGAAGTCGAAATTACCGGTCAGCTCCGGTGCATCCTGTGCATCCGCTCCAATGCTACTGCTCTTCGCATAGGCCAGCAGGTCTGAATTATCATTCATCTGTTATGTCACCCCATCTCTCTATATTATAAGTATTGTCGAACTGTTGCCCTTTGAACATACCCTTCACTAGCTCCTTTTCCGACCGCCCGATCTTCGCAAGGGAATCTACCTTCGAGAGAGTTGTCGGAATGCCATTGACCGAAATATCAAAGAGAACTTTACGGGTTATAAGGTCCCGTACAGACTCATCTTTCGTGAAACCGTAGGGAGCCTCTACTTTGAAAAGGACATCAAGCATTGGAACATATATCACAAAGAAAGTTATAGCGTAATCCTCCGGGTCGTGATCATGGCGAAGGTCGATGTCCAACATCGGAGATGTACTTTTTATCATGCCCTCATAGAATTGATTAGGTTGTAGGAACCAGTTGGTATAGGTTATCCAACGACCGTTTCGTCCATTATCGCTTTTTCCGAGGGACAGAACATTCTTAAAGAACTGAGAATCCCTGAGCCAGGGAAGGTGTTTCATTCCTTTTTTGTCCCTGAGCGTTATCATTATCTGCATGTCCTCGGGATTTTTTACAAACCCGATAAGAGGCATGCCTTTTTTCATGTGATGGTCCATGATATCAATGTAGTTCTGGAGGATCTTCTTTGCGACAGGGTCCTCTTTTATCCTCACTTCATTTGATTCCACAACCATCCAGTACATTAACTGTTTAGGATATATCGGGCCATCCATTATGAAGAAGCCCTTGCTGTCAAAACCATCCATCATCCAGAGAATATGCTCCGATTCACAGAGATATAGTGCAACGTTGTGTACCATACGATCCACCCTTGTTTTGAGCAGGTCTGCCCCTATTCGGACTATCTTTGAACGTCCCTGACCCTCATCAAAAGTATCCCATCCGGAAGTCGTGTCGATGGTCACAAGAGGGCTTGGCGAATATGTTGCCGCTACGATGGTTCTTTTGGAATGCAATTCGAGGTCCGAAGGCGTCGATGCAATTCCACCATGGCAGATGTCCACATAAAGCCCGCTTCTAAATGCCATGGGGTTCGTGCTGCCACTATCACAGGAATAGGTTATATCGAACGGGTCATTTGTAAGGGACATGTTATCGATGTTCACTTTTGAACGGAACGTTTTTCCAAGTGATCTAAGTATCAACTTCCCATCATGTTCCAGTTCATTGAGCATATTTAAAAGATCGGGAAGCTCTTCAGTGCTATCATCTTCTGCGGACATCCCTATGCGATCTGCCATTTCCGACATGATCTTTATGTGAACCGGTTCAAGGGTCATGGAATGTAGATGAACAGGAACATAGATATATTTGTTTATTCTGTTATAGAATACAAATATATGGCAATATGACACTAATTGATGTCAGAACACAATACAAAAGTCCCGTAAAGTTTAACTATAAACATTACATCTAAAGGGAACCTATAGCATTGAGTTTACCGGTCACATTTGTATATTTGTGACCATTAATACAATAATGGACATCCAGAGGCACTGAGTGCCTCAAACATATATTAATAATAAAATCATAATGAGGAATGATAATGGGTAAAACAGGTAGCATAAATTGGGTTAAGGTAAAAGGAAGGAAAGGAAAAATAATCAAAGTGCAGAGAGCTTTCGGAGCAAAAGCACACCCAGGGCCAGCACAGAGATTCACCTCCAGCGGTGCTAAGAGAAGGTTCCTTAAGAGATCACCAAAATCAATTGTAAACTGATCTTACTATTTTAGAGGACTGCATTGCAGTCCTTTACAATATAGTTCCCTAAATGGGGCTAAACTTTTTTTGACCGGAAAGATTCCGATTATCGCATTTCTATTAGCAGCTGCTTTGCAGCATTAGCAGTAGTCAGACCACAGATAGAGAACACTCTGGCAATATATCCGAAGGAAGTTTCTTAAAGTTATCATAGATCACAGAGTCAGTAAGCTTTATATAGAACTACAAACATGTAAAAACGACCTGTATTCCAGGGAATTATATTGATCTATGTTTAATATAGGAGGTTAAAACACATGGCAGGACAGATGTCAGGACAGCCTATCTTCATTTTAAGAGAAGGTAACCAGAGAACAAGAGGCAGAGATGCCCAGAGCAACAACATTATGGCTGCAAAGGCAGTCGCTGAGGCAGTAAGAACAACACTTGGTCCAAAAGGTATGGACAAGATGCTTGTCGACTCCCTTGGAGATGTAGTTATCACAAACGATGGCGCAACTATCCTTAAGGAAATGGATATCGAGCACCCAGCAGCAAAGATGATCGTAGAGGTCGCTAAAACACAGGACGATGAAGTCGGAGACGGAACAACTACCGCCGCTGTCATTACCGGTGAGCTCCTCAAGAAAGCAGAAGAGATGATCGAGCAGGATGTACATCCAACAATCATCGCAGCTGGTTACAGAATGGCTTCAGTAAAGGCAGGAGAGATCCTCAAGGCCCTTGCAAAGAAGGTAACCATCGACAACAAGGATATCCTTACCAGCATTTCCGACACAGCAATGACCGGAAAGGGCGCAGAGGCAACAAAGGACGTACTCTCAAAGATCGCTGTTGACGCGATCGTAAGCATCGTTGACAGAGACAATGGAAACACTGTCGAGATCGAGAATGTCAAGGTAGAGAAGAAGGTCGGCGGACGTATCGATGACTCCGAGCTTATCGAAGGAATGATCCTTGATAAAGAAAGGGTACACGCTAACATGCCAAAGAAGGTAGAAGGCGCAAAGATCGCACTCCTCAACAGTGCTATCGAGCTCAAGGAAACAGAGGTTGACGCTGAGATCTCTATCACATCTCCAGAACAGCTCCAGTCATTCCTCGACCAGGAAGAATCAATGCTCAAGAGCCTTGTTACCAGTATTACAAAGACCGGTGCAAACGTTGTATTCTGCCAGAAAGGTATCGATGATATGGCACAGCACTACCTTGCAAAGGAAGGTATCTTTGCAGTAAGGCGTGTCAAGAAGAGCGATATGGAGAAACTTGTACGCTCCACCAGTGCTAAGCTCGTAACCAACATCGAAGAGATGACAGCAGAAGACCTTGGTGCAGCAGAACTTGTGGAAGAGAAGAAGATCGGCGGCGACAGCATGACCTTCATCACAGGCTGTGTCAATCCAAAGTCAGTATCCATCCTCCTTCGTGGCGGTACAGAGCACGTTATCGACAACATCGAGAGAGCACTCACCGATGCACTTCGTGTAGTCGCTGTAGCTATCGAAGATGAAGAGCTTGTTGCTGGCGGCGGAGCACCTGAAGTTGAGGTTGCGCTCAGACTCAACGAGTATGCATCAACCCTTAGCGGAAGAGAGCAGCTTGCAGTCAAAGCATTCGCAGAAGCACTTGAGGTAGTTCCAAGAACACTTGCAGAGAACGCAGGTCTTGACCCCATAGACATGCTCGTAGAACTTCGCGCACACCACGAGAGAGGCATAAAGACCGCTGGTCTTAATGTTTACTCCGGCACTGTCATTGACATGTGGGAAGAAGGCGTTGTAGAGCCACTCAGGGTAAAGACCCAGGCGATCAACTCAGGTACAGAAGCAGCAGTAATGATCCTCAGGATCGACGACATCATTGCATCATCCAGAGCACCACCAATGCCAGACGGCGGTATGGGCGGAATGCCTCCAATGATGTAAGTTCAATAGAACAATAACATATCAGGGCGTATTTTACGCCCTTACCTACTTTTTTTTATTAATACAAAGCTGAGCAAGTAGCTGTAGCTTTATATTTCCAATAAAGCAAAGAAAAACAGATAAAAAACGTAAATTGGAAACAGTTTATAGAATATATCCAGTTTCCAACTCGATCCCAATGGGACAGTGGTCCGAACCCATCACATCAGACAGAATATAAGCAGACCTTATCCTATCCCTCAGGCCTCCGCTAGCAAAGAAATAATCGATCCTCCAACCAACATTCCTATCCCTTGCCCGGGTCTTCATGTCCCACCAGGTATAATTTCCAGGGCCCTGCTCGAACATACGTAAGGTATCAAGATAGCCATGATCCAGGAATGTATCGATCCACTCCCTCTCCTGCGGAAGAAAACCCGATGACCTCTCGTTCTGTTTAGGGCGTGCGAGATCGATCTCCTTGTGAGCAGTGTTCACATCCCCACAAACGATTACGTTCTTACCGGTATCTTTCATTGAATCGGCAACTTCCATGAACGCAGTATAGAAATCCATCTTATATTCCAATCGTTCATCCGAAGCCTTTCCATTTGGAAAATATATATTGAACAAAACAAAATCCTCGAACTCTGCAATGAGGGTCCTTCCTTCCCTATCGAACCGTGGAACTCCAAGCCCATACTTTACCTCGAGCGGCGGGACCTTAGTATAGATCCCAACACCACTGTAGCCCTTTCGTTCAGCAGAGAAAAAATAAGGCACATAGCCATGAATATGCCTCAGCTCTTTTGGCAATTGTGTTTCTGTAGCCTTAGTCTCCTGAAGACAGAGAATATCCGGCTGTGTGGATTCCATCCATTCGACAAAGCCTTTCTTTAACATTGACCTCAGGCCATTCACATTCCATGAAAGAATATCTATAGAAGCCATTTACTCGCCCCCATCTACCGTTCCACTTTTCATTCCAGCCTTGCCATCCGCTTTTGCCAGAACTACTTCCGTGGACTTTATAATTGCAAATACCTCATCGCCTTCCTGAACATCGAGTCTATCCAGCATATCGGAAGTGATGATAGATGTCAGAACTTCAGGATCTATCTCGATCCTCACTTTAGAAATGAGATCCCCTTTCTCAATATAGACAACCCGTCCAGACAACTTGTTGTGTGCAGACAATTTGAAAGAGATGTTTTCCAGAGAAGTTTCATCCCCAAAGGTCATATCAAGAAAGGACCTGCTTTCCTCATACTCACCAATGAGCTGTTTCCCGTAATCGGTCAGAAAGGTTCCCTGCCCTTTACCACCCCTTACAGTGGTCACCACTTCATGCCCAACGCGCTCGTTCATTTTTTTAAGGATCAGCCATGCATGTTTGTAGGACATGCCAAGTGTTGAGCATGCCTTCCTTAATGAACGCTCTTCATCAATGGCCTTTAGGAGTTTTACCTTCCCAGCACCAATGATAGGTTTTCCATCTTCGGTCAGCCAGACCTTAGTTCTCATTTCCAGAAACAACATCCCCCTTTCACTCAAGGCACTTAAGAATATCTTCCGGCTGATATCTTGGTTTTATTATACGGGTCCTGCCACGCATACCCTTACCGGAAAAATCAGCATCCACATACCGTGCTTCACTAAGCTTATTGACCATATCATAAAAACGTGTGTACCCAAGATCGGTCTTTTCGTGGAAAAGTTTGTAAAGGTCACCTGTCTGCACATCCCGGATCTCTGCTATCAGGCAGAGCAATGTCCTCTCATCCTGTGTGAGGGACTGAATACTTCTGCGAAGATGCAGTAATCTGGAGGTCTCATAAGCCCTTTCCACATCTTCGACCAGGATGGTCTTGCTTGCACGCCTCTCGGCATTCAGGCCAGCACGCTTCAAAAGATCGATGCCCACACGCAGATCCCCTGAAAGATCGACATATTCAACTATCGCATCCCTCACATCATCCAGCATCACATTAGGATAGAATGCGAGATCTATTCTGCCCCCGATAATATCCTGAAGTTCACTGTAATTGTACCGGGGGAAAGCTATCTCTTCAGGAAGAAAAACGGAATTGACCTTAGGGTCGAACTGATAGAGCTTCCCCGTATCACTCACAATTGCAATGACACCTACTTTTGCTCCCGGATATTGTTCATGTGCCCTGAGAAGGGAATACATGACCTCATCCGCATGCCCTTCATGATAGAGATAATTGATATCATCAAGACAAAGCACAAGCGTCTTTTCCTTCTCGATAAGATAGTTCATCACCTTTTCGAAAAGTTTAATGAAAGCAACACCAGAAGACGGAGGGGACACGTTAAAGAGACCTTGGTATACCCTCGTGATCACAGCAAATTTCGTAGAATCCATCTGGCAGTTCACTTTGATGAATACAATATCATCCGAATGCTTTTTCATCTCTTTAAAGACCTTCAACACAGTTGTGGTCTTTCCAGTACCAGGAGGACCACTTATCAAACTGTTTATCGGACGCATGCCACGAAGGGCCGGACGCAGACTGTACATCAGAGACTGCATCTGCGACTCACGGTGTGAAAAATGGTCGGGAAGGTAATCAAGTTCAAGCACATTCCCATCCTTGAACAAAGTCTCATCCCACATCAACATATCCTTACCCATGTACAGTATCTCCTAAAATTAAAGTTCTAATATATTAACTGTGAAAATACATAATAGCCTTTTGCCTCTCCGGGATAAAAACGTTCATTCAAACTCTGAAAATTGACCAAATATCAATGTTTTTAAACGTATGTGAAGAAATATAAAAAGCTTTTGGGAATTTATTATATAGAAGTTAGAAGATGGGAATACAAGATGTTATGACATGCAGAGGAAGACCAAAAAACCCTAGAAGAGTGGAATGTAACCCCGATATACTCTATTTCAAACCAAGAGGAGTAAAACTTATTGAACTGGAAGTAGTTTCTCTTGCATTAGAAGAGCTGGAAGCCCTGAGGCTAGTAGATCTTGAAGACTTGCAACAACAGGAAGCAGCAACAAAAATGGGGATCTCAAGGCGTGCATTCTGGGAAGACCTGAAAAATGCAAGGAAAAAGATCGCACTGGCATTGACCACAGGTAAAGCTATTGAGATAAAGGGCGGAAACTATGTCGACATCAACAACCAGAAACGGTCAGAATAACCTATAACAGGAACAACATTATCACAAGGAGAATGAAAATGTCATCCAATATCCAATCATCAGAAAGTCTACTAAATGCCAAGCCTGAGGAACCAAAGCTCGTTACCAACCTCAGAGGGATCAAGAATAAGATAATGGTAATGAGCGGAAAAGGAGGCGTTGGAAAAAGCACGGTCTCAGCCAACCTTGCTGCAGCCCTTGCAGAACGCGGATACTCAGTGGGACTCCTTGACAGTGACATTCACGGACCGACCATACCAAAGATGTTCGGTGTGGAGAATGAAAAACCCATGGTCAGTGAAAAAGGTATTGTTCCCGTAAAAGTTAATGATTATCTGAAAATAATGTCAATAGGACTTCTCCTTGACAGCAACGATTCTCCAGTCATCTGGAGAGGACCGGCAAAGATGAGTGCCATCAAGCAGTTCCTTGAAGAAGTGGACTGGGGAGTGCTCGACTACCTTATCATTGACCTTCCGCCTGGAACAGGAGATGAACCACTGAGCATCTCACAACTGATCGGTAACATGACCGGTGCTATTGTGGTCACAACTCCACAGGAAGTAGCCCTCACAAGTGTCCGAAAATCGCTCAATTTCGCCAAAATAATCAAAGTACCAGTAATTGGAATGGTCGAGAACATGAGCGGAATCGTCTGCCCACACTGTAATGAGAAGATATATGTGTTCGGCTCAGGCGGAGTTGCAAAAGCAGCCGAGGACTTTGGTGTGAAAGTGCTTGGTACATTACCCATCGAGACAGAAGTTGCAGCTGCCGGAGACAGCGGACACGTACACATTGATATCAAGAGCGATTCAGAATGGTACATCCACTTTAACAAGGTCGTAGACGCTGTGGAAGAGTTTGTTAAATGATATTAAGAAGACATGTACTTTGTAAAACGAGTGCATGTCATCAATTTCTTTCTTTATTTCTTTTATTCAACCATTCTTTTGACCACGATCCCCATCTCCATTAATCTCCATCATATACTTATTCTATACCATCCGATCACCAAAATATATATCACAACATAAACTTCCAGAGTAAAAACACTAAATAACGATGTAGACATCTTTTAGCACATGGAAGGGATGATACAAGATGCATTTGGGTGGATAAGAGAACAGGAGATATCCACTGCAAAGGAATTATCACGCCTCATTACTGCATTCAAACTATGGGGTGTGGAAAATGAATTTCCTACAAAACTTATCCAGCTTAAAAGTAAAAACAACTGGGACAATTCAATAAGAGAGACTGCAAGAGCTTGTTCCAGCCTTGCATCTTCCAACTTCGACCTTGAGAAATATGGGCAATGGTTGCTTTCAAAAAGGGAGAACAACGGTTCATGGGAGAACAATGTTTACGACACAACCTATGCATTAATAGCCCTTGCAGAGATGGGCATCCCTGAAATGAAAGGGTGCAAGTGGCTTGTTGAGAACTATGGTGAAAAATGGGAACATGTAGGCACTACATCCCTTATCATCACCACTCTTGTAAAGCAGGAAGATCTGACAAAAGAGAAGCCTTTCACTGACTTTATAGAAGAACGTGTCAAATGGATCTTGTCGGAGAGAGATGAAGACGGTGGTTGGAAATTCATCTCGACCAGCAATCTGGTAATACAGGCATTGGCTATTGTCGGTTTGAAAGAAGAACTTGACACATCGCTCAAATGGCTAATGTCCAGACAGAACAGCAATGGTTCATGGGGAAAGAATGATGGAAATATTACTGCAACCGCACTTTCACTTATCACTTTGGGATACGCACATAGACAGTAGTCCCAACAGACTCCTTACTTTCCACATGCACATCCCCACCATGCATATCAGCGAACTGCTTGACAAGTGTAAGACCAAGACCAGCTCCACCATACTGGCGTGAAGAGGAAGCATCCGCCTGATAGAATTGATCGAACAGATGACCCATCTTGTCCTCTGGAATACCAACCCCATTATCCCGAACACATAGTTCCAGCATGTCATCGATTATCTCTGTGTGGATTTTCACATAACCATTTTTGGTCGAAAACTTCAATGAGTTATTCAGGAGGTTGTACAGTATCTGCTTGAACTTTGTCCTGTCAGCAGTGATCATGTCAACTCCATTATTGTGAACCGTGACAGAAACCTGTTTGCTCTTAGCAAAGTCCGACATCGACAACACAACTTCATTTATCGTGGGCGGGACAGAGAACTTCTCATAGGTAAGTCCAAGCTTTCCAGCCTCTATTTTGGAGATGTCAAGGATGTCCTGGATCAGATTGAGCAGATGAGTTCCACTGGAAGAAATATTCTTCATATACTTGGTCTGTTTATCGTTCAACTGACCAAAGTTCTCAGTTAAAAGCACATCCGAAAACCCTATGACAGAATTAAGAGGAGTTCTGAGTTCATGGCTCATGTTAGCAAGAAATTCACTTTTTGTCCGGTTTGCATTTTCAGCCACTTCCATTGCCTGATGAGTGATAAGCTCGGACCTTTTACGTTCAGTTATGTCGATCACGGTGTTCGAGAAATATACAGGTTCGTTGCTATCATCCATGATCACAAAGCAATTCATGAGGGCCGGGAATTCACTGCCATCTTTTCGGACCCTGAGAACTTCATTCATATCATAACCTTTTGAAGCTTTTTGAGGCCCACCTTCACAGACCGCATTATCATTTCGAAGTAAAGAAATATGTGAGTCCATAAGCTCATCAGTATCAAAGCCATGCATTTGTGCAAAGATTTCATTCACATAAATGATCTTGCCAGTGACATCTTTTATGGATACACCATATCCAGCCCCATCAACGATGGTCTTGAAAAGCCGAATTTTCTGGCCCATCTCTTTCTGATCACTTATATCAAAGATGATACCATCAAAGAACATCAACTTCCCATTCTCAAAGATACCCCTGCCTCTTTCGAACACATGATGAACATTACTCTGAGAATCAAGAACACGATACAGGATCGTAAAATAAGGACGTTCTTCTGTAAGGGACCTATCTATGGCATTAGCTACCATTTCAACGTCATCTGGATGGATAAGACTGGCAAAAGTGCGGACTGAACTCCCAATGAGGTCCGATGCAGGATAACCTGTCATCGCAGTTATTTCTTTGCTGATATACTCCATGGTATAATCCGCATCATGTTTGCAACGATATGTTGCACCCGGAATGTTAGCAACCAATGCTTCAAAACGATTTTCTTTTTCCTGAAGCTCTTTTTCTGCATTTTTTCGCTCAGTGATATCGCGGACAATTCCCTGCATGATCTTTGTATCTTCATCGATAACTGAAACGCTTACCTCGACATCAATAATGCTATCATCGGCTTTCTTGAAACGAGATTCAAATCTGGACGAACTGTTTCCAATAACATCATCCAGATGTTCTTTTGCCTCGTATTCAAGACCATCAGGAAGTAGAAACCGAAGATCTTTGGTTTTGAAGACATCCTTTGAATAACCAATGAGTTCACATGCTTTGTTGTTCACATCGAGAATAGTACCATCAAAGGTGTGAATGAAGATCGCATCGTTTGAGTTCTCGAACAAGGACCTGAACCGATTGTTCCTATCAAGCAAAGCATTCCTTGCTTCAACATATGCACTTATGTCCCTTGTCCTACCCTGAATACAGATAGGAAGCTGGTTTTCATTAAGAACAATCTTGCCAGTAATATCAATTGGAAGCAAAGTACCATCTTTGCGGATAAGATATGTTTCAAAAGAAAGAATTTCGCCTTTTTTACACTTTTCATTATTGATAAGGCTAATAACTCTGCCAAATTCTTCCGGTGTAAAAAGCATCGAAAGTTTAGAGCCTATCACTTCATCTACCGAGTACCCTGTAACATCGAGCACTGAACGATTGACATAAGTAAAATACAAAGACATATCCAGTTGCCAGATGACATCGATCGTATTATCAGCAAGGAGACGATACTTTTTTTCACTTTCAACAAGCTTATTATGAGTTGACAGTTGTTCTGTTACATCCTTTATGATCACTATAAGACGGTCTTTGCTTTCAAGAACGAATGTAGCTTCAAGATCATGCAATTCTCCCCCTAACTGAAGTTGATATTGCATATCGCGCATATCGCCTGTGATCATAACGTCTTTGATGCAGCTTTTCGCTTTCTCGGAAACGTCTGAAGGTAAAATATCACTTATGTTCTTGCCCATGAAATATTCAGGCTCTACGAGTAATTGCACGCATTCAGAAGAGTTGTAGCTTAATATGGTCCCATCTGCACTTACATGAAATAATATAAGATTTCTTGTCACCAATGATCCATCCAATATCAATTACTGTTAGAGAACATAGTTAACCACGTATATATCAACATTTAAACCTACATTAGTAGTAGATCAAAATTTAGATGTACCGTATGTAATATTATTCACATAATATATTAGGACATAGGAGAACAATTTAAAATACCTCAAGAGACCTAAAAATAGATTTTAAAGTCTATAGTAATGTATCTAGTGTTTTAACTAATATCTATTCAGATCACTCAACCAAATGACAATATGAGGTGAACAAATGCTAAGTGAACTTGTTCTCAGGACAAGATGTTATAGAAGATTTAAACAGAGCGATGTTATTTCAAAAGAAATGTTAACAGAACTTATCAATATTGCAAGAGTCTCAGCTTCAGCTACCAACAGCCAGCCACTGAAATATATCATTTCATCCGATCCGGGAACAAACGCAATAATATTCGAACAGCTTGGATGGGCAGGATATCTTCACGAATGGAAAGGACCTGCTGAAGGTGAAAGACCAGCCGCTTACATCATCATACTCGATGATACGAGAATAAGACCCGATGCAAGATATGACACAGGAATTGCTTTGCAGAACATACGCCTTGCGGCCATGGAGAAAGGTATTGGAAGCTGTGTCATTGGTTCTGTTAACAAGGAAGTGCTGAGAGATGAACTTGAGGTACCTCCCGAACTCGAGATCATGCTGGTACTGGCAATGGGCATCCCGGCAGAAGAGATCGTTATCGAGGAAACCGGAGAAGAGCATGATATTAGATACTGGCGTGATGAGAACGGATGCCATCATGTTCCAAAGAGAGAACTGGAAGAAGTTCTGTTTAAAGCATACTGAGATCGATGCTGATAGAAAACAATAGAATATATAAAGAAAAAGACAGTAACTAAAGCACTGATAGAACATATATATGAGATAGAGCTATCACCCTTTCAAGATCACGGATGTGGATATAGATGGATGAGAAATTTATCAGATACCATGCAGATACAAATACTTACATTATCCGTAGAAAAGCCTTCTTTGAAAATAGCATCAAGATAGATGGTAACATGATCGTAGGGTTTGGTGCGAACTTCTGGAAAGATCTGGAAGTAAGTGGATCACTACAACTTGGAAAAGAATCATTGGTTAAAGGTAATATCAAAGCAAATGATGCCCTCATAAGCACACGTTGTGAGATAAGCGGGAACATTGAGATTGTGAATGATCTTACAATGCTTGACAACGTAAAGGTTGGAGGATCGGCAATATGTGGAAATGGAATGTCCATCAGACCAGGTTGTCAGGTAAAGTTCGTTAAAGCTGCTACTGCTTTAGAGCTTATAGGAAAGGTCGCTATAAAAGAAATAGAATCCGGAACAAAGCTTATTGTTCGTTCCGAGATGTAATACATTTGTTAAAGTTAGTTACGCCGCTCTTCTGCCAGCATTTTCAAAAGCTGGTTACGTAACTCATTTGCCTCGGAACTTGTCCTTTCCCTAGGTCTTGGAAGATCAACGTTTATGACTTTCTTGATCCTGCCAGGTCTTGCGCTCATCACAACGATCTTGTCCGCAAGGAAAACCGCTTCGTCCACACTATGGGTCACAAAAACGATTGTTATCTGGTACTTTGCCCAAACCTGAAGCAGCTCTTTTTGCAAGGTGTTCCTTGTCTGTGCATCCAGAGCCCCGAACGGTTCGTCCATAAGAAGGACCTTGGGCTCGTTCGCAAGAGCTCGTGCAATGGCCACCCTTTGCCGCATTCCACCGGAGAGTTCATACGGATAGCTGTTCCGGAACTGTTCAAGGCCTACGAGCTTTAAGTATTTTTCAGCCACTTCAAGTGTTTTGTTCTTGGAGATACCCTTCATATGAGGCCCAAAGGTAATGTTCTGGATGACAGTCCTCCAGGGGAAAAGAGAATACTCCTGAAATACCATCCCTCTTGTCGAATCCGGAATGGTAATATCCTCACCATCAAGGGTTATCTGCCCCTTATCCGGTCTTTCAAGCCCTGCGATGGTCCTGAGAAGTGTTGTTTTTCCACAGCCCGAAGGACCTATGAAACAGACAAATTCCTTGTCCTTTATTTCAAGGTCAACATTATCAAGTGCAAGGGTGGACTCACCGTTCTCTTTCTCAAACGCCACCGAGATACCGGAGACTTTTACCTCACCCATTATACCACAACTCCTGCACGCCATTTAAGAAGATGTCCATCAACATACCACCTGAACAGTCTATCAATGAAAAGGCCCAGGAAGCCAAGTATCAGCATATAAACAAGAACGAAATCCATCTGGTGCAGATAGTAGTGCCACCAGATCTTGTAACCAAGCCCGTTCGTACTTACGCCGAACATCTCCGCTGCGACCAGACACATCCAACCGACACCCATTGAAATACGGATGCCTGAAGCAATTGAAGGCAGGGCAGACGGTAATGCAACGTGGCGTATAAGCGACCCACTGCTCATGCAGCCCAGCACTTTGGCAGCTTCCACATAGATCTTCGGAACACTTTTGAAGCCATCGAATGTGTTGATAATAACAGGGAAGACCGCCCCAATAAAGACCACGAACCCTGCGGAAGTGTGGGTCAGACCGAACCAGACTATGGCAAAGGGGATCCATGCAAGTGGTGGAATAGGACGAATTATCTCGATCAGAGGGTCCAATGCACGGTTCACAGTCTTGAACCAGCCCATGGCCACCCCTATGGGAATCCCTATTAAAAGTGCAGAAATAATTCCAATTCCAAAATGAAGCAGACTTGTTGCAAGATCAGTGAAGAGGACACCCCCTTCAATTATCCTGATAAAAGCGAACAGAACATCAGTAAAGCTTGGCAGGATGAACTTATTGTTTACCACGAGGTCTGCTATCAGTTGCCATATGATAATGGCTACCGTAACGGATAATATTTCAATCCCTCTTTCACGTAGTCCTTTTGTGCCGGCTTTACTCATGATACCTCCTTCGATGATCGAGGGACATAACCCTCAATTCCGGCGGTTAAATGTTCTGTTCATTAATGTATGTTGCTATTTACTCTTCAGAGACCTTCTCGTAGAAGCTCACGTCAAAGATATCCTCTTCTGTAAGCTGGCTGTCGATATAACCAAGCTCATACTGGAAGTTTGCGTATTCTACTGTAGAATTCACAAGCGGACGTGGGTCAGCTGACCAGACACCATCCCAGTTTTCAAGGGACTGAAGGACAGTTGCATTGTCAACACCCTGCTTGTTAGCAAATGTGTTCGCTGCATCTTCGATGTTGATATTATCATACTCTATAGCCTTGATGTGGGTCTTTACGATCTGTTCGACCAGTTCAGGGTTGTTCCTGATAAGATCCCCACTGACCACAAGCACACAACATGCATGGTCTGCAAGTATTTCCCCGGATGCAACAACTGAACGACCGGAACCTTCCGCTTCAATGAACGTTGGTGCAGGGTGTGGCAGGAATACACCGTCTACCTGACCTGCTGCAAGAGCAGCGGTTGCGTCCCCAGGACCCATTGCGACAACTTCGACATCTGTACCAAGTTCAAGACCGTTCTCGATCAACCAGTCCTTGAAGATGGTATCCTGTATCGTTCCCGGTGGGAAAGTTGCGATCTTTAGACCTTTAAGGTCTGCAGGACCATCATACTTGAACTCATTTCTGAGTACAAGATCGGAACCCTGTGTGTTCACTGCTGCGACGATCTTTGCATCAAGTCCAGTACTGAGTGCGGAAATAACAGGTGCTGCACCAACGTATGCAACATCAATGTTTCCTGCGATCATTGAATGCATTTCAGGAGTGCCGGTAGGAAACTCAAATTCATTTATGGTCGTGATGCCAAATGGTGCAAGATCCTCATGCCACCAGCCATTCTCGAAAGCCGTCATGTATGATATCTGGTGTGTGCTTGGCTGATAGCCAATGTTAATTTCGGTCAAAGTTCCATCATCTGGTGCAGAAGTGCATCCTGACAGGAATACTGCTGCAACCAGCATGATAGATATGAATGTAATTGCTGTGATTTTTTTCAGATCGATCCCTCCATTAATAAATATGTTACTATCATGCTATTTCATCAGAAGACCCTATTTATAGATTGTTGTATCAACCGGGATTATTTCCTAAAAGTAGTAATACAAAGCTTAATATATCCTAAAAGAGTTAATATATTTTATTGGAGGAATGAGTATAAGCGTTGCAAATAAAGTGATAGATGCGGCTTTTGAGTCGGATGAAGCATTCCAGCATACATTGTTGAAAGTCATCAAGGAAGACCTTGAACTTACAGCCATTGAGTTCTCGGAGTATGCGAACATTCCACCAAGTACACTTTATAAGCTCATGTCAGGAAACAGGGAACCGAACATGAGAACACTCCGCCAGATAGTTAAAACCATCAGAACCATCGAAGGTTCCGACAAGGGAGATTTCATTGCAGTCATCGCTGCACGTCCTGTGCTGGATAATATCAGTGAGACAAAGAGGAAGATCGGAGGGACGCTTTGCACCATCAGAGAATATTCCGCCACCACAATGGAAGAGGCCATCATCGCCGCTGTCCGTGCTGAAAGGGAAGGAGCGAAAGCCCTTGTATGTGCGCCGATAGTAAGCCCCACAATAGAAAAGATCATCCGCATCCCTGTTGCGACAATAATGCCGAAGAACAGTGTTATCGAGGCTATAGAAGCTGTTGCACGCAAGATAGAGTAAAGAATCTTAAATTTCTACTTTTTTTAATAGATTGAAACTATACGATCAGCTTTGCTTATCGCTAAATGAAAACAGAGAAGATCAGAAATAAAAAAAGAGAGTATGCCGACACCTTTGCCGGCAACATCATATATATGTATCCTTACTTGCCCCTTGAAAGCAAGCTGGATAGCTTCTCAGAAAGTACTGCTGCTGCCTCACCTGCTTTTGCACCTGCTGTTGATACGGTCCAGCCACCTGCAGTAAACAGATAGGCGGCCCCACCAAGAACCGCAATTGCTACACCACCGATCAGGTAGGTAACTGTGCTTGTTCCCTTAACCACTTCAACTGTTGCGGTCATGCCACCTACTTTCACAAGATATGTCCCCGGTTCACCGGCAGTGTACTCGAACTCCACCGGAGTGGATTCGCCAACACCGAGTGAGATCTCCTGTGTAGTAGTAGTGTTGTCATTGACAAGGAGCTCTACTGTGTAAGATCCTGCAGCCTTGCCATTGTTGACAGCATCCAAATTGACCTTCACATCCTTTCCGGTCTTGACCTCAAGAGGAGTGACCAAAAGGTTGCTAAACTCGAACTTTGCTTCAAGCTCCTTGACCTCGAGATTTTCCTCTGCTTTAAGGAAACCCTCCTTCTCGGCAGTTATCTTGTGCATGCCGATCTCCCTCAGGACATCGGTCACAACACCGTCACCGTCAGTCCCACCAATAGATTTTCCGTCTATGGTAACATTCACATCTTCAAGGGCATCTCCACCAATGGATTTGACAACTGTGAAAGTTACCAGATTGCCTTCATAGATTACTTCAGGTAAAAATTCAATGCTCATCTTCCTCGACTCATCATCCGGAGAGATCACTTCGAGGGATGCTTCACCGTTAGTATAACCATCCTTTTCAGCAGTAATAGTGTAATCCCCATCTGCATGGAAAGTATAGTCAACCTCACCTTCATCGTCAGTGGTGCCAAGCACGATATTTCCCGACTTCACGGTTACACCGTTGACAAGGGAACCACGTGATGTCACGATCACAGTTATCTTGTCACCTTCACTGACAATTTCAGGCTCGACCTCCACATCAAGTGAATCGGCAGGTGCTGTGCTTATCTCAACGAATGGATAATAGCGCACATCATCATTAGTATCTGCCACCTTGAACTTGATCTCGCCCATGATCTCGATCTCTTCTCCCTCTGAGAGAGAGATGGAATCATCGTTCCTCATTTCGATCTTTGTGGAGCTGATAGATTTTACTTCCATCTCACCATAGTTATCGCCAGTGTTTATCTCGTCATATTCATCAGAGATCTGGAAGATACCTTCTACGAAAACAGCAGTTGATTCCTGTCCACTGAATATTTCTTTGAAATATACTGCAATAATAGGCACATCATCAACGTCCCCTAGGTCTTTTTCGTAGACATATGTCTTACCAGAGGAAACTACCAATTCATCGACTTCATCCCCATCCTTGGAGAGAGAAACGAAAACTCGTTCACCATTCATGTCCACTTCAACAATGTCCAGTGAATATCCTTCTTCAAGGATGATCGATGAACCACCAAAAATTGATCTTTTATCATCATCATCGATCAGTACCTTTGAAAGCTGACCCTTAGAAATCATGCTTACATCATTAGTGAACTCGTTATCCGGATACCCTGCAAAGAACTTCTCTGCCATGAAACCAATAACATTGTATGAACCCCAGTCAGAATGTTCAAAGCTGACATTTGAAGGACTGGTTGAGTAAACAAGCTTATCATCACCAATTGTTCTGCCGGTGTAAGTCAGATTGAGTTTTTCAGTGCCGATACCCTCATCGATGTTGTAATAGAACCCTTCGAAATTAAGAGGAGTCCATGTGAGACCTTCATTTTCAGCAATTGTACCCCTGAGTTCATATGTTCCCGGCTCGGACATGTCGACAAATGGTGCAAATCGGAGGTCATTGTCGTCTGCAACGATGAACTTGAGCTTGCCCATAATATCGGCAATATCGCCTTTGTCAAGATCGATAGTGTCTTCATTCTCCATCCTGATCTTTTCAGAACTTATGGTTTTGACTTCCATTGAACCGTATTCATCGCCCCTGTTAATGTCCTCGTATTCATCAGATATCTGGAAGATACCCTCAATGAAAACAGCGCTCGTCTCGGTTCCACTGAATATTTCAGCGAAGTTCACTGCTATTATAGGCACATCATCAACATCTCCGAGATCTTTTTCGTAGACATATGGATTGCCAGAGGAGACTACCAATTCATCCACCTCATCCCCATCCTTGGAGAGAGAAACGAAGACCCGGTCACCATTCACATCAAGCTCTACAATATTAAGCACATAGCCTTCCTCAAGTACAAGACCTGCACCGCCATAGACGGACTGCTTATCATCGGTATCGATGAGCACCTTTGCCAGATGACCTTTGGACATCAGGCTTATTGATTCATCTGAAATGTCTGAATCGGAAGTATATCCTGCAAAGTACTTCTCCGCCATGAAACCAATGACCTCGTAAGATCCCCAGTCATCATACTCGAAATCAGTTTCCACAGGAGTTGTTTCATATTCAAGATCCCCGTCTCCGATGTTCCTGTCGGAATCACTGTCAAGATGGATGGTCATCGTTTCTGAACCAAGACCGGATTCAAGGTCATAGAAGAAACCGGAATAACTTAGTGCATCCCAGGTGTAATCAAGGGACTGTCCAGCATTTACATCCCAGATACGGTCACCAGAGTAGTAAGTTACTGGATGGACCGTCCATGCCCATTCTTCAGAATCAACACCATTTACATTGGAAACATTTACACTAACATTATAAGTTCCAGTCGAAGGATTCGTAATATTATAGAAAGACGATGTCACAGAGGATTCAGTTACAGGTGAACCACCATCCACATACCATGTAACATCGCAAACCTGATCAATTTCTATGCTAAATTCCTGAAGAGTCCCTTCTATAGATTCAAAACTCAAATCCGATGGATCAAAAGAGGTTATCTGTGGACCAGGAATTGCAGATACTGTCCAATCCCATATAGCTTGGTCAGTTCCATTAGCATTGGTCACAAATGCAGTAAGATTGTAAGTACCAATTTCTGCAGAATTATTAGTGTAAGAAGAAGTTGTCACAGAAGAATTACTGGAAACTAAATTTCCATCTAAAAGCCAATTTACATCAACAGTCTGATCAATATCAATCGTGAATATCTGGGAATCACCTACATTGTTACTGAAAGTCAAAGATGGATCATTAGAGGTTATCTCCGGTGCAGCAGTATCGACAGTCCAATCCCATATAGCTTGGTCAGTTCCATTAGCATTGGTCACAAATGCAGTAAGATTGTAAATACCAGATTCTGCAGAGTTATTAGTGTAAGAAGAAGTGATCACAGAAGAGTTACTGGAAACTAAATTTCCATCTAAAAGCCAATTTACATCAACAGTCTGATCAATATCAATCGTGAATGTCTGGGAATCACCTACATTATTACTGAAAGTCAAAGATGGATCATTCGAAGTTATCAGCGGTGCAGGTATAGCTGTAACTGTCCAAGCCCAGGGTTCTTCAGTACTACCAGTTGCAGATGTAGCATTTGCAACTACTGTATGAGGACCAACTGATGCGGTACTATTAGAATATGTACTATCAGTTACCCCAATTACAGTCGCCATGGATATACCATCCACATACCATGTAACATTAGAAGTTTCAGTTATATTGATAAAAAAATCTACTTGCACTCCAACCTCACTAGCGTGAGGTGACGGAGGAGTCGCACCATCTATTGTGGGTGCAGCCATTGCCACCCCACAACCCATTCCAAGAATGAGCAAGCTTATTAGTATAAATTTAAAATGTTTATTCATTGATAATTTCTCCAAATATTATATGATTATAAGTTATCAAATCTCCCCATATGTACATAACCCTTTCGATTTATCGAAACCTCGAGCCCATCGCTCTTCATTATAGATATTAAAGTGTCGTCAGTAACTTCGCCTACAACATTTAAATAACAAACGGATTTGATCTTGTCCAGCATTGGGGGTGAAACAGTGAACAACAGCTCAAAATCCCCGCCGTTGTAGAGTCCGAGTTCAAGGGCATCGTCATGTCCGACAAGGGCTAGAACCTCATCATCGATAGGAAGAGCCTCTACGAATATTTTGAAACCGATGCTATTAGCCTCTGCCAGATCATATAATGACATGGCCAGACCATCGCTGGTATCCATCATGGAGGTGACACCACCGGTGCTGGCAAGCATCTGTCCTTCTTTTATACGCGGTACGGGTTCCAGTAAAGTGTTCAGCAAATTATCGGTTACATCAAATCCTTGCTGTAAGGCCAGCAGTGCAGCACCGGCTGAGCCGACATTCCCGGTAACACAGACAAGGTCGCCAGGTCTTGCACCACTTCTTCTCAAAAGATGTTCTTTTTTCACCCTGCCAAGAGCAGTACCTGTGATGGTAAGTTCATCATGAAGGTCGATATCACCGCCTATCACAGAAGTATCACAAAAGCTTGCACAGGCATCCATACCGCGTGCAATGTCCTCAGCGAATCCAAGTTCCATATCATCCGTGATACCAAGGGCGGAAAGGAAACCCACAGGAGTTGCACCCATGGAAGCTATGTCGCTTAAGTTCACAGCAGCAGCCATCCAGCCTATCTGCCATGCACTCATGACCTCAGGAAAATCGGTCTTGCGATGCAACATATCGGTCGTAATCACCAGACAGTCCTCATCAGAGATATCTATAACAGCGCAATCATCCGAGCCCGCGCCCTCCATGACGGCAGGGTTTTTCTTCGTAGAAAAAACAGAACACAGATGACCTATGAGCTCACGTTCGTTTATCCCTGATATCAGGTCTGACCTTTCCATACGCTTATCCTATATTCTTAATATTTAGTAGTAATGTCTAAAAAGAGGATCATCTCCAGACCCTCCTCTTAAGTAAAATAAGCATTACTCCCACAATACTTACAAATATCACGATTGGGATAGCAACTCCGATGAACACGATGATACCATTGACACTGCCTATGAAACCACGTACTGAATCGGACAAAGCATCACGTAGTCCCCATGAATGTGTAATATTACGAGGCTCACTCACATCGACATTGATGGTCGCAAGATCGATACGATCATTAAGATAATTGAGCCTGCCAGTCAGACTTTCTATCTCACCACGCACACGTCCGAGTTCCTTCTCAACTGAAAGGACCTCTTCCACGGTCGTGGACATCTCAAGGATCTCACCAAGACGAGTCTCCTGCTTCTCCAGATTGGAAAGGCGTGCACTCACATCGATATATTCCTCAGTAACATCAGAAGCAGTTGTGCTTTCGGAGGTCACTTTACCAAGGTCACCCATAGTATCCAGCACCTTGTCAAGTTCAGACGAAGGAACGCGTATAGTGATATAACCATACATACCCTCATCATCCCCGTATCGGGTATAAACAGAAGAGGAAGACACATATCCATCGAACTCATCCGCGATATCGCTTATATCATCCAGCGCTTCAGGAGTGTTCTTTACCTCAATGGAAACAGAAGATGTGGTAATTACCTTACGTGTGACACTGCTTTGAGATGCTGCGCCGTTGTCAGTCACCTTAAAAGATGAGGCATCATCAAAAGTAGATGTTTCTTCAAGATCATACGACAACATATCACTTTCAGGATAGACAGATTGTTCGCTGGAACTCTCATAGCCCGTGCAACCTGCTGCTATGACCGAAAGAGATAGTAGAATAAAAAGGAATAGATGTGTTCGTTTCATGGATACATTCCCCTTGACTTCATAAACAAAGAGATATCCCGAACATATAAAGTTTTTACTTAAACTTCAGTTTGATTCGAAGTTAACCTTCTCATTACCCTTCTCTTTTGTGCGTATCCACACATTATCGACAAATTCATGGGCACGCCCTGCAAGTTCCAGCATCTCATCGCGTGAAAAAGGCACAATATCCCGCATGTTCTCATCCATTGCGTTTGCAGGTATTCCCTGCTGAATCACATAGGTAGCACTCGACATGGACAGATATGGAGCTATCGAACTTGCGATCTTTGCAATATCATCCGGCTCGCCTATGAAACCGCGTATCGCTGTGGTGCGAAGTTCATACTCCATACCTTTTTCAGTAATTATAGAGAGACTTCTCCTGACCTTTTCCACAACATCGACAGGATCGGGAACAACAGAATATTTACCATATCCGATAGCCTTTCCATACATTTCCGGATCGTCAAGAGGGGCTTTTACATCAATGAAGAACTTGTCCACAAGACCTAGATCCATCAATTCTTCCACGACATCAGGATAATAGCCATTCGTATGGATACCCACGAACAGCTTCTTTTTCTTTGCATAGGAAGCAAGATGCATAATTGCATTCTTCTGAGCCAGTGGTTCCCCACCGGAAAATACAACACTGCTTACAAAAATAAGAGAATTCTCTATCTTTTTCTCAAGCTCTTTCACATCGACCATATCGGGAACTGTCAATATCTCATAGTTATGACAGTAAGGACACCTGAAAGGGCAGCCACGTAAAAAAAGAACGACTGACGCTTTTCCATGCCAGTCAATGGTTGATATGGGGATTACCTCCCCAAAATTTACATCCATTTAATATCAAGCAACCTGAACTTCAGACCATATCGGCTGAATTGTAGCGTTTTCTGTCTTCCAGTTCCTGCTTCTTTGCAGCGTTCCAGCCACCCACTGCCTGAATATAACCGGTGACCCTTGAAAGCTGCTCGATGTTATCAGAACCACAGTTCTCACAGACATCTTTCAGGCCAGCCATCATATGGAAATCATCCATACAAACACTCATATCCTTAGTAAAGGCAAAATATCCTAGTTGAGTGTTCTTCGCAAGGTTCATAGCGAAATCTTTCAGACCCTTAGCATCCGGTGAACCTTCACCCATCCAGATATGCATGATATCTCCGCCGTCCACTATAGGGAAAAACACATGTTCGATGTTGATCCTGTCGACCAGTGAAACATCAGCTCCTGGTGGCACATGAGTACCATTGGTGTAATAGATGGGCAGGTCATGAGTATTATTTACACCCTCAACTGCTGCTTTTACATCACCCTTGACGACTGAGATAACCTTGTCCCTGAACTCTTCATGAAGCAGATCGGAAACAGAGAATCTCTGACCGGTAGTCTCGGCAGGTGTCCTTGCAAGAGCTATCTCCATACCAAATTTCTGGGAAAGTTCCTTGCTATATATATCCATCTCGGTCATTGCCCTGATAGCCAGCTTAAAAGCATCCCTGGATTCATGCATCTGTGAACCGGTGTGATATTGGACCATTTCATTGATACCAATAACACCAATGGTGAACACCAGTGAATCTATATCGACCGCTATCGCACCTTTCTTACCAGTAACAGGGTCCTTTGGCTGTTGGGTTGCGAATGGCATCCTGCCATTTTCAATGATAGGCTTTAACCATTTGACCTTTGTCTGGAAGATCTCCATGGCCTCATCCATGAGGTGTTTCAGGTGAGAGAACAGTTTCTCATCATCGTTCTCTGCCAGATATGCAGCTCTTGGACAGTTCAGTGAAATTACCTGCCAGGATCCCATTGAGAAATGTTTTCCCTCATTGAAGTACATTTTCTCATCGAAATCTGAATCTGAATCTGCGTTTGCTGAGAACTGGTAAGCACAGCACTGGTAACAGGAGATGCCTTCTCCAGCACCACGGTATTCAGGAAGCTGATTATCAAAGTAGGGAGTACCATACTTTGCGGTCAGTTCGAATGTCATGGTGTAAAGTTCATCATAGGTTGGGAGTTCCGGATTTGCACGGTTGAACATCTCATCCTCTTCCATGAAATCCGGTTCAATGGAGATCTCAGGTTTCGGGAAATTGAACGGCTTGCCCCAGTAATCGCCCTCGAGCATGACGTTCATCATTGCCTTGAACCCCAGCCTTACCTCACGTTCATAGTCACCATAGACACGCTTGTCGGTACCATTGGTACCATCCCAGACACGACCCCTGTAAACAACAGGCTTGTCCCTCCACATCTTTGGAACACCTGGAGATAGCTGTACCGATGAGAACACAAGTTGTCCGCCACGGGCAACCATCATCTGTGTCATCTCATAGACGAACATCTGCATCAACTGTTCGATCTCCTTGTAGGGCTTGCCCTCGAAGAACGGAGCACAGAAAGTCAGGAAATTGTAGAATCCCTGTCCGCCTGCAAAATTGGTCTGGGCACTTCCCAGAGCCTTGACAGCGTGCAACATTGCGACCTCGGCCTTCATTGCCGGACCTGCAACACTTGCCTTTGCACCTGATCCATCGGGCATCAGACCATAGTAGAAGAAATACCTCAGGTCCCAGTCCTGACAGAAAGCACGGGTACCAAAGTACTCAAGATCGTGAATGTGAAGATCACCATTAAGGTGAAGATCGGCTATCTTTGGAGGAAGCAATAGGAGATACTGTTCCTTGGAGATCTTGTCAGCCTTCTTCTTGTGGGATGTTTCCGCATTTTCCTGAAGGTTGGCGTTCTCATTGGCCTCAAAGCCTGAACCTTGGTCGATCTCACATGCATCGAAAACAGGTGAACCTACTCTTGTAGAGACATTACGCCATTCAAGATGACCACGTTCAAGCAGGATCATATTCACAAGTTCTCTGATAAGAGGACCAGAGAGGAACTTGATGTTCATGCCACGAATACGCTTTTCCGTTTCCTTTGCGATATCATGTGCCTCATCTTTTGAAATTGAAGAAATGTTATGATACCACTCACTAAGAGTTGTCTCTTTTAATAGTTGATTGACCACGATGTTGCGGTCCCAGTTCACCATATGGCCATCAGTGGTACGAACCTTTGGCATGGTCGAAATGAAATGACCGTCAAGAGTCTGCTGCAAAGACTGTGGCTCTGTAAGTGGCATCATTGTAGCCTCTAATGACCCTTTATCCTGTGCAGATCCCACTGCACCGTTCTCAAATCCCTTATCGGGATCAACTATAGCTTTTGTATCCGATTGCACATGACCACATCCCTTATAATATACTCTTCAGTGATCCAAGATCGACCCCATCACTGTTGAATAGCTCTTCATACGTAAGAAAGTCATCATCTATCTGTAATACCGGAGCAGTTACAGTGAAAACACCGTTTAAGCGTAGTTCTGTAAGGGACTCAGGAGTTGACATGTCCGCTTCAGTGAAAGCTACGTTGTTGGACTTCAATACATTTTTCAATTGAACGCATTTCGGGCATGTTTCCGTTGTATAAATTATAATATCAGACATTGATCATCCTTCCATTAGATTTTAATACGTAAGCAAGAGACCTTTCACATCCATTCCCCATGAAGGCATTAAATGATTAAACGCCACCAATAGCCCGCATATAATGTGGGAAAGGTCTCTACTTGAGCAAATTAGCATTATAGTCCTCTCACTTAATAATGCTTTTTGCCCCCATGATTGGATACTAATAGATCATAACTGGTAACAAATGTGATAATGAATACATGAATAACTCATCATTATAATGAAAAAATTGAATTATTGATTACCATGTTTGTTACCACATGTAATATCGAATAGATAACCATATTTGTTAAAGAGGAGTACACAATCTACATAACAGAACTACCATAAGAGAACATCCCTTTGCCAAAAGATGTATATCATAAATTCCATAATAGCAGTTAATCCATATCGAGGTGAAGACAATAAAAGAACAGTTACCATCAAGCTGCAAGCCTCTAGATGAGCTCCTGGGAGGCGGTTTCGAATCAGGGGTCGTTACTCAGATATTCGGAGAAGCAGGTAGCGGAAAGACCAATATTTGTCTGCAACTTGCCATCGAATGTGTTAAGAAAGGGAAAAAAGCAATATTCATCGATACCGAAGGCCTCTCTGCAGATCGATTCAAACAGATAGCCGGCGAGAACGCAAGAAAGATCGCCCAGGACATAATCATTTTTGAGCCCCATAGCTTTGAAGAGCAGTATTCTGCGGTCAGGGAAACCGAGAAGATAAGCACAGAGAACGTCGGGGTCATTATTGTTGACTCTGCAACAGCATATTATAGGTTCGAACTTGATGATGAGGATTCAAGCATAAGGACCAGAAGAGAGCTCTCAAATCAGATAGGATTCCTCCACAGTCTCGCACGAAAACGCGACATAGTTGTGGTCATAACCAATCAGGTCTATTCAGACATCAAATCAAATTCATTAAAACCAATAGGCGGCAGTAGTCTTGAGCATATCTCGAAAACAATAATTCAGTTTGAGAAGACCGGAACGGGAAGACGCAGAGCAAAGATATGGAAACATCGATCCCGCCCGGAAGGAACCACCTGCGAATTCACCATAACCGCAGATGGGGTCAGATAATATCCTCACAATCTGGCAATGGTGATATATCCGGTATGCCCGACCCTGGATGTTGAAGGACGTGTACCACGATCTGAAAAGGACATTGCACGTTCGATACATTCAATCGTCCTCACCTCAAAGAAATCAATCTCAGCTATTGCTTTTCTGATCTGTGCCGTCTGTTCCAGGAAAGGCGAATACGTGACAAGAAAACCACCGGGATTCAGTATAGAAGGAATATAAGGCACAATTGTCGCTGAATCGATGGTATCAAGCGTCACAATATCGAATTTCTCATCGAGTTCCTTAACTTCATCAACGATATTACCGCATCGCACTTCCACATTATCGAGACCTGCACGTCGGATATTTTCACGAGCAACCTCCGCGAAATCATCCCTTACCTCAAAACTGAGCACCCTTTTTGCAATAGAGCCCAGATACATGGCAAGAATACCGGAGCCTGTGCCGGCATCAAGTACAGTATCGTTCTTGTTGAGACCGGTATAGCCCAATATCATACCAATATCCTTGGGCATGATAGGCGTTCCAGTACGTTTTGCATGCCTGAAGAAATCCGGCATCCTTGGAAGCTGGATGACAAAGGTCTGGCCCATATGAGATTCCACCGTATCCCCTTCGTTCTTTTCCAGCAACTCTGACATTTCTATCATGCCAAAATCCGAGTGGAACTTCTCATCAGATACCGATGTGATAAATTCTCTGATCTTACCCTTATGGCTGGTCTTTAACAGCACTATCTCGCCTAATTTCATTTTTTCGCACCTGATGTTCTCTTTTCCCGATCGCTCTGAAATCTTGCCAATGGCATTGTAACGATATCACGGGGAATGGAATGTTTGTTCATTGTAAGATCGGAAGTGATTATTTTATAATCACGTTGATAGGGATCAACAAGATCTGCCGCATATTGCACACCTGCATCTGTCAACACATATTCATACCGCTGCCTGAACCTGCCATCCTTCTCAAAATAACGCAGGTCCTCATCCACGATCCCCATAGCTACCAGCAACTGAATGTCCTCATAGACCTTGTTGCTGTAAAGGAAACCATATCTTGTGTGGAACTCATAGTCGAACAGGTATTTTAACCTGATGTCCTCTGTGAAAAATGCAACCTTCTTGTACAACCAGGTGATGTTCCTTATACGCGGGATAGAGACAAAGCCATCGTGGACTTCCTCGAACATTTCATGAATAGCATAAAGAAGAAGGATCAAGCCCTCTATGGGAAGGTACTGCTCCCCCCTGATGAAATGAAGCAGTTTCGGCGAGAGGTCATCCACAATATCATGCATTACCACCTGGGCAGAAGAGAGTTCCGAGGTAATGGCAACATCGGGATGAGTGAAAACGGTCAATGACATCTGCCGGGATATCGCACGGACCAGACCGTTTGCCAGAGCAGACTCATCGTAGAAGAAATTCTCGCTCCCGCCAACCATCACCCTGGCACTTTTAGGGACCCCCGTTGCGATGCTCAGATCGACAAGCACATCCCCCAACCTCTTTTCCAGCTCATTTTCGAACATCCTTGTAGCCTTGCCACTGCGTGCAATGGTCGAAAGTGCCATCCTTGTACCCGGAAATAGCGTCTTCTGATTGGACCGGGCAACCGGAACATAGATCTGCCCATCACGAATATCCTGCAACAGACCCCTTGCCACCTCACCCCCCTTCGCATTGATAAAATTCAGCAGATCTGCATCATTATAGGTAGTAAAGAAATCCGCGACCATATTTCCAACGGCCTCATCCCCAAATAACTCCTTCTGCTGCTGAAGGGTCATCTCCAGCGCATAAAGAAGCATGACCCTGACAGCTTGAGTACGAGGATGATGAATGATCGCAGTATAATGATGAGAACGTGCGATAAGCATCGATTCCGCTGCTGCCAATGTAAGTTCCTCATCAAAACTACCCGAGCCAGGAGAACCGAACACCACATTATCATTCACAATGCACAGACTTTGCATTATCTGATCGACATCAATAAGCCCGAGGGATACCCCTGTATGGTAAGAATCGCGAAGTAAAAAATCGATACGATCAGCATCTATATCCCCTGAAATCAACTGAGAAAGATAGGGCTTTTCAATGGATAGATCACCCGTAGCGATCTTCGACACCTCATTGAAGAACTCAAAGGGATCATACCCCAGTTCATCACGAACATATCTCGCAATTATGTTGTCCTCAGGAATTACCTCTGATATGATATATTTTGTAAAAGCTTCATGATCAACAAAACAATTCTCACACATCTTTAGCTGTATCGCAGGATCCCTTTTCAATACACTTTCCACAGCATGTGAAAAAGCGGAATGACCTACATCGTGAAGAAGGCCTGCAAGCCTTAGTTTCATAATATCTTCATTGTCGAGTCCTACCGACCTGCCCAGAAGAGCTGCCGTATGCATTGTTCCAAGACTATGTTCAAAACGGGAGTGGTTCGCACCCGGAAATACTACATCGGCAAGACCAAGCTGCTGAATGCCACGAAGTCTTTGAAGTTGAGGCGTACCGATAAGAAGCTGTTCCAATTCAGAGAGGATGATGGTCTTATGAACTGGATCGTGAACTACCAGAGTTTTTGTCATCAGAGATAATAGGTCAGCTGAGATATATAAATGAAGTGTGGTAAGTAACAGAAGAAATCCGAGCGAAGAAGCATGGACCATTCAGAACAAACGTCCAAGCTTGAATACTTTTTTATTCGGAAACTTCGTTAAGGTCTTGAGTGATCCACATGAGAACAATAGACTGGAACGATGAATCCAAAAGTGTCGTGATGATCGATCAGACATTACTGCCAGTAGAACTTAATGTCATTGAATGTAAGAACCTTGCTTCCCTTTGTGAAGCTATAAGGTCCCTCCGGGTAAGAGGTGCTCCGGCAC
Source organism: Methanococcoides alaskense (assembly GCF_027594145.1). Classification (GTDB taxonomy): domain Archaea; phylum Halobacteriota; class Methanosarcinia; order Methanosarcinales; family Methanosarcinaceae; genus Methanococcoides; species Methanococcoides alaskense. Next base: position 56,970 of record NZ_JAQFFK010000001.1, on the reverse strand, counting down.
TTGCAGCCGCAGGAGGGTTTGGAATGGCACTTGCGGTCACACTTAGCAGTGCGGACTCAATGGAAAAGCTGCTCAATGACCTGAAAGTAGCTGCTTCCACTCTCATAGCCACACGCCCGACAGCAGTTAATCTTGCATGGGCCGTGAACAGGGTCTTAAAGGCCACAGAAGATTCCTACGATCTTGAAAGCATCAAGGACATCGTTGTCTTCGAGGCGATCAGGATAGCAGACGAAGATGTGGAGATAAACAAGGCCATAGGAAAGTATGGACAGAAGTTGCTGGATGACGGCGACACTGTGATGACACACTGCAATGCAGGAAGAATGGCTTGTGTTGATTGGGGGACTGCCCTGGGAGTAATTCGATCGGCAGTTGAGAAAGGGAAGGAGATCAGTGTCATAGCCTGTGAGACAAGACCCCTGAACCAGGGCGGCCGTATAACCACATGGGAACTTATGCAGGATAAAATTCCGGTAAAGCTGATAACCGATTCCATGTCAGGGCATGTAATGAGACATGGAATGGTCGATAAGATGATAGTGGGCGCCGACAGGATAACACAGGACGTTGTTTTCAATAAGATAGGGACCTACACCCATTCCATCGTAGCAAGGGAACATGAGATACCTTTCTATGTTGCAGCACCGGTCTCGACCTTTGATCCTAATGGCTGGGAGGATACCGTGACAATAGAACAGAGAGATGCGGACGAGTTACGATATATTGGTGATGTCCAGATAGCACCTAAGAATGTGGATGTTTATAATCCGGCCTTTGATGCAACTCCCATGGAGAACATCACAGCACTTATTACTGAAAAGGGCATATTTGAACCACCTGTTCTTATTGATGAGATATTGATGTAACGGGCACAAAGCTTAAAAATTTAAAGAACTAATTGAGGAACTATGGCAGAAAAGAAGAAAACAAGTGGAAGTGGATTGATGTCATCTGCAGGTCTTATGACGTACTATGATGCGGATAAAAGAGCTGTTCACGTACAACCAAGGACCGTCTTCATCTTTGGCGCAATTTGCGGCATCGTTATCCTTGCACTTAGCGCAGGTTTTGGCCTCTGGCCCTAACCTGATAAGATCTTTTTTTGAATTCGTTCTTTTTCATAATCACTGATTAGTTCTCTTCAGAGAGAGTTGAGACTATCGTATTTAAAAGAGCATAAATAATTTTTAACTAAATTTAAAGATTAAAAAGGCAGTGAACCTGATCCGATGATCAGCCACCACGCGCTCCCTTGATGGCCTTTGCGATCTTTCTTGCGACCATGGTCTTAGCTTCATTGTTATCCACAAGGATACGACCGCTTGATTCCCACCATGTACGGGGATACTTTTTATCAGCTTCCACTTCAGGGTTCAGGTTCAATTTCTCAGCTGCTGCTGTCAATTCCCTGAGTAACGGAGCTTCAAGAGAGCTCTTTCTGGAAATTATCCTACCACCTTTCCGTGATCGGGATTTGTCCAGATTTGCAGGCCAAATGACCAGTTTGCCTTTTTCACGCATCATCATGCTGAATAGATTAGAACTCATATAATTTAAACTTGGTCAAGTGAATGTCTCAAAAATATAAAATAGATTCAGCGACCATACTAGTAAAATATTTGAAGAGGAGATACAAAATGGGTTTTTTTGGAACTAACGGAGTAAGAGGGATCGCTAACGAATATATCACACCACAGCTTGCGATAGATGTCGCAAAGAGCCTTGGGACATATATGGGTTCAAAGGGTACAGTCGTTGTCGGGAGAGATACCCGCAAATCAGGAGACATGCTGAAATCGGCTGCTATCGCCGGTGCGTTGTCCACAGGTGTTACTGTAATTGATATCGGCATAGCACCGATACCGGCTATCCAATATTATGTAAGAGAACATGCCGATGCAGGTATTGGTGTCACCGCATCACATAACCCAAGGGAGTACAACGGAATTAAACTGGTTGCCGGAGACGGAAGCGAGTTCTCAAGGGAAGGAGAGAAAGAGGTCGAAAAGATCTACATGTCAAAGGATTTCGCAGCAGCCAGCTGGGAAAGGACGGGCGACCTCTTCAAAGATACGAACGCAAATGAACAATATATCAATGCCATTATCAATTCCGTGGATGCGGAAAGCATACGTGAAAAGCGCTTCAAGGTAGTGGTGGATACCGGTTGCGGTGCCGGCTCTTTGACATTGCCTTTCCTGCTCCAGAAACTTGGATGTGAGGTAATGGCACTCAACGCCCAGATAGACGGAACGTTCCCATGGCGCAATCCAGAACCTACCGAAGATGTCCTGACCGAGCTTTCCGATATTGTGAAAAGTAGGGGTGCGGACATGGGTGTTGCCCAGGACGGAGATGCGGACAGGGCGGTGTTCTTTGATGAGAACGGGAATTTCATCGATGAAGAGGTCCTTTTGGCGATGATGGCTAAGTGCATCCTCGAAGACAAGAAAGGAGACCTCGTCACACCTGTCAGCTCATCACAGCGCATGCTGGATGTGGCAGAGGAAGCAGGAGTTAAACTTCACTGGACGGCTGTCGGTTCCATCAATGTCGCGAGAAAGATGATGGAAATAGGTGCAGTGTTCGGAGGAGAGGGTAACGGAGGACTTATTTTCCCGGAACACCAATATTGCCGCGATGGAGCCATGGCATGTGCAAAACTTCTTGAGATAATGGCCTCGGGCAGGAAGCTCTCACACCTTGCAGAGAACGTACCGACATATTTCAACTCAAAGACGAAGGTCCATTGCAGTGACCTCGACACCACCATGGAGAAGATAAAAGAAAGCGTGGTCGGAGGAGAAATGGAGGTAGATACTACCGATGGTGTAAAGATATGGCACAACGACGGCTGGATGCTTATACGCCCATCAGGGACTGAACCTATCATAAGGATATTTGCAGAAGCAAAGACACTGGACAGAGCTGAGACCCTTATGGAAGAAGGTGTAAAGCTAACAGACAATTGCATGCAAAAATGAGATCAGGCCTTGCCGCGTGATTCGCCACAGATAATACCTGTGGCGATCATGTGTGCCACTCTGAGAGGTTCAGGAACATTGCCCCTTGTTGAAGACAAACGTACGACCTCACCTGCTTTTTCAGTATCGATACCGGCACACTGAATGAATATAGGATTCAAAAGGTCTTTTGAGACCACTCTTGTAATTGCACCTGCCCTGAGTATGATCCGAGACCTCTCTTCAGGATCAGGAAGATTTGACAGGGCATCTTTTATTTTTTCAAGGTCAGGGACCTCACGCATTATGACGATGACAGGTATTTCAGTTCCTTCATACAGACTGACGATGTCAACCGGATTGAAACCACCATATGTCACACCATCAAGCATTATCACTTTTATCTGACCATAGTGTTTGCTTGAGGTCACCATCTTAGCTATCCTTTCCGTAGCGTCCATACCATCACGACGGATGCTGGAACGCATCACGCCATCAAGCCATTGCCCGCCACGAAAGAAAGCTCCCACTATCAGAATATCATCACTTATCAATGCTGAATCATCGATACCAAGTATCCTGATCTCAGGCTTGATATGAAATGCCAATGCAACACGACCTTTTGCTCACCAGAACATGTTCTCCGAATGATCGACATTGTTCGCTTTGGGGACCATGACCTTTGTAACTGCATCAAGCAGGTCAGACATGCCTATGTGGTCACTATCATTGCGTACAGCAAGCATTCCAGCTTCCATGACTATGGCCCCTATATCGGCACCACTTGCCCCTTCTGTAAGATCTGACAGCTTTTTGACATCTACATCGCTGCCGATGTTAAGCCTCTCTGTATGGATACGGAAGATCGTTTCACGACCATCCTTATCAGGCAATGGTATCTCGATGATACGGTCAAGCCTTCCCGGCCTTACAATTGCCGGGTCGAGCACATCCGCTCTGTTGGTGGCAGCAATTATGCGTACGTCACCCCTGTTGTCAAAGCCATCCATCTCAGCAAGAAGTTGCATAAGGGTCCTTTGAACTTCCCTATCCGCACCGTTCGTATCTTCCAGACGTGTCGCTGCGATCGCATCCAGCTCATCGATAAAGATGATTGCAGGTGCTTTCTTCCTTGCCATCTCGAAGATATCACGAACAAGCTTTGCGCCATCGCCAATATATTTCTGTACAAGTTCAGAACCCACCACCCTTATGAAAGTGGCATTCGTCCTATGCGCCACCGCTTTGGCAAGCAATGTCTTTCCCGTGCCAGGTGGTCCGAAAAGCAGGACCCCTTTGGGAGGGGTTATACCAATGCGTTCAAAAACTTCCGGTTTTGTGATCGGCAATTCGACAGATTCACTTATCTCCATTATCTGTTGGTCCAGACCACCTATCTCCGAATAGTCTACTTCCTGTGAGTCGATAACCTCCATAGCCGTGATAAGCGGTTCGTCTGATTCAGGAATGATGTCGACAACTGCCAGAGTCTGCTGGTTCAACCCCACCCTGACCCCCGGAACAAGCTGACCACCATCATCGAGGTCCTGTGAAACTTTCACAAGGAACTGAGGACCTGTACTGCTCCTGATCAGAGCTTTATCGCCATCAAACATATCCACTATACTCGCAACCACAAGTGGAGGAGACTTTAACCTATCAATTTCTGACTGAAGGCGGTGCGTCTCACGTTCATACTTGAGTTTTTGTGATTCGATATAGCGCTTATCGGATTCTATCTGTTCACATTGTTCTTTCAGGAGATTGTTTCGCGATTCAAGCTGCTTCATCCGATCCAGCAGATATTTTGAAAAATCCTCATCGCTTTCGGAAACAATATCCCCATTACCAATGCCACTGAAGCTATAATCATTGCTTCTTGGCTTATCGTCGATCGTTTCTGTCATAGCTCTGAATAATTATTTAAGTAGAGACGATATATAGCACTTTCGTAAAGGGCAATTAAAATAGCCTTTAAGAGATGATACCGATGCAATGTGAAATATGTGGTGCAGAGATCAAAGAAAAGCCGATAGATGTCACTATTGACGGAAGCCAGCTTAAGGTGTGCAGTAAGTGTTCACAATATGGAAATGCAGCAAGAGCACGCTCACCTGTATCCAGAAAGATATCACCTGTATCTGCAAAACCAATTCGGAATGTTCAAAAAAGGACAACATCAAGACGCGATCCTTTTGCTGAGCTGGATGACGAACTCGTGGAAGAGTACGAGACCGTCATGCGTGAAGCTCGTGAAAAACGCGGATGGACACAAGAAGTGCTTGCCACTAAGATCAAAGAGAAGGCTTCCCTGATAAAAAAGATAGAAAGGGGAGAGATAACCCCGGAAGATTCCGTCAGGAAGAAGATAGAAAAAGCACTCAATGTGAATCTTATGGAGCGTCAGGGCAAAGATGAATGGAATGATGACCGTTTGAACAGCGGTACAACTCTTGGGGACATCGTCACAATAAAAAGGAAATGAAAATGTGATCTCAGCCAGCTATGGCTGAAATAAACTATTGTACACTGCCCATATCAAGAGACAGAAAAGGGAACTAAAATGCATCTTACAGAAAAAAGGATCGGATTCATAGGCACAGGCAAGATGGGAGAATCACTTATAAGAGGAATTCTCGCATCACATAGCGAAATAACTCTGAATGCAAGTGATGTTTACAAGCCTGCTCTTGAAAGACTCAACAATGAATTGGGTATTAACGTCTCAACTGACAACACTGAGACCATAGGAGACTCTGATGTTGTTGTACTTGCAGTCAAGCCACAGATACTAAAAGGCGTGCTTGCAGCCATCAAGGACAGCATTACTGCTGACAAGCTAGTTATCTCCATCGCAGCAGGAGTTCCAGTAGCAGCAATTGAAGATGAACTGAATGAGGGCACAAGGGTCGTACGAGTCATGCCAAACATCGCAGCAACAGTTGCAGAAGCTGCATCTGCTGTTTGCGCAGGTACGAATGCCACTGATGAGGATATGGAGATCGCACTTGAGATGTTCCAGTCCATTGGAAGTGCAATAACGATCCCTGAGAAGCTCATGGATGCAGTCACCGGCCTATCCGGAAGCGGACCTGCATACATATTCCCAGTGATAGAAGCATTGGCAGACGGTGCAGTCTATGAAGGACTTGACCGTGCAAATGCGATCACACTGGCTGCACAGACAGTCCTTGGTGCTGCAAAAATGGTACTTGAAACAGGAATGCACCCCGGAGAGCTTAAGGATATGGTAACATCCCCTGCAGGAACGACCATCAGAGCAATACGCACTCTTGAAGAGAGCGGGATAAGAGCTGCTTTCATGAATGCGGTCATTGAATCTTCAACGCGTTCAAAAGAACTTGGGGACTGATCCCAAGGATCTTTTTTGAAAAACGTAACAAAATACCATACATTATCCAAACGTTAATATAATTGGAAACCTTAAACCGTTCCATTAAATTTTAATTAAGTTTGGTGTGGGGACTAAAAATGAAATCTTTTGCTGTAATTCGAGCGGAGGACCCGAACAAGGTCAAAATCGCTTTGCACGACCTAGAACACTATGGAAGTATGAAATTCGGATCAAACCCGAAAAGGATCGAGCCTAATTATGCAGATCAACTTCTTGTAAGTGTCTCAGGAGTAGAACTTAAAACTAAATGTAATTCTGCAGCTTTGGTAGAACTTGATACGAATGCTGGTGCCGCAATAAGCAAGTTGAGAAAGATACATCCTCCTGCACATGTTGTGATCGTAAGTCCAAGGCACGATGCATTTGAAGAACTTTTGGAAAGCTCTGAACTTTATCCAGAGTTTGATAGAACATTCGACATCTAAAAGGATAAGATACCTTTTTTTCTTTTTTTCAGTGATTTGCAGATCTTTTTATCAAACATATAGAATTTTTTCCCGGACCTATAGACCACGAAGCTATTGAATTACAATTCCATAGAGATTTACTTGTAAGATCCCAAAAGACCACGAAACAATTGTACATATAAGGATGAGCAAGCAAGAGGAGAACAAGGTGGTAACTTATTTAGAGATAACATGAGCTCTAAAACTTGTTACAATCCCTTAAAAGTACTAGTAGTGATGATCAGATCAAACAGAATAATCAGAATCAGAATGGGGCCGGGACCGAGAGTCGAACTCGGATCGTAGCCTCCACAAGGCTACAGGATAACCGCTACCCTACCCCGGCACGGAATAGGTAGTGCTTCAATATGAAGCACCCTATACTAGTATTTTTATTAGATAAACGTTTTGGTCCAAATCAGCCATAGAAAGATTATCCAAGCCTTTCGATGATAAGCTCTGCGACCTGTTTGCCCGAAAGAAGCATTCCACCAAAGACAGGGCCCATACGAGGTGCGCCTGCAACAGCATTAGCGGCCATCCCTGCAACGTAAAGGTTTGGATAGACTTCCTTTGTGGTCTCCAGGAGCATCTTTTCCCCGACATCGGCCCACATTGGCTTCTCACCCACTACACCAAGTTCGCCGAGCTTTGCCCCAGGAACCTTGCGCTGGACAGTGGAACAAATGACTGCAGGATGACCAGTACCATCGACAACGACCTTAGAACGTATTGCCAGAGGATCAACATGCAACTTTCCGATCTCAACAGCAGTCCAATTGATAACAAGACCACATATCTCATCATTTTCCCTGATCATAACATCCTCGACATTTACGAGGTTGAATATCTCAGCACCTGCAGATGTTGCACCACTGATGAGCTTACCAACAGATTCCACAGAATTTGCGATATAATAGCCCTTTTCGTACTCATGGTATGAGATACCGAACTCATCAAGAATGTGACGTGCATCTTCCTGTACGACAATGCGCGGGAACATCATACCGCCAGCCCACATGCCGCCGCCAACAGACAGTTTCTTCTCGTAGATGACCGTCTTCAGGCCTGCTTCTGCGAGATATTTTGCTGCTACAAGGTTAGCAGGGCCGCCGCCCACAAGCGCTACATCAACATCGGTGTAATCAAGGAAGACCTTTGAGAACTCGTCTATAATCGCTCTTGAAATCGTGACCTCATCCAGTTTCATATTAGTACCTCATTGTAAATTAAAAGCAAGAGCTCATTGGATACATGTACCTTAAAGTTATTGGAACCGGTAATTTCAGTATACAAACCGGATAATGAAAAGAATTACACGAACTAAAAAAAACAAGAGATAAATTATCCCGAAAGATCATGCCTTATTAAGGGTCACCCAGAACACACTTCCTTTTTCGTAAGGATTGTCACCCACCCCAACTTTGCCACCATGCAAGTCAACTATTCTCTTGACTATCGCAAGACCCAGACCCGTACCTTTGATACCGCCTTTATCCAGCCTCTTGAACCGCTCGAAGACCAACGGCTTATCTTCATCGGAGATACCGAATCCCTGGTCCTGAACCTCTACCTTCCACTCCTTGCCAATATCATATATTTCCACAGTAATACGAGTGTCCTCTGGACTATATTTTACTGCATTGGAAAGCAGATTAAAGAACACCTCTTCTATCGTCGTATCAACTGATGCAGAATAAACACCCTCTTGTGGCAGAGATACCTCAATGCCAGTCTCTTTCAACTGTGACTCAAGGGAGTGTACAACATTTCTTAATATTACAGTCAGGTCCATTGGCTTTAGCTTCACCTGTGAAACCGACTCCACCTTTGCAAATGCAGCTGCACTCTCGATCATATCGATAAGTTTGGCATTTGCACGCTTGATGGCCTGGAGCATCTTAAGGTTCTCACCTTCAAAATTACCCCTTTTTAGAAGGATATCGGTAAAACCTTTGACACCACCCGCTGGATTCATCAGGTCATGCCTGATAATGTCAATAAAGAGATCCTTTAGCTCATTGGAATGTTCAAGTTCCACCGCATACCCCTTTAAAGCAACTTCTGCCCTCCTACGTTCGGTGACATCTTCGCCAGAGCTCAGAATAGAGGTATTTTCCCCCACTTCATCCCATATAAGGACATGATGCCAACTGATAAGGCGTTCTTCACCATCAAAGGTACGGATCGATCTTTCGGTGTACTCGTAGGTATTTGCATCACCTTCGAGCAAACTGGAAAAAATAGCCTTTGCACTTTCAACATGTTCTGCGGGAATGAAAGTATCAAACCAGTCCTTACCAAGGATATCGTCTTCAGTGCCCCCAAGAATCTCACAGCCTTTTTTGTTGATAAGAGTGATATTTTGTGATTTATCAACTACCACAAGAATTACACCTGCAACATCAAGATAGTTCTGTGCCTGATCCCTTTGTTGCACCAACCGGTCATTCAACTGCCTTATCCTTAAAAGAGAACGCACCCGGGTAGCAAGTTCCAGTCTGTCGACCGGTTTGGAAAGAAAATCATCAGCCCCCGCATCAATGCTCCGGATCTTATCATCCTTACCGGAAAGTGCGGTAACCATTATAATAGGTATCAATTGATAACGCGGATCGGCCTTCAACTGTTCGCATACTTCAAAACCACTGACATCGGGCATCATTATGTCCAGAAGTATAAGGTCCACATCTTCAGTTGCAACCTTCTCAAGACCTTCCAGACCACCATATGCAGAAATCATTTCATAATCAGGGGAGAGATATATCTCCATCAGTTCTACATTCAAAGGTTCGTCATCAACGACCAGTATCCTCGGAGCGGTATCACCGCGCATTATCACACCAAACTCCTCAGATCAAGCAGTTTTACCGAGATATTCCGGAATTTGCTTCTTGAACTCGTGGATATCGATAGGTTTTGAAATATATCCAGTACATCCTGCATCAAGGAATTTAGCCTCATCCCCTGCCATTGAATGAGCAGTAAGAGCTACAACCGAAATATCTGCGGTATCCGGGTCCTTCTTTAAGTGAGAAAGCACCTCAAGTCCATCCATTCTCGGAAGTTGCATGTCCAGAAGAATCAGATCGTATCTAACCTCTTTTACTTTATCAAGAGCTTCCGGACCATCTTCTGCCTGACCTACTTCATACCCCCAGGATTCTAAAAGATCAACTGTTAATTCCATGTTCATGGGATTATCTTCTACAACCAATATTTGAGCCATTATTGCCACCTTATTAATAATCTTGATTTAAATTCCGTTGAGTTTTCTATTGCACACAGCCTTAAGTGCCGCATTTAGAAAGATAAACAATAAATCAGCAGGAATGTGGATAAAGGGATCATGACCATGATCAACCAACTCCCAGCAATTTATATTTGATAAATGATATTATAACATAATATATTTACCAACTCAATATATATTAATTATCCCGTTAAAGTCATATATTGAGATGTTATAGTTCGCATCCTTAGAAATAATAATTTGAAACGGACCTTCGGTAGAATTCGCAGACCATCAGGAAACAGATTCGATCCAATAGATCTCTTATATTTATAACAAAAAGAGCTGATAACATGGTCAGATCAACCCAGAAGACCACACAACAAAGAGATAGGGAAGAGAATTCAGACCCTACTGAACACACTGCAGAGCTAGTCATATTGAAACCGCAGGGATATCCACTTAGCAGCATGCTTGATGAATATCCGGAGATAGACAACGCAGAGGTCTTTGAACACTATGCAAGGAAACAGTGGAACGGTTTTGTGGCAAATGAAGGAGAATATTTGTTCGACCGCCGGATGTATCCGGATTTTGCGTATAAGATAATCGAAGTAGTACCACCGGATTCTGCCATAGGAATAAAAACCACCATAGTCATCAATGACGAAGAAAAAGCATCGATCATTCCCGGACTCAAGTCAGACGTCACTTTTGATGATGTGGTGGGGCAGAGCTCAGCAAGACAGAAATGTAAACTCATCGAGAGGTTCCTGGAAGAGCCGGAGAAGTTTGGCAAATGGGCTCCCAGGAACGTACTGTTCTTCGGACCATCCGGCACAGGGAAGACAATGCTTGCAAAGGCCCTTGCAAATAAAACGGACGTTCCATTACTACCCATCAAAGCAACCCAACTGATAGGAGAGTTCGTAGGAGAAGGTGCCCGACAGATCCATCACCTTTACGAAAGGGCTGAAGAGATGCAGCCATGCATCATTTTTATCGATGAGCTGGATGCAATAGCACTGGACAGGCGAAACCAGGAACTGAGAGGCGATGTCGCAGAGATAGTCAATGCATTGCTTACGGAAATGGATGGGATCGTGGAACGCCGGGGAGTTTGCACCATTGGCGCGACCAACCGCCCCAACAGCCTTGATCCGGCGGTTAGGAGCAGGTTCGAAGAAGAGATAGAGTTTGCACTTCCTGATGAGCAGAACCGTTATGCGATAATAGAGAAGAACATCAGTACGTTCCCGCTACCCGCAGAGGATATTGATATGAAAAAGATAGCAAAACTCACAGCGGGGCTTTCAGGAAGAGATATTGTTGAGAAGGTTCTGAAAACCGCATTGCACCAGGCAATAATGAATGATGAAGAAGTTGTAAGGCAGGATTATTTTGAGGGTGTCATTTCCAAACTGACTAAAAAAGGAGACACTGCTGCCTTGGATAGACTTTATATATGAAAGATGGAACTTTCAACCATTATAACTCAAATGTGATATCATGAGCACCATAGAGGAAACTGACAGGTTTGAATGCAAGATCGTGAACATAATTGATAATCTGAAACGATGGAAAGGTGTCGTTGTCGAAGATATTGACTCCGGCGGACGTGTCTATTTTGCCAGGGTCAAAGCAGAAGGGTTCACCAAGGAGATAGGAGATTCACTCTTTCTTAGCGTGAAGGAACTACCATACGATATCGAAGAGATGTCCATTGAGGTCCACCTTTACGATGAGAATGATACCGAAATTGACTGGACCATACTTTGAACGTATGAGAACAGATCTTATTCATCGATCCATTCGATCTCATAAGTGTGCATGATACCTTTCTCATCCACACTACTTATTTTTTGGACAGTGTGTTTCATTAGCAGATCGAAGCAGACCGGATCGAAGAGGTTGAGACCACCACCCCATCCCTGAATAAGTGAATCCATATCAAAGAACTCATTGATGTTCACAACTCCTGCATTTGATCCATATTCCAGTCCTGCAGAAAGCATTTCCGGCGCCAGTTCAAATCTTGGTCTTGTGCTAAGCTCAAACCATTCGTGATTTATGATCAGGTTCCATTTATCCTGAGAAGCTTGTTGTGCAAAAAAGGCTTCAATGGCATAATTGATGTTTATACCAAGTTTCTTGTTCTCCGGTACTTTACGGAGAACGAGATCTTTTTTACGATTCCGATCATAGCGGAACTTTTCAGGATAGTGGAACATCTGTCCCAAATTCATCTTTTCGGATATCATCCTGTTAATATCATGCTCAATTTCCTTCGAACTGGCAAAATTCAGAGTGATAGCCTGATCGATAAGATTCAAAGGAATATCATCAGCTTCTTTTGCAAGTTTTACTGCAGTGTTACAGACTTTGACAGTAAGTTTATTGATGCCTTTTGAGATCTGGACATCCCTGTCCCCCATAGATGCCATCTTTGAGATGATATCGTTGAACTCATCTATATGATAAGGATCGACCATCTGTTTTCGAATCGTTTCCCCATTGCCCCCCTCAACTCCATTTTGAATATTTTTAGACTCACACGTATGATCCTCATTTAGCATAGGCTGCCCCCCAACCGATCTCTGATACTTTATTGGGCAGTCTAGTAAAAAAGTTTAATCCACGTCCCCACGTATCAATCATCACTAAGAGGAACTTCGATCACCAGAAGGTCTTCGGCAAGTATCACGTCTTCAAACAACTCTTTTGCATCATTTAGGAGCGGAGTTGCATCGTCTGAATATCTTGAACTCAGGTGGGTCAGGACAAGCTTTTTGACACCGGCCTTCTTTGCCAGGGCAGCGGCTTCACCTGCTGTCGAATGCATGGACTCTTTTGCCCAGTCGATCATATTGTCAGCAAGGGTGCTGTCATGTATCAACAGGTCAGCGCCATCACTTGCTTTGAGAACGTCAAGGCATGGGCGCGTATCACCAGAATAGACGATTTTCCTACCGGGCCGGGGTTCACCTACTACATCCTCAGCTGATATAACCCTGCCATCCACCTCGACCGAGCCACCGTGATGCAGTTTTGAAAAGAGAGGGCCTACCGGAACACCAAGTTCAATGGCCTTATCACGATCGAACCTTCCTGGACGCTCATCCTCAACAAGAGCATAGCCGATGCTTGGGACGTTATGCTCGGTCTTTAAAGCTACAATGGAATAACCATCACGCTTTATGGATTCCCCACTTTTGAGCCTTACTGCATTTATTTCAAACTTCAATTTGTAATAACCCATTGCAGTGAGAAATGTTATGAATTCTTCCACCCATTCAGGACCATATATGGTAAGGGGTTCGGTACGCCCCTGAAAAGACATTGTCTGGACCAGACCGGGTATCCCGAGTATGTGGTCTGCGTGGAAATGAGTTATGAATATGGAAGATAAGTTCATCATTCCAGTCTTTGCCCGCATCATCTGCTGTTGGGCACCCTCACCGCAATCGAACATTAGAAGTTCTCCATCCCTGTTGACCATGATAGCTGAAGGATTACGGTTCGTTGTCGGCAAAGAACCACCGGTACCTAAGAATGTAACTTTGAGCATATACATATCACTATGCGATAGAATTATTTATCTGTTATCACCACTAACAGGGAATGATCAATTGAATGGACAAAGCCGCTGGCTCGAAAAGTTCATATAGAATCCTATTAGTAAAGGAAATCCTATTAACCTATATTATAATAATAAAAATTCACATTACTTATAATAAATAAGAGGACTAATTATGCAATTCCAGGGAAGATCAAAAAGAAAATACACAGGAGCAAAGATCAAATCCGCACGCGGAAAGAGGAAGTTCGAGCTTGGCCGTGAGCCTGCAGCTACTCACGTGAACGACACAAAGAGGAAGAACGTTCCAACACGTGGCGGAAACAGAAAAGTAAGGCTCCTTCAGGCAAACATCGCAAATGTGACAAACCCATCTGATGGGAGAACAGTTGTATCTGCTATCGAAACTGTTGTAGAGAACACAGCAAGCGGGCACTACGTCAGGCGTAACATCATCACAAAGGGAGCAGTCATCAAGACCGCTGCTGGCAATGCACGTGTCACAAGCCGTCCAGGTCAGGACGGAGTGATCAACGCAGTATTGATCGAGTAAATTACTCGATCATTCTTTTTTTTACACCCGAAGGTGTTCAAGGCATGGACGAGCAAACACGCAACATACTGGACATCCTTGATGACGATGCAAGGACAAGCCCAGAAGAAATAGCAACACTCACTGGCATGACAGCCGATGAGGTCAGTAGGAAGATCGAGCAACTTGAAAAAGCAAAGATCATTCGCAAATACAAGACCATCATCGATTGGGACCTAGCAGGAGATCACTATGTGTACGCCATCATCCAGCTTAAGATAAGCCTTGAACGCAAACTTGGATATCAGGCAATTGCCGAGAGACTTTACAAGTTCCCCGAAGTACGTTCAGTAAGATTACTTTCGGGTGAACATGACATAGCAATGACAGTGCGAGGCAATTCCATGAAACAGGTCGCCTTCTTTGTAGCAGAGAAGATAGCGACACAGGAACAGGTCCAGAGCACTTCCACACACTTTGTTTTGAAGACCTACAAGGAAGACGGATTGATCCTTGATGAACCAGAGCAAGTGAAAAAGCTCGTTGTCTCACCATAAGATCTCCCCGTAGATCTGCTTTTTCTAATTAGATCGGAGGAATCGATCTTGAGAACACAATGCAAACCCTCTCAATTCATAGCAAACAGTATGCAAAAGGTACCAGCATCGGGCATCCGAAAGTTCTTTGACCTGGTATCCGATAGCGAAGATGTGATCACCCTAGGAGTGGGAGAACCGGATTATGTGACACCATGGCACATAAGGGAAGCGTGCATACATTCCATCGAGCATGGAGAAACCTCCTACACTTCCAACTATGGACTTCTGGAACTTCGCGAAGAGCTCTCAAAACACTATACTCGAAGACATAATGTTTATTATGAACCTGAGACTGAGATCCTTGTCACCACTGGAGTCAGCGAAGGACTCGACCTTGCGATCAGAGCGATAGTCAACCCCGGGGACGAGGTAATAGTCGTACAGCCTTCATATGTCGCCTACGTGCCATCTATCATCTTTGCAGGCGGAGTCCCTGTGACCCTTGGGGCCAGGCCAGAGAATGACTTCAAGATCACAGCAGATGAAATAAAAGCCTCAATAACGAACAAGACAAAAGCGGTCATCATCAATTATCCCAATAACCCTACCGGCGCTACAATGGACAGAAGTGACCTCGAGGCTATAGCAGACGTCATTGTGGAACACGACATCCTGATGATATCGGATGAAGTGTATGAAAGGCTTACCTACGAAGGAACCCATACCTGCTTCTCCTCACTTGAAGGCATGCGCGACCGCACAATTCTACTTAATGGATTTTCAAAAGCATATGCAATGACAGGTTTCAGGATGGCATACGCCCTTGCGCCAAAAGAGATCATTGATGCAATGATGCTTATCCACCAGTACACCATGCTTTGTGCCCCGATAACTGCCCAGGTGGGAGCTATCGAAGCCCTTCGCAATGGCGAAGAAGAAGTGGAGAAGATGGCCAGAGAGTACAATCGCCGCAGAAAACTTATTGTCAGTGGTCTGAACAACATCGGACTTGATTGCTTCAACCCAAGAGGTGCATTCTACGCATTCCCATCAATAAGCAGCACAGGACTTTCAGCGGATGAATTTGCAGAAAGGCTGCTTACCGAGTATAAGGTCGTAACCATCCCGGGGAATATCTTTGGAGATACAGGAGAGGGCTTCCTCAGATGTGCATACGCAGCATCAAGAGAGGATATCAAGGAAGCACTTGAGAGGATCGGTAATTTTGTAGATGGATTATGAATTAATCCATATTTTTTTCAACAACTTTATTTTAACAACGTTCTTTCAATGATCTATTACAATTATCTGTTACAAACCATACAGATCACTCACCCAGGAGTTCCTTATCGATATTTGCGACCAGACCGGTCACTTTTTCATACCACTTATCGATATTTTCCTGGATCATTTCTTTGACCCTTGTGGGATCAACAGCCACATATTCATAGAAATAGCCACCTATATCGATGGTCTTGGTCTCACGATAAACAAGACCACAGGAGATGAGGTTCTGCAGTGAACGATAAGCTGTACTGCGCTCCCGGTTAAGGAACTCACCGAGATTTTCAGCTGTCATTGGGCCGTTTGCAAGAAGGGATTTATATGCCTCCATATCAAGTGTTTTAAGCCCCAATATACACTTTGCCACATCGTCACATTGACAATTGGCCCTTAACATTTCCCGGATCGATGTTGTCATATTTTACCACTTAATATATTAGAACTTAGAGAGTACTTTTGTATAGTTTATACAAAACCATAACATTCACGTAGTTAATTATATATATAGTTTATTAGAATCCATCACATGTTGAAAACTATAATCCCTGAAGATGAACGCTCCAATGAGCCCCTTGATACCGAACGCCTGATATATCACCCGGACATGATACGTGCCAATGAATGGGTATTATCAGAATATAAGCCACCGACAAGGGATTTTTGTATATTTGTCCCATGTGCAATGAGAAAACCATACCATACCAGTCCGTCACACAAAATGTATGACCGCATAATTTTTGGCATTCTCGAACAGGAAGATGCACATGTGGTCGTTTTCGGGACCTGCGGGATAACACCCCGAGAGATCGATACAGAATATCCATTCACAGACTACAAGTTCATGATGGGAAAATGCAATGTGGCAAAGATAAAACGAGATTTTATAAAGATGGAAAGCGAGAGGCTTGCAAGATATCTCGAAAAAACACGTGATAACTACAAGCACAGGGTAGCCTACTGCATAGGAGACTTCAGAACAGCAATGGAAAAAGCTGTTGAGATGACAAATATAGAAGTCTCGATCATTCCTAAAAAAGAAACAATGGAAGAACTTGCCAACCCTGACAAGCGTTTCGTCTATGGCAGCCTGAGCCAGCAACAGTACCTTCAGGATTTTTCAGATTCCATCACAGAAAAAATGAACATCGACGCACGCACTGTTGGCGTTCACGAAGACCTGTCCACCAATGATATGGACTGGTACCTTTTGTAAAGCAGATCAATTATCAAAAAAAGTTTAAAATCAGGTACCTTAAAAGGTACCTTCTTGTTCTGTAAAATATTATTTCTCGAGGTATGGAGACTGTGGAAGTACTGCCATTCCGCTGTCGGAAATGTTGAGCACCCTTACTTCATTGATAGTGCCTGAACCCCTTAGCTTCATAACATAGACAGTGCGCTGCAAGTTACTTCCAATAATCTCACGACCGAGCTTGATAACAGAATCAGCACCATACTCGACCATCTCATCAAGACCGAACATTGAGCCTACTGTGACAAGGGCAGTGACCTCGCGTTTCCTGAAGACACCAAAGACATCATCGATCAATGTGCGAAGCTTATAATTGGACTCGATAGCAAGGAACATTGCCTCAACGGAATCGATAAAGACCCTATCAGGTTTTATCTCCTCAAGTTTGCTCTCAATAAGCTTCTTGAAGCTCTTGATAAGTTCCGTAGGAGCGATCTCCACACTTTTCTGAAGACGAAGACTTGGATCTGTAATATCTACAAATACAAGTTTTCCATCCTTTACCAGACCATCAAGATCCCATCCGAAAGAAGATTGCATTTCACGTACAAGAGACTTTGACTCTTCAGAGGTGATGATACACATCGTAGTTTCGCCCTTGTTGAGACCTTCCATCAGGAACTGAGTGCCGAAAATGGTTTTGCCGGTACCGGATTTTCCAGAAACTACATTAGCAGTCCCTTTGAAAAAACCACCTTTCAACATCTCATCCAGCCCACGAATTCCCGTACTGACCCTTTCTTGAATTACTTCATCAGCCATATTTACACCTGATAGTTATATTAGATTATGTTGAATATTTTTAAAAGAATTATGAGAACCATACAGCAATGAAAAGATGCACCCCTATCGATCGAACATCTTAGAAACAACTGTATTGAAACATCAATATGTCTTGTTATGATATAAAAAATGATTTATGCCATGTAAAAAATGATGGGAACTTAGCCCTCCACAACTTCTGCCTCCCCTTCCTGTAGAACCTCAAGGAAAATATCCCTGAACAACAATTTCTCGACCGTCCTCGCAACATATCCTCGATGCTGGTGTTTCTGTATATCCTCATTAAGACGAAGATCAGAATCCACCTGAATACGTATCAGACATAATCTGAATCCTTCAGCATCCTTTAGTTCAAAGGAATAAAAACGATCCAATAAATAAGGAAGTATATATGGATCATCTATAGCTTCACAAAGAAGCAATTGCTCCTCAGATATCTCAGTAACATCCGCATCTAGGGACAGATCACCTGTTATCAATCGGAGACTTTTCAAAGAATATTTCTTATTATCAATCGTTGTATACTCGACCATATGACCCCGCCTGATCAGTTAGAGAACAAATTCTTCATAAGGAGATCTTCACACCGCTTCATATCATCTATCGTATTGATGTTCAATGCGACCTCAGGATCATCCAACATATAATTGTGATATTCCTGCTCCTCGTTAATGAATTTCCCATCAAGGATATTGATGCCTGCAGGCACAATAAGATTCCCCTCCCAATTAAATACGGTATCAGGCCTGATACCAACTTTCTTGCAAAGGGAGATTGGAACGAAAACAGACATCGAAGAACTATCACAATCCTGATAGGCCTCAATGATGGAATCAATTAATTTCGGGGTCACCATTGGAAGATCAGACATGATTATCATAACAGGTTCCCTGATATTAGAGCTCTCCACCGCATATACCATGTCACCCACGTAATTGTCACCATTGGTTTTGATCGCCTGTATGTGATCCCCATATTTTTCATTCACAAGTTCTTCGGTAGCAGGGGTTGAGGGAGAGACCGCTACAAATATGCGATCAATGTAAGAGGACCTCTCAAGCGAATCGATCACATAACTTATGAGAGGCTTGCCTAGAAGCTCGACACAGGGTTTTTCACCCATACCGAGCCGAAGTCCCTGCCCACCAGCCATTATAACGGCGTCCAAAAGAGACCCCCGTAACCATTATTGACCGCAGTGATAGCAACTGTAAGCACCATCAATACGATAATCCTTGCAATTTCATTCGAAGTACCGATACAATCCCCATTTACACCTTTGAAATGGCGGTTGGATATGTTCAGTATTACAAAAGCTGTAACGATCGCAGAGATATAACCTATGATACCAAGGGTTCCAAATGCCAGCACACATGCCAATGCACCAAGCACAAAGGATACAGCATATCTTGGAAATGTAGTGTTATTGATTATCATGGAACCAAGACCTTCATGGATAGGCTTGCCGAACGCAGCCACGGTCAGCATAGCCTGTTTTGCGCCGATCTCAGCTATAAGAAGAGAGATGGGAACGAGGAGTGCAGCATTGTCCGAGAAGAACAGGGCTTCTGCCTGCAGGGAAGATATCGAGGCATACAAGGCGATCAATGCCAAAACCGTATAACTGACTCCCCCGATACCAAGAGACAGGTCCTTAAGGGCATTGACCTTCTTTTCCAAAGAACCATGTGCTGTTGCGCCATCGCCAAAATCACCCAGACCATCAAGGTGGTTCAATCCTGTAATATAATAGATGAACACCATTATCAGTACCGCACTTATGGTCGAAGGGAGATAGGATTCAGTCAAATATGCAAAAATCCCGATCATGGCCCCAAGGACAATGCCTGCAAAGGTCTGGAGATAACTGCGCTTTACAAGTTCATCGAGCCCTTCCATGGACATACCCACAGGTATTGTGGAAAGAAAACCAAAGCTTGTCCTGAGGGCAAGTAAAAATCCGCTCATCCTGCTATCACACCACTATTCTCGAGATTCTTCTTTGGCTTCCTTTCATTTACAGCTGCTTCTGCCATGCCCCTTGTGTACATGCTAGCAGAAACACCACCGATAAGGCCTCCAATGACATCATCCATGAAAGGCCCCAGTTTTGAAAGGATACCAGGTTTTTGTTTGTCGAACCTCACAAACTCGAAAATACCCTTATCCCCACTGATATATTTAGCAATGCTCATTCCAATGACCTCATCGGCAATGATGAACGTCAGGTCCTTCTCATAGGAACTTCTGCTTATATTCGGAAGTTTGCCTTTTTCGCCCTCCTTCTCCAGCAATATGCCGGAATATATCAGAAGACACAGGTTAGCATCGGAGATAGCGATATCCAGTTCCCTCCTGAAGCGTTCCTCTGCAATCTCACGGGTCTCAAGCCCGGGATGAGGAGCATAAAGCTCAAGAGCAGTATCAACAAGCATATCCACGGTGATACCTTCTTCTTCCAGTATTTCGATGATATTATGAGTAATATCGCCTTCCAATTCCTTTGGTTGGTCTTTTTTGAGATCCTGAGAGTCTATATCTGACAATTTCATAATTATCACTTACAAGGTTCGATTATAGATAGTTGATTAAATTCGATATTATATAGATTAAAGCTACAAATATTATTACAACAAGTATTGAAGACATACCGATAACTTCTGCTGCCTTTTTAATATCTTCTGCCTTTGGCAATGAGAGGCCCTTGCCTATAACATAGGTATTGGGTTTCTCAAGCCGGACACCAAGAGCCCCTGCAATTGCAGCCATTGGATAACCGGAATTAGGAGAAGGCGTTGTCATACAGTCTGTTGATGCACACCTGAACGCCCCAATATGGTCCAGTCCTTTGCTCTTTAGAAGAACACTTGAAAGGAAAGAACCTGCCATGATGAACACCACACATATACGTGCAGGTATCCAGTTAAGCACATCATCGGTCTTTGCTGAGAAATAACCAATGTCCCTGTACTTCTCATTCATGTAGCCCACCATTGAATCAAGCGTACTTACCGCTTTGAATATATAAGCACCTATAAGGCCGTAAGGGCCGAATATCACATAGTAGAACAACGGACTCAATATCCCGTCAACGAAGTTCTCGGAGCAGGTCTCAATGACAGAAGAGGACACTTGGCTTTCGGTTAATTGTGAAGTATCCCTGCTCACATACATTGAGAGCTTTTTACGTGCAGATACAAGATCACCCTTTTCCAGTTCACCATAGACCTCCATTGCAGCTTCCAGTAATCTGCGAATGGCGAACGTGGATTTAAGGAAATAGGCCTCGATGAGAAGCACTACGAATTCCGGAATGAACGATAGATTTGCGATAAGAAGCACAACATAAGCTATAGAAGCTGCAAATAAGATGACAATGAGAGCAAATACCACACCATATGCTTTTTTATGTGTGGCTGGCACTTTTTTCTTGAAGAATCCGATAAGATTGCCTATCCAGACCACCGGATGCAATGCTGTAGGTGGCTCACCTATCAACAGATCAAAACCTGTTGCCAGAAGGAGCACGAATATCAGATGCCCCGCATCAGGCAGGAAAGGTTCGATCATAAACGAGGCTCCAGCACCTTATCCCACGCTTTTTTCAATTTACGGTCCATATCCCCATCCTCTGAAAGCACATCGAGAAGCTCTTTTACAACATCCTTTTCATGAACAAGGACGCAATCCTCACAGCTCCAGACCTGACCACCACTGGAGCGGTCGACCCACTTACCTCCCGTACGTTCATCCTCACATCTATAGAATGGACAGAAGCATAAGGTGCAGTCCTGGTCCTCACAACTGTGACATGGGTAATAAGGGCAATCAAGATTCCCACCACAAGGAGAAGCATCCCCACTTTCAAGCATTGAAACAAGATCAGCCTTCGCATCCTCTCTTGCTTTTTCAACAACTACATTTCCTATTGCCTGTGAAAGTATGTCAGTCTCCTCCTTGGGACGGACAGCGATCCTTATAAAATCCGTACCCATGGACGGGAAAGAACTGCAATCCCTAATAAGCACCCCATGTGCAGCCAGACGCTGTGAGAGTTCAACAGAATCGAGAGAGGAAGCACTGATATCAACGAGGATATAGTTCACGGTGCTTGGAAGCGGTTTGAACTTGCGTATCCTTGAGATGCGCTCAGTAAGATAATTGCGGTCATTTACAATGGCCTTGCGTGATGCCACAAGATACGGACTGTTGCAACCACCTTCCATGTTAAGCATTGCTATTCCGATTTCCTCGGGAATGGAACCCAGGTTCCACGAAAGTCTTGCAGTGTTCAATGCATTTGCAATTGTCTTTGAAGCCACGCCGAACCCGAGACGAACACCCGGTATGGCAAAATCTTTAGTAAGAGAGCGAAGAATGAAAAGATGATCGTTATCTATCACAGTATCAGTGATCGTTTGTGAAGGATCGTCAGCAAGTTCGATGAAGGCTTCATCGACGAACAGGAGAGTGTTATTGCTAACACATCTTTTTGCCAGTGACAGAATATCCTCTCTTTTATGGAGCTTACCGGTAGGGTTGTTCGGATTACATACGAAAAGGATCTTTGCACTCCCAAGCACATCATCGGAGAGATCAAAGATATCATCCTGACCTATGTAACGAACGTCGGCACCTGCTACGTTGCATTGTTGCTCATATTCCGTGAACGTAGGGTGAGGTATCAGTACAATATCGCCCTGATCAACTATTGACTCTGCCACAAGCCTGATGATCTCACAGGAACCATTACCCGGAACTATGTTCTCGACAGACAGCCCGTTGTCCAGAAAACGAACAGCAGCCTTTCTAAATTCAAAATAACGGTTATCAGGATATTGCCCAAATCGCTCCATGGCATGCTCTAGCAAGCTGTCAAGGTCAAGCCCGCCTAAAGGATGGTCGAAGGGACTTCCGAGGGGGTTAAGGCTGGCGCTCAGTTCCAGCATCTCCGATGCCGGGATGCCATACTTGCCAGCCATTTCACGAATAAGCCCACCATGTGAAGGACAGGCCAATTCTATAATGTTTTCTTTTAGAGGGAGTTCTTTTTCTTGTGACACGCTGATCTAATAATGTAAAGAACCGAAAATATATTAAGTTATTCAATTTAGCTTTCTTTAAGGAAATACATAATTGAATAAAAACCAATGCTGCGAACATAAAAAGGCAACATTATAAATAAAATAATAAAAAAAAGAAAAGCAGGTTGGTTTGATTCGATCCCTTTATACCATTCTGGCCAATAGCATTTCCTCACACTTTGCCAGTTCAACGACCGAGTCCACATTGATCGCAACTTCAGGAATAGTGGTCAGATGATCGAAATCCACCTGCTCTTCCTCTATCTTAGCAGAATCAAGGACATTTATCCCCACCGGGATCAGCATTTCGCCGTTCTTGTTGAACACTGTACCCGGCCGCAACCCCAGCTCCCGGAAAAGCCCAATAGGAGCATAAACGGACATTGCCGGAATGGAACGTTCCTCATAGCTTTCAACTATGGTATCAATATGTCCTGATTCGACCAGAGGGAGGTCGGGCATCAATATCATGACAGGACCGGTGCTGCCAGCATCTTTGACAGCATTTACCATATCCCCAACATAATTATCACCAGAAGTACGGAGAATGAGAACATCATCCCCATAGCGATCCCTGACACACGATTCGGTTTCAGGAGAATATGGAGAGGTCTGAACGAAAACACGTTCGATGTGTTCTGCACCAAGAAGCGAGTCAAGAAGATAGCTGATAAGTGGCCTGTCGATAAGCATCACACATGCTTTTTCCTCCACACCAAGCCTCTGGGCAAGACCGCCTGCCATAATAATAGCATCCATTTTAGTCCTCCAAAATCAAAAATATGAGACCGACATCTAAAGATATCGGCGCTTAGAACACTACAAACACATCAGAGATGAGGCACTACTACCTTTTCCCAAGATACTTTTAGGTTATCCTCGGTATCGCTGTCACTCATGAGAATCTGGAGAACTTCCTGAACAACTTCAGGTTTGTGTAATATTATGCACTTCTCACAGCTCCAGACTTCACTCCCGGTAGTACTTTCAATCCAGCAACCCCCTGTTTTAGGGTTTTCACAAGGGTAGAAAGGACAGAAACAGAACGTACAATCCTGACCGCTGAAATGACAGGGGTAATATTCACATGTATTCCTGCAGGCAGGCAGGCCAGTCCCGGCACACTCTATGGTCTTTTTCAGGCGTTCCTCGGCATAATCCTTGCCAGCCTCGGTAAGGACATCACCTATGGCCTGTATGAGACGGTCGGTCTCCCCCCTTGTGCGGACCGCGATCCTGATGTAATCATTGTCAAGCAGGTAGAAGGAACTGCAATCCCTTACAAGGATACCATGGGAAGCAAGACGGGAGGTCAGCTCCTGGGAATCCATAAGAAGTTCCCTTATATCCACAAAAACATAATTAACAGTACTTGGAAGCGGTTCGAACCCATAGATACCAGAGAGGCGCTCTGTCAGATATTCCCGCTCTTCTGCGATCATTTCACGGGAAGCCACGAAATATTTGCTGTAGCATCCACCCTCCATGTTCAGCAAAGCAGTACCCACAACATCAGGCACTGAGCCCAGGTTCCACGATAGCCTGGCAGTATTGAGTGCTTTTGCCATCTCCAGGGATGCAACACCGAACCCCAAACGAATACCGGGGATAGCGAAGTTCTTGGTAAGGGAACGAAGGACAAATAAATGGTTATTAGTGGCTGCCACGTCCGCGACGCTCTGGGACGGGTCAGCAAGTTCACTGAACGCCTCATCGACGAACAATAGGGTGGAGTTCATCTCACACCTTTTGGCAAGTTCAAGGATGGAATCCCTTGAAAGTAGTTTGCCAGTAGGATTATTTGGATTGCATACGAAAAGGATCTTTACTTCCTTTAGTGCCTCATCGGTAATATCCATCAAGCCTTCATGCTCAAAATAACGGATACTGGCACCCATTATCCTGCACTGCTGCTCATATTCATCGAAAGTTGGCTGCGGAATACCTACAACATCACCGCTATTGATCATGCATTCTGCAACAAGACGGATGGTCTCACATGAGCCATTACCAGGTATGATGTTATCAGCGCTTATCCCATCGCCCAGAAAACCGGCTGCAGCTTCCCTGTAGTCGAGATAGCGGTTGTCAGGATAATTGTACATCCCGTCCCTTGCACTGATAAAAAGTGCCTTGAGGTCAAGACCGTATTCGGAATGTTCGAACGGGCTGCCATACGGATTGAGGCTTGCGCTCATATCGATAATATCAGATTCAGCGATCCCGTATTCCTGCGAAGCCTTGCGGACAAGACCGCCATGGGATGCAGGCACAAGACCGATTATGTGCTTTTTGAGGGGTAAATTGATTTTTTTGTCCACATTCATCGCCACGCTTTATCGTGCAAAGATAGGAAGAAAACATATATTAAGTTATGTAAAGTTTACTTTAGGAGAGATGTCAGACAAATTACTGAACAGCACAAGAATATACAAAAACGAGATTAATAGGCACATTGGTCAGTAATTACCTTTCAATATATGATCATCACCATAAATGATTCATAGGCAATATTACAAGATGTCGTATAGATTAGCCCGAAATTCTTAAATATAGACCGCATCTATCAAAGATACTACAAACGTGGTGGCACATGTATTACCCTATACAAAGTGCTTGCCATTATGTCAGGAAAGCCGATGTTCCCATAACTACATGGAGACTTGATCATGTAGATCGAACGGACTCTAAATCCGTTCAGCCGGGTTAGATTCCCGGAGTTTCCGCCAAATGGACATGGCTTTCCATTAGGACATTATATTTTATTTATGATGATGGACACCCATCAATTTTTAAAAGGAAGATAATAGAATGAAGTGTTTCGCAATAGGAGCCTAGAACTATGGAAAAGCAATTACTGGACGTTCTAGTAGAGCTCAACGGAGTATGGCTATCGCGAAGCGGGTTGCTTCATGGAATAAGGAACTTTGAGATAACCACTAAACATATTCACATTGAGACCGACTGTGGTGCAAGGTTCACTGTGAGAAATTCCAGGTCAAGCCGTTCTGCAAGATCATTAAGGCATAACAAATATCGCAAACCCTGCAAACGCTGTCGTCCGGCAGATGAGCAGATAGACCGTTTTGTTAAGAAGACCTTTAAAGAGAAAAGGCAGGCTGTCAGCGTATTCTCCAGTCCGAAGAAACAGGTCCCAAAAAAGCCAAAAGCGGCTGTCATTAGATCCGTTTCCATTTCTACACCCAGCCCTAAGGAGGCAAGTGTGTCAAACTCAATACCAACTCCTTCTACAAGTGTTATAAAAGATGAAGTGAAAGTACCAGAGGTTAAGTACACCCCTTCACAGATCGAGAGACTGAAGACCCTGATGTCCCCTGATGACAAGATACCCATCCAGGGCGAGTTGCCTGAGTTCAAGGTGCTCGAGAAAGAACTGATACAGAGGCGACGTGACGACCTTAAGAAGATGTACGAAGAAGACAGGGAAGACCGTCTTGGCAAACTTGAGAGGACGATAACCGAATTCTTCGTGGACAGGGGATATCTGGAGATAAAATCACCCATAATGATACCTTTCGAATATATCGAAAGGATGGGGATAGACAAGGATGACCACCTCCACAAGCAGATATTCCGCATTGATGAGAACATGTGCCTGCGACCTATGCTGGCACCATGCCTTTACAATTACCTGCGCAAGCTTGACAAAGTGCTTCCGGACCCCATAAGGATATTCGAGATAGGACCATGCTACCGCAAAGAATCGGATGGTAGCAGCCATCTTGAAGAGTTTACCATGGTGAACTTCTGCCAGATGGGATCAGGATGTACAAGAGAGAACCTTGAAGGCCTCATAGATGAGTTCCTTGAGCATCTTGGAATAGAATATGAGATCGAAGCTGACAACTGCATGACATATGGAGATACCATTGACATCATGCATGGTGACCTTGAGCTGTCATCTGCAGTGGTAGGACCGAACCCGCTTGACAGAGAATGGGGCGTGAATAAACCGTGGATAGGTGCCGGATTCGGTCTTGAAAGACTGCTAAAGGTCAGGCACAATTACACGAACATACGCCGTGCAGGCCGTTCTGAACTATACTACAACGGAATCAATACGAATCTATGAGGTGAACATCTTGTTTGAGAAAATGGACCAAAATGATCTGGAAGACTATGCTGAGCAGATAATTTCCGGATCTGAGATTTCCGATGAGAACCTCAGGGAAATGCTGCAGATAAGCGATCCTTCTGAAATAGAAAAACTGCATTATGTGGCACGCCATATACGGGATAATTTCTTTGGGAACAAAGTGTTCATGTACAGTTTCGTGTACTTTTCCACACACTGCAAGAACAATTGCGCTTTCTGTTATTACAACCGTGAAAATGACATCGAGAGGTATCGCCTGACACTTGAGGACATAAAGAAGATATGCCAGGTCCTCAAGACAGAAGAGATACACATGGTTGACCTCACCATGGGAGAGGACCCCTATTTCCATAACAATCCTGAACGTCTGGTAGAACTTGTCAGAACAGTGAAGGAAGAAGTAGGAAAACCAATAATGGTATCCCCGGGAGTTGTTGATAATGAGACCCTTATGCTGTTGAAGGAGAACGGGGCAGACTTCCTTGCACTATACCAGGAGACCTATGATAAGGACCTTTTTGGAAAGCTGAGGGTGGAACAATCCTTTGAAGAGAGGATCAACTCCAGGAACCATGCAAAGAAGATAGGTTATTGCGTTGAGGACGGCATCCTGACAGCAGTGGAACCGGATATAGAATCCACACTGGTCTCACTGAGAGGACTTGGAACATCCAATCCCGACATGGTGAGGGTCATGACATTCCTGCCTCAAAAGGGAACACCCCTGGAAGGAAAGGATGTTGAGGGAAGTGAAGCAGAGCTCAAGATAATCTCAATACTTCGATTGATGTATCCAAATCTGCTCATTCCGGCATCTTTAGACCTTGAAGGTATTGACGGAATGGTGCACAGACTAAACTCCGGTGCAAATGTGGTCACCTCTATAATATCATCCAATTCAGCCATTGAAGGCGTTGTGAACTATGACAGAGAACATGCCGAGAGGGACAGAGATGTTAAGAGCGTCATAAAACGGCTTAAGACGATGGGAATGGAACCTGCCGAACAAAGCGATTTTGAGAAGTTGTTGGGGCAATAGGGTGACGACAGTATGTCTTATAGGGGGGAAACTTCAGGGCTTCGAAGTGACCTATCTTGCAAAGAAAGCGGGGATGAGAGTTGTTCTGATAGACAGGAACAAGAAGCCCCTTATTTGGAATGTTGTTGATGAGCTGCTATGCTTTGACATAACCCAGGAGCCGGACAGGTTCATCGAAGTATCAAAGAATGTCGATGCCATTATTCCGGTAAATGAGAACCTTGATACACTGAACTTTATAAGGGACATCAGCAGCCAACTTGATTGTCCTGTTCTTTTTGATTTTGATGCGTACCATATCAGTATGGATAAGAAGCGCTCAAAGGAATATTTTGTTTCCATCGACATACCGACCCCTGGCGACAGACCTTCGCAACCACCCTATTTTGTGAAACCACCCTGCGAGAGCAGCAGTATTGGCACACGTATAATCTATGATGATAGCGAACTTGCCTATGTCGGACCGGATATGCTTGTTGAGGAATACCTTGAAGGCGATGTTATCTCCCTTGAGATAATCGGGGACGGCAAACATTTTGCAGTGGTGAAGGAAACGAAAGTCCATATAGATGATACTTATGACTGCCACAGGATAACCCCGGTAGAGCATGATCCGAAGTTCAGGGAAATATCATACAAACTTGCCCAAGGGCTCAACCTTAAGGGTATCATGGATGTGGAAGCCATTGATTCTAAAAAAGGATTGAAGGTCCTTGAGATAGATGCACGATTCCCAAGCCAGACGCCTACGGCGGTCTACCATTCAAGTGGTGTGAACCTTGTAGAATTACTTATGCAGGCTTTCACCGAAGGCGTGAAAGAGATCGAAAAGGCGTCTGAGAAAGGATATTGTATATTCGAACATCTGAAATGGGACAGTCCGGGATTGACACCTGTGGGAGAACACATACTTTCCATGGGCGATCGATACGAACTATTCCATGAGGAAGAGAACCTTGAAATATTCCATTCAAGTGGAAAGAACGATGTGTTCACACTTATCTCAAGGGGCAAGGACAAGGAAAGTACAGAAGAGGTTCGCAGCAGAGGCATGATGCGGATCGATGATCATTTTAATGGGGAGTGGTGAGCTTTATGGCATTATTAACACCTGAGGATCTGGAAGATCTTTTGAACAAACTTAGGCAGAGCAATGAAACGATCAAGGCATCTACCGGAAAAGGCATAACAGAGATCTGTGAAGATGTCTATGGCACACGCCCAGCCTCGCAAAAGGTTGCAATAGTGCCCATAACAGCAGGCAATGGGGTAATAGGCAATTTTTCTTCATCGCTGCTCGCAATAACCGAATATTTCGGACTTGAAGGCTATATTACAGAACATCCCGACATAACCGGGTATCATCAGGCAGTTTCCGATGGTGCGGACATACTTCTAATGGCGGATGACCACATGTTCATCGCCCACAACCTGAAAAGCAGAAAGATAGCGGCCAACCATATATGTACAGGTGTGATCTATTCCGAGATAGCCTCAAGGTTCATACACGCAGGATCAAAGGATGTGCTGGTAATCGGTCTTGGTCGTGTAGGGTATGCCGGTACCGAACATCTGGTGAAGAAAGGGTTCAATGTGTATGCTTATGACCCGAACACCGAATTCATGGAAAAGGCAATTGAAGAGCTTGGGGTTAACGCTTATGATAGTGCAGACCCTAAGAAGTTCTCCATGGTCTTTGAGGCCACCCCTAACGCCAATACGATATCAGAAGGAATGATCGCAGAAAGATGCCTTGTATCGACTCCGGGAATACCCTGCGCGCTTCCACCCGAACTCGCTGAGAACGGTGATATAGACCTGGTCATGGAACCACTGGTCATAGGTGCCGCAGCAATGCTCTATTCAGTGTTCTGAAAAAGAGAAGAATATTTCACGTTCACAAACAGGAAGAAAGCTTGCAAAAAATTCAAAGAAACGTTGACATGACAAAACCACAAAACTTGTCTAATGCGACTATTGCAAGCGTTTTTCCCAAATAAAAAGGTATATATATGCTAAGTACATAGCGTAATTACCTTTTTAGTGATTATAAAGGATTGATATATAGGAGAATTTAAATGACTGAATACACACCAAAGACAAGATTAGCAGCTGTACTTAATCAGACCGAGAAAGTTGACAGGATGCCAGCTGTCTGTGTTACACAGACCGGTACCGTAGACCTGATGGAAGCATCCGGCATATTCTGGCCAGAAGCAAACTACGATGCAAAGATGCTTGCAGGACTCGCAGCAGCTGCACACACCGAAATCGGATTCGAAGCTATCCGCGTTCCATTCGACATCACCGCAGAAGCTGAGTTCTTCGGCTGTGGCATCAAGGAAGGTACAAAGGTACAGCAGCCATCCGTCATCAACCACGTTGTAAACAGCCTTGATGACCTCAAGCAATTCGAAGGCTATGACATCAATGATTCATCAAAGAGAACCTCAATTATCCTCGAGTCCATCAAGATCGTCGCTGAGAAATATGGAGCTGAACTTCCAATCATCGGCAGTATGATCGGTCCTTTCTCCCTTGCACAGCACATCACCGGCGACTCCTGGTTCATGGACATCATGACAAAGGAAGAGTACGGTCTTGCGATCATGGAGTTCACAACCGAGTTCGGAATCGCATACGCAAATGCACAGGTCGACAACGGTGCAGACACATTGTCCATCATCGACCCAACAGCAAGCTACTCACTCATTGGCGGCGAATTCTACAAGAAATTCGTTGTACCATTCCATGCAAAGCTCGTTGAAGCAATGCACGCACGCAATGTTCCTGTAGTTCTCCACGTCTGTGGCGACACAACCGAAGGTCTTGCTATCATGGAGCTCGCAGGCATAGACGCGATCAGTGTTGACCAGAACGTAAACGCTGCAACCGCTGTATCAAAGGTAGAGAAAACACTCATTGTCGGTAACCTCGACCCAGTAAACTGTCTCTGGAACACAGATGTTGAGACAGTCACAGCAGAGTCCAAGAGAGTACTTAAGGAACTCGACGGCAAGGGACTTCTCGCACCTGGATGTGGTATTGTAAGCCAGACCCCAACCGCACACCTTCGTGCAATGGTCGAAGTCGCAAAGAGCTACAAATACTAATCATATCATATTCTGAAAAGTAGAGAAGTGGACTTAATAAGTCCAATTCTTTTTCTTTTCTTTCTTTTTTTAGACGGTCAAAACTTGTTTAACCCTGAGCTTTGCTTTTGGAAGGCCGGCATTAAAGGAACATGGCCAGAACACTTAGAATACCAAGCCCGATGCAAAAATAAGAGAAATCTACTTTCTTCGCAACTTTCAGGAAAAGGTCGATGGTGACCAGACCGAAAGCAAAAGCGAAGAACAGAGCTACAAAAGAGTAGACATCCAGTTCTACCATATCCATCAGTCCAACTCCTATCTCTGCCACAAGGACAGCAGGGATGCTCATGAGAAAGCTCAACCTTATGGCATCCGCAGCATCGAATTTACGCAGCAATAGTGCGGACATCGTGACACCCGATCTACTGATCCCAGGTATTGCTGCAAATCCCTGTGAAATCCCCGCGACAAGAGAATCGGACATACCAGGAATTCTGGCAAGGGATACGTCCTTTGAGATCGTCCTCTGTAGAAGACCCGTAAATATCAACATTATACCGATCACAGCTGTTGCAGAGCCACCGGACATCTCAGCCTTGTCGGTGACGAACAATAACAAAGGAAGTCCCACGATCCCCGTCAGTATCGTGGAGATAAGGAGAAAACTGATGATAGGGTCATGAGGCTCTTTTTTAGAGAAGCTACGAACATAATCAGGTATTCCGGAAAGGAGCTTTTTCACATCATCTCTGAAATAAACAGTGGCTGCAAGCAATGTTCCCAGATGAAGCCAGATAGAGATAGGAATGGCTTCAGAAAGGGAACGGTCAAAGAAAGTGACCATAACAAGCGAGGTCATGCCTTCACTACTTATTGGAAGCCATTCTGCCAGACCCTGTACAATGCCAAGTATGATAGCTTCGGAGAGGGATAACATGAGAAGTAAACATACTTCATCTGTATAAATAATATCCGCTGTTTGAAAAAAGAAGAGTTTTTTGTGCCCATTGAGAATTAATATATAAGTGTTTTCCAATAAGATTAAATAATTTCTCACTTATGTGCATAATACATTAGGATAAAAGTGGTGAGAAATTATCAAAATATGCATAACATCCAGAGGAACTGACCTTTTCAGCCAGTGTGACCCTCGTTTTGGCAGATGTCCTTATTTTGTCATTGTAGATGATGATACCATGACCTTTGAAGCTCTTGAGAACCCGGGACCCTTAGCAGATGGGGGTGCAGGCATAAAGGCTGCACAGGCATTGACCACCCTTGGCATTGATGCCCTTCTCACAGGAAATATGGGACCAAACGCATTATCAGTGCTAAATGCAGCCGGGATCAAAGTATTTACAGGCATTAATGGCGCAGTTGAGGAAACGGTTTCACAATATAGGCAAGGACAGCTGGATCTTATTGAAGATGCCACCACTTCTGCTCACACAGGATCAAGACCGGAACTTCCCGGACCAAAATAAAATAAGAGGTAATTAAAATGAAAGTATGTGTACCTTCAGCAAATAATGGCGGATTAGAAGATCTCGTAGGTCAGCACTTCGGAATGGTTCCGACATATACAGTACTGGATATCGAAAATAACTCAGTAGAGATATTAGAGAACACAAGCGAGCATAATGGTGGTGTAGGATTACCACCAGAACTTCTCTCAAAAGCAGGCGTGAACATAATGCTTTGCGGAGGTCTTGGACAAAAGGCCGTGAACATGTTCTGCGAATATGGGATCGATGTTTTTGTCGGTGCACAGGGAACTGTGGAGACAGCCATCAATGACTGGAAAGAAGGAAATCTTGTCAGCCCGACCAGCGAAAATGTCTGTCAGGGTCATGGACATGACGAAGACCATCACCAACACTGAAATAGTATGAAAATAGCTATCGCAAGTGGAAAAGGCGGCACCGGTAAAACCACCGTTGCCGTAAACCTTGCACTTTCAATACCTGATGCACAGCTGATCGACTGCGATGTCGAAGAACCTAATTGCAATCTATTTTTGAACAAAGAGTTGGAGCACATCGCTGAATCAATTATCACTGCTCCGAATATAGATGAAGAACTTTGCACACACTGCGGAAAATGTTCCGAAATGTGCCGTTTCAATGCAATTGCGACACTACCAGAAAAAGTGCTTCTGTTCCCAACTCTCTGCCACAGCTGTGGAGGGTGTATTCTAGCTTGCCCGGAAAATGCCATTTCCGGAAAGGAAAAGATTACAGGCATCATCAACAGATCCTCCAATAAGAAAGATCACCCCATGCTCTATGAAGGAGTACTAAATATTGGAGAAAGCATGGCATCCCCGGTCATAACTGAACTAAAGAGAAGCATTGAACCGGGAATTCCAACAATAATCGATTCCCCACCTGGAACTGGGTGCCCTGTTATGACCACATTAGAAGATACGGATCACTGTATACTCGTAACAGAACCAACTCCATTTGGATTACATGACCTGAAACTTGCAGTGAAAATGGTAAAAATTATGAATATACCATTCGGAGTCATCATAAACCGAAGTGAACAAGAAAATTGTATCATAGATGAATATTGCAATCAGGAAAACATTGAGGTCCTAATG
The DNA here is from genome assembly GCF_027594145.1 of Methanococcoides alaskense. Lineage (GTDB taxonomy): Archaea > Halobacteriota > Methanosarcinia > Methanosarcinales > Methanosarcinaceae > Methanococcoides > Methanococcoides alaskense. The sequence goes on along the minus strand of NZ_JAQFFK010000001.1, from coordinate 23,007 downwards.
AGAATACCCCTCAATAAACGCATTGCAGAACTATATTCAGATGGAATTCCCTTTGTCGAGGAAATGCCTGAGTGGAAAGAAAGATTCACTAATTTATTTGAGAGAATAGTCAACAAAAAGGAGCTGGCATGAAGGAACTCGTAGTTATCAGTGGAAAAGGTGGAACCGGTAAAACCACAATAACAGCTTCATTTGCAGCAATGGCACAAAATGCAGTGATAGCTGACTGTGATGTCGATGCACCGAACCTTCATCTTGTTCTAAGACCAAGGATTGTAGAAACGAACCCTTTCTATGGCATGGATAAAGCAGAAATATGCCTTGACAGATGTATCAAATGTTACAGATGTCAAACTGCCTGCAAATTTAATGCTATCGATGATGACCTGATCGTAAATCAACATAAATGTGAAGGCTGCGGAGTATGTGAATATGTTTGCAACTCCAGTGCTATAAATATGATCAAAAGCCGATCAGGCGATGTTCATTCATCCATCACTGACCATGGAACAATGGTCCACGCAGAACTGGAGATCGGGGAAGAAGCAAGCGGAAAACTTGTAAGTGCTGTCAAAGAACGTACACGTTCGATAGCACTGGAAAATAAAGCCGAACTTATAATAACGGACGGTCCGCCGGGTACAGGTTGCCCTGTACTTGCAACGATAACAGGAGCAGACCTTGCATTGATCGTGACCGAACCCAGCTTATCGGGAATGCATGATCTCGAAAGGGTCTTGCAGGTTACAGAACACTTCGACATTCCTTCCATTGTCTGCATCAACAAGTATGATATCAATGAGAAGAACGCAGGGAAAATAGAAGAGTTCTGTAATGAAAGAGGGGTAGAGGTTGTAGGAAAGCTTCCTTATGACCCATCACCCAATATGGCAATGAGGGAAGAGACAACCGTTGTTGAATACAGGAAGAATGTTCTTTCAGAAGGGGTCAAAGCATTATGGGAACGTGTCGTTTCAGAGCTTGATCAGAAAGAAGTAACACTGCTTCCAACGAGATGATAAAATGAAATGTGCTGATTGTGACAGTAAGGATTGTTACCAGGGAAAGAATTGCGCCCCCAGGGACATTCTTGCAGATTATGAAAACGAAGACTTGGAGATCATGAAAGTTGCTTCAGGAATAGAAGCAAAATACTACATGCAGAAAACAAGGCTTGAAGAGATCCTCCTTTTTACAAAAGAACTTGGATATGAAAAAATCGGAGTTGCTTTTTGTATAGGTCTTGAAAAGGAAGCTAAGTCATTCTGTGAGATAATGGAGAAACATCTTACAGTGGAATCTGTTTGTTGTAAGGTCTGTGGTGTGGAGAAAGATACCTATGATCTGGATAAGATACGGGAAGAAAGCATAGAGATAGCCTGCAACCCTATAGCCCAGGCAAATGTGCTGAACCGTGCAGGGACACAACTGAACATCATAATTGGCCTGTGTCTTGGTCACGACATACTTTTCAACAAGTACAGTGAAGCACCTGTTACAACATTCATCGTCAAGGACAGGGTACTTGCACACAACCCCGCAGGAGCCCTTTATTCAAACTATTATATGAAGAACGTGTTTAAAATGGGGAAGCAATAATGGAGATAACTGTTGTCTATGACAACAATGCCGGAAGAGGATTGGGAAAAGGCTGGGGATTTTCCTGTTCCATCGAGACCGATGAACAGAAGATCTTGTTCGATACCGGCTGGGATGGCGGGCTTTTGTTAGAGAACATGGCAGCTCTTGGAATTGATATAAAAGAATACGATATTCTGCTATTATCTCATCAGCATTGGGACCATATCGGAGGATTACCAACCGTTCTGAATGCGAATCCCAATATAGAAGTATACGCATTGGCATCGTTCTCTAAAAAGCTCAAGAACGAGATACAAAAGCGTGCAAAACTCAATGAGATAAACGGAATGTGCAAGATCGCAGAAGGAGTATATTCCACCGGCGAACTTGGAGACAGTATCAAGGAACAGGCACTATTGCTGGATACTGACAAAGGCGTCTATATCATAAGCGGCTGTGCGCATCCCGGCTTACCAGCGATAATAGAGGTTGCATCTTCAATTGGAAATGTTCGTGGCATCATCGGAGGATTACACGACTGCCAGGATATTGAAGCGATGCAGGATCTCGAACTCATAGGTGCAGGACACTGCACATCGAACATTGATGCCATTAAAGAAAAGTATAAGAAAAGTTATGTTCATATTGAAGCAGGTTATCGTATAACCATCTGAATGATGCCTATATATTAAAGAAGCGGAGCAGTGGTGAGGTATATCAATTAGGTTTTCCATATTGATATGAAGAGTTGAAAATATGAAAGTTGCCATACCATCTTCAGAGACCGGGGGATTAGAGGACTACGTTGAACTTCATTTTGGAAAAGCTCCTACATATACCATATATGATACAGAGACCGAAACTGTCGAGATAATCAAGAATACAAGTGTGCATATGGGTGGAAAAGGCATACCTCCCGAACTGCTAAAAGATGCAGGAGTGGATATTGTCCTCTGTTCAGGTGTCGGACAGAAGATCGTTGACCTTCTTGACAAGAACGGGATAGAGATATTCGTGGGTGCTGATGAAACTGTGAAAGAGGCCATCACTTCGTGGAAAGCGGGAAAGCTCTACAAGCCAAAGACCATAAATCTTGAAAAGGAACGTGGCCTTGGACTTACAAAGCATCAATTGTGACTTTTTTATTTTATTTTATTTATTTTATCCCGATCACCTGAAACTGCCCAGGGGAGGGAACACATAATACATTCAGGACCATAACCTGCAGCATTATAACCGGTCATTCCACCAGCTACATTGTAGACATCACTAAATCCATTCTGCTGTAAGATACTGGCACCCATACTTGAACGCTGCCCACTTCCACAGATAACAACGGTCTTTGTATCGGGATCAAGGTTTTTGTGGGAATTCCGCAGTTCAGGAACAGGGATATTGATGGAGTTCTGTATATGACCTTCCCGGTGTTCTGCTTCCGACCTTACATCTATCAGTACCAGTTCTTCACCACTGGAGAGAAGATCATGGAGCTCTTCAGCTGAAAGCTGGCAAACATGTTGTGTCGAAAGGCCTGCCAGGGACCATGCGGCCATTCCACCTTCGAGGAAATATCCAATCCTGTCAAGTCCTACCCTGTGAAGCCACAGGGATGCTTTGCGAACCTGATCCGGAGAATCAACCACCAACATAATGGTCCTGTCCTCAGGCAAAAGCCAGCCCGAAAATGTTGCAAAATTGCTGTTAATATCAATACTGTATGCACCCGGAACATGTCGGCCACCAAATGCTTCATAGCACCTGGCATCAAGAACCATATTTTCAGTATCTTCACTCATCTTTTTGAACTCAAGAGGAGGTAACGCTTCAGCAGATGCAAGCTGTGAAAGAAGAACGGGACCCGTAGCATTCACTTTACTACACCGTTTAAAATTATCTGGTGCAGGAAGCATCTCATTGGTCAAGGATGAAATGAATTCGGCCTTTTCACCGATGTTGAGAGCATGATTATAAAGGCGTTCATAACCGATGGTAGAACTTCTTTTTGCAGCCATTGCCCTGCCACAGAGAGAACCTGTACCATGTGCAGGATATACCTCACAAAAGTCAGGGAGGCAGAGAAGTTTGTCATGAAGACTATCATAGAGTTCTGATGCCAGTTCTTCAGCTTTTCCAGGGAACAGATCAGGTCTGCCCACATCCCCAACAAAAAGAGTGTCACCGCAAAAAACACATACTGGCTCAACTCCCCTTGCACGATCGGTCACCACATAGGAAACGTGTTCAGGGGTGTGACCGGGAGTTTCCATTACTCTAATGGACATATCCTCTATCTCGAATATATCGCCTTCTGAAACACCCACTGCATCGAATTCACAATTCGCAGAACCGGGAACAAAAATGTTCGCACCTGTCCCTTTCATCAGGTCCATATGCCCGGAGATGAAATCCGCATGAAGATGTGTTTCCAGTATGTGGGTTATTTTCCATCCCATATCAGAGGCCATATCGAGATATACGTCGACATCCCGGGACGGATCGATCACTGCACAGAATTTATCGCCACCAAGCAAATAAGAACTGTGCGCTATTCCTTTTACGAATACCTGCTGAACTATCAAATTATAACCCCACTTTTCCCTTTGAGATTTATAAGAATTAAAATTGGGAACAAGTAACCAATGTTAAAAAATAATATAAAGGTTCATGAGATATATATTACTACTATACAGGAAAGCATATAGTAGAATATAGATGCCTGCTCTTTCGGAAAACTGATAATATGAATATTTATGAAGAGGGTCGTAACAGTGTTGGCATTTGATCTGGGCATAGACCCGATACTGTATGATTTTCTCACAAAGGTCGTACTGTCCTTAATGATAGGCATCCTTATAGGAATCGAGCGTGAACACCACCGTCAGGATCAGGAAGTGTTTGCAGGAGTACGTACTTTCGCAATAGTATGTATCTGTGGCATGCTTGCGACATTTGTAGCCCAACTGATAGATATAATGATCCTCCAGATAACTACTGCACTCATTGCAGTTTCTTGTTTTTTCCTTATATACAGAGTATATATGATCAGTGGTAAACTGGGGATGACAAGTTCCATCGCCCTTTTTCTGACCTACCTTCTGGGAGTGCTCGTTGCAATGGGACATTATCTCTTTGCCATAATTATAGGGGTCATAATAACGTTCCTACTTATTGAAAAGAAGCCTTTGCATTCTTTTGCCGAACATCTTACAGATGATGAGATACTCAATGGTGTTCAGTTCCTCGCAGTTGCTTTTATACTATACCCGCTCATGCCGGAAGAGCCTATAATGGGTGTACTGAACCTTAAATCCGCCATACTCATTGTGGTACTTGTGATGTTCATAGGATTCATCAGCTATGTATCGCTCAAGAGGTTCGGTACTAAAGGCGGGATGTCCTATTCAGGTCTTTTTGGAGGATTTATCAGCAGCGAAGCCACCACTGCTGCACTAGCTGCAATGTCGAAGAACCAGTCCAGCCTTATCCATGCCCTTTACATCGGCATCCTCATGTCAAACATATCAATGATAATCAGTAACACCCTTATTGCATTGATAGTCGATCCCACCGGAAGAACAATGCTGGCAATGATCCCCCCACAGCTCGCAATGCTTGTTATTGTTCTTATGATCATAGCAATACGAAGGAAGAGCTATGATCTAATGACAGAACCACTGGAGATAGGTTCACCCTTCGCATTGAAACCTGCCTTCAAGTTCGGTGCCCTTTTCTCCATCCTTCTGGTGATCACAAGCCTTGCAGGAGAGTTCGCAGGAAGTACAGGTATCTACATTACAGCTCTTGGAGGACTTGTAAGCAGTTCCGCTGTTGTGGCATCCGTTGCAGCATTGGCTTTTACAGGCAATGTTCCCTATACTGTGGCTGCCCAGACCGCTGTGATGGCAGGGATCATCAGCACCCTTAATAAAATAATGATTATAAAGATGTCAGGTTCAAAGGAACTTTATTACCATTCAAGGAATACCTTTGTCCTTATAGCAATAGTTGGAACGGTCGTACTCTACCTCTGGAGCTACTTCGATCTTGCAGGTCTTTAAGGAGCTTTAACCGAAAGGCTATGGTCCAGAGACCGAACTTCTATGAGAAATACAGGTGTGAAACTATGAAACCATATTATAATCCTTCTTTTGCTACCGAAGAACTCGAATTCCACGGAATGGAAGATAATCCAGAAAGTAAAGCCCTATATTTCCCGGTACGAAGCCGGAAGGTGCTGGTCGAGAACGGTATCGATGCTGAAGAGTATTTTAAGTACATCCCTGAAAGAAGTGTTCTTGAGAGTACAGAGATCATCTACATCGGAACGCTTGGTGACATACCCTGCCATTGTTTTGAAATACCGGAAGAAGCAGAGTTCGAGGATATGGAATTCCTTGAACTGAATGATCTGTATGGTATCGTCGATGAAGAGATGCTTGGCATTACTTCAAGAGCGGTACAGATGGCAGATTTCTACCGCACACACCAATACTGCGGGCTCTGTGGGAATTACACACATTATGTGCCCAAAGAAACAGGGATGCAATGTGGCAGTTGTGCACATATCGCATATCCAAGGATAAGTCCTGCTATTGTGGTCCTTATAGAAAAGGAAGAGCAATTGCTCATGGCAAGGTCACATCATTTCAAGGAAGGTATGTACGGCCTTGTTGCAGGATTTGTGGAAGCCGGAGAGACCATAGAACACGCAGTACACAGGGAGGTCAAAGAAGAGGTTGGTGTATCCATAAAGGAACTTTCATATTTTGGGAGCCAGCCCTGGCCATTTCCTTCTTCTTTGATGATAGGATTCACCGCGACCTATAAAAGCGGAGATATAGAGATAGATGCCAATGAGATAGAGGATGCAAAATGGTTTCCCATAGATAAGATCCCCACACCCCCTTCCAAGAAAAGCATTACGGGATCACTCATCGAACTGTTCATTGAAAAGCATGGTCCAAAATGAGAATGGGTATTTTTGGTATGTACGCAAATTTTAAATAAACAGGGGATCAATCAGGTCTATGGAGAACATAACAGGGCTTGAGCTATCTCCGAAAAAGATAGAGTACCTGAAATTCCTGCTTGAGAAAGGCGATAATGTGCGCACCACGGATATTTCCAGACACATGAAAGTAGATCCCTCAACGACAACGAAAGCTATCAATGAACTGGATTCCACAGGATATGTGAAACATATACCTTACAGAGGTGTCAGCCTTACTGAGAAAGGGAAGAAATACACACATTTCATTCTGAGAAGACACCGTATTTTAAGCCTTATGTTAAACCATTACGGATTTACACCGGAAGAATCCTGTAAAGAGGTTGCACGTTTTGAAGGTTTTGTATCAAAGGATGCCATTGATGCGATCTGCAATTCAATGGGACATCCAACTTTCGGGGTTTGTGGCAGGATAGAACATGATGGTTGCGAACTTGACCATGAAGACCACGCATGAGCTTACTTTTTCATAAGCTCTTTTATCTTTTCAAGAACGAGTATAGCATCAGCTCTTTTGACATCGGTCTCGTTGTTCAGACAATAATTTAATAACGGCTCTTTTTCGGAAAGTATACCTTTATCAACAGCTGTTTTTATAATACCAAGATAACTTCTGAGAGGATAGTGTAGCTCCATTGCTATATTAAGCAGGGAGAGACGGATACTCTCATCGATGACACCTTCATCGTATGCTGCCTGTAAGGTCTCCCTGATGTTAACAAGGGGAACAGATACAGGTTCAAAGGTTTCGGGATTTGTGGTTACAGCCACCTCATCGTCAGATTCGAGAACACCGTCACGATACCATTCATATATCTTGCCGACACCGATCATCCCATGCACATCAAGTTCGGATGCACGGAGTGCACCCATGCTGCAACCACCTACTACGGCGATGCCTTTCTTCATTGCATGGAGGATCTCTTTGTGTGCAACAGCGGCCCTATCGAAGAACATGCCATCTATAATGCCTATGATATCATAGCCCTGGGACACGACCTTTTCCATATCACCCCTTGCCACAGGAGGCAGATAGACAGCATCAAGTATGGCTTTTGCATCTTCATGGCAGATACTTGTACCTGCAAATACCACTGCTCTCATGGGATCACTTGTTACGCCCGAACTTTCTCTTCCAGGGCTTTTCAGATGAAGCCAGGGACTTGCGACCTTGTCTTAAACGTTTACCCACACGTTCGCGGTCAAGGGTATATTGTTCGAATCCGGGAATGATGACCCTCACCACAGGAACACCGATACTTTCACGGGACAGGTCCACCACTATTGCGCTGTCTGTAACTTTACGTAGCTCATTGAGGACCACATCAATGTTCTCAGCAGGAGTTGATGCGGAAATATCATTTATCTGGTCGATCGTTATGGACTCACCTTCGTCATACCAGAACCGGTTCATCCTTTTCATGCGGTCATATCCGATCTGCCTCACAAATGATTCCCTGTCAGTATCCTCACGTGCGCCGTGTATCTGTACGACCCTTGATTGTGCAGCTTCTGTAATTGCCCTTCGTACAGCGATCTCCGGCTTGAGATGGGAGCCTGCACCCATGACAAGCAATGCGGCATCTTTCAGTTCAAGGTCATCGGTAGCCGCTACGATGGTGGTGATAGCGGTATCATGTCCCAGATACCATAATTTTATCTGCACGCCGGTATCTTCGAACTTCTTTACGAGCTCATAGTTGATACCGTCATTTTCAGTAAGAACGAGTTCCTTGCCCGGATTCCTGTTAAACTCAGATATGCTCAGAGCATCACGTTCTATCACTTCAAGCAAGCCGTGGAGAATGGCCTCCTCGATAACGTTACCGGAAGCAAGTCCATTGGTATTGCTTCGGAAAAGTTTTGCTGACATTCCCGGTGAATCGTATGGGTGATGGACAGCATTTGAGGGAACATAGATCTCCTTCTCCTGCAACATATCCCAGCCTTTGATCCATTCGACCAGTTTATCGGAGGCTATCGGTTCAAAGAGAAGTAAAGAATCTACGTCCAGTAGCTCATGCCCTTCACTTGCTTTATCTGAGCTCTCGATAAATTCATCGGCTGCGATCTCTTCATCGATATCCGCATTTACACTTACACGTTCAGCAAGACATCTTTCGAAGCTTTCCATCATGGCCGAGATCCTTGCCTGTGCCTCTGAAGCTCCTTTGCCGGAATAGATGGATATCGCACCATCGGCTGCGGAAGGTCTTATGGCTGAAAAAACAGGTATCCCGATACGATCAAGCTCGGTTATGCTTGCGATCCTGGTTACACCTATTCTTTTAAGATGAGGTTGAGTATTCTCAAGAGTAGCCCCCTCATCGAGAACGCGCTGCGTACCTTCTATATATTGCAATGATCTATCGATCATGATGTGACACATGGTAAGGTGACTCTTTTGTAACATTATATTCCTTACGACAATAACAACACAAAAACTCCCATATAAATAGAAAAATATAAATAAGATTAACTCGTTGTTAAGAGTTCGGCTCTGCTAGGCAGGCCAAATTCTATAACTACAATTGAAGAGACAGGAGGAATTAAATTATGAGAAATATCATGAAAATAGATGATATATCTGCCAGAAATGGAGAAGACAGGTACTTTGCGGTTGTAAGTGGCCAGACCACTGAAAGACTGGATGCTGATGAGCGGGAACTTTGCAATTTCATGCTCGGTGGATTTCTATCTAAATAAATAAGCTGCAAAACCTATTTTTAGCAATCTTGCGTATGAAACGAATATGTATGATATTCTTTCTGTACGCAAAGATTTCCCCGTTCTTGAGGAAGTTATCTACCTTGATAGCGGTGCCACAACACAGACGCCGGTGCAAGCCGTCAACTCCATGAACGATTATTTTTTCAAATATGCTGCAAATCATGGCAGAGGAGCTCACAGGCTTGCCCGTCAGACCACTGACCACTATGAGGATGCAAGGGATACAGTCGCTGAATTCCTGAATATCGGGTCAGAGGGAACCATATTTACCAAAAATGCCACAGAAAGCATCAATATGGTATCAATAGGACTGAAATGGGAAGCTGGCGACCATGTGGTGACAACTGTTGTCGAACATCATTCAAATCTTCTCCCCTGGATGAGGCTAAGAGAACAGGGTGTTGAAGTCACAGTCGTCGGATCGGACAGGGAAGGAAATGTTGATCCAAAGGATATCGATGAGGCCATTACGGACAGAACAAGACTGGTGAGTGTCAACCATGTTTCTAATGTTTTCGGTTCTGTCAGGGATGTCAAGAAAATAACTCAGATAGCACACCGATCCGATGTATTGACACTTGTTGACGGCTCACAGTCTGCCGGACATATGCCAGTGGATATCAAAGATATCGGATGTGACTTTTTCATTACCCCAGGTCATAAAGGTTTGCTCGGACCACAGGGAACTGGAGTGCTCTGCATAAAGGACCCGGACATCCTTGAGCCCGTTTATGTAGGTGGCGGAACCGTTCATGCAGTGACCACTGAAAGTTATGAGCTTGAGCCATCCCCATCAAAGTTCGAAGCCGGAACCCCGAACATCCCAGGGGTCATAGGTCTTGGACGAGCCGTGGAATATGTGAAGGATATTGGCGTGGAAGCCATAGAGAAACATGAGAAAGAGCTGGCACAAGATACTGCAACGCGCCTTGCAGAGATAGATGGGGTGGAGGTATACGGACCAAAGGACAGGACCGGAGTCGTGCCTTTTAATGTGCAGAGCATGAACCCGCATGATGTCGCCATGATCCTTGACGAGACAAGAAAGATATGTGTTCGAAGCGGTTACCATTGCGCCATGCCATCAGTGGACCTGATCGGTGTCGAAGGTACCGTAAGAGCTTCATTTGCCCTGTACAATACCAAAGAAGAGGTCGATTCTTTGATAAAAGGAGTTGAGCAGATCACAATGCTGGCATGAGACCAGCATCTTCTTTTATGGATGACAGGACCTGGAGCTATATCAGGGAGATCATCTTCTTTTTTCAAACTCACTTCTCACCTGCGATAGTATTGAATTATATTCTTCATATAAATATAGACATCGAGTGGAAACGCCTTAAGGCAAATGACAAAAAGGATAAAGTTTTACAAAAATAGAACTTCAATATAAAGTTCTAAAATGAAAAAGAAGATAATGGAAATTATTCCATCATCAGTTTTGTAAGAGATGTCCTTGCATCTGATATCTCCTCAAGGGAGAGTGAAATATCGAATCCTTCACCTTTGATGCTCAGGTTGTTACCGCCTACGGATCCAATGACAGTATGCGATACATCGGAAAGCATTTCTGTGACCTTTTCAGGAGAGGATGTTACAAGAATTGCTCTTGCATGGGATTCGGAGAAAAGGATATCGTCAGCACGCAGGTTGTCGCCTACGGTGCTCAGATCGATATCTGCACCCATGGAGTCACACATCTCAGAGAGGGCCACAACAAGACCACCGGCAGATACATCGTGAGCAGACACTACATTTCCATCCCTCACCACATTGATGAGCTTTTCAATGACCTTTACTGAATCATCGGTTACCTTTGGCACATTACCGTTGAGCCTTAGCCCGACCATGTTGTAATATTCCGAGCCACCCATCTCATCAAGGGTGTTGCCTACGAGGATGATGGTGTTGCCTTCTCCTGTAAAGTGGCTTTGAGGAACTGTTTCAAGCTCTCCGGTGATACCGATAAGACCAATGGATGGTGTTGGTGCGATGGCAGTGCCATATTCTCCGCTTTCGTTGTAAAGGGAAACGTTCCCTCCGACCACCGGAATGGACAGGCTTCTTGCAGCGTCACCGAGACCGAGGATAGCCTGTTTGAACTGCCAGTAGATGTCAGGTCTTTCAGGGTTTCCGAAGTTCAGGCAATCCACGAGTGCGATACCTTCTGCACCTTTTACTGCAAGGTTCATACTATTCTCGATGAGCGTGCCTTTTCCACCTTCGTATGGATCAAGAAGTGTGTGGCGCGGGTTGCATCCGCATGACATGGCAAGTCCCTTTCCATCGCCTATGCGAAGAACTGCTGCATCTGAGCCGGGTTTTTCCACAGTACGCACCTGCACTTCGTGGTCATACTGGCGATAGATCCATTCTTTTGAAGCGATGTTGTGGGAGGAGAGGATATCGAGAACGACCTTTTTCAGGTCTGCAGGAAGGTCTGGTTTTTCACCGATATCACGCTCTGGAGGAGCAGTGGATGGTCTTTCGAACGTTGGCGCACCTTCGGTGAGCAGCATTACCGGAATGTCAGCTACCATTTCACCTTCGAACTCAACAGTATAATAGAGACGTTCTGTAAGTTCACCTATCATGCTTGCATGGAGGTCGTACTTCTTTCCGATCGCAAGGACAGCATCGACATTTTCAGGTTCGACTTCCATTAGTATGCGTTCCTGAGATTCGGCGATCATGATCTCGTAAGGAGTCATGCCGTCTTCCCTGAGGATAACTTTGTCAGCTTCCAGACGCATACCGAGTTTACCCTTTGATGCCATTTCAGAACTTGCACCTGCAAGACCTGCTGCACCAAGGTCCCTGCATGAGAGAACATAGCCTGCACCGATAGCTTCCAGTGTTGCTTCGATCGCAAGCTTTTCGGTGAATGGGTCACCGATCTGTATACTTGGGCGGTCCTCGGCTTCAGCCTCTTCTGAAAGGTCGCGGGACGCAAAGGATGCACCGCCAAGACCGTCACGGCCTGTGGTCGAACCTATGAGGACAAGTTTGTTGCCTGCTTTCTGTGCACATGCGGTCACGATGTTCTCTTCGCGTGCCAGACCCACACAGACAACGTTCACCAGAGGGTTTCCGCTGTAGGATTCATCGAAGTATGTTTCACCCCTGACAACAGGAACACCAATGCAGTTACCGTAACCTGCGATACCTTCAATGATATGCTCAAAAAGGTAAAGGTTCTTGGGAGTGTCCAGAGGACCGAAATACAATGGATCCATAAGCGCTATTGGGCGGGCACCCATGGAAATTATATCACGCACAATTCCGCCAACACCGGTTGCTGATCCGTTATAGGGATCGACATATGAAGGATGGTTGTGGCTTTCCATTCCAATGGCAAGTACCCAGCCTTCTCCGAAGCGGATGATCGCTGCATCGTCGCCAGGACCTATGATAACACGATCTCCCACAGTGGTAAAGGTTTTTAGCAGGGGAGCACTGGAACGGTAGGAGCAGTGTTCGCTCCAAAGATTCAAAAAGCATCCCTGTTCAACAAGGTTTGGTTCTCTGCCCATCTCTTCTGTTATGATCTTCAGGTCATTTTCAGGTAACATTTGTGCGCCTCATTATATAAGGAGTATGATTTAGGCTTAAATAAACCATAGATTAGATAAAGATTTCCAGCGAGAGAGAAGTTCAAGGTTCATCGAACATCAGATCATCCCCAACCTTGAGCTCGTTGGAAGAGATGGTACCTGAAGGTAGTTCTATGACGTACCTGATCTTTTCACCGGAATCAGTGATACCGATCCAGGGCCTGAGAGTGGTGGTCTTGACTATCCTTTTATCTTCATTGAGAAAAAGGACATCCAGAGGAAATGGTACAAACAGCATGTGGAGAGATATTTTCTTGAGAGAGGAAAAAATAAAGACCATAGCATAGCTATCAGGGACAGAGCGCCTGAACATGAGGCCTTTAGCCTGCTTGAACATGCTTTTTGCATATTCGACATCAGATGATATAACATCACCATTAGATTTTAATAGCATAGTGGGATACATAAAAGACATCTATTTATTACCTATAAATAACATACATTATAATAATTTATGGATATGACGCAATAAATTTGCGGAGGAAAAACTAGAAGATGAGTTCAGAAATGTGCCCGGTTTGCGGTTTGCCATCAGAGCTATGTATTTGTGAAGAAGTGGCAAAAGAGCAACAAAGAATTACAGTGAAAGTGAATAGACGAAGATACGGTAAAGAAGTTACAGTTGTAGAAGGATTCGATGCTAATGAGATCGACCTCCACGAACTGTCCACATACCTTAAATCAAAGTTTGCGTGTGGCGGAACTGTAAAAGGTAGTGCCGTAGAATTGCAGGGCAACCATCTGAGTCGCATGAAAGCCGTTCTTGTAAAGAAAGGGTTCTCCCCCGAACAGATCAAGGACTGAAATTGACTTTGAATAACAGGACTGTCAGACAGACCTGATGTTCGTATTAAAAATTAATAATGAACGGAACATGGCCATACCAATGCTGGTATTGAATGCTATGTCCTTTTTTTGAATTATGAGCGTCCGTTCGAGTGCAGATCTGCTTATCATTAGTGCTGCCAAAAAAATCAAATAGGACGAGTGAAGGATATAATATTATGAAACCTACCTGCGAGATAATGGTTCAGAGAGTTTTGCCAGCAATACGAGCCGGACTTGCACGTACCATGATGATCGACCACGGATGCACACAGCAACAGGTTGCCGACATTCTCGGATTGTCCAGAGCTGCCGTTTCCCAGTACGTGAGTGAGAAAAGGGGAGCAGAAGTAGGATTTTCAGAAGAGACCAATGAAGAGATAAGGAAATTTGCCACCAACCTTGTCAATGGGATGCCTGCAAAGGCCATGAACGAGGGAATGTGCAATGTATGCAAGTTCGTACAGCGTTCAGGTTGGTTGTTCAAAAATGCACCGGAAGCAGAATATTGCATATTATGTAAAGATGATGAAGATTGAGCAAAAGTCTATGCATCCAATGTAAAGGAAAAGGACTTTGCGGAAGACCTCGGTGTCCTATTCTTGAGAAGTTCAGATCTGCCGAGAGCACTGCAACTTCGATATCTTCAGACGGTTCTATTTTTGGTGCTTCCCCGCCAGCGGTCTTTGTGGGAAGATATGGTTACCCCCAGGTCAAGGCCGGACCCATGATCCCACCACAGGTGGATTCTAAGGATGCAATGGCACTGGAAGACCCCAAACATTGGCTTTCCATGGACATCCAGGACATCATATCTGCCAGATGCCAGCTTGTTCGGGCAAATACGACCATGGATGTGAAAAATGCGAACAGACCAGATAAACTCCTGGAAAAATCGCAGGAACTCGCATTGTCAAAGTCACCCATCGATACAGAAGCCTGGTTCACAAAACCATTGAAACAGGACCTGAAGTTCGACAGCGTACTTACCCCCATGGGCCCTTCCGGAACCATGAAGGACTTTGATATTGCAGAGAATCCGAAGGTCCCGAAAAAAGTGGATCATCTGGCATACGACACTGATGCCCTTGCAAAGGATGCTGTGTGTGAACTCTTTAAAGGGGACATCCCCACGGAACATATCACAAGATTGCTTTCCATAGGCTTGTTGGGACAGGAACGGAAACTTGTACCTACCCGCTGGGCAATTACAGCCACGGATGATATGGTCGGGAAGGACATTACTGACCGTGTGATAGACCTGCCCCTCATCAGTGAGATATCAGTGTTCAGCGGAGGATGTTTCGGAAACTATTTTGAGATACTCATGACCCCCCGTAGATATTCTTACGAGCTGCTCGAGATATGGATGAAAAGCTCGGCCTGGTCAGGAGATTCTTCATGGATAGGGCAGGACATGGAAGACATTAACGGTAAAAAAGGATATTCGAACCTTGCCGGAGGATATTATGCCGCCCGTATGGCCGCCCTGGAACATCTTGAGAAGATACAAAAGCAAGCATCGGTATTCATGATACGGGAAATAACGCCTGAATACTGGGCACCGCTTGGGGTATGGGTGGTCCGCGAGGCTGCCAGAAATGCATTGTCCTCCATCCCACGCACGTTTGAGACCATTGAAGAAGCACTGGATGACATGGCAACACGAGTGAGAACACCTTCGGAGCAATGGAAAGCAAAGGCAAAGATGCTTTCAGACATGCGTTTCCAGAAAACACTTGACTCTTTTTTCTGAATCCTCCGCAAGACATTAAAATGGTATTGCACAATTGGTGATTATGTCCGAACCTAAAAGTGATATGTCACCTCAAGAACTGGCAGATTTTCTGATAAACAAAGTAATGTCATTATGCAGGGAAAGCCATCTCGATCAGGCACTGGAAGTTGTGGAACAGGCGATCAACCATGCACCTGACCCAACTCATGCCCTGCTTATCAAAGCGCGGATACTCACCGGACTTCATCTCTATGATGATGCCCTTGAGACCACCAATGAGGCATTGGACCTTAGAGAAGATATCGAGGCACTCAAATTGAAAGGTAATATCCTTGCCATCAAGGATGACCTTGAGGGAGCACTGGAGATATTCACGAATATCACAGAGATAGCGCCAAAGGATGCTGAAAGCTATTTCCTAAAAGGTGGTATCCTTGCGGAAATGGGAAGGGCTCAAGAGGGTATTGAGGAATTTGAACGCTCCATAGAGATAGACCCGAGCATTGCACATGTATGGCACAGCAAAGGAATGTTACTTCTCGAATCTGAAAGATACGGTGCTGCCATTTCAGCTTTTGAGGAGACAATGGGACTGACAGAAGACTTTGTCGAGCCCATCTTCTTCACAGGTATTGCTCACAGGAAGCTTGGGCAGGCAAAGGAAGCAGTAAAATGTTTCCAGGAAGCAGCCGAGATGTGGGAGTTGAAAGCCCTTATGAGCAGGAGTATTGAGACATACGAGAAGGCACTCGGAGCGATAGAGAATGCCCTTGAACTCGATGTTGCCAACATCGACATGTGGAGAACAAGAGGTAAACTGCTTTACACACTTGGGCACAAACAGGAAGCAAACGCAATACTGACAAATGCTGCCGAACTCAGTGTACAGGAAGATAATTATAATGATGCCATTAAGACATACGATCTGCTCATCGAGCTGGACCCCGAGGACGGGGATGCTAAAAAGGCACGTGAAGAGATTATTTCCATAGCAAAAAATAATGATTGATACATTTATCACAAGTGTGACATTATCAGCTTTAGTACTTGATCAAAGGAAGGAAATATGATAGATCTATTAAATCCAATTGTGGTTCTTTTGGTAATCGCAGGCCTCTACATGGCTTGGAATATCGGAGCGAACGATCTTGCTAATGCAATGGGAACATCAGTAGGGAGTGGAGCACTCTCACTGAAACAGGTAATACTTGTGGCAGCTGTCTTTGAATTCGTGGGTGCTATCTTTTTTGGTCAGAGAGTCACATCGACCATTGCAAAAGGCATCGTACCTATTGACAGTATTAAGCTGTTAGATCCGAACCTTGTAGCAGTAGGAATGCTGGCAGCTATCCTTGCAGCCGGATTCTGGATCACTTTCGCTACATTTTACAACCTGCCGGTCTCCACCACACACTCAATTGTTGGATCAGTACTTGGTTTTGGACTTGTGTCTGCATATCAGGGAATTATCGCTTATAGCGATATCAACTGGATAGTACTCACAAAGATCGTGGGCAGCTGGTTGGTCTCACCCATATTAGGTGCCGTCCTCGCATACATTATATTCACGATCATACGGCTGACGTTATTACAGAAGACGGACAATCCATATAATATAGAAAAGAAATTTGTGATACTTCAGATAGGTACTGCATGTTTTATTGCATTCGCACATGGTTCTAACGATGTAGCAAACGCTGTCGGACCACTCTACGCAGGACTTAACGCCCTCGGATTCGCAGACCTGACCATACCCGCATGGGTCTTAATGGTCGGTGGTGTCGGAATGGTCATCGGACTTGCTACATGGGGATACCGCGTTATAGAGACGATAGGTACAAAGATAACTGAACTGACACCTACAAGGGGATTCTCTGCAGAACTCGCTACAGCATCCGTTGTTGTCCTTCATAGCTACAGTTCAATACCAATCTCTACAACGCATACACTAGTTGGTTCTGTGATAGGGGTCGGACTTGCAGGCGGTCTTGCTGCAGTCGATCTTAGTGTTATTGGAAAGATAGCCATGTCATGGATAATCACAGTGCCGATAGCAGCAGTAACATCAGCACTTATATTCCTGGGATTAAGGGGAGTTGGATTATAATGAAAAGGGAATACATTCGTTCGGTACTTAGCGTATTTGCGAAATCGCCTTTTAAGCCACTTTACCTGCACGCATCAAAAGGTGTGGAGACGGTAAGAAAGCTCGATCAGGCGGTCAATGCATATTGCACCAATATGCCCCTTGTTGAAGAGCTTAGCCATGAGATCGACAACATCGAGCATGAAGCGGATATTATCAAACAGACGATAAGAGGACAGCTTTCGTCTTCGATAATGCTGCCTGTGAACGCAGAGGACCTGCTAAACTTTTTAAAGCCACAGGATTCCATCGCCGATGTGGCACAGGAAGCGGCATATATGCTTACCCTGAGACAATGCGATATGCCCGAGGGGATAAAGGACCAGCTATGTCAACTGAGTGCAGAGACAGTGAAAACAGTGGAAATATACGAAAAGCTGGTAGATTCGTTGAGCGAACTCCTTGAAACATCCTTTAGCAAACGTGAGGTCGAGGAGACCCTGGCCCTTGTTCCGCAGATAGAAGAGATGGAACATATCACAGACCTTATCGAGAAGGACCTTGTCAAAGACATATATGCTCATGAAAAGGAACTAGGGGCTGTCGGGGTGTTCTATTTTATCGAACTTGTCAGAACTATTGCAGACATTGCAGATAAGACCGAACATGCAGCCGACAGACTCAGAACAATGATAATCAGACGGTGATCAGTGAAGATTACCGTCCTCGTTCAACACTTTTAACATTTCAAGTATAGAATATGCAGCCCGGGTCACTCCCATGCTGCGTTTATCGGTATCCGTCCCTGCAACATAAAGATTCTTTACCGGAGTACGGATATCAGCAAATTTTCCATTGAGCGTCACTGCAGCTTTTTCAGGAACGATCACCTGATGATGCTTCATTTCTATGCGATCCTCGATGTTTGGGATAGCACGGTAGATCGTCTCATAGGCGTTCTTTAGATCTTTGGACTCATCATTGTCCTCATCCATGAAGAAAGCAAACCCTATCAGCTGTTTTCCTTTAGGTGCAAGGGAAGGATCATAATTGCTTGTGGGCATCGCCCAGTAAGGGGTGTCCTTGAACCATATCTCAGACCCGACATATTTGAACTCATCCATCATCCTGTCAAGGCCAAGCCATAATGTGAGACTTTTAGAATGAACGATACCGTCAAGCAGCTCTTTGTAAGATGCCGGAAGGTCTTCGACCAGAGTGGGAAGGGATGTTGCAAATCCTGTGTATATC
This sequence comes from Methanococcoides alaskense, assembly GCF_027594145.1. Taxonomy (GTDB): domain Archaea; phylum Halobacteriota; class Methanosarcinia; order Methanosarcinales; family Methanosarcinaceae; genus Methanococcoides; species Methanococcoides alaskense. The sequence goes on along the minus strand of NZ_JAQFFK010000001.1, from coordinate 4,174 downwards.
ACAAGATCAGCACTATATGCATTGTCCGCTTCGACACCCCAGGCCTTTCCATTATCAGTGAATATCTTATGGACCTCACATCCGGTCTTAATTTCCACGGTCGAGGGAAGAGAATAAAGAATTGCATTGAGCAGGGATTTTAGGCCTTTTCGCGGATATCCCTGGGAAAGACTGACCTTGTTGGAAGCAAGTCTTCCGAGGCAAGATAGGTTTATCCTTGAATGAAGTGAGAGATGGAGATTGGATGGGAGGACAGACTGGAGTATGGATTCGGTTTGAGGAGTGGATTCCTGTTTGATGATCTCTTCGAACTGTTCCTGAGTCACACTATCCCTTACAAAACTGCTTCCTGCCAGCACCCTCTGTGCAGATGTTTCTTTCATACAACGTCCGGAAAGGAAGTAGGATATAGCATCTGCGAAGTCGTAAGTGTCCTTTGAAAGGTTTGCAGGAAGGGAATCATAGACCGATTGGTCCGAGAGATCGATACCAAAGGAAGCCATTGTGAGAGACTTCGTGATGGCCTGAGTAATTGCAAGGCGGTCAAGTTTGGGAAAAACGTCAAATGTGACGAATTCTTTGATCGTTGAGGGAACTTTTACAAAACGTTCCTCGGTCCTTACATAATACTGACCGTAGTCCTCGAATACCGGCTGGTAATCAAAATAATTGTCCATGAGCCGCCTAAGCGGACCTTCTGCAAGATGAGTGATCGCATGCGGACCGGTGTCTACTTGATAACCATCCACTGTGTAACTGTTACAGTTTCCCCCCACAGAGTCCTGTTTTTCAAGCACCAGCACTTTTTTGCCGTGCTTTGATAATGTAAGTGCGGCCAGAAGACCGGTCACACCGGCTCCGACCACAATAACATCATATTTATCCATTTACTCCTCGAATATTTCAGGGACAAGTCTGTGCGCAACTTTTTCATATGCTTTTGAAAGGTCACCCTTATCGAATCTGAACAGGTCCTTGTCCATGGATTCACCGGTCTCAACGTCCCAGAACCTGCAGGTGTCACAAGAAATTTCGTCAGCAAGGACGATCTCACCGTCCACCCTACCGAACTCAAGTTTGAAGTCAGGAAGCAGGAAGCCATTGCTCTCAAGATAGCTCTTGAGAATAGCGTTGATCTTCAATGCCATGCTACGAATGAAATCGATCTCTTCACGTGTTGCAACACCCATCGCAACTGCGATATCATCATTGATCATAGGATCACCGAATTCATCGCTCTTGTAATCGAATACAAGAACGGGCTCTTTGAAGACCGTACCTTCTTCAACAGGATATTTACGAGTGATAGAACCTGCTGCAATGTTCCTTGGAATTACTTCGATGAGAATTATCTCAACCTTCTTTACGAGCATCTCATTGCCAGACACCATACCGAGGTAGTGTGTTTTAATACCCTCTTCTTCGAGCATCTCAAAGATCTTCTTTGATATCTGAGCATTGTAATAACCTTTATTCTTTGCTTCACTTTTCTTCTTGCCGTCAAAAGCTGTGAGGCTGTCCCTGAACTCTGAGATAAGTTCATTTGGGTTTTCGGTCTTATAGATGGTCTTTGCTTTGCCTGAGTAAAGTTCTTCCGTTTTCATGAAATTTGGTCTCCAAATATGGATAGTCTATATTTTGTTAATTATGAATACCATATAGCACACTTAAATATAAATATATATTCTAGTGCGTTTTTCGAGATTAAATAACAACTAAAATAATAAGAATGGTACAAAATGTTATTACCTTTTATGTCTATTTTAGTGCAGGTGAAATCATGGAACATGAACTAATGAGAATAGGAGTTTCACTTCCCGACAATCTGTTGAATAAATTTGATTCAATTATAGAGAGCAGAGGATATTCTTCACGTTCAGAAGGTATTAGGGATGCGATACGCAACTACATCACTCAGTATGAATGGATGAGCGACATAAGGGGAAGGCGCGTAGGAACTATTACCGTTATCTACGACCATACCAAAAGAGGACTTTCAAATGCTATCGCGGATATCCAGCATGATTATTCAGACCTGATCAAGTCCTCAGTGCATATCCACCTTGACCATGATAACTGCCTTGAGGTCGTTATCTTTGATGGAGAAGGAGAACTTGTCAAGGAGATGGACGAGAGATTAATGGCACTAAAGGGTGTTAAGTACGTGAAATTGAACACCGCACCTCCGGCAGAGAAGATTTGAAGATACTGCCACATTTCTTTTTTGACATATTTTCGATCAGAATTATGTTTCTGAGCGTTATTGAGAGTAAAGGACATTGAGAAAAGTAGAGGGGATGATGGGGGCACAGTGTGCCCCCTGGTCCGGTGCATAGTAATGACACAAACCAAATCGTTTTTCTTGTACGACATCACCACCGGGTCAATTCAGTAGCTTTAAGCGTACAATCAAATGAAACACACAGTAATGGCATATTAACTTATGGAATGAATTTTTGAAGTTATGATTACAATCATAATGATGCTTTTTGATACCAAAGTGAAAATTGAAAGCGAGAAAAGCACCCAACCGAGATAATAAGATATCTGCTTGAACAAATTGGACAGGAAATGAGCCATAACAAAGAATGAGAAAAAGAGGGGATGTAAGCGGGCCTCACCACAAAGCCCGCTTTGGTTTCGATAATATCGACACAAACAAAAGCCGTACCACCACAACCTTTGTTTCGATTTTGTACCACACCACATGTAATGTAGAGGGGAGAGAACTGCAATTATTCTCTAAATATACAAATGGCACAATACTATATTAACATTATGAAAGACTTGCATAAGTGATTATACTCATAATAATGAAATATTCACATATTAATCTCAAATGCACAGAGACCATAGAAAAGAGAACTATTTTGAGAGATATTCAATGGGGTATTGTTGAGGATCAGGTCGGGAGCGATCTTGTCGATCGCCAGAAAATTCGAAAGAACATGGTGACCACAATTTGATGACCGAAAATAATCCATAACAAAGAATGAGAAAGAGGGGATGTAAGCGGGCCTCACCACAAAGCCCGCTTTGGTTTCAATAATATCGACATCAACAAAGGACGTACCACCGCAACCTTTGTTTCGATTTTGTACCACACCACATGTAATGTAGAGAGGAGAGAACTACAATGGCCCTCAAAATATACAAGTGACACAATACTATATTAACATTATGAAAGACTTGCATAAGTGATTATACTCATAATAATGAAATATTCACATATTAAACCCAGATTCACAAAGTCCATATAAAAGAAAACCATTTTCAGAGATATGCAAAGAGTTCTTATTACCGGTGGTTTGGGCCAGGTCGGAAGCTATCTTGTCGATCACCTCCATGAAGATAACGAAGTGACTGTACTCGATAACTATTCCTCCACGACAAGAGAGATGCTTCCTGAAGATGTACCTGTGATAAAAGCAGATATAAGGGAAGATGTTTCAGAATACGTACAAGATGCAGATGTGATCATACATACTGCCGCCCAGATAAGCGTTGTAAGGTCGATGAACGAACCTCTTTTCGATGCACAAAACAATATTATGGGTACGTTGAACCTGCTTGAGGAAGCACGCCATGCGGATATTGAAAGATTTGTGTATTTCAGTTCAGCTGCTACCTACGGAAACCCTGTTGAGTTGCCAATACCTGAAACACATACGCAAGAGCCATTATCACCATATGGTGCCAGTAAGCTTGCAGGAGAAAAATATTGCCTTATGTATAACAAGGCATACGGACTACCAACGACCTGTATAAGGCCTTTCAACATATACAGCCCCAGACAGGACCCCTCGAATCCGTATTCAGGAGTTATCTCAAAGTTCATGGATAAAGTTTCAGGAGGGACTGTCCCGATTATCTTCGGTGACGGAGAGCAGACCAGGGATTTCATCCATGTCCAGGATGTTGTGGATCTGGTGGATCTTATGATCTCGAAGAAAGCGGCCATTGGAAATGTTTTCAATGCAGCTACAGGCAAAGCCACAACTATCAATGAGCTTGCAGAGATCATAATAGAACTATTCGAAAAGGATGTCAAGCCAGACCATAAAGAACCAATTGCAGGAGATATAAAACATAGTGTGGCCGATATTTCAAAGGCTGAGAAACTGGGATTCGCCCCGAAAGAGAGTTTGAGAAAAGGACTTGAACAATTCTTGGA